>CP134226.1:1498333-2247500 GCA_031655335.1 Thalassospiraceae bacterium LMO-SO8 | reverse complement strand
ATACGCAGGCTGCCGCGCCCTGTCAAACCCCTTTTGTCATTTTATTGCAATGGCGGGAAAAGCCCGGAAATCCGCCGCGCAAGGCCTTAACGGAGGGTAAAAATCCGTCCTGCCCGACGAATCCAGGGGACAAATCGGCGCCCTATCGGCAGCTTCGCCGTCAGCGGAGCGGCTTCCCCAGCGCGCGGAGAGCAAGTCCCCTGGGATTTCTGCACCGTAAGCGCCTTATATGAAACAATATATAAGGGTCATCTTCTATAATGTTGATTCCTATGAATGAATCCCTGATCGATGCTTGACAACATCAAGCCTCCCACACATTGTTAGGCGAAAGCACGGGGGAATTCAGCGCCGGACAGGCTAACCGGCCGATTCCAGGGGGCTTTGAGAAGACGAACTGGCATGCCGCCTGGGCAGCGTATGTTGCGGCGGCGTTCTGACTGGGCAAACGACGGCGGTCCGGCTGGGTAGCGGACAGCCGACTGGGCAAGACAAGGTAGCGGGCTTCTATTATGCGTATGCGGACACTCCTTGCGGCGGGAGCGTTCTTCGGTGTCGTTCTGGGTTCGGCCGGACTGGTATTGAAGACCCCTCAGAATATGGACAAGCTGCTTGGCGGCGACGGTGAGCCGACCTTTGCACTGGCCCCCTTGAGCCTGGGCCATCCGGCCGCGGCCTCGGGCCTGGCCACCCACCGCATCATGCATCCCGGCAGCCGCGAGACGGAATCACCCGACCAGGGCCCCGCCGTGATCAGCGCCACGGAAACCATCGGCGCCGGCGAGACGCTGGCCGGCGTGCTGGCCCGGGCCGGCGTGACCGGCGTCGACGCCGATGCGGCGATGCGCGCCTTCGCCGATGCCTACGACCCGCGCCGCCTGCTGCCCGGCCAGAAAATCGTGGTCCGCTTCCGCGCGCCGGAGGGCGGCCCCGACGGCCCGCGCACGGGTGCCAAGCCCGGCACCTTCCTGGGCTTCGGGTTCGAGCCGGACTTCCGCCACGAGATCGTGGTCAAACGCCATGTGGACGACAGTTTCACCGCCGTCAAGGAAGCCAAGAAGGTCAAGCGCTCCCTGGCCCGCGTCGCCGCCCCCATCACCAGTTCTCTTTATCTGGCGGGAGAGGCCCAAGGCCTGCCGGCCAACGTGCTGGCGGAGCTGATCCGGATTTATTCCTGGGACGTCGATTTTCAGCGCGACATCCGCGAAGGCGATGCCTTCGAGGTCACCTACGAGGAAGTGCGCGACGAGGAAGGCCGCCTGGTCCATGCCGGCACCGTGCATTTCGCGGCCCTGACCCTGTCCGGCGACCGCCGCCCGCTGTACCGCTTCGTCACCGCCGCCGGCGACGTCGACTATTTCGACGACAAGGGCCAGGGGGCGCGCAAGGCGCTGATGCGCACGCCCATCGACGGGGCCCGCCTGTCGTCCGGTTTCGGCAAGCGCCGCCACCCGGTCCTGGGCTATAACAAGATGCATCGGGGCGTCGATTTCGCCGCCCCCCAGGGCACCCCCATCTATGCCGCCGGCGACGGTGTCGTCACCTTCGCCGGGCGCAAGGGCGGCTACGGCAATTACATCAACATCCGCCACAACGGGCGCTACCACACGGCCTATGCCCATATGAAGGGCTTCGCCCGCGGCATGGGCCAGGGCAAGCGGGTACGCCAGGGCGAGGTCATCGGCTATGTCGGCACCACCGGCCGGTCCACGGGCCCGCACCTGCATTACGAGATCCTGGTCGACGGTGGACAGGTCAATCCCTTAAGCGTGCGCATGCCGTCGGGCCGCAAGCTGACGGGCAAGGAACTGGCCCGCTTCCTGGCCGCCAAGGACCAGATGGACTTGCAGTTCGCCCGCCTGGACGATAACCAGAAGACCGACAGACAACGCGACGTGGCGGACGCCCGATAATCCGACCGGGCGCCGCTTCCCAAGGATCAGGCGGAGCCCTCATGGCGGACCCAACCCCTCTCCCCCTCGCCTTCACCGACAGCGGCGCCGGCAAGCCGCTGGTGATCCTGCACGGCCTGTTCGGCTCCAAGCGCAATTGGGGGGCCATCGCCAAGGCCCTTTCCGCCCACCGCCGGGTGCTTTGCCTGGACCTGCGCAATCACGGCGAAAGCCCGTGGGACGCGGCCATGACCTATCCCGCCCTGGCCGCCGACGTGGCGCATTTCATCCACACCCATGGCCTGGGGCCGGCCGACGTGATTGGTCATTCCATGGGCGGCAAGGCGGCCATGACCCTGGCGCTCGCCCATCCCGAACTGGTCGGCAGCCTGACCGTGGTCGACATCGCGCCCGCCCCCTCGCCCGGCACCTTCATCCATTACGTCGAGGCGCTCCGCGCCATGGACCTGAGCCGAATCGCCTCGCGCAAGGACGCGGACGCCGGGCTGACGCCAACGGAGCCGAACCCCGGCATCCGCGCGTTCCTGCTGCAAAATCTGGAAAGCGGGGACGGGGGCTTCAAATGGCGGGTCAACCTGGACGCCCTGAGCGCGGCCATGGAAGATCTGCTGGACTTCGAGCCGCCGCCCCACGGCCACAGCTACCGGGGCCCGGCCCTGTTCCTGGCCGGCGGGGCATCGGACTACATCGGCCCGCACCATCACGCCGAAATCGAACGCCTGTTCCCCGCCGCCCGCGTCGAGGTTCTGCCCGGCGTCGGCCATTGGGCCCATGCGGAAGCGCCCGCGCTGTTCCTGAATCACGTCAAAGGTTTCCTCGGCGCATAACGCCCGGGATGCGGGCAAGGCCGGGATATTCAAGGATTTATTTCCGGTTCAGGTTCGCCAAGGTGGCGCGGGATTACGCCCTCGCTGGCCGGACCTGACACAGCGCCTAGGCGGGGCGGCCGAACAGGCCGGAGGAGAGACTGGCATTGATCGCGATCATGCCGTCCAGATCAGGATGCGACGCCGAGAGTGCCGCCGCCGTGGCGCGGTCCATGAACCGGGCAAGGGACAGCATGTCGTCCCGCATGTCCGCCGGCGCGGGGTGGCCCGGATCCGAGGCCTCGGTCTGCACGATGGTCCAGAGTTTCTGATTATAGCCGAGGGCCCGAACCAGGACGGCCCGGTCATGGGGCTGTTCGGCGGCCTCGCGCAGTAGGGCGGCGGCGCGGGCAAAGGCCTCGGCCTCGGCCGGGCGGCCGGAAATCACCGAATGGTGCGCCCGGCCATAGGCGCGCGAGGCGGCGGTATGTTGCCGGATCATCTGCATCACGGCCTTCCCGAGTTTAGAAGATCGGCGACCAGACTTTCCGTGCGCACGGTGAAGCGCAGGCCGGCGGTCGCGAAACGGTCCTGAAGCTGCAACGCCATCTGGCGCGCCGCGTCCTCGTTCAGGTCGGCGCCGGTCAGTTTGTCCTCGGCCGCCTGCAGAGTGTTGGAAAGATTCTGGGTGAACTGCCCGCGCGTCGTCAGCGCCGCGATGTCCGAGCCGACGCGCTGCCCCGTCGAGCGCACCTGCCGGGTCGCGACGGCAAGGTCGGCCAGGGCCGCATCGATATCCGCATCCGTGGCGAAGCCGTTGTAATCACCGGCGGCCGTGCCGATGCCGAGCGCCTCCGATGAAGACGGCCCACCCTTGACCGTGATCTCGGCGCCGGACAGATCGCCGACCGGCGTCGTCTGGTCGTCCGCCGGATCGTCGATCAGGCTGACCCCGGCGTAGGAGGCATCGCCGGCAAGGCTGCTGAGCTGCGCCCTGATCCGATCGAACTGTTCCACCGCCGTCTGACGCTGTTCCGCCGTGCCGCCCTTGGCGGCCGTGGCGATGCCGCGCAGTTGGCGGGTCAGATCCTCGACCGCATGCAGGCCGCCCGACGCGGCCTCGGCCGACGACAAGGCCTGGCTGATGCCGGACTTGAGGTCGAACAAATCGCCGACCCGGCTGGCCACCGCGCGACCGGCGTAGAAATCCTGGGGATCGTCGGCGACGCGGTTGACCCGCCGCCCCGTGGTCAGGCGGTCGGCGACCTGCAGACGCAAGGCCTCGTTCCGCTGCAATTGCAGCAGATTGGCCCGAACGCCTTTGGTGAGAGTCACGTCAGCCATGTAGCCGATCCTTTCTGAGGATCAGACTAATATCATTCCGGGACCGTTACAGTGATTGAGATCACAGGGGTATGACGGTTAACGCGACTTCCGCGCGATGAATTTCATGCCCGGTTTGAAGGCCGGCAGCTTCTTCACCACCTCAAGCCCCAGGCTTTCCAGCAGACGGCGCATGCTGGCCGGGTTGAAATAGACGCAATGGACCGGCGGGTTGAAGCCGTCCCATCGGTCCAGGTCGCGAGGCCGCCGCCAATGGCTGA
Organism: Thalassospiraceae bacterium LMO-SO8; assembly: GCA_031655335.1. NCBI lineage: Bacteria > Pseudomonadati > Pseudomonadota > Alphaproteobacteria > Rhodospirillales > Thalassospiraceae > Thalassospiraceae bacterium LMO-SO8. Next base: position 2,243,177 of record CP134226.1, on the reverse strand, counting down.
TGTCGGGCGTCGTCACATAGACCACGCCGCCCGGGTTCAAGAGCCGCACGATCGCCGCCATGAACGGCCGCACGTCGGCGACATGCTCGATGACCTCGGAGGTATAGATCAGGTCGAACCCCTGGTCCGGCTGGAAGTCCTCGACCAGGCCGAGAAAATACTGGTTCTTGGGATAATGCTCTCGGGCATAGGCCAGGGACACGCCGTCGACCTCGAGCCCCCAGGCGTCGAGGCCGGCCTCGCGGGCGGCCTCGACCACGAAGCCGCCGTTGCAGCCGACGTCGAGGAACCGCGCCCCCGGCGGCACCAGTTTCTTGAGCTGGCGAATGCGGCCGCGCGAGCGGCGCATCTTCTTGTCGACCTTGGCGAAGTAGCCCGTGGTCGCGCCGTCGTAGGAATCGTCGTACATGGCCGCGACGTCCGCATTGGACGGCAGGCCATGTACGTAGATCGTATCGCAGACGCCGCAGCGGTAGAGATCGTGACCGCGGGCCGACATTTCGAACGCCTGCTCGGCCCCGTCACAGACGGGACAATGCGGGGCCGATGCAGGTGTCATGTTCATCAGGCCGCTTCCGCCTCCACTGCCTTGCCGTTGATGGTCAGCTTGCCGCCCTCGGCAGAAACCACGATCTTGGAGCCGTCGGCGACGGTCCCTTCCAGGATCATGGACGCCAGGGGATTCTGCAAATCCTTCTGAATCACCCGCTTGAGCGGGCGGGCACCATAGACCGGATCGTAGCCTTTTTCAGCAAGCCAGTCCTTTGCCGCTCCATCAAGCTCCAGCGCGATGTGGCGATCAACCAGCAGCTTGCGCAGGCGCTGTAGCTGAATGTCCACGATTCCGCCCATGTGCTCGGGGAACAGGCGGTGGAACAGGATGATCTCGTCCAGGCGGTTGAGGAATTCCGGACGGAAGGCCTGGCGCACGATCTCCATGACCGGGCCCCGCACTTCGGCCGAATCGTGGCCGTCTTCCTGCCCGGCCAGAATTTCGCCGCCCAGGTTGGAGGTCATGATGATCAGCGTGTTACGGAAATCGACCGTGCGGCCCTGACCGTCGGTCAGGCGGCCGTCGTCCAGCACCTGCAACAGCACGTTGAACACGTCCGGATGGGCCTTTTCGATCTCGTCGAACAGCACGACCTGATAGGGCCGGCGGCGCACGGCTTCGGTCAGGGCGCCGCCCTCGTCATAGCCGACATAGCCTGGAGGGGCACCGATCAGCCGCGAGACCGAATGCTTTTCCATGTATTCGGACATGTCGATGCGGGCCATCGCCGTCTCGTCGTCGAACAGGAATTCGGCCAACGCCTTGGTCAGCTCCGTCTTGCCCACGCCCGTCGGGCCCAGGAACAGGAACGAGCCCATGGGCCGGTTGGCGTCCTGCAAGCCCGCCCGCGACCGGCGCACGGCGTTGGCCACGGCGGTCACCGCCTCCTGCTGGCCGACCACGCGTCGGCCCAGGTTGGCTTCCATCTGCAACAGCTTGTCGCGCTCGCCCTGGAGCATCTTATCGACGGGGATGCCGGTCCAGCGGCTGACGACCTGGGCGATATGCTCTTCCGTTACCGCCTCCTCGACGACGACGGAGCCGTCGGCTTCCTCGGCCTTCTTCAGCTTGTCCTCAAGCCGGGGAATCAGGTCGTACTGCAACTCGCCGGCCTTCTCGTAATCGCCGGCGCGCAGCGCCTGTTGCTGGGCCAGATGGGCCTTTTCCAGTTCTTCCTTCAGCTTGGTGGTATCGGCGAGCGACGCCTTGCCCTTTTCCCACTCGCCCGTCATGGCGGCGGATTTTTCTTCCAGGTCCTGCAACTCGACTTCGAGCTTGCCGAGCCGGTCCTTGGACGCCTTGTCGGTTTCCTTCTTCAAGGCCTCGCGCTCGATCTTCAACTGGATGACCCGGCGGTCGAGTTCGTCCAGTTCCTCGGGCTTGGAATCCACGGCCATGCGCACGCGCGACCCGGCTTCGTCCATCAGGTCGATGGCCTTGTCCGGCAGGAAGCGGTCGGTGATGTAGCGGTTGGAGAGGGTCGCCGCCGCGACCAGGGCGCTGTCGTGGATCTTCACGCCGTGGTGCAGTTCGTACTTTTCCTTGATGCCGCGCAGGATCGAGATCGTGTCCTCGACCGTCGGTTCGCCCACGAACACGGGCTGGAACCGGCGGGCCAGGGCCGCGTCCTTTTCCACATGCTTGCGGTATTCGTCCAGGGTCGTGGCGCCGACGCAGTGCAGTTCACCCCGCGCCAAGGCCGGTTTCAGAAGGTTGGAGGCATCCATGGAGCCCTCGGCCTTGCCGGCGCCGATCAGGGTGTGCATCTCGTCGATGAACAGGATGATCTGCCCGGCCGCCGCCGTGACCTCGGCCAGGACCGCCTTCAGGCGTTCCTCGAACTCGCCGCGGAATTTCGCCCCCGCGACCAGGGCCCCCAGGTCGAGGACCATCAGGCGCTTCTGCTTCAAATTTTCCGGCACGTCGCCGTTGACGATGCGCAGCGCCAAGCCCTCGACGATGGCGGTCTTGCCGACGCCGGGCTCCCCGATCAGCACCGGGTTGTTCTTGGTCCGGCGTGACAGCACCTGGATGGCCCGGCGGATTTCCTCGTCGCGGCCGATCACCGGGTCGAGCTTGCCGTCCATGGCCGCCTGGGTCAGGTCGCGGGCATATTTCTTGAGCGCGTCATAGGCGTCCTCGGCATTGGCCGAATTGGCGGCCCGGCCCTTGCGGAATTCCTTGATCGCCGTGTTCAGGTCCTGCGGCTTGATCCCGGCTTCCTTCAGGATGTCGGCGGCCTTGGTGCCCTGGGCCATGACCATGGCGAGCAGCAGCATCTCGACCGTGACGAAGCTGTCGCCAGCCTTGTCGGCGATCTCCTGCGCCTGGTCGAACAGCTTGGCCGTTTCCGACGCCAGGTAAATCTGCACCGTGTCGCTTTCGACCTTGGTCAGACGCTTCAGTTCGCCCTCGGTCAGGCGGAGTGCGCGCTGGGCGTTGCCGCCCGCGGTTTCGATCAGCGAGGCGGCAAGGCCTTCCTTGTCGTCAAGCAGCACCTTGAGAAGGTGCAGCGGCGTGAACTGCTGGTGGGTTTCACGTATGGCAAGCGACTGCGCGCTTTGAATGAAGCCACGCGCGCGTTCGGTAAATTTTTCAAATTCCATCTGTCCCGTCCTTTGGCGACAGAGCGGTGCGTTCCCGATAATCGGCGAACCGGCCGCCCCTCTCAAGGGTTAGTGCACATCCCATGCAAACAATAGTTGCTTGCGGCGGCAATGTGCAGGGCAATAGACCGTCTATTCCCGCAACTGAAATAGGGTTATGGCGCCACGCATGCAATCGCGGAGCAGATTAATATTTCAAGCGTTGACGGCGGGCGATGAAAGGGCAAGCCTTGCCCTCCCATGAAGGCCGAGATCAAACATATCTACCGTTATCCGGTGAAGGGCCTGACGCCCGAGGCGCTCGACGCCACCGAACTTGCGGTTGACGAATATCTTCCGGGCGACCGGCGCTTCGCCATGGCGCTGGGGTCGACCCCGGTCAGCGGCGGCCACCACCTGGAATGGATGCCCAAACGCAACTTCCTGGCGCTGGTAAAGAACGAAAAGCTGGCGACCCTGGAAACGTCCTTCGACGACGATACGGGTGTATTGACCATCAAGCGCCAGGGCCGTCAGGTCGCGCGCGGCAACATTACCGACCGCATCGGTCGAACGATGATCGAGGATTTCTTCGCCGCCTACATGAAGGACGAGGCCAAAGGCCGCCCGCGCCTGGTCGAGGCCAATCCGGGCGAACGCCTGACCGATCAATCGAAACCGCTGATTTCGGTCATCAATCTGGCGTCGATTCGCGACCTGGAACGGGTCGTCCAGGCGCCGGTCGATCCCTTGCGCTTTCGCGCCAATTTTTACATCGACGGGCTCGACCCCTGGGTCGAGTTCAACTGGCTGGGCAAGTCGGTCGCCATCGGCGGCGCCGAAGCGGCGGTGACCGAACGCATCGACCGCTGTGCGGCCGTCAACGTCAACCCGGCGACGGCCGAACGGGACCTGAACATCGTCAAGTTCCTGCAAGCCGGGTTCGGCCATATCGACATGGGCGTGTTCGTCCGGGTCACGAAAGCCGGGCCGGTCGCCGCCGGAGAGTTCCTCTCGCCTCGTTGATCTTTAAGGCGGCGCGATCAGGGATCACGCTTGAGGAATTCAGGCAGTCAATCAGCGGCGTCTGTAGCCGCGGGCTGTGCGGGTTCCACGTCAGGCTGCGCGTCGGGCTTGGCGGTCATGGGCAGTTCGGCCTGCTGGCTTTCCTGCTGAGGCTCCGGCGCCTTGCGGCGGCGGGTACGGGGTGCGCGGGCGGGTTTCGCCGCCGGCGCGTCCGCATCATCCGAGGATTCGGCTGCGTTGCCTGAACCGTTTCGGCGATTTTCGCGGCCATCTCGGCTATCGCGACCATCCCGATTATCGCGGCTATCGCGGTCGTCATGGCTGTCGCCGTTGTCCGCCTGCGGCCGGTTGGTGTGGATGACCTCTGCGTCGGAATCGTCCTGATCGCCGTCGTTGTCCATGTCGTCGTCGTAATCGCCGCCCATGTTGTCTTCGGGCCCGCCTTCGGCACCGCCAGGAGTCTGACGGGCACCGCCGTCGGGACGGCCCCGGTTCTGGCCGTTGCGGTCGGCGTTACGCTGCTCATCCGTGTTCAGCAGACGGAAATAGTGTTCCGCGAACTGAAAGTAGGATTCAGCCATGATCCGGTCACCGGCGGAGGAAGCATCCCGCGCCAGGAGCAGATACTTATCGAGAACCTGCTGGGCCGAGCCGCGGACTTTGACGCCGGGGCCGTTGCTTTCGAAGGTTTGATTACGAACGTTGCCGTGACGCTTGTTGCCGCCGCGGCCGCGCGACCGTCTGTTGTTGGAGTTCTTGTTCATTTTCCTTGCAACACTGCTGTTAGCGGGCTGCTGGGTACGCTTCCCTTGCTGGCCGGCCAAATTAAGGACCAGCCCCACCCGCCACGGTGACAGACAAACCACGTCTGCCCGCCGCATCGGCTGTTCAAAGAACGACCGCCTCGTTACCCAACGGAGACGCACGTCACTTTGCTCAGGGAAATCCCGGGGGGCCTGTCCGGTGCCGCGACCTGGTTCCGAATTTCATTTGATTTCCGGATGTCGATGACGCGTCACACAGGACGATCCGCCCAAGTGGCCTTACAGCCACCACGGGCACCCTAGACCGGTTCCCCCCCATTTCCAACAATTTTTTACGGGTTCATCCAGGTGGCGGCACGGCGGCGAACGACCGGGGGATTCCCGCCAGATCGGCGCGGGTCCCGCCGGGGATCAGTCCGGCGCGGCAAAAAATTTCGGTGACCGCCGCTTCCTGTCCTTGGCCCAGTTCCACGATGGCGATTCCCCGGGGCGCCAGAAGCCTGGCCGCCTGGGGTGCGATGGCGGCATAGGCGTCAAGCCCCTCAGGCCCCGCGAACAGCGCCCCATGGGGGTCGAACCCCAGAACTTCCGGCGGCAACGTTTCGCGGTCGGCCTCGGCGATATAGGGCGGGTTGGACAGGATCACGTCGAACGGGCCGGCAAGACCGGCCGTCCAATCGCCGGCCTGAAAGCGCGCCCGCCCGCCCAGGCCCAGCCGCCGGGCGTTGTCCGCCGCCACGGCGACGGCGTCCCCGCTGATGTCGATGCCGAGACCCTGGGCCCGCGGCAGTTCCGACAGCACGGCAAGCAACAGGCAGCCCGTGCCGGTGCCGAGATCGAGAATGCGGAGCGCCTCCCCTTCCCGGCCCATGGCGCGAATCCGGGCAAGCGCGTCTTCGACCAGGGTTTCGGTTTCCGGGCGCGGCGTCAGGGTCGCCTCGGTGACCCGGAAGGTCAGGGACCAGAATTCCCGCTCTCCCAGAATCCGCGACACGGGCTCGTGCGCGGCGCGGCGGGCGATCAGGCGCCGGGCCGCATCCTGCTGCTCGGTGCTCAGCTCCGTTTCCGGATGGGTCAGTACGAAGGAAGCGTCCCGGCCCAGGACATGGGCCGTCAGCAGGCGGGCGTCCAGACGGGCCGTGTCGATGCCCGCCGCCGCCAGATCGGCCGCCCCCCGGTCCACGGCATGACCCAGGGTGCCCGGGGCAAAACGGCTTTTTATCGCCGTCACGCGATCTCGGCCAGGCGGCTCGCCTGGTCTTCGCTGATCAAGGCGTCCATCAGGTCGTCCAGGTCACCTTCCATCACCCGGTCCAGCTTGTGCAGGGTCAGGTTGATACGGTGGTCGGTGACGCGGCCCTGTGGGAAATTATAGGTGCGGATGCGCTCCGACCGATCGCCGGACCCGACCTGGCCCTTGCGCTGGGCGGCGCGGGCGTCGTCGCGGATCTGGCGTTCGCGTTCGTACAGCCGCGCGCGCAGCACCTTCATGGCCTTGGCCCGGTTCTTGTGCTGCGATTTCTCGTCCTGCTGGATGACCACAAGGCCGGTCGGCAGGTGGGTGATGCGCACCGCGGAATCGGTGGTGTTGACCGACTGACCGCCCGGCCCGGACGCGCGGAACACGTCGATGCGCAATTCCTTATCTGCGATGTCGATGTCGACTTCCTCGGCCTCGGGCATGACCGCGACGGTCGCCGCCGAGGTATGGATGCGCCCGCCCGATTCCGTAACCGGGATGCGCTGCACCCGATGCACGCCGGATTCGAACTTGAGGCGCGCGAACACGTCCGTGCCCGAGATCGTGGCGATGGCTTCCTTGTAGCCGCCGATGCCCGTTTCATTGACGCTGATGACCTCGAACCGCCAACCGTGGGTTTCCGCATAACGCTGGTACATGCGGAACAGGTCGGCGGCGAACAGCGCCGCCTCGTCGCCGCCGGTGCCCGCGCGCACTTCCAGGATCGCGTTCTTCTCGTCGGCCTCGTCCTTGGGCAGCAGCATCAACTGCACCTGACGCTCCAACTCCGGCAGGGTTTCCTTCAGCTCGTGAAATTCTTCCTCGGCCAGTTCCCGCATGTCGCGGTCGGTCGCCGGGTCGGCCAGCAGGTCGGCCATGCCCTGGGCGTCGGCCTGGGCCTTGCGGTAGGCCTTGACCGCCGCGACCACGGGTCCCAGGTCGGAATATTCCTTGCCCAGCTTGGCGATCTTGTCGCCGCCGGCGCCGCCCTCGGACATCAGGGATTCCAGTTCCTTGTAGCGGGTCAACACCCGGTCCAGGCTCTCGTTCAGGCTCACTTAACCGTTCTCCTTGCCGCCGTCACCCGTGCCGCCGTCGGCATCGGGGGGATCGGGCTGAAACAAATGGGCGATCAGGCGTTCCGCCGACGCCAGGTCCAAATCGGCCTCGGCCGCCGCGCGGCGCAACCGCGTCGACGGCCCGTGCAGCAGACGCGCGACCAACAGATGGGTCGCCTTTTCCGCGTCGCCGCCGGCTTCCAAAAGGGCCTGGGCGCGCTGGTCCTCGAAATAGCGGCGCAGGCCCGCGACCAGCGGTCCCGCGTCCCGTTCCCGGCGGCCGTTGAGGAACGCCCGGACTTCCTCGTCGACGATGCGCCGGGCGGCCTGGGCCTCGGCCCCGCGGCCGACCAGCCCTTCCATGGCGATGCGTTCCAGATCGCCGAAGTCATAGACATAGGCGTCGTCCAGGTCATGGACCGCCGGATCGACATCGCCGGGCACGGCCGTATCGACAACCAGGATGGGCCGCCGCCGCCGCGCCTTGAGCGCCGCCGCCACCAGACTTTTCTCGACGATCCGCCCGCCACCGCCCAAGGCCGCGATGAGGACGTCCGTCTTGGGCACCAGATCGGCCAGATTTTCGAACAGATCGTAATTGCAGTTCAGCACCCGCGCCGTGCGCTTGGCCCGACGTTCGCGGGGGTGGATCACGGTCAGGTTGGTCAAGCCTTCGCCGATCATGTCCTCGGCCACCATCTCGCCCATGTCGCCGGCCCCGACCAGCAGCGCCGACACGCCCCCCAGGTCGCCGTGCAGATCCTGAACCAGCATGGTCGCGACGGCGGCGATGGACACGGGACCTTCGCCGACGCCGGTTTCCGTGCGCACCCGCTTGGCCGCACCATAGGCGGCCTGCAACAAGGCTTCGAGAACGCCGGCAGGCAGGCCCGCCTCCTTGGCTTGGCGATGGGCGGCCTTGACCTGGCCCAGAACCTGCGGCTCGCCGATCACCAGACTGGCCAGCGACGCCGCGATGTTGAACAGATGCAGGATCGCCGCCTCATCGACGGCGATATGAGCCTGGGCCCTGAGATCGGCGAGCGGCACCTGGGTTTCCGCCGCCAGCACGCCCAGCGCCCTGTCCGCCGCCGCCGCCGGATCGGGATCGGCGCCCACCACCTCGACCCGGTCGCAGGTCGACAGCAGCACCGCCTCCGCCACGTCGGCGTCGCGCAGGCGGGCAAGCACGCCGGGCACGGCCTCGTCCTCGATGAACATCTGGTCGCGCAGACCGAGGGAACTGGTCCGATGATTGACCCCGGCCACGAAGGGCCGGGCGGAATGCGCGCGGTCTTCGGGCATGGGGCAGCCTCGCTAGAAGTGAAGCTTCAGGGTTTCAACGATATCGGAGAGTTTGACTTCGGCCTGGGTGCCGGTTTCCATGTTGCGCAGGGTCGCCGCCCCCCGCGCCAGTTCGTCGGACCCCAGGATCAGCACGGCCTTGGCGTTCGCCTTGTCGGCCCGCGCCAGGCGTTTCTTCAGGTTGCCGGAATAGCCCATGTCGACCGTATGGCCCGAGCGGCGCAGGTCGAGGGCGGCCTTCATGGCCGGGGCAACGGCATCGTCGCCCAGCGGGATCACGACGATGGGACGCTCGCCCGCCGGTGGCGTTCCGATCATCATGGCCAAGCGTTCGACCCCGGCGGCCCAGCCGATGCCCGGCGTCGCCCGCCCGCCCATCTGTTCCATCAGGCCGTCATAGCGCCCGCCGGCCAAAACCGTGCCCTGGGCGCCCAGGGTGCCGGTGACGAATTCGAAGGCGGTGTGAGAATAGTAATCGAGGCCACGGACCAGACGGGGCTGCACCTCACAGGCGATGTCCAGGGCGTCGAGCCCGGCCAGCACCTCGTCGAAGAATTTGCGCGAGGCGTCGTTCAGGTGTTCCTGCAACAGCGGCGCCGAGGACATGATCTCCTGGTCCCCCTTGTCCTTGGAATCGAAGATGCGCAGCGGGTTCTTGTCCATGCGCGTGCGGCTGTCCTCGGACAGGTCGTTGCGGTACGTGGCCAGATAGTCCAGCAGCACGCCCCGGTAGGCCTGCCGACTTTCGGGATCGCCCAGGGTGTTAAGTTCCAACCGCACGTCCTTGGCCACACCGAGGTCGTCCAGGATATGAGCGGCCAGGGCGATGACCTCGATATCCGCCTGGGCGCCCGGCACACCCAGGATTTCCACGTCGATCTGGTGGAACTGGCGCAGGCGGCCCTTTTGCGGGCGTTCGTGACGGAACACGGGACCGCGGGCGAAGAACTTCAGCGGCGCTTCCTGGGCCAGGCCGTTCGACATGAAGGCGCGCGCGATGCCCGCCGTGAATTCGGGGCGGAGCGTGATGGAATCGCCGCCCCGGTCGTCGAAGGTATACATTTCCTTCGTCACCACGTCGGACGTTTCGCCCAGCGTGCGCGAGAACACTTCCGTGAACTCGAAGATCGGCGGGGTCATTTCCTGGAACCCGTGTCGCGCGGCCAGGGCCGCCGCCCGGTCACAAATATGGCGGTGCAGGCGGAAATCGTCGGCCAGAATGTCGTGGGTCCCGCGAACGGGTTGCAGGTCTGCCATCGCCGCCGGTCCCGCTATTCCGCCGCGTCGGCGCCGGCGCCGGAGTTGGCGGCGCCGGTCTTGCGCGGGTACTTGCGGGCGACATAGTCATCGACGATTTTCTTGAAGTCCTCGGCGATGGCCGCCCCCCGCAGGGTCGCGACCTTTTCCCCGTCGACGAACACGGGCGCCGTCGGCGCCTCGCCGGTGCCGGGGAGCGATATGCCGATATCCGCATGCTTGCTTTCGCCGGGGCCGTTCACGATGCAGCCCATGACGGCCAGCGACAGGTTTTCCGCCCCGTCGTACTGTTCGCGCCAGGTCGGCATCATGCCGCGCACGTAGCCCTGCACGGTGTCGGCCAATTCCTGGAAGAAGGTCGAGGTCGTGCGCCCGCAGCCGGGGCAGGCCGTGACCAGGGGCGTGAAGGCGCGGAGCCCCATGGTCTGCAACATTTCCTGGGCGACGATGACTTCCTTGGTGCGGTCGCCGCCGGGCGACGGCGTCAGCGACACGCGGATGGTGTCGCCGATGCCTTCCTGCAGCAGCACGGCCATGGCGGCGGTCGAGGCGACGATCCCCTTGGATCCCATGCCGGCCTCGGTCAGGCCCAGATGCAGGGCCCAATCGCCCCGGTTGGCCAGTTCGCGATAGACCTTGATGAGGCTCTGCACCTCGGAGACCTTGCAGCTGAGGACGATGCGGTCACGCGAAAGACCCAGCTCCTCGGCCCTGAGCGCGTTGGAAATCGCCGACTGGACCAGGGCTTCCTGCGTCACTTCCGCGGCCGTCATCGGATCGGCCGACTTTGCGTTCTCGTCCATCAGGCGGACCACCAGGTCCTGGTCGAGAGAGCCCCAGTTGACGCCGATGCGCACGGGCTTGCCGTATTCGATGGCCTTTTCGACCATCTTGGAGAACTGGGTGTCGCGCTTTTCCTTGAAGCCCACGTTACCGGGGTTGATGCGGTACTTGTCCAGAGCCTCGGCGCAGGCCGGGTGGCTGTCCAGCAGCTTGTGGCCGATATAGTGGAAGTCGCCGACGATGGGGGTATCGACACCCCGCGCCAGCAGCTTTTCCTTGATATGCGGGATGGCGGCGGCGGCGCGTTCCGTATCGACGGTGACCCGGACGATTTCCGATCCCGCCTGGGCCAGGGCGTGGACCTGTTCGACCGTACCGTCGATGTCGGCGGTGTCCGTGTTGGTCATGGACTGCACGACGATGGGATTGAGGCCGCCCATGGCGACCTTGCCGATCTGGACGGGGACGCTGACCCGGCGCGCCTTGGGACCAAAGGCGAACGCGCGGTCGGCGGGAAGCGCGGCTTCCTGAGACATGAAAGTGGATCCTTTAAACGCTCAACGGCAACCTACATGGGCCTGGCCGCGGCGGCGCACAAGCGAGAAACCGCGCCTGCCCGGCCCGTGGGCCATGTTTTGCCCGACGCCCGGCCCGCGGTCAACGGTCGTGACGGCCCCGTCCGCCGGAATGGCCTGCCGATTGACGGCGAATCAACGGAAAACGGCGGTGCCGGCCTTAAGGCGTTCGGGGTCGAGCAGCACGTTGCGCACGACCTCGCCGCTGGCGCCGACCGCCGGGGCGCTGTCGCCGTCGACGGTGATGGTCAGGCCGCCGGCATTGCCGGTTTTCATCTTCAGGTCGGGCCGGTCGGGCACGGCGTAGGATTCGCCGGTGCGCAGCAATTTGCCCCAGACCCAGGCATCGGTGCCCTGCTCTCGGACCTCGACCCAGCTGTCGCTGATCGCCGTCAGGACGATGCGGGCGGCGGCCGTTTCGGCCGGCGTGCTGGCGACTTCCGTCGCCGCCGGCGTGGACGTGGTTTCCGGGGCCTCGGCGGCCGGCGCCGAAGGCGCGGGCAGTTCGGCGGTTTCCACGGGCTGGGCAATGGATTCGGGTGGGCGCACGGTTTCCGTTTCCCTCACCGGCGCGGCGGCAGGTGCGGATTCCGGCGCCGGGGACACGGCGGCGGGTTCGCTGGCAGGCGCGGCGGTGACAACGGGTTCGGTCGCCGGGGGTTCGGTCGCCGACGCGGTTTGCGCCAATTCCGGCTGCGTCTGTTCCGTCGGGCTCGCAAGGGCGGGACCCGACGCCGTTTCGACCGTAACGGCCGGCTGATCGGCGATCTGGGCAGCGGAGGTTTGGGCGGCAGTGTCCTCGCCTGTCGGCGCGGTCGGCTCCGTGGCGACTTCGGCCGCTACCGCCGGTTCCGGGGTGGCTTCGGATGCCGGCGCGGAGGATGTTGGCGCGGGCTTATCGGCGGCGACGGCCTGGCTGCGGTCCGGCCCCCCGTTCTCGGCGCCGCCCGGCAGCAGGGCCGCGAGGCGCGCGGGCACGGGTTCGATCCATTGCTTGAAGAAATCGTTGTCGACGGTCGAACTGTACCAGCCGCCGTAGGCGATGACGCCGATCACCACGCCAAGAAACACCACGGCCCCCCGTGGGATGCCCGACTCGGACATCGGCGACGGGAACACCAGATCGGCCTTGGGCGTCTTGCCCGGCTGCAGGGTCTGTTCCCCCTTGAAGCGGCGCACCACTTCGTCCGAGTCCAGGCCCAGGTAATCCGCATAGGTGCGGATGAAGCCGACCGCGTAGGTGGTGCCCGGAAGCTGGTCGAAATTGCCGTCCTCGATGGCCTGCAAGTGACGGCGGCGAATGCGCAGAACCTGGGCGATGACGTCCAGGTCTTCGCCGCAGCGCAGCCGCGAGGCCCGCAACAACCCCCCGACGCCCGTACGGTGATCAGTGGCGGCGCCCCCCGGCGTCGCCCGTGAGATGGGATCGTGGTTCACGCGTAGGTCACCCCTTTGCCCCAACGAACGCCCCTTGGAATCCCGACGCGCGGGCAACCCGAAACCGGCGCCCGGCGGCTGGATGGCCACGGCGATGACACCCCCCCGGGGTCACGCGGCGGCCGAATTAAAAGGCGAATCGTTTCGTCTTTTCCGCAGGCTTAATAATCCCACAAAAAGTCATGTAGATTCAAGAAGAAAACCGATTGCTTTAAACCATTACACCATGATCGGCGGCAAAAGCCCTCAATTTCTCCCGAAGGGAATGGGCCGGCGACTGCGACAACCCGGAAAGATAGCTTTCCAAAGCCCCCACGTCGAGCGAGCGGACCATGGCCTTGACCGGCCCGATCGACGGTGCCGACATGGACAGATTGCGGTATCCCAGGCCGATCAACGTCATGGCCGCCAGCGGATCGCCGGCCATTTCGCCGCACAGGCTGAGTTCCGTGTTGGTTTCCGCGCAGTGCCGCGCGATCTGGCCCAGGAAGTTGACGGCGGCGGGCGCCAGATCGTCGTAACGGGACGCGACCATGGGGTTGCCACGGTCGGCGGCGAACAGGAACTGCAGCATGTCGTTGGAACCGACGGAAATGAAATCGACCCGCTTGGTCAGGGCCGGCATCTGAAAGATCAGGCCCGGCACCTCGAGCATCACCCCGGCCCGCACGGTGGACGGCATCAGCTGGCTGCGCCGGCGCGCGCGGGTCAGTTCGGCATCCAACAGCTTTTTCGCCATGTCGAACTCGGCGACTTCCGTGACCATGGGAAACATCACGCGCAGCGTCTTGCCCGCCGCCGCGCGGATCAGCGAACGCAGTTGATCGCGCATCAGCGCCGGGCGGTCGAGCGATACCCGGATCGCCCGCCAGCCCATGGCGGGGTTTTCCTCGGATTCCTCGGCGTCCCAATAGGGCAGCACCTTGTCGCCGCCCGCATCCAAGGTGCGGAAGGTCACCGGGCGGTCGCCGGCACGTTCGTAAACCGTGGCATAGATTTCCTGCTGGCGGTCGACGGTCGGGGTTTCCGATTCCACCATGAAGGGGATTTCCGTGCGGAACAGGCCAATGCCGATGGCCCCCGTATGGTCCAGGTGCATGAGATCCACGCGCAGCCCGGCATTGAGCAGCAGATTGACCGCGATGCCGTCCTTGGTCACCGACGGCTGATCCTTCAATTCCGCGTACTGGGCGCGCTGTTCGGCGCGCAGCCGCATGCTGTCCTCGAAGGTGATGCGGATGTCCTCGCCGGGGCGCAGGTAGACCTGGCCATGGTCGCCATCGACGATCAGGGGGTCGCCTTCTTCGACCCGGTCGAGAATATTGTCGAGCCGCCCGACCACGGGCAGGTCGAGGGCCCGGGCGACAATGGCGACATGGGCGTTGGGCGAACCTTCGGCCAGGACCAGGCCGCGCAATTTCTGGCTGTCGTAGTCCAGCAGCTGCGCCGGACCCATGTTACGGGCGATCAGGATCGCGTTGTCGGGCATTTCCCGGGGGCCCGGTTCGGCCCCCATCAGGTGCTGGGTCAGGCGATAGCCCAGATCGTCCAGATCGTGCGCCCGTTCGCGCAGGTAGGGATCGTCGATCCCGGCCATGCGGGCGCGCAGGTCGTTCTGCACGCGCTGCACGGCGGCTTCCGCGGACAGGCCGGTAAGAATGGCGTCCTCGATGCGCGACAGCCACCCCGCGTCCTGGGCGATCAGGCGGTAGGTTTCCAGGATGTCGCGATGCTCGCCGCCCTTGGCCATGTCGTCGGAGGCCAGCATGTCGTCGAGAGCACCATGCATGGCCTTGAACGCCTCGTGCAGGCGCTCGCGTTCCGCCGCCGGATCGTCGGCGACGATCCGTTCGATGTACAGGTGCGGACGGTGCAGGACCGCCACGCCGATGCCGATGCCGCCGTTCAGCTTCAGCCCCTCGATGCGCAACGGCTTCAACGCGATGCCGTCGACCGGCAGCAGTTCGTCCGCCGCCACCAGATCCCCACCGGCGACCAGTTCGGCCAGCACCATGGCGACGGTCTGAAGGGTTTCGACCTCCTCGTCCTCGTAGGCGCGGCGCGTGCGGTTCTGCACCACGAGAACGCCGGTGACGCGGCCGCCGCGCAGGATCGGCACGCCCATCAGCGAATGGAACAGCTCTTCGCCGGTTTCCGGGCGGTAGGCGAAGCTGGGGTGCGATTGCGCGTCCTCAAGGGCAAAAGGCAGCGCATGAGCGGCGATTTCACCGACCAGGCCTTCGCCGACACGCAGGCGGGTTTTATGCACGGCATCCTTGCGCAGGCCCTGCGTGGCGAACAGTTCAAGCACGTCGCCGGCGCGGCGCAAGTAGATGGAACAGACTTCGGCGACCATTTCGAGGGCGATCACCTGGACGATCTGATCCAGGCGTTCCTGCGCCGTCGCCGCCGCCGCCATGACGGAGCGGACCCGGCTGAGCATGCGCCGGGGCACGGGCGAGATGTCAGTGCGTCGACGACCGACGACGGGCGTCTTCTTCGGCGCCTGTCCCCCTGCCTTGGCGGCCGGGTTTTGCGGGTTCGACTTGTCGTTCACTGAATAAAGGACCCCTGCCCTGATCTGCACGCGCGGCCTGCCCGGGTCCGTTCCCCCCCGGCGTCGCTATCATATAGGATCAAATTGCCGCGATGGCGACCGCGCTGCCGCCGGAAGTGTTCGCCGCCGGGGCCGCCGCCGTGTCGGCTTGGCCCCGGCCGGGTGCTTTTTTAGGCGGCGTCCAGCCCGTAGGCCGTATGCAGGGCGCGCACCGCCAGTTCGGTATATTCCTCGGCGATCAGCACGCTGACCTTGATTTCCGAGGTCGAGATCACCTGGATGTTGATGCCCTTGTCAGCCAGGGTGCGGAACATGGTCTGGGCGACCCCCGCATGCGATCGCATGCCGACGCCGATAATGGAAATTTTCACCACGCCGTCCTTGGCGATCAGGTCCTCATAGCCGATTTCGTCCTTTTTCGACTGGATGATCGACTTGGTGCGTTCCAGATCGGCCTTGGTCACCGTAAAGGTCATGTCCGTGGCCTTGCCGTCGGCGGACACGTTCTGCACGATCATGTCGACGTTGACGCTGGCCTCCGCGAGCGGGCCGAAGATGCCGGCCGCCACGCCGGGCCGGTCGGCGACGCGGACCAGGGTGATCTTGGCCTCGTCCCGGGAATAGGCGATACCGCTGACGACTTGCTTTTCCACGATTTCTTCCTCGTTCACAACCAGGGTGCCGCGCTCGGCGGAGAAGCTCGACCGGACCTCCGTGCGCACCCCGTGGTTCATGGCCATCTCCACGGCGCGGGTCTGTAGGACCTTCGCGCCCTGGGAGGCCATCTCCAGCATTTCCTCGTAAGTGATCTTGCTCAGCTTGCGGGCCTTGGTGACGATCCGGGGGTCACAGGTATAGACCCCGTCGACGTCCGTGTAGATGTCGCAACGGTGCGCCTTGAGCGCCGCCGCGAGCGCCACCGCCGAGGTGTCCGAGCCGCCGCGGCCCAAGGTGGTGATGCGGCCGTCCGGGGCCACGCCCTGGAACCCGGGGACGACCACGACCTCGCCCAATTCCAGGCGCGCCTGAATTTTGTCCGTGTCGATGCTGCTGATGCGCGCCTTGGCATGGACGTCGTTGGTGTGGATGGGAATTTGCCAGCCCTGCCAGGATCGCGCGGAAACGCCGATATCCTGCAACGCGAGGGCGAGAAGACCCGACGTCACCTGTTCGCCGGAGGCGACGACGGCGTCGTATTCCCGGGCATCGTAGAGTTTGGAAATGTCGTCCACGTATTTGACGAGCTGGTTGGTCACCCCGGCCATGGCCGACACCACCACGGCAATCTGGTGGCCCGCGTCGATCTCGGATTTGACGCGCTGCGCCACCGCCTTGATGCGGTCGACGTCAGCCACCGAAGTGCCGCCGAATTTCTGCACGATCAACGCCATGGAACCGGTGTCTCTCCCGATTGCTGAAAAATGCCCGAAAACCCGAAAGTTCCGTCGGAATTACTTGCCCTTGTCTGCCGGGCGGCGCCTTCTTACTCTTAATCGGCGTTGCGGGCAAGGTGCCCGCGCCGCCAACAACGCAAAGGCCCCTTATGACCGCCCAGACCGCCGCGAAGACATCGCCCCGACCGACCACCGCCGATGACGGCGAGGTTGCCCGCTTTCAGGCCATCGCCGACCAATGGTGGGACGCCAAGGGCAAGTTCCGTCCGCTGCACCGCATCAACCCGGTGCGCATCGCCTATATCCGTGACCGGGTGGCGGCCCATTTCGGCCTGGACGCGGGCAAGTCGGAGCCGCTATCGGGGCTCACGCTGCTCGATATCGGGTGCGGCGGCGGCCTGCTGGCCGAGCCCATGACCCGGCTGGGCGCCAGGGTCACGGGCATCGACGCCGGCGAAAAGAACGTCGCCGTGGCGAAACTGCATGCCGAGCAGATGGGCCTGGACATCGATTACCGCCACGTCCTGCCCGAAGACATGGCCGAAGATGGAGCCGGCCTGGGCCAAACCTACGACGTGGTCCTGAACATGGAGGTCGTCGAACATGTCGCCGACCTGGACGCCTTCCTGGCCGCCTCGGCGGGGCTGGTGCGGCCCGGCGGCTGCATGGTGGTGACGACCCTGAACCGCACGCTCAAGTCCCTGGCCTTGGCCAAGGTCGGGGCCGAATACATCCTGCGCTGGCTACCCGTGGGCACCCATGATTGGCGCAAGTTCGTGCGCCCGTCGGAACTGGCGGAGGGGCTGGCGGCCCATGGCGTGCGCCTCGCCGATCTGGAGGGCATGGTGTTCAACCCGTTCAGCGACACCTGGCGCCTGGATGCGAAAGACCTTGCCGTCAACTATCTGGCGTTCTGCGTGAAGGACCCGGGCTAGACAATTTCCGCGAAACATATCTGTCACATGCCGCCGCTAGGATGCCCTGGCTTGAACGATCAACGGGGACATGGACGAGGCGGGGAATGTCGGAGCTGGCGGCTGTCAAAAGCCTGCGATATCGCTACGTCCTGGGACTGGCGGCGATCGCCTTATTGGTCACGGCGTCGTTCGTCACCATGCATTTCATCATCGACAAGCAATCGGACTACGCACATCTGATCTTCGTCGCCGGAGGCCAGAACGGGCAGGCCAACCGCATCGCCCATTTCGCGGGGCAAATGGCCTTCGCCCAGGACGAATACGAATACGAAATTTCCCGCGCCCAGTTGGGCCGTGCCGCCAACGCCATGCAGCGGGCACACCTGCTGCTGCTGACCGGCGACGCCGACGCCGGCATCCCCCAGGTCATGACCGCGGACCTGGAAACCATCTATTTCGACAACACCGTCGGCCTGGACCTGGCGGTCAACCGTTTCCTCGGCCACGCGCGGGACATCTACGCCATGCGGTTCGGCGATCTTCGGTTCAATACGTCATCCTACGTCTACCTGATCAACTACGGCCCGCATGTGCTGGAACCCATGCTGAATTCCGCGGTCGAAGCCTACGAAGCCTTTTCCCGAAGCGCGATCGGACGGATCAAGCGGTTCGAGACGGGGCTGTGGATTTGCGCGCTCCTGGCCCTACTCGGCGAAGCACTGTTCATCTACCGCCCCCTTGAATCGAAGGTCCGCGCGACGGTTCTGGAACTGGAAACCAAAAACAACGAGCTGCGCCGCACCATCATGGACATCGCCCAGGCCCAGACCGCGATGGAACGCCAGAAGAACCGCGCCGAGCGCGCCAACCGGGCGAAGACCGAGTTCCTGTCCAACATGAGCCACGAACTGCGCACGCCGCTGAACGCCATCATCGGGTTTTCCGGTTCGCTCAAGGAAGGCGTCTACGGGCCGCTTGCCAACGACCGCCAGGAAGATTGCCTGCGCGACATCAATGCCTCCGGCAGCCATCTCCTGTCCCTGATCAACGACATCCTGGATCTGTCGGCGGCCGAGACGCAGCAGTTGCACCTGAGCGAGACCGAGATCGATCTGAACCGGGTGGTCTTCGAAACTTTCCGCATGGTCGACGGCGACGTGGCGCGCAAGGGCATCCACCTGAACGCCGACATCGCGCCCAACCTGCCCGGCCTGATCGCCGACGAACGGCGGATCAAGCAGATCCTGCTGAACCTTTTGTCCAATGCGGTGAAGTTCACCGGCACCGCCGGGCGGGTCACGGTCGAGGCTCTGCCGCTGGACGGCGGCGGATTGCGCCTTGCCGTCGCGGATACGGGCATCGGCATGGACGGGGAGGAACTGGAAACCGCCCTGTCGCGGTTCGGGCAGGTCGGCCATACCATGACCCGCGACCATCAGGGCACGGGCCTCGGCCTGCCGCTCGCCATCGAGCTGGCGAAAATCCATGGCGCGGCCACCGAGGTCGTCAGCGCCAAGGGCAGGGGAACACGCGTGAACGTCGACTTTCCGCCGTCCCGGGTGTCCGCCCAGGCGGCGGCGCAACGCCCTTCGCTGCCGCGCCTGACCGTGGTGTGAACGCCGGGTCTTCTAGACCCAATCCATATTCGCTATCATCCCGCCCGACCCCTTCACGATCCCGCCCGCCCGGGCGCGCATCACCAAGGAACAAGAAACCAATCCGTTCGCGGACGGGGCAACCCGCGCGCGGACGTCCATGGGAGGACATCTGACATGAATTTGGGATACATCGGGCTCGGCATGATGGGCGGCGCGCTGGCGCGGCGGCTGATGCGGGACCACAAGCTGCGCGTGTTCGACCTGAACCGCGCGGCCGTCGACGGCTTCGCCGCCGAGGGCGCCCAGCCGGTCCAGGATCCCGCGTCCCTGGCCCGCGAATGCGACATCATTCTGACCTGCCTGCCGACCTCGACCGAGGTCCGGCAGGCGATCTTCGGCCCCGGCGGCCTGATCGAGGGGCTGACGCCCGGCAAGCTGATCGTCGACCAGACCACGGGCGACCCCAACGAGACCCGCGCCATGGCCGCGGAGCTTGCGGAAAAGGGCATCGGCCTGATCGACGCGCCGGTGTCCGGCGGCCCCCACGGGGCCGAGGCCGGCACCATCGCCATCATGGCCGGCGGCCCCAAGGACCAGTTCGACAAGGTCCGCCCCTATCTGGAAACCATCAGCCCCAACATCTTCCACTGCGGCGACGTCGGCGCCGGGCACACCATGAAGCTGGTCAACAACGTGACAAGTGCGTCGATCCGCATCGCCACCTTCGAGGCGGTGACCATGGGCATGAAGAACGGGCTGAGCCTGGACACTATGATCGAGGTGTTGAGCAAGGGATCTGGGCAGAGCAACGCGTCCAAAATCTCCCTGGTGCGCATCCGCGACCATGCGCCCGGCACCTTCGCCATGGATCTGATGCACAAGGACGTGCGTCTGGCCTGTCAGCTGGGCAACGATTCCGGCGTACCCATGATGGCGTCGAACCTGACGCGCGAGTTCTTTCAGGCGGGCATGCAGATGCTCGGCCCCAAGGCGAGCTGCGACGACATCATCAAGGTTCTGGAGCGCAATGCCGGGGTCTCGTTCACGGACTGACGCAGGCAGCCCGTAAATTCGGGATCAGTTGTCGCGGCGCTGGGGGCGGTTCGGCAGGCGGAAGAATTCGATGCCTTCTTCCTCCAGCTCGGCGGCGTCATCGTCCGACGCCTCGCCGTAGATGCCGCGCTCCTCGGCGTCGCCGTAATGAATGGCGCGGGCTTCGTCGGCGAACTGGTCGCCGACATAGTCGAATTCCTGTTCGACATTGTCGCGCAGCTTGCCGACGGCGGTCAGGATGCGTCGTGCGACCTCGTGCGCCTTGGCTTCGGCGAACTTGTCCGTGTTGGCTGACTTGGCGATGCCCGGCGCCATCATCGCCTTGGTCACATCGACGTCGCCGCAATGGGGGCAGGTCACCTGCTGGCGCTTGACCTGGCGTTCGTAACCGGCGCCGTCACGGAACCAGGCGTCGAATTCGTGGTCCTGGCTGCAAATCAGTCGATAGCGGATCATCGCTCGGACTCTTTCTGTGCCGACGGCGCCGAATTTCCCGTAAAATCAGCAGTTAAGGCAGGTTTCGGGGCCGAACGCGCCTGTTATAGGCGTTTTGAACCTTGAAACATAGTATGAAACGCTTAACAAAATCCGAATCGCCCCGGCCCGGAACTCCTGGAAACACGCCATGTCAGACACCCCCCACCACCTGAAGTTCAAGGTGCCCTCGACCTGGGTGACCCGGTTCGCCCCCCTGGTGCCCCTGAACGATCCCTCCGGCGGCAGGGTGCTTGATCTCGCCGCCGGCGGCGGCCGCCACGCGCGCCATTTCCTGGAGCGGGGCCATCCGGTGATCGTCGCGGACAAGGACGTCTCGGCGCTGGCCGACCTGGCCCGCGACGAACGGGCCGAGGTCGTGGAGATCGACCTGGAGGACGGCAAGCCCTGGCCCTTCCCGCCCGGTGCCTTCGCCGGCATCGTGGTCAGCAACTATCTGTTCCGCTCGCATTTCGACGGCCTGACCGGATCGTTGGCGCCCGGCGGCGTGCTGCTGTACGAAACCTTCGCCCGCGGCAACGAGACCTTCGGGCGGCCGCGCAATCCGGACCATCTGTTGAAATCAGGCGAGTTGCTGGACCTGGTGCGGGGGCGACTGCAAGTCGTCGCCTATGAACACGGGCAGACCGACGAAGCCCCCCCCGGCGTGAAACAGCGGATCTGCGCCGTCAACGACCTGGGACTGTCGGAACGCGACGACGGCGAACCGTCTCCCCATCCCCTGATGCCCTAAATATCTAAGGCGTGTCGGTATCGTCTCCGAACGCCCTTTTCTCGAACAAGCAACTCCTCAGGCTATTCGGCGACAACGTTGCGAAAGTGTCCACTTCGAATAGTCCCTCACGATGCTTTAGCCGAGGCGCCATAGGCTGGATGGATTCGTAACAGTGCTCGACGAAGCCATCGCAGCGGAACTGGCGAGCGTTGTGATTCTTGTAGGTATTTGCGACCGTGCCGTAGCGGCACCTGCCGACGTAGCTGAGCGCCTTCTGAACTATCTGGCGCCGCTCGTTACGGGTCAACGGCTGGCAGGGCGTCACATCGGCCGCATAGGCACCCCAGAAGCCGCCATGGGCCTTGAAATCGCGAACTGTGGATATGACACAATTCTGCCGCCGGTTGATCAGGATTCCGGGAATTAACCCTCGCCCCATCCAGGGCTCCATCTCCACGATACAGTGCGTCCCAAGGTCATCGGCATGGTCGTTGTCGGGGCCAGGGCCAAGATAGATCGCGGAGTGGCCGAACTGCCGACAGCCTTTCAGGCTTAGATCCCGAAACAGGACGTCACCCGGCTTTGCATTGGTGATGCGGTCCGGGTCGATACCCTCGGCGGCATCCAGATAGTCGTCCGCGATGGCCATGAATTTAGCTCCGAATTGTTCCGGTGCCTCCCCGGTTTCGACGCATTCGGCTACGTAGCGGGACATCAGGCTGTCGTTGTCGAAAACCTTTCCGAAAATCTGGAGGAGATGGTGCGGCGCCCCCATATCGAACGTTTCGCGCAGGGCGAAGGCGATGGAAATCAAACTAGCTGCAAACCCGTAGCAGACTTGGCGCAGAGCCTCAGGCTCCAACATGGCAGGAAGCGCATCCAGATGTTTCGGCAACAGTTCCAGCGTGAGGGGATGCTCAACGGCACTGAGGATTTCCGCGCCGAGGCGGCGGCGAGGAATATCGATACTCATGGGCGCGGGCTGAGGAGATAAAATAATCGAGAACACGCCCTGCACGGTCGCCTGGACTTGCTCGCCTCGCTCACCTTCGATCTCTTCTTCGATTTCTAAAACCACGGACGAGACGATGCCGAGGTATTCGTCGAGCGACGACGCGGATAGGGCGCGTCCGATAGCCAGATTTAACGTTTCCAGGTCCATTGGCGCGCCCCTAAAATTGGTTCTGCGTCCATTATATTAGAAAAAACTGTATATAAGTGGAGAATTTCCCTTATCGCGAACCATCTAAAGGTCCGATTGCCGAAAGGTGGCCGTCGAGAAGTTTGGTGAACGCCGCCGCGCGTTCGCCCATGGGCCGTGTTGCCGGGAAGATCGCCTTCAATTCATACGTTACCGCCGGGCGGAACGGGCGCAGCACCACGCCCCGGTCCGCATGGGCCCGCGCCGTCAGGGGGTCGAGCACGCCGACGCCGACGCCGTCGGCGATCAGCGGGCAGATCGACGCCGAGAACGAGGATTCGAACACCACGTTCGGAGAAACGCCCGCCGCGTCCAGGCAGGCCATGAACTGCTGTTGCAGGCGGCTGTAGTCGGACAACACCAGAAGCGGCACGCCGTCCAGGTCCTTGGGCCCGATCACCGGCTTGGCGGCCAGCCCATGACCATCGGGCAGCACGCAGACCGCCTCGTGCACGGGCAGGGCGCGGGTCACGACGCCGGGGGCGTCGGTCGGCACCACGGCGACGCCAAGGTCGCATTGCTGCATGGCGACCAGATCGAGCACCTCGGGCGAGGTGCCGGTCTTGAGCGATAACGCCACCCCCGGCCAGGCCGCGTGAAAGGCCCGGATGACCGGCGGCAGACAAAAGAACGACGGCGCCACCGAGGCGGCGATGCGCAATTCGCCCTGGCGGCGCTGACGCAATTCCGCCGCCGCGCGGGCGACACGGTCAAGGCCGTGGAAGCTGCGCTCGACCTCGCGGAACAGGGCAACGGCGTCGGGAGTCGCGATCACCCGCCCGGCCGCGCGTTCGAACAGGGGCAGGCCGATTTCCGCCTCCAGGTCCCGGATCAGGCGGCTGACCGCCGGCTGGGAAATTCCCATCAGGTCCCCGGCGGCGGTCATGCTGCCGGTCTGGAACACGGCGCGGAAGGCTTCGACCTGACGCAGATTGAGGCGCATGGGCGGCAACGCTCCATAATATTTTGTTATAGAAGACTAATATTTTGAATTCGACATTATCCATGACCCATTGTCAAATCGGGAACATCGCCACCCGGAACGAACCGGGCGCCGCGATTTGGGGAAACCGCCGATCCAAGGAGCCAACCATGGCCGTCACCGTGAAACAACTGCATCCCATGTTCGTGGGCGAGATCCAGGGCATCGACCTGTCGAAACCCATGAGCGACGCCACCTTCGCCGAGATCCAGGCCGCCATCGACACCAACGCCGTGCTGATCTTCCACGGGCCGACCCTCGACGAGGATGCCCAAGCCGCCTTCGCCGAACGGTTCGGGCCGCTTTACGCCGACAACCGGCTGCTCAAGACCGGGCTCAAGGACCGCATCGGGCCCAAACTGGTCGATATCTCGAACCTGAACGAGAAAAACGAGACCATGGACCGCGGTGACCGTCGGCGCATGTTCGGGCTGGCCAATCAACTGTGGCACACGGATGCCTCGTTCAAGAAGGTGACGGCGAAATATTCCCTGCTGCATGCCCATACGGTGGTGCCCGAGGGCGGCGAGACCCAGTTCGCCGACATGCGCGCCGCCTATGACGCCCTGCCGCAGAAGATGAAGGACCGCATCGAGGATCTGGTGGCCGAGCACTGCATCGCCACCTCGCGCGCCCAGTTGGGCTTCACCGAATTTTCCGACGAGGAGCGCGCCGCCCTGCCGCCGGTCCATCACAGCCTGGTCCGCGTCCACCCGGCGACCGGGCGCAGGGCGCTCTATCTCGCGTCCCATGCCTCGCACATCGTCGGCATGCCCCTGCCCGAGGGCCGCATGCTGATCCGCGACCTGATGGAGCACGCAACCCAGCCCGAGTTCGTCCATACCCATACCTGGCAGGTCGGCGACGTGGTGATCTGGGACAACCGCTGCACCATGCACCGGGCCCGGCCCTACGATCTGGATACTTATCGCCGGGACATGCGCCGCGCCACGGTCATGGACCCTGACTACATGGAAAACGCCGCCCAGAAGACCGCGTAACCCATCAATTTCCCGACCAAACGCGCCGCCGCGCCGGTTTCAACACTGGGCGGCGGCGACGTTCGTTAGTTGCATGGTAACTTCCTTGATGGCATGATCGGGGCAATTAAGGAATTTTGGGGACCAAAAGGGGCTTCCGGGGACTTGGCAATATCCGTAGCGAAATCGTGGAAACGACATCTTATGGCGGCCGCCGCTGTGGGCGCCCTGGCCGTTGTCGCATTCGCTCCCCGGTCGGCGCACGCCGCCTGCGCCCCGACCGGCGACTTCGCCGATGTCCGTCTGCCCACGACCTGCCTGAGCGCGCAGGAAAGCCAAGCCGTTCAGATGCGCATGTTCCGCGCCGAACTGGCCGTGGCCGCCCTTAGCTGCCAGCAGCAATCCCAGTACAACACCGTGGTGACCCGCCATCAGGATGAACTGGTCCGCGAAGGCCGCGCATTGCGCGGCATTTTCCAGCGCGTCTACCGCGCCGGGGCGGAAAGGGAACTGAACCGCTTCATCACCCATCTGGCCAATCGGGCGTCCTTGAAACGCCTGACGCAGCCGACCTATTGCCAGACCATGGCCCGCGTGTTCCGCGAGGCCCAGGCCCAGCCACGCCAGGGTCTGTTGGCCTATGTCCAGGGCGGCACGCCGACGGCCACCTCCATGATGGCGTCGGTCACGCCGCCGCCCGGCGCGCAAGCGCTCGCGGCCATGGATACCGCCGCCGGCAAGTCCGGGAAGCCCGTCCTCGACGACTGAGGCAAGGACGACCGAGGCAAGCGGAAAAAGCCCACCCCATCGTCAGCTGCCCAACGGGCGGCTTTTTTTTATTTGCTGAGAATGACCTCGACGCGCCGGTTCTGCGGCTCGCGCGCGCCATCCGGCGTCTGCACCAGGGGTTCGCGCTCACCCTTCCAGCGCACGACGATCTCGCGCGCGGGAATGCCCAGGCGGGCCAGTTCGCCCATCACCGCTTCGGCGCGGCGCTTGGACAGACGCAGGTTATAGGCGTCCGTGCCCGACCTATCCGCATGGCCCGTGGTTTCGATGCGGGTCACGGTCATGGTCTTGGCGTTGGCGGCGGCGGCCTTGATGATCGCCTGGGCGTCGGCGGTCAGATCCGCCTTGTCCCAATCGAAGAACACCAGATAATTGCGCGGCGCTTCCGGCGCGGGGGCCGGCGCGGCCATGGGCTTCGGCGCAGGGGCCGGAGCCTGAACGGGAACCGGCTGGGGTTCGGCCTTCGGCATGGGCTTCGGCGCGCCGAAGGACCAGCGCAGGCCGACCATGATGCGGTGTTCACCCGAATCGGACTCTACGTCGATACCGGAATCGGTCCGCAGGTCGCGGTCCGCGGTGCCGACATATCGGTATTCCGTGAACAGGCCCAGTTGATCGTCGATCTTATAGCTCACACCGGCGATGCCCTGGTAGGCGAACACCTGATCGCTTTTCGAAATGCGCGAGCCGCCGACCGGCGACAGATCGCTGGCTTTGATCACCGCGGCACCAATACCGGCGCCGATATAAGGCGTCCATCGGGAATTCGTTTTGAAGTCGTACAAGCCGTTGAACATCAGCCCGAACATGGAGGTTTCGCCCGACCCATTGGTGCCGGAGAACGAATCCACGTTGGCGTTGCTGTAGGACAGTTCGCCCTCGGCCCGCCAGTTGTCGGAAAACGTCGTGCCCAGCGCAATGGCGCCGGCGAAGCCCGGATCGGATTCCTGCTTCGTGTTGACGGTACCGCCGGTGATGTCCCAGTCGCTTGGCTGGGTCACCCCGAGCGCGCCAGAGATATAGGGGCCGGGCGACTGCGCCTGGGCGGTTCCGGTTACAGCGAAGGCCGCGAGCGCCACTGCGCCGGCGGCGAGAATTTTTCTGAGTTGGTACACGGTCATCCTAAGCATGCGGTTGTACGTTGGGCTCATTGGCCGACAGTATAACCGATCTACTGTTGCCGCGCTGCAACAATTGCAAATTTTTTCAACCCGGCGGCGGTTTAGTTGGGCGTGCCCGCCCCGTCGAACGGGCGGTCATGGGTCAGCGACGGCACCTTGGCCCGCGCCTTCTCGACCAATCCCAGGTCGATCTCGGCCAGGGTGATCCCCGTGTCCTCGCCGCCGTCGGCGATGATCTCGCCCCAGGGGTCGACCACCAGCGAATGGCCGTAGGTCTTGCGCCCGTCCATATGTTCGCCGGTCTGCGCCGGGGCGAACACGAAGCAGCCCGTTTCGATCGCCCGGGCGCGCATCAGCACATGCCAGTGGGCGCGGCCCGTGGGCCGGGTGAACGACGCCGGGATGGCGATCATCACGGCCCCCGCCTGGGCCAGGCCGCGATAAAGATGCGGAAAACGCAGATCGTAGCAGATGGTCAGGCCCAGCTTGCCCCAGGGCGTGTCGGCGACGACGGCGCGGGTCCCGGGCTCATAACTTTTGCTTTCCCGGTAGCTTTCGCCGTTTTCCAGATCGACGTCGAACATGTGGATCTTGTCGTAGGTCGCCGCGATCTCGCCCGTGTCGGAAATCAGCACCGAACGGTTGGCGAACTTGCGGTCCTGGGTTTCGTGTTCGACCACCATGGAGCCGATCAGCACCCATACCCCCGCCTCCCTGGCGGCGGCCCGGAACCGGGGCAGGTTGGGGTCGGCGTCGAAGGACGTCACCTTGGGGGCCACGTTCTTGGCCCCCGTCTCGACCAGGGTCACGACCTCGGGAAACATCACGAAATCGGCGCCCATGGCCGCCGCCTCCTTGATGCGGGCGACGATCATGTCGCCGTTGGCGGCGGGATCGTTGCCTGAATTGGTCTGCACCAGGGCGGCGGTGAAGGTCGCGCTCATGGGCGGGTCTAGCCGAGGCCCAGGATGACGTCCAAGGCTCCCTTGGCGTCGAGCTGATGAATGCCGTCGCAGTCACCGATGTGGTCGCCGTCGACGAACACCTGCGGGACCGAGGTCGCCCCGCCCGCCCGCGCCGACATCTCCTTGCGCTTGGCCGGGACCATCATCACGTCAATTTCTTCAAAAGCCACGCCCTTGGCGGTCAGCAAGCGCTTGGCCGCATGGCAATAGGGGCAGAAGGGGCTGGTATAGATTTCGATTTTCTTGGCCACGTTGTCAGGTCCCAAACTCAACCGCGGGTCATTCCGCCTCCCTTATATAGGTGTCGGCCGGGTGGAGGGAAGATGCAGCCGCCGATCACGAATCCGCGCGCGGCCGCCAAGCCTTAATCCGCGCGCGGCCGCGCGACCCGGGCCAGGGTCAGCACGTCGACCGCGCCGGCTCCGGCGCGCAGCAACACCCGGGCACAGGCCTCGACCGTCGCGCCGGTGGTGAACACGTCGTCGATCAGCAGCACGCGGGCACCGCGCAGCCGCGCCTGGAACTTGGGCTTCACGCGGAAGGCGCCGCGCACGTTGCGCAGCCGCCCCGCCGCCCCCAGGCCGCCCTGGGACGGCGTGCGGCGGCGGCGCACCAATAAATCCGGAATGACCGGAAGGTGATGCCCCCCCTGTTGTCCCCTGGGCCGTACCGCGCGGGCCAAAGCCTGGGCCAACAGGGCCGACTGGTTGTAGCGCCGCCGCCAGAACCGCGTCCAATGCAGCGGCACGGGGGCGATGATATCGGCCTCGGCGACCACGTCCGCCCCGGCGCGGGCCAGCCAACGCCCGAAGGCGGGCGCGGCCTCGGTCCGGTCGCCGTGCTTGAACCCCAGGACCATGCCGCGGCTGGCGTCGTCATAGGCCAGCACCGCGCGGGCCCGCTCGTAAACCGGCGGGCGGCGGATACAGGCGGCGCAGAGCGCCCCGTCACCCGCGTCGTATTCGAAGGGCGTGCCGCAGCACGCACAGGCGGGCGCGCCCAGAAACGTCACCGCGTCCCAGCACGGCGGGCACAGGTTGCCCGGCTCGTCCACCATCCCGCCGCAGGCCAGGCAATGGGGAGGTAGAATGACGTCCAGAAGCCGCCGCCCGGCCGTCCTCAGCCCGGCGGCAAGCGCGCCGCCACCGTCCGATGCGGCGCCGTCCAAGGCGCCGTTTATGCCGGGCGAACGATGTGTCATACAGATACGATGACCGAAACGATCCATGTGTTCAATCGCGCCAAGGTGCGCCATCACCGCGACCGCGCGGCGGCCCTGCTCGACGCCCACGGTTTTCTGTTCGAGGAAACCGCCGACCGGCTGGCCGACCGGCTGGACGACATCACCCACCGATTCCCGCTGGCTCTCGACCTGGGTTGCCACGGCGGCGAGATGGGCCGGCTGGTGTTCGGGCCCCGCACCATGGGCCGCGGCGGGATCGAAACCCTGATCCAGGCCGACCTGTCGCCCGCCATGGCCCGCCGCGCCCGCGGCGGGGGAACCTCCGGCATGCCCGTGCTGGCCGCCGACGAGGAGTTCCTGCCGTTCGCCGACGCCACCTTCGACGCCGTGCTGTCCAATCTGTCGCTGCATTGGGTCAACGACCTGCCGGGGGCTTTGTTGCAGATCCGCCGGGCCCTGAAGCCGGACGGCCTGTTCCTCGCCTCCATGCTGGGCGGCGGCACGCTGGCCGAACTGCGCGACTGTCTGGCCGAGGCCGAGATCGAGATCTGCGGCGGCCTGAGCCCCCGGGTGTCGCCCTTCGCCGATGTGCGCGATCTGGGGGGGCTGTTGCAACGCGCGGGTTTTTCCCTGCCCGTGGTCGACGCCGATCAGGTCACGGTCAGCTACGAAACGCCGATGAAGCTGCTGTACGACCTGCGCGCCATGGGCGAAAGCAACGCGGTTGCCGAGGCCAAGGGCGGGCTGGCCCGGCGCGATCTGCTGGCCCGCGCCATGGCGATGTACGAGGAGCGCCACCGCGACGGCGACGGCCGCTTCCCCGCGACCTTCCGGATTTTGACCCTGACCGCCTGGGCCCCGGCGCCGACCCAGCAGCAGGCCTTGCGCCCCGGCAGCGCCCAAACCCGCCTGGCCGACGCCCTGGGCACGGCGGAAATCAGCCTGGGCGAGAAAGCGCAACCCAAAATCCCGCCCAGGGATTGAGGCCACCGCGTCACTTGGCCGCAACATTTTGGCGCTAGAGTCCCGGCCATGAACGTGATGATCGGCGATATGTTCAATCGGGTCGATGGCTATATCGACGCCCTGTTCGCGCCCGAGGACGCGGTGCTGACGGCGGCCCAGGCGCGTGCGCGGGACGCGGGCCTGCCGGACATTCAGGTCTCCGCCAACCAGGGCAAGCTGCTTTACCTGTTCACCAAGCTGATCGGCGCCCGGCATGTGCTGGAGATCGGCACCCTGGCCGGCTATTCGACAATCTGGCTGGCCCGAGCCCTGCCCGACGACGGCCGCCTGATCACCCTGGAACTGGACCCGGACCATGCCCG
Organism: Thalassospiraceae bacterium LMO-SO8; assembly: GCA_031655335.1. Classification (NCBI taxonomy): domain Bacteria; kingdom Pseudomonadati; phylum Pseudomonadota; class Alphaproteobacteria; order Rhodospirillales; family Thalassospiraceae; species Thalassospiraceae bacterium LMO-SO8. The sequence continues at coordinate 2,213,316 of CP134226.1, read as the reverse complement.
GGTGGCGCGGGACAATCTGGCCACCGCCGGTCTGGCGCCGAAGATCACCGTCGTCACCGGCCCGGCGCTGGACACCTTGCCGACCCTGGAAGGCGCGGGCGCGCCCCCCTTCGACCTGGTGTTCATGGACGCCGACAAGGTGAACTTTCCAAGCTACCTGGACTGGGCCTTGAAGCTGGCCCACCCTGGGGCGCTGATCCTGGCCGACAACGTGATCCGCGCGGGCAAGGTGCTGGCCCCAGACGACGACGACCCCTCGGCCCTGGGCGCGGCCGCCTTCAACCGCCAGATCGCGCGCAACCCCAGGCTTGAGGCGGTGATCCTGCAACAGGTCGGGATCAAGGGCCACGATGGCCTGGCGGTCGCGCGCATCCGCGACTGAGCCCACCATCGTCACCGCAACATTGAAATGTTCGGGGGTGGGGAGTAGCTTCCCCGCCATGAAGTTTCACGCCCCCCTGGTCAAAGGCACCCTGGTCAAGCGCTACAAGCGCTTCATGGCCGACGTGACCCTGGCAGACGGCACCGTCGTCACGGCGCATTGCGCCAATTCCGGATCGATGCTGTCCGTGAACGAGCCGGGATCGGAAGTCTGGATCAGCCCGGCCGCCAACCCCGACCGCAAGCTGAAATGGACCTGGGAGCTGATCCGCGTCGGCAAGACCCTGGTCGGCATCAACACGGCCCTGCCCAACGCCATCGTCGCCGAGGCCGTCGAAGCCGGGAAGGTGCCCGAACTGACCGGCTATGCGACGCTGCGGCGCGAGGTCAAATACGGCCAGAATTCCCGCATCGACATCCTGCTGGAAGATCCCGAAAAGGGCCTGTGTTACGTCGAAATCAAGAACGTCACCATGCGCCGCGACCTGAAGGGCGGGCCGCTGGAATTTCCCGACGGGGTCACCTCGCGCGGTGCCAAGCATCTGGTCGAATTGGCCGACATGGTCGATCAGGGCCACCGCGCGGTGATGCTCTATCTGGTTCAGCGCGAGGACGGAGACCGTTTCGAGATCGCCGGCGACATCGACCCCGCCTATGCCGACGGCCTGGAAGAGGCGCGCATGAAGGGGATCGAGCTCTTATGTTACCGCTGCACCGTGACGCCCGAGGACATATCGCTGAGCGAACCCGTGCCGATCGCCCCTTAACGGCACGCGCGGAACTGGTCGCGCCCACGGATAAGGTCTGGTAAAACGGTCGCCGTACACCACGCCTGGGTTGTTTTTGCGAATTCACCGCCTATTTGAGACGCCATGAAAGAGATCGTCAAAACCGTGCCGTCCCGCGACGGCCGCCAGATCAAGATCCACGGGCCCGAGGGCTTCGCCGGGATGCGCGCCGCCGGCCGCTTGGCCGCGGAAACGCTCGACATGATCACGCCCCATGTTCAGCCGGGCGTGACGACGGAGCGCCTGGACGAACTCTGCCACCAATTCATCGCCGATCACGGCGCCATCGCGGCCCCGCTCAATTATCGCGGTTTCCCGAAATCCATCTGCACCTCGGTCAACCATGTGGTCTGCCACGGCATTCCCGGAACCAAGGTGTTGGAGGACGGCGACTGCGTGAACATCGACGTCACCACCATCGTCGACGGCTGGCACGGCGACACGTCGCGCATGTTCCATGTCGGCAAGCCCAAGGTGAAGGCGGAGAAGCTGGTCGACACCACCTTCGAGGCCATGTGGGAAGGCATCAACATGGTGCGCCCGGGGGCCCGCCTGGGCGACATCGGCCAGGCGATTCAGAGTTACGCCGAGGCCCGGCGCTATTCCGTGGTCCGCGATTTCTGCGGCCACGGCCTGGGCAAGGTGTTCCACGACGCGCCGAACATCATGCATTTCGGGCGCGCCGGCGACGGGGACGTCCTGCACGAAGGCATGTTCTTCACCATCGAGCCGATGATCAACGCCGGCAAATTCGACGTGAAGATCCTGGCCGACGGCTGGACCGCCGTGACCAAGGACCGCTCCCTCTCGGCCCAGTTCGAGCATTCCATCGGCGTCACGGCGGACGGCTTCGAGGTCTTCACCCTGTCCCCCGCCGGTCTGGACCGGCCGCCCTACAAGGCCTGATCCGGGGCAGAACGGTGGCGACGGGCGACGACGACCAACCTGACACGGCGCCCGGCTCGGCCAGAACCCCACATTTTCACGGCCACCGGCAACGCCTGAAGGACCGTTTCCTCGAAACCGGCGGCGACCAGCTTGCCGATTACGAGCTCATGGAACTGGTGCTGTTTCAGGCCCTGCCCCGGCGCGACGTCAAGCCGCTGGCCAAGGACCTGCTGGACCGTTTCGGCTCGTTCGCCGGGGTCGCGACGGCGGAAGCGTCGCTGATCCGACAGGTGCCGGGGGCGGGCGACGCGGTGGTCGTGGCGCTGAAGACCGTGGCGGCGGCGGCGGAACGCCTGGCCCGCGACGAGCTGGCAGCGGCGCCGGTCTTGGCCAACTGGGACAAGCTTTTGAAATACTGCCGCACGGCCATGAGCCGCGAAGGCCGCGAACAGTTCCGGGTTCTCTACCTCAACCGCAAGAACGTGCTGATCAAGGACGAGGTTCAATGGCGCGGCACCATCGACCACACGCCGTTGTACCCGCGCGAGGTCGTCAAGCGCGCGTTGGAACTTCAGGCGGCGGCGCTGATCATGGTGCACAATCACCCGTCCGGCGACCCGACGCCGTCGCAGGCCGACATCGAGATGACCCGCCAGGTGGCCGAGGCCGCGAACAGCATGGGCATCGTCCTGCACGACCATCTGATCGTCGCCAAGTCGGGGCATACGTCGTTCCGCGACATGGGCTATCTTTGATTGACGCCGGTCAATCCACGGCGCGCCGGCAGGGGATAGGCTGGCACGGATATCTTTTCGCAAGGGAACAAGGCGGGCGATCGTGACCATTCGGCGCCGAATCTATTACCTGATCGAGGCCAGCCATCCGGACCATACCGGATCGCGGATGTTCGACATCGTCATGGTCGCCCTGATCGTCGCCAACGTGCTGTCGGTGATCCTGGAGACGGTGCCCGGGCTGGACGCAACCCATGGCGACCTGTTTCACACCTTCGACCGCGTCTCCGTCGCCGTGTTCACCGCCGAGTACCTGGCGCGCCTGTGGGTCGCCGTCGAACATCCCCCGGTCGCCCGTCACGGCGCCTTCCTGGGCCGCCTGCGGTTCGCCATGGGCCCCTATCTGCTGATCGACCTGCTGGCGATCATCCCCTTCTATCTGTCGTTGCTCATGCCCGCGGCGGATCTGCGGGTGCTGAGGATTTTCCGCCTGCTGCGAATGCTGAAGCTGGCACGCTATTCGCCGGGCCTGAACACCCTGATGCGCGTCCTCGCCGAGGAACGGCGCGCCCTGGGCGCCGCCCTGGTCGTCATGCTGGGCCTTCTGGTCGTCTGTTCGACCATCGTCTTTCACCTGGAGCACGCGGTGCAGCCGGACAAATTCGCCTCGATCCCCCATGCCATGTGGTGGGGCCTGGCGACCCTGACCACGGTCGGCTACGGCGATGTCGTGCCGGTCACGGCACTGGGCAAGATCGTCGGCGGGACCATGATGATCTTCGGGCTCGGCATGTTCGCCATTCCCATCGGCATCATCGCCTCCGCCTTTTCCCGCGATATCCATCAACGCGATTTCGTCATCTCGTTCGGCATGGTGTCGGGCGTACCGGCATTTTCCCACCTGGACCCGGTTCAGATCGAACAGATCGTCCGCAGGCTGCAATCCCGCCGCCTGCCGGCGGGCAGCACCGTGTTCACCAAGGGCGACCCGGCGGACGCCATGTATTTCATCCTGAGCGGCACCGTGCGCGTCCATCTGCCGGGCCGGGCCATCGACATGGGCGTCGGCGAATTCTTCGGCGAAATGGCGCTGTACCGCGATGCGCCGCGGCTGGTCCGCGTTCATTGCCTGACCGACTGCCGGTTGCTGCGTCTTGCCAAGGGTGATTTCGACAGGCTGTCCGAGGACGACGCCGACTTCCGCCATAAGATCGAGACGGCGGTCAGGGAACGCCGGGCCGAACAGGAAGCCGAGATCGCGAAGGACCCCCGCGCCTAGGCGCTAGGGGCAGTGTCGTCCGCCGCCAAGGAATCGCGCAGGCGCTTGGCCAGGATGCGCTGGCGGCGGTCGCGAATGATCTTCAGCGACAGCCGGTAGCCGACCCATCCGCCGATCAGCGCCCAGGGAATCCAGCCCACGGCCAACGGCAGGCCGAACTGTTCCCACACGTATTCGAAATAATGGGTCACGGTTTCCCAAAACGTCTCTTCCTGCCAGGCGTCGAAATTAAACAGCTTGGCGAAGGAATCGTAACCCGACACATGCTTGATCCGGCCCAGCATCACCTGCCCGGTGACGTAGAAGCCGTAATACATGGGCACCATGGTGAAGACATTGGAAATCCACACCCAGGCCAGGCCCTGGATCAGGTGGAAGCTGGTTTTGGGGTGCAGACGAAACAGCAGCCAATGGGCGGTGACCAGGGGCATCTGGATGCCGACCAGCGGCGTCAGGCCCCAGAACACGCCCCAGAACACGCCGCGCGCGGTGTATTCCGGCGAATGCGGACTGCGTTTCATGGGAACCAGGAGTTTGTAGCGCATGAAGCGCTTGGCGCCATGCCAGTATCCCGTCCCGTTGCCGTTTTTGTTGATGCCCAGTTTCTTGCTCCCGGATTTGCTTTATCAGCCCGCTTTGGGCGGGGCAAACACTTCCTGTTCGCCGGAAACGCCCCGCAGGCGATGCGCACCCAGGGGCCGCCAGTCGACGTCCAGGTGTCGGGAAAACCGCGCCGAGACAACGACCCGGTTGCCCGTTTCCTTGGTCAGGTTTTCCAGCCGCGCGACCTCGTTCGCGGCCGGGCCGGTGACCGAGAACTCGACCCGCGCGGGCACGCCGATGTTGCCGTACATGACCTCGCCGACATGCAGGCCGAGCCCGAAATCCAACTCCGGCTGACCTGCCGCGCGGCGTTCCGCATTGACCTTTTCCAGCTTTTCCTCGGCCCGGCCGGCGGCGGTCAGGGCCTTGGCGCAGGCATCCTCGGGGCTGTAGCCGCCGTCCTCGCCGATCGGGAAGATCGCCAGTACCGCGTCGCCGACGAAACGCAGAACTTCGCCGCCGCCCTCCATCACCGCCCCCGCCGTGCAGGCGAAATACTGGTTAAGCACAGCCAGGTAGTCGCCATGGCTCAGGCTTTCGCACAGTTCGGTCGAGTTGCGCATGTCCGAATACCAGATGACGGAGGGAATGACCTCGCCGTCGCCCAGCTTGATCTGGCCGTTCAGCACCCGGCAGCCGGCGTCCCGGCCCATGTAGGCGGTGACGATGTTAAGCGCCGTCTCCTCCCGCTTGGCCAGCTTGGCCGCAAGCGCGAAGCGCGGCACCAGACGCCGGAGTGCGCGCAGATGCTTGGCCGCGAAGCCATCCGGCCGATCGGTGACCCAGGACGTCATCAGACCGTCAAGGTCATGGACGGAATCCGGCACGTCCACCCCCGTGACGAAGGGCGTCAGAAAACCGACGTAATCAGTGCCGCCCAAATCCCGCGCCTCGCCCAACAGGGGATAGGGCGTCACCTGCTTGTCATCGGTCAGGTCGAAGCGGCATTCCGTGACGTCGTTGTCGAACATGGTTTTCAAAGGGCTTTTCTGCCAGGCGTCGGTGTTATGCGCGCCATGCGGAATATCCGACGTCACGTTGCCACGCCCGCGCACGTAGGTATAGGTATGCGCCACATACATGGGGTGCAACGTGCTGAGCGCCGAAATGGCACGCAAAACCGGCAACCCGGCCGCGTTCAGGGCATCGCACAATCCGGCCAACAAGGGGCGCAGTTGGACACGGCCCAGGGCCTCGGCGACCAGCCAGTCGCTGATCGCCTGAACGTCCCGTTCCCAGTCGCCGTACGGAAAGCCGCCGCCAGGCCCCATGTGCTTCCTACCTATGTATGTTTTCCCGCCCTGCGCTTGCCTTCGGCAAATGTTTGGCGCAAGGTCTCCGCCCCCGCCGGCGGCCTCCCGGCAGGAATTCAACGATAATATAGGCCCATCCATGATCGTCTTTCAGGTCTTTCTTCCCTTCGCCTTCGGCTATTTCCTGAGCTACCTGTTCAGGGTGGTGAATGCCGTCATCGCGCCCAACCTGATTGCCGACCTCGGTCTGACGGCGGCGGATCTGGGGCTTTTGACCAGCGCCAATTTCTTCGCCTTCGCGGCCTTCCAATTACCGCTCGGCATTCTGTTGGACCGCTACGGCCCGAGAAAGGTCGAGGCGGCGCTTCTGGTGGTCGCCGCCGCCGGCGCCCTGGTATTCGGCATGGCCGGCAGCACGCCTGGCCTGGTCGTCGGGCGGGCGATGATCGGCTTCGGCACCTCGGCCTGCCTGATGGCGGCGTTCAAGGCCTATTCCCATTGGGTGCCGGCGCAGCGTCAGTCCCTGGTCACCGGCATCCACATGGCGTTCGGCGGCATGGGGGCCTTGACCGCGACGAAGCCCGTGGAAATGGCCCTGTCATTCACCGACTGGCGCGGCGTGTTCTTCATTCTGGCCGCGGTCACGCTGACGGCGGCGGCCTATCTGTTCCTTGCCGTGCCCAAGCGCGACCGCACGGAAAGCACGGAAACCCTGAGCGAGATGGTGAACGGCATCAAGCGCGTGTTCGCCGACCCGGCGTTCAAGCGCGTGGCGCCGGCCTCGGTCCTGGTGCAAAGCGGTTATCTGGGGGTGCAGTCCCTATGGTCCGGGCCTTGGCTGCGCGACGTCGCGGGCCTGGAACAATCGGAAATGGCGACGGGGCTTCTGTTCATCGCCGCCTTCATGGTCGTCGGATTCGTGTCCATGGGCGGAATCGCCGACCGGTTGGCCCGCGCGGGCATCCGCACCATGGCCGTGTCCGTGTTCGGTATGATCATGTTCACCATTTCGCTGACGGTCATCGCCCTCGACCCGTTCGAGGACACCACGCCCGTGTGGTACGCCTTCGGCCTGTTCGGGACCTTCGGCATCCTGCCCTATACGGTGCTGTCCCAGACCTTCCCCAAGGAATTGACCGGGCGGGTCGTCACCGGTCTTAACGTCATGGTGTTCTTCGGCGCCTTCGCCGTGCAGTGGGGGGTCGGCGAAGTCATCTATCAATGGCCCGAAACGTCGCCCGGCCACTTCGCGCCCGAAGGCTACCGCACGGCCTTCCTGATCGTCGCCGGGATGCAGGCGGCCGGCCTACTGTGGTATGCCTTGTACCGCAAAGCCCGCCTTTGACGCCCACGCGACCCAGCCTTTAAGGAAACACCCATGTTTTACGAACCCAAGGACGGCCACGGCCTGACCAAGAACCCCTTCAACAGCCTGGTCGTGCCCCGGCCCATCGGCTGGATCACCACCGTGGACAAGGCGGGCAACGTGAACCTGGCGCCCTACAGCTTTTTCAACGGCGTCGCCTACAACCCGCCGACGGTGATGTTTTCGGCCGGCGCCAGCCGGGTCGACGGCGCCGACGGCCGCAAGGATTCCCTGCGCAACGCGCTGGAAACCGGCGAATTCGTGCACAACTTCGCGACCTGGGACACGCGCGACGCCATGAACCAGACCTCCGCCGACCTGGGCCCGGACCAGGACGAATTGGCGCTGGCCGGGTTGACGCCGATCCCGTCCACCCTGGTCAAGCCGCCGCGCGTCAAGGAATCGCCCATCCATTTCGAATGCAAGGTCGTGCAGTCGGTGGAACTGCCCAACACCAAGGGCGAACACCTTTACACCGTGGTGTTCGGCGAGGTCGTGGGCATCCACATCGCCGACGATCTGATCATGGATAACGGCCAGATCGACATCGGCAAGCTGCACCCCATCGCACGCATGGGCTATCAAGATTATTCGGAAGTCACCGCCGACACCCTGTTCACCATGGAACGGCCGGGCTTTCACCCCTATACGTGATCGCCGGCGAAACTTAATCCAGATCAAGGCGGCGCCTTGCCGGGATGCTAGGCTGACCCTTCGTCATTCCGAAGGAGGCCCGCCCCCATGTTCGACCGCCCATCCCTCGTCACCCGGATCGCCATCGGCAAGGCGCTCGGCTTCCTGGTCGGGCTCGCCGGCTTTCTCAGCTTTCCCTATTTCATGGCCGATGTCGGCTGGCTGGTGCGTTTCGGCATCCTGTTCTGGTACACGACCCTGGGCGCCATCATCGGGCTGGCGGGGGTGATCACCTGGCACCCGGTGCTGCACCTGCCGCTGCCCTGGTGGGCGCGCGCGACGATCCTGGGGGCCTGGATGAACTTCGTCCTGACCTTCTTCGCCTACGATTTCATGGAAGCCGTGCTGATCAACATCTTCGGCTTCGGCAGCCCGCTGACCTCCCCCTGGTGGTTCGCGGCCGAGGGTGCGGTGGTCGGCCTCGCCATCGGCTGGGCCGCCACCCGGTTCGGCGGCGAGGGCGGGGAAACCGTCGGCCATTGAGCGACCCGCCACCCCGGGGCCTGCGATACATTCGGCAGGACCAAAACGGAGTTTCGGGTTCTGGCCCCCCGTCGATCCACCGATCACTCCGTGGTCCTTCGGGGCCAACGCGGAGACCGCAATCGTCGTTGATAAACGGCCGCCTTTGACCCATCGCACCCTTTGGCGAAGAGAGCGTTACTCGGCGAGGGCCGGATACACGCCGTCCTCATCATGCACTTCAAGGCCCGTCAAGGGCGGGTTGAAGGTGCAGATCATGCGCATCTCTTCCTCGGCCCGCAGCAAGTGCTTTTCATTGCCGTTCAGGGCGTAGAGCGTGCCGGGCTCGATCGGGTAGACGGGGCCATCGGGCAGCACCTCGATCTCGCCCTTGCCTTCGATGCAGTAAACGGCTTCCAGGTGGTTTTTGTACCAGATCAGCGTTTCCGTTCCGGCGTGGATCAAGGTGTCGTGCATGGAAAAGCCCATGCCGGCGTCGCGCAGGATCAGGCGGCGGCTGGTCCAAGTGCCGCCTTTGACTTCGTGCTCGGTGCCGAGCACGTCGTCGAGTTTCTTCACAATCATGTTTTTTTGATCTTTCTTTAGGCCGCGTCCGTCGCGTTTTCAGAAGCACGCTTTTTGATGACGCGCTCCGCGGCTTCAACCAGCGTATCCAGCCCTTTATCAAGGGTCAGATCATCGATGGTCAGCGGCGGCATGACCTTGGCGACCTGGTCATCAACGCCGGCTGTTTCCATCACCAGGCCGTTTTCAAAAGCTTCTTGGCAAATATCGACGGCAAGGCCGTCCTCTTCGCTGACCAGTCCCTGGATCATCCCACGTCCACGGACACGCAAGTTGGCTTCCGGGTGAGCGTCGACGATTTCAGAAAGACGTTCGCGAATGCGCCGCCCTTTGATGGCGACGTCTTCTTCCAACGCGCCGTCACGCCAGTAATCCAGGGCCTTGGCCGCCGATACGAAGGCCAGGTTATTGCCCCGGAACGTGCCGTTGTGTTCGCCGGGTTTCCAGATATCCAAGTCCGGGCGAATCAGAACCAGAGCCATCGGCAGGCCCAATCCGCTGATGGCCTTGGACAGACAGATCAAATCCGGTTTGACGGCGGCGGGCTCGAAGCTGAAGAACGGGCCGGTCCGCCCACACCCCATCTGGATGTCGTCAACGATCATCAAGATATCGTACTGGGTGCAGATGGCGCGCAACCTGCGCAGCCATTGCCAACCAGCGAGGTTGATGCCGCCCTCGCCCTGGACCGTTTCGACAATCACGGCGGCGGGCTTGTCGATGCCGCTGCCTGCGTCCGTCAACGTCTTTTCGAAGTAATCGAGCGTATCGACGTCTTTGCCCATATAGCCGTCAAAGGGCATGGTGGTGACGTTGTTCAGCGGCATGCCCGCGCCCGCACGCTTGGATGCGTTGCCGGTCAATGCCAAAGCCCCCGCCGTCATGCCGTGAAAGGCATTGGTGAAACTCACCACGTTGGTGCGGCCCGTGACCTTGCGCGCAAGCTTAAGCGCACTTTCCACCGCATTGGTGCCGGTGGGGCCGGGGAACTGGATTTTGTAGTCCATTCCGCGCGGCTTCAAGATCACCTCATGGAAGGTCTTCAGGAACGTTTCCTTGGCTTCGGTCCCCATATCAAGGCCGTGTATGATGCCGTCTTGGGCCATGTAATCCATGACGGCCTCTTTAAGCTCGGCGTTGTTGTGACCGTAGTTCAGCACACCCGCGCCAGCGAAAAAGTCGATGTACTGCGTGCCGTCCTTGTCGGTCAGCTTGGCGTCCTTGGCCTTGGCGAAAACCGTGGGGAAGTTGCGGATATAGCCACGGACATTGGATTCATGCTTTTCGAAGGTTTTCATCGGGTAATCCTCGTTCTGGGCTTTAGGTAATGTCGGCGATGGGCGCAATCACGTAGAGGTCTTCCGCCTCGTGACCATGACCATCGGGGAAATCGGCGGCGGTGAAGCCGGTGCGCACGTCCAATTCAGCATTGCGGCTTTTGGCGAAAGCCGCGAACAGCGCGGCGGAGGCCTTGTTCGACGACGTCACCGTGGCTTCCATGGTGCGCACGCCTGCGTTTTCTTCTCGCTCGAGGAGATGGTCGAACATCCGTTTCGCGATGCCGAGGCCGCGAAAATCCGGCAACACGGCGACCTGCCAGATAAACAGGACATCCGGGCGCGACGGAATGCGGTGCGCCATGACGAAACCGGCGGGTTTTCCATAAACCTCGGCAATGGCACAGGTGCTTTGAAAATGGCGGCCCGCCATCATGTATGCGTAAGGGGAATTCAGGTCCAACCCGCCCGCGTCGCGCGCCAGTTCCCACATCAACGCGCCCTCGCCTAAGGACGGGGCACGTATGCCAACACCATCGACGTCAAGTACGGCTTCAGTGGCGGCGACTTTGACCTCGATCGGTGTAAGGGAGCCCCCGCCATTCCTAGTTGCAGGATCCGAGGGTTCAGTTGTCAGTGCTTGGTCGGGCATGAATTTTTCCTGTTATTTTTCTGGAGATATGAACGTACGGAAAGAACCGTGCTCACATCCGCGAGCACGGTGGTTCAATTGTCGGCCCAAAGGACCGACTGGTGTCGGTATCAGTCCTGGAAGGGGATCAGATGTTCGGAATCCGGCATGGCGTATTTGCCAATGAACACCCAGGTCGGGGCGACGGTGCTGCGGATGCACTGAGGCACCTCTGCGGCCTGTTCGCGCAGGGTGAAAACCTTATCTCGGGCGATCAGGTCAATCACTTCCATAGGTGCTGAAATCATTCTCAAACATCGGGCCAAACCCTACTGTTTTTATCGGAAATGTCAAATTACGCCCCCGTGATACACGCCGCCGGCATCCACAAATGGCTGGTTTCCGCTGTTTTCGGACGTTTTCCGCCGGGCCGCCACTCAGCCGCCAGGATAGACCAGGCCTGATTCCAGGATGATCGCCAGGATGACCTGGCGGTCGTTCAGGTTGGCGTATTTCATATAGAACATCAGGATGTCGGTGGCGCTGATCAGAGCGCGCAGGCGGCCGTCGTCGACGACGGGCAGATGGCGGAACCCGCCCTTCTGCATGATCGCCATGGCCGTCGCGATGTCGTCGTCCATGTGGCAGGTCCGCACGTCCCTGGTCATCACGTCATGGACCAGCATCGCGCCCACGCCTTCGGGATGTTCGGCGAACACACGCACGATGTCGCGTTCGGAAATGACGCCCGAAACGATCGTCGGGTCGTCGCAGCAGACCAGCACGCCGATCTTTTCTTCCGCCATCATGCGGGCCGCGTCGACGACCAGATCGTCGGGCGAAATGGTCGAGACGGCCGAGCCCTTTTCCTCGACCAGACGGCGGACGGACTTGGGGATGCTTCCCCCGTCCCCGGGCAGTGGTGACACCATCAAGATTCCTTTCAAACACACCCCGTTCTAGGTCCGCCGGGTGACCGCATCCTGACAAGTCCGCCGAATTGTCGGCCCGCCCGTTGTCAGCCCGCCAGCCGCGCGCCCGCCGCGCCGCCGCCGAACATGACTTCCATCTCGCGGCGGATTTGCGTGGCGCTCTGGGTTTCGTCCACGGCGACGTCGTCCCAGGTCAGCATGGCGTCCTTGGCCACGGGGCGGACGACCTTCAGCTGATGGGCGAGGCCCAGCGGCAGGCGCCCCTCGGCCATGGATTTGGCCGCCGGCTGCAACTTGCCGAACACGGTCGCCCCGCCTTCGCCGTCCAGCATGTCGCCGGGGGCGAGAGCCCGCTTGGCCGTGGCCACCACGTCGGCGTTGAAGCAGGTGGCGACCCCCGTGGGCTCCCCCCGCAGGCCGATGGAGGCGACGGAGATCCCCAGTTCCAGACCGATCATGTGCCATTTCTTGTAGTTGCACATGTAGCGGCCGGAGGGGTCGGTGGTGACCTGGTATTCCTCGAAACAGCGGCGGATGTAGTCCGTATCGGCCTCGACGCAGACCCACACCCCCTTGCGGATGTCGTGGGGGATCGGCGTGCCGTCCGTGCGCAGCGAAGCCACGGCCTCGACCAGGCCCTTCTTTTCCAAAATCCCGCCTTCGTCGCGGGGGCGCATCAGGGTCGGAATGTCGTCGATGGAACCGGGCGGGAAGGCGAGGCCGTCCTCGGGCGCCTCGAGCCCCGTCGCGTTGGCGATGGCGGCGGTTTCGATGGCGGGCTTGGAGCCGTCGAGGAAGGCGTTGAACATCTTGGGGTTGAGCCCCCCGGCCTTGGCCTGTTCGGCGCTCAGCCCCCAATGGTCCCATACCGTGTCCGGCGTCGATTCCCGGAAATGCGGCAACCATTTATGACCGCGCCCGGCGGCGACCACGGGAAAACCCGCCGTGCGCGCCCAGTCGACCAGCTCGCACGCCAGCGCCGGCTGATCGCCGTAGGCGAGCGAATAGATCACTCCGGCGTCCCCGGCCTTGGCGGCCAGCAGCGGCCCGCAGAAGGCATCGGCCTCGACCGTCACGTTGACGACATGCTTGCCGGCGGCGAAGGCGGCCAGACAATGATCGACCGCGGCCACGGGATTGCCGGTGCATTCGACGACGATGTCGATGGCGGGATGAGTGACCAGGGCCCGCCAGTCGTCGAACAGATAGGTTTGGCCCGATTTCACGGCGGCGTCGAGAGAAGCCACGTTGGTGCGCGCCGCCGACCAGCCGACCCGGTCCAGATTGGCCCGGGCGTTGGCCGGGTTCAGGTCAACCACGCCCGCGACGTGCACACCCGGCGTCTTCGGCGCCTGGGCCAGATACATGGAGCCGAACTTGCCGGCGCCGATCAGCCCGACGCGGATCGGCCGGCCTTCGGCCGCACGGACCTTCAGCAGAGTGAACAGATTCATGGATGTCTCCTTCAACTTGCGTCACGCAGTTCCAGGAGCCCCCCCGGGTCCGGCAGTCTAGTAAACCGGGTCCGACCGTCAATGACCAAAGTCACACGATAAAGTCACAGGATGAAGTCGCGGGTCGCCACCCCCGCCGCCTCGTAACCCCGCACGCGCAGGCCCCCCGTGGCCGCGTTGGCGACGACGGCAAGCCGCGTGGTCGAATTCAAAATCGGCGGAACAACCCAGCCGAAGCCGTCCTCGACCTCGTCCCGGCAGGCGTCCATCCGGGCCAGGCGGCCCGGGCTGTCGATCCCCCGCAGGCGGCCCGTGAAGGGCCCGGCGACCCAGTGGTTGGCGATGGCCGCGGCGCCGCCGTCACGGATGAAGGCGTCGGTTTCCGTGCGTTCGATGACGCAGCCTTCATGCGGCTCCGTCCCCGACAGGGAGAAGAAGGCGGGCACGGCGATCGGCGTTTCGGCAAGCAGGATTTTCGCCGCGTCATAGGTCGGACAGGTCTCGAAGGCCAGACGCAGCAGATGCGTCGGCGGCAGCAGACGCCGCCGCCACACCCGGGTCCGCTCGATCGCCCAGTCGAGCCAGCAACTGGCGGTGCATGTCTTCATGGGTGGCTGGTTGAGCGCCGCCGAAAACCGCCCCGGCGCCAGGGCCGTCGCGGCCCCCACGAACCCCGGCCAGGTGACGTTGAGCCACCCCCCCGCGCCGCCTGCCTGACGCGCGACCACCACGTTGCGGCCCAGGCCGTGGAGCGGCCAGTCGAGGGCGCGCAACATGCGGTTGCCGCGGCCCGAGGGCGGGCATCCCACGGCCGTGGTGCAGGACCATTCATAGGAGAGGTTCAGCATGTAGACGCCGGCCGCCCCCAGCATCCCGGCGCAGGCGTCGAGATCGGCGCGGTAAGGCGTGGGGCAATCGGCAAGCCAGGCCCGCGTCACGCGGTCGCCCAGGCCCAAAAACAGGGGGCCGTAATGATCGCGGCCCGCGCGGAACAGGTCCTCGAAGCGCGCCCGTTCGGCCTCGGCCACGGCGGGCGCCCCGCCCCGCCCGGCGTCGATCAGGGGAATCACCGGAAGATCGGCCGGAGTGCTGAGCTCATCCATGGCCTGAATATATCCCCGGAATGCCGTAAATTCCCGGAAATAGGCGGTCGGGTCTTTTCAAATCCGCCCCAGTCTGGCATGTCCGCTTGTCCGCGACGCCGTGCAGACTATAATTTCCCGCCTGAAACGGAGTTTCCATGATCCCGCGCTATTCCCGCCCCCAGATGGCCGCCATCTGGGAGCCCGCCAACAAGTTCCGCATCTGGTTCGAGATCGAGGCCCACGCCTGCGACGCCCAGGCCCAGTTGGGCGTGATCCCGAAAGAGGCCGCCAAGACCGTCTGGGAAAAGGGCGACAAGCCCTATGACGGGGCGCGCATCGACCGCATCGACGAGATCGAGCGCGAGACCAGGCACGACGTCATCGCCTTCACCACGGAACTGGCGGAGCATATCGGCGACGACGCCCGCTTCGTTCACCAGGGCATGACGTCGTCGGATGTGCTGGACACCTGTCTGGCCGTGCAGTTGAAACAGGCGGCGACGATTTTGCTCGACGACGTCGACAAGGTTCTGGCGGCGCTGAAGACCCGCGCCATGGAACACAAGATGACCCCGGTGATGGGCCGCAGCCACGGCATCCATGCCGAACCGACGACCGTGGGCCTGAAATTGGCGCGGTTCTATGCGGAATTCCAGCGCGCGCGCTGGCGCCTGGAAAACGCCCGCGACGAGATCGCGACCTGCGCCATTTCCGGCGCCGTCGGCACCTTCGCCAACATCGACCCCTTCGTCGAGGAATACGTGGCCGAGAAGATGGGCCTCACGCCGGAACCGATTTCGACGCAAGTCATCCCCCGCGACCGCCACGCCATGTTCTTCGCGACCCTGGGCGTGGTCGCCGCGTCCATGGAAAACCTGGCCACGGAAATCCGCCACATGCAGCGCACGGAAGTGCGCGAGGCCCAGGAATATTTCGCGCCGGGGCAGAAGGGCTCCAGCGCCATGCCGCACAAGCGCAACCCGATCCTGACGGAAAACCTGACGGGCTTGGCGCGCATCGTGCGCATGGCCGTGGTTCCGGCCCTGGAAAACGTGGCGCTGTGGCACGAACGCGACATCTCGCATTCCTCGGTCGAGCGCATGATCGGCCCGGACGCCACGGTAACACTTGATTTTGCCCTGGCGCGGTTGGCCAGCGTGGTTGAAAAACTGGTCATCTATCCGGCCAACATGAAGGAACATATCGACAAGTTCGGCGGCATCCACGACGCTCAGCGAGTGCTGTTGTTCCTGACCCAGAAAGGCGTTTCCCGCGAGGACGCCTACCGCATCGTGCAGCGCAACGCCATGCGGGTGTGGAAAAGCTTCGGCATCGACCCGGACGATCCAGACAAGCCGGCCCATCTGGACGCCGAGGACGAACAGGCGCAATCCTACGACAACCGCCTGATGTTCTTCCTGGAACGGGATGCGGACATCAAGAAGCTGTTGACGCCCGAGGAACTGAACGCGCTGTTCGAGGTCTCGTCCCTGGCCTATCACACGGCCCAGGTCGATACCGTGTTCCGCCGGGTGTTCGGCGAATAGACCGGAGGGTCAAGGAATGCCGGACCAGCCCGATCCCCTGCCCGGCTTTCCCATGAAATACATCGTGTTCACCTCGGCGCGGGGCGAGGCCCCCGTGCTGTTTCCCCACGACTTCACCCATAGCTGGGTGGCGGGGGAACTACGGCCCCTGAAGGCCGTGTCGGCGGGATTCGTCGAGATGGATGCGGACGGCCGAATCCGCTGCTTCGGCCATTCGAGCAGCCTGAACCTGCCGTCGCGCGGCGAGGCGGACGCGACGCTGGTCCGCCGTCACCTAAAAGGCGACGGCCGGTATCCTGACAAAGACAGCTGAGAAAATTATTCGCTTTTGATCTGCTCGGCCGCGGTGTGCAGCAGGTCGTCGAGCTTGCGCCGGATCTGGTCTTCGGTGATCGCGAGGCCGCGCGTTTCGATATCGCTCATGACCTTGCGGACCACGTCGTCGACGCCGGGTTCGTCCAGATCGGCCAGGACCACTTCGCGGGCGTAGGCGTCGGCGTCGGAGCCCTTCAGCCCGAAGGCCTCGGCCAGCCACAGGCCCAGCAGCTTGTTGCGCCGGGATTCCGCCTTGAACCGCTGTTCTTCGTCCAACTGGTACTTGGCTTCGTAACCTTTTTCCCGGTCCTTGAAGGCGTCAGACATGTCCTGGGCTCCCGTTCTGGCCAATGAGTAATGGGTTTCGCTGGGCTTATTTACGCGGGTTGGCGCGTCATCGCAACATCCCGTGCAACTGCTGGCGCAATCTGTCCACAGGCCTTATGTAACGATCATGTGCACACTCGTCATTCTACGCCGCCCGGGCCATGACTGGCCACTGATCGTCGCCGCCAACCGCGACGAGATGGCCGACCGGCTTTCCGACCCGCCGGGCCGCCATTGGCCGGATGCCCCCCATGTCACGGCCGGGCGGGATAGAACCGCCGGCGGCACCTGGCTGGGCGTCAACGACGACCGCATGGTGGCCGGCGTGTTGAACCGCCACGGATCGCTGGGCCAGGAAGCCGGCAAGCGGTCACGCGGCGAATTGCCGCTGGAAGCCCTGAGCCACGGCGAGGCCGAGGCCGCCGCCGAGGCCCTGGCCCATCTCGACGGCAGCGCCTATCGATCCTTCAACCTGATCGTCGCCGACGTGAACCGCGCCTTCTGGATTTCCGGCAACGGCACGAATCCCAAGGTTTCCGCCCAGGAAATCGATCCGGGCCTGTCGATGATCACGGCCCATGACCTGAACGACGACGCGTCGGCGCGCATCGGCCGTTACCGCCCGCTGTTCGAGGCCGCCCCCCCGCCCGAACCGGCCAAAGGGGCCGAGGGCTGGGACGCCTGGGTCGCCTTGATGTCGGAGTTCAAGGAATGGCGGGGCGGCAGCGAGCGCGATTCCATGGCGTTCACGACGGATTTCGGGTTCCAAACCGTGTCGTCGTCGCTGATCGCCCTGCCGAAACCCTTCGATCCGGCCCTGAAGCCCCAGTGGCTGTTCTGTCCCGAGCGGCCCCGGCCCGGCGGGTTCCGGCCAATCACCAACTGATCCCCTATTCTGTTGAGCGGGCTCTCCGACGCTGCTATATGGTGCGTCTAACCCCTCCCCCGCAGGCGACGCCCCATTTCGGAGCGACCACAAAGGGGAACTTCACGAGGGCACAAACCCATGGCAAGACGCAGACAGATTTACGAAGGCAAGGCAAAGGTCCTTTTCGAGGGCCCGGAACCCGGCACCATCGTTCAGTACTTCAAGGACGACGCGACCGCCTTCAACAACCAGAAAAAGGGCACCATCACCGGCAAGGGGGTGCTCAACAACCGGATTTCCGAGTATTTGATGCTCCGCCTCGGCGAGATCGGCGTGCCGACCCACTTCGTGCGGCGCCTCAACATGCGCGAGCAGCTTGTCCGCGAGGTCGAGATCATCCCCGTCGAGATCATCGTGCGTAACGTCGCCGCCGGCACGTTCTCCAAGCGCTTCGGCATGGAGGAAGGCACGGCCCTGCCGCGCTCGATCATCGAATTCTGCTACAAGTCGGACGAACTGGGCGACCCCCTGATCGCCGAGGAACACGTCACCGCCTTCGGCTGGGCGACGCCGCAGGACATGGACGAGATCATGGCCCTGTCTTTACGCATCAACGACTATCTGTCGGGCCTGTTCATGGGCATCGGCCTGAAACTGGTCGATTTCAAGCTGGAATTCGGCCGCCTATGGGAAAACGACCAGACCATGCGCATCGTGCTGGCCGACGAGATCAGCCCCGATTCCATGCGCCTGTGGGACCTCGTGACCAACGAAAAGATGGACAAGGACCGATTCCGCCGCGATCTCGGCAATGTCGCGGAGGCCTATCAGGAGGTCGCCCGGCGCCTCGGCATCCTGCCGGAATCGGGCCCCGTCGACATCAAGGAACCGGAGACCGTTCAGTAAGATGAAAGCACGCGTCCACGTTACCCTGAAATCCGGCGTTCTCGATCCGCAAGGCAAGGCGGTCCAGCATTCGCTGGCCGGGCTCGGCTTCGCCGGCGTCAACGACGTGCGCCAGGGCAAGTACATCGAACTGGAACTGGCCGAAACCGATCCCAAGAAGGCCAAGGCATCCGTGGAGGCCATGTGCCAGAAGCTGCTGGCCAACACGGTGATCGAGAACTTTTCCGTCGATATCGCCGAAGGCTGATCCCCCGCCATGCCGACCAACACGAAAGCCGCCGTCATCGTCTTTCCCGGCTCCAACTGCGACCGCGACATGAAGGTCGCGCTGGAAGCGGTGACGGGAACGGACGTCATCATGCATTGGCACCGCGACACCGAACTGCCCGACGTCGACCTGATCGCCGTGCCGGGCGGGTTCAGCTATGGCGATTATCTGCGCTCCGGTGCGATGGCCGCCAATTCGCCGGTCATGCGCACGGTGGTGGAGCGCGCCAACAAGGGTGTGCCCGTGCTGGGCGTGTGCAACGGCTTTCAGGTGCTGACCGAGGCCGGCCTGCTGCCGGGGGCCCTGATGCGCAACGCGGGCCTGAAATTCGTGTGCAAGGACGTGTGGCTCAAGGTCGAGAACACGGACACGCCGTTCACCGGCGCCTATTCGGCAGATCAGGTGATCCGCATCCCCGTCGCCCATCACGACGGCAACTATTTCGCCGACGACGCGACCCTGGACCGTCTTGAGGGCGAAGGCCGCGTCGCCTTCCGCTACTGCGACCCCAAGGGCAAGGTTGCGGACGAGGCCAATCCCAACGGCAGCCGCAACAACATCGCCGGCATCGTCAACGAGGCCGGCAATGTGCTGGGCATGATGCCGCACCCCGAACGCCTTGCCGAAGCCGCGCTTGGCGGCACCGACGGCAAACCCCTGTTCGACGGGCTGGTCGCCGCCCTGCACTAGGCCGCACCTGCCCGGCCGTTTCCGCCGACCCTTAAAGGAGGGTCACGAGATGCTGAACATTCGGCCCGTCGTGCACCTTCTGGGGCTGCTGTCCTGCTTTGTCGCGGTGCTTCTTTGCATCCCGGCCCTGACCGATGCCATCTACCACGACCAGGATTGGAAACCGTTCATCACGGCGGCCCTGGTCACCGGCTTCATCGGCTTCGCCCTGGCCATCGCCGCCTGGCCCAAGGACGGCATCAAGCTGAATCTGCGCCAGGCGTTTCTGGTCACGGCCCTGGGCTGGGTCACGGTCGCCGCCATCGCGGCGATCCCGTTCCTGGGCTTGGGCATCAGCCTGACCGACGCGGTGTTCGAATCCATGTCCGGCATCACCACCACCGGCTCCACCATCCTGACCGGCCTGGATCACCTGCCGCCGGGCATCCTTTTGTGGCGGGCGATCCTGCAATGGCTGGGCGGCATCGGGATCATCGCCATGGCGATCCTCATGCTGCCGCTGATGCGGGTCGGCGGCATGCAGCTGTTCAAGATCGAAAGTTCGGACACGGGCGAGAAGTTCAGCGCCAGCGCGTTCCAGATGGTCATCTACCTGATGGCCTTCTACACGCTGCTGACGGTGCTTTGCGCCCTGCTTTATTTCATCTTCGGCATGTCCCTGTTCGACGCCGTGACCCATGCCATGGCGACGGTATCGACGGGCGGCTATTCGACCCACGACGCGTCCTTCGGGTTTTTCAAGAACCCGGCCCTGCACTGGGTCGCCACGGCGTTCATGGCCGCCGGCGCCATTCCGTTCTACCTGTACATCAAGGCCGCGCGCGGAAGCCCGGGCCAAATATTCTCCGATGAACAGGTGTGCGGCTTCATCACCCTTTTGGTCGTCGTCAGCCTCGGCCTGGCCGGCTGGATGACCTGGGAGCGCGGCATTTCGTTTCCCGAAGCCCTGACCCTGACGGCGTTCAACGTGACCTCGGTGGTGACCACCACGGGCTTCGCCACCGACGACTACACGACCTGGGGTCCCGGCGGGGTCGGGGTGTTCCTGGCCCTCATGTACATCGGCGGCTGTTCGGGGTCGACCTCGGGCGCGATCAAGATCTACCGCCACCAGATCCTCTACAAACTGGTGCGCGCCCATGTGAAGCGCCTGTTCAGCCCCAACCGGGTGATCCAGCTGACCTATAACGGGGCCCCCGTGCCGGACGACGTGCCCTATTCCATCCTCGCCTTCCTGGCCGTGTTCGTGGCGACCATCGCCGTGTTCACGGTGGCGCTGTCGTTCCTGGAACTGGATATCCTGACGGCCTATTCGGCGACGGTGACCGCGATCACCAACGTCGGCCCGGGCCTGGGCCCGATCATCGGCCCGTCCGGCACGTTCGAACCCCTGCCCGACGCGGCGAAATGGATTCTGACGCTGGCCATGCTGGCCGGGCGGCTTGAGGTGCTGGCCCTGCTTGTCATGTTCGACCGGGATTTCTGGCGCTACTAAGCCGCGTCGAAGGCTTCCTGAATTTCCGCCCGCAGCATTTCCTGCCGCTCGCCGTCGATCCGGAATTCGATGGCAACCCCCTTGCCCGTCAGGCGCGAGACGACGCCGGGCAATTCACCCAGCCCGTCAATGCGAAGATCGACCGCGTCGCCCGCGGCAAAGGCATGCTGGGTCCGGCCAAGAATATCGGAAAATTCGACCTGCGCCCCCTGCCGGGAAATGTCCCGCAGAAGCCCCGTTCTCGTCTCCGCCTTGGAGGATACGAAGATAAGCTCGCTGATATCGAACCGGCGCGCGGCGCGGCGTTCTTCAGGCATGGTCAGGACCTCCACCTTAAGGGTTGATCCCCCTGAACGGGTCGATTCTACACCAACCCGCCCCGCGCCGCCACCGCGCGGCTGTTTACGCCGTCAACAGATTCATCAGCGGGCGGATGTCCTCGGCGGTGTCCAGGCCGGCTACGAAGTCCTTCACCTTCGCCGCCTTGGCCTCGCCCAGCACCGGAATCGCAAGCGCATCGTACTTGCGGTCCAGGTCCGCCGCCGAAACGGGGTTTTCCGGGCTGCCGCGGCGGTTGCGCTCGGTATGGGACAACTCCCGCCCGTCCGTGGTGCGCACCGTGACCCGCGCCATGTGGCGCGCACCCGGACCCTCGGCCTCGATCGCGGGATCGACCTCGGCGTCGATGCGGTCGATGAACCTGAGCACCTCGGGCGCCTTGATGCGGTCCTCGGTGAACTGGGCGGTGAAGGCCTCGCCGTCCAGGGCGATCATGGCGAGCCCGTAATACAGGTTCATCTGCGCCGCCGTGATGCCCTGGGCCTTGTAGGGCCAGGCGCAATGGACATAGGTCGGATGGCTGACATATGCCGTGATGCGGGCGATGTCGCCGGCGGCCAGATCGTTGTCCGTCATCACGGTGCGGAGCGCGTCGAGGGCGCCGTGAATGCTGGTCACCATGGCATGGGGCTTGAACCCCGTGCGCAGGACTTCCCATTGCATGTCCTGGCCGGGCAGCAGACCCTGCACGGCGCGGTCCACGTTGATCTTGCCGGCGAAGGCGGCGAGGAAGCCGCCGTATTCGGCCTCGACCATGTCGGAGATACCGGTGAAGCCCTTGGCCGCCAACTCCGCCCCCCGGACCCCGGCCTCGGCCGCACGGCCGGAATGCAGGCGTTTGACCATGGCCCCTTCCTGAGCCGCCATCAGCCCGGCGCCGAGCGATCCGGCGATGCCCAGCGCGTTGGCCATGCCGGCGGCGTCCAGGCCCATCATGCGCGCCGCCGTGGCGGCGGCGACCAGCGGGCCGACGGTGCCCTGGGGGTGGAACCCCCGCAACAGAAGGTCGGTCCCGGCGGCGGCCCCGACGCGGCAGGCGACCTCGTATCCCGCCGCCATGGCGGTCAGCACCAGCGCCCCCGGCACCCCGGCGCGGCGCGTGCCCAGCAGGCGCTCGCCCATGTTGAGCGCCACCGGCACGGCGATGGAATTGGGATGGGTGATGGCGTCGCGGTGGATGTCGTCCATCTCAAACGCATGGCCCGCCGTGGCGTTGACCAGCACGGCGTTGGCCACGGGCACCATGCGCAGCATGCCGATCAGGGACGCCTCGGGCGTGCCGCCGTCGGCGTCGACCAGGTCGGCGACCATGCGCGTCCACGGCAGGGTGGCGCCGTGCAGGCAGCAGGCCAATCCGTCGAGCACCGCCAGCTTCAGATGTTCGACGACATCTCCCGGCAGGTCCTCGAACGTCAATCCGGCGGCGAAATCCGCCAGAACCGCGGTCGCCCCCGGCACCGCCTTGTCGGCGTCCTTCATCACGTCTCCATCCTTCATTGGGTGCGCGCCCTTATTGCTGGGCGGCGACGCCGCCCCGCGGGCCGGTGTTGAGCAGGTTCAGCATTTCCGGCGCCACCGGACGGCCTTCGGGGGTGATCATCCAGATGCGCAGCATCAGGCGTTTCTGGTCAGCCTCGGCGTGATCCACGAATTCCTGGCGGGAATGCAGCGTCGTGCGGTTGTTGAGGATCTGAAAATCCCCCGGCTCCAGCATCATGTCCAGGCGCAGATCGGGACGGATCGACAGTTCGCGGAAATAATCGATGGCTTCCTGCTGCAACGGCGTCAGGGGATGGCCCGATTTTTCGGCGCCCAGTTCAAGCTGACGCTTGTTGTAGCGGCAGGCCAGCGCACCCTCGTAATAGGCGAACACGGGGATGCGCTGCTGGGTGACTTCCGTCATGTTGCCGGTCTTGGACGCCAGATCGACGTGGAAGCCGCCGCACAGGGGATCGATCAGATCCGGGCGGGTCTTGAGGATTTCGTTGTAGATGGCCGTGGCCGAGACCACGGAGCTTTCGCCCCCCGTCTTGGCCCGGCGCACGCACATCAGGCCGACCACGTCGCAGCTGTCCGTATGGGGCGGCAGATCCAACGAGGTGCGGTAGAAACGCACGCCGGACAGGTAAGGGTCCTTGCCGTCGAACTTGTCGCCGTGATCCATGACCTGGCCGATCAAGTCACCCTGCTTGTTCTGGACGATGCCGATGCCCAGGTACTGACCGATCCCCCACAGGATCATCTTCAGGTCGTCCAGTTCATAGCGCTGGGGATCGAGCCCCCGGATCACCTGGAACCCCCGGCCGTACTGGATTTCGTCGGACACCTCGTCCAGCACCGGACCCAGGGCCGGCAGGGGAAAATCCTCGCGCGCGAAGCCAAGGGTCCCACCCGCCGCCTTGACCACCGCCAGGGCCGCGTTCAGTTCGGCGATCTGGTCCACGGTCAGCGTCAGGGTCCATGCCGCCGCATCGGGATAATCCGTTCCGCGCCAGGCGGAGGCGTCGGTCACGGGCGTGCGCAGGATCTCGGTCATGGATGCGTGTCTCCTTGTTTTCCGCCGCGCATGAGGATCGTCGAGGCCGGACGGCCCCGGGCGGCTTGGCGGCACATTGTATACAATCTGACGCCCCTCAGGGACAACAGATTTACGCGTCGGCCGTTACCAGACCCGCGCATGCTGGCCGGGACGCCCGGCTTTGGCCATAATCGGCACGTACCGATGGGGGCTCGACGTCCCCGCCCGAGGAGACCGCCATTCCATGCTGCTGCCGATATCCGATTCCAACCCCCGGCACCGCATTTCCTTCCAATACGTGACCGTGGCCCTGATCGTCGCCTGCGTCGCCGTGTTCCTGTGGCAGGCGAGCCTGGACCCGCGCCGCGCCCAGGAAGCGGTCTATGCGCTGGGCACCATCCCCGCCGTGGTGTTCGGCGAACGGACCCTGTCGCCGGAGTTGTCCTGGATACCGGCGGAAATGACCCTGCTGACCTCGATGTTCATGCACGGCGGCTGGATGCACCTGATCGGCAACATGCTTTATCTCTGGATTCTCGGCGACAACGTCGAGGACTGCATGGGCCATGTCCGTTTTCTGATTTTCTATCTGGTCTGCGGCCTGGCCGCCGTGGGGACCCATATGTTGATCGACACCGGATCGACCGTGCCGCTGGTCGGCGCGTCGGGGGCCATATCCGGGGTCATGGGGGCCTATTTGCTGTTGCATCCGACCGCGCGGATCAACGTGCTGATCTGGATTCTCATCTTCGTGCGCGTCGTGCCCGTGCCGGCGGGGATCGCCCTGGCCGCCTGGATCGGCCTGCAATTCGTCAACGCCGCGGCCACCCCCGGCACGGGCGGCGGCGTCGCCTTCTGGGCGCATATCGGCGGGGCTGTCGCCGGCATGATCCTGGTCCCCTTCTTCAAACGCCGTGACGTGCCGCTTCTGGCCGGTGTCGGGGGCAGGCCCCTGCCCGCCGCGGCCGTGGACGGCCCGAGAATCCGCCTGCGCCGCCCCGGAACACCACCCGCCCGGCGGCCCTGGCGCTAGGCGGGCCCCATTAATCACGGAATTCCCCGCCGCAAGCCCCCTCCGGGCCGATAAAACATTGCCAAACGCCGGGGATTTGCTAAGAAGTCCGCCATGAACGCTCCCCAGAATTCCCCGGAAATCACGCCTGAAATCGTCGCCGAGCACGGCCTGAGCCCTGCCGAGTACGAAAAGGTTCTGGAAATCCTCGGCCGCGCGCCGAACCTGACGGAACTGGGCATCTTTTCCGTCATGTGGTCGGAGCATTGCTCCTACAAATCCTCGAAAAAATGGCTGAAAACCCTGCCGACCGAGGGCAAGCGCGTGATCTGCGGGCCCGGCGAGAACGCGGGCGTAATCGACATCGGCGACGGCCAGGCCGCCATCTTCAAGATGGAAAGCCACAACCACCCCAGTTTCATCGAACCCTATCAGGGGGCGGCGACCGGCGTGGGCGGCATCTTGCGCGACGTGTTCACCATGGGGGCCCGGCCCGTGGCCAACCTGAACGCGTTGCGCTTCGGATCACCCGATCATCCCAAGACCCGCCATCTGGTGGCGGGCGTGGTCGCCGGGGTCGGCGGCTACGGCAACTGCGTCGGCGTGCCGACCGTGGGCGGGGAATGCGAATTCCACCCGGGCTACAACGGCAACATCCTGGTCAACGCCATGACCGTGGGCGTCGCCGACCAGGACAAGATTTTCTATTCCGCCGCCACGGGCATCGGCAATCCGATCATCTATGTGGGATCGAAGACCGGGCGCGACGGCATCCACGGCGCGACCATGGCATCGGCCGAATTCACGGACGATTCGGACGAAAAGCGCCCGACCGTGCAGGTTGGCGACCCATTCACCGAGAAGCTGTTGATCGAGGCCTGTCTGGAACTGATGGCCACGGACATGATCGTCGCCATTCAGGACATGGGCGCCGCGGGGCTGACCTCCAGCAGCTTCGAGATGGCGTCCAAGGGCGGCACCGGGGTCGAACTGGACCTGGATCAGGTGCCGCAGCGCGAAGACGGCATGACGGCCTATGAAATGATGCTGTCGGAAAGCCAGGAACGCATGCTGCTGGTGCTGAAGCCCGGGCGCGAGGACGACGCCCGCAAGATTTTCGACAAGTGGGAACTGGATTTCGCCGTGGTCGGCAAGCTGACCGACACGGGGCACATGGTGCTGCGCCACAAGGGCGAGATCGTCGCCGACCTGCCGATCGACCCGCTGGCGCTGGCCAGCCCCGAATACGACCGGCCCTGGGTGCCGACGCCGAAACAGGCGGAAATCACCCCGGCGGACCTGACGAAGGACGTGCCCCCCCTGGACGCGCTGAAAACCCTGATGGGCTGTCCGCATCTGGCATCCAAGCGCTGGATCTGGGAACAGTACGACCACATGGTCATGGGCGACACCATCGGAAGACCGGGTGGCGACGCCGGGGTCGTGCGCGTGCACGGCACCAAGAAGGCATTGGCCATGACGTCCGACTGCACACCGCGTTATTGCCTGGCCGATCCGGTCGAGGGCGGGCGGCAAGCCGTGGCCGAAGCCTGGCGCAACCTGGTCGCCGTCGGCGCCAAGCCCATCGCCATCACCGACAACATGAACTTCGGCAACCCGGAACGCCCGGAAATCATGGGCCAGTTCGTCGGCTGCATCGAAGGCATCCGCGAGGCCTGCGTGGCGCTCGACTTCCCGGTCGTGTCCGGCAACGTGTCGCTGTACAACGAAACCAACGGCACCGGTATCCCGCCGACCCCCACCATCGGCGGCGTCGGCCTGTTGCAGGACGCGGCCAAGCGGGTTGGCACCGCCCTTCCGGGCGAAGGACAGGCCCTGGTTCTGATCGGCGCGACCAAGGGTCACCTCGGCCAATCCCTTTATCTTCGCGAGATCGAGGGCCGCGAGGCCGGATCACCGCCCCCGGTCAACCTGGGGGTGGAGCGGCGCACCGGCGATTTCGTGCGCTCGCTGATCGAAGGGGGCCAGATCACCGCCTGCCACGACCTGTCCGACGGCGGGCTGCTGGTGGCGCTCACGGAAATGGCGCTGGCCGGCGGCCTGGGCGCCAGCATGACCCTGCCCGACGGCGTTAATGCGACCGCCTTCCTGTTCGGCGAGGATCAGGCGCGCTATCTGGTCACCACCGGCGACGCGGCACAACTCGCTGCCGCCGCCCATGACACGGGCGTGCCGGCGCTGGTTCTCGGCACCTGCGGCGGCGACCATATCGACGTGGACGGCCACGGCCGGGTCGCCCTGGGTGACCTCAGGGATATCCACGAAACCTGGATGCCGGCCTACATGGCCGCTCCGTAAGCCTCGCCCCCTTTCAGGCGGCCCTAGAATTAATTCTGGGAAATACCAGTATTGCTTGCTAATAGCGTTATCTGGCTTTGCTCTTTGGGGGACTTTCAAAATGCGCGTGATCCATCGTTTGGCTGCCGTCCTGGCGGCCGGAACCGTCCTGTCTGCCTGCTCCACCGTCACCACCGGCACGACCCAGACCGTGACCGTCGACACGCCGTTGATGAGCGGGGCGAAATGCTCGCTGACCGATATGGAAAAGCGGACCTATCACGTCGTTTCCACGCCTGCGTCGCTGGTCGTCGAAAAAGGCGACGGGCCGATGACCGTCGTCTGCGAAAAGGACGGTTACGAGAAAACGAACACCCTGATCGACGAGGAGTTTGCCGGAGCGACCCTCGGGAACATCCTGATCGGCGGCGGCATCGGCCTGCTGATCGACGCGGCGTCCGGGGCGGCCCAACGCTATCCGGACAAGCTTGTCGTTTGGATGAAGCCGATCACCTTCGGGTCCTCCGATGATGAGAAGAAGTGGCAGGAAGCCAAGCTTGACTGGGAAAAAGCCGAGGCCGCGCGGAAAGCACCACCCGAACCCCAATAACCAATCCGAACGAAGGCCGGGCCGGGCGGCCGGTCATTCATAATCTTCTTGTACGGCAACATCGATCCCGACTGTTGACCTTGCGCCCGTGGCGCGCCATATCTTCACCCAATGGATTGCTGAATTTGGGGACCTAACCATGGCCATGGCCGCCGGCGACATCGAAACGCTTATCCGGGAAGGAATTCCCGGCGCGGAGGTGACCATCGAGGACCTGCGCGGCGACGGGGACCATTACCTCGCCGTCGTGGTGTCCGAGGCCTTTCGGGGCAAATCCCGCGTTCAGCAGCACCAGATGGTCTATCAGGCGCTTCAGGGCCGCATGGGCAACGAACTGCACGCCCTGGCCCTGCAGACATCGGCCCCGGCCGGCTGACCCAAGGCCGTCTCAGGCGATTCGCCCGGAAATTTTGCCCCGGGCCCAACGAAAGGACACACAGATGAGCGAGAATCCCGTTTTCGCCCAGATTAAGCAGGAAGTGGACGACAACGACGTGGTGCTGTTCATGAAGGGCACGCCCATGTTCCCGCAGTGCGGTTTTTCCGCCGCCGTGGTGCAGGCGCTGTCGACCATCGGCGTCAAGTTCAAGGGCATCAACGTCCTGGATGACATGGAAATTCGCGAGGGCATCAAGGCCTACACCAACTGGCCGACCATCCCCCAGCTTTACGTGAAGGGCGAATTCGTCGGCGGCTGCGACATCATCCGGGAAATGTACGAAACCGGCGAGCTGAAGCAGCTTCTCGACGAAAAAGGCATTGAAAACGCCGCTTGAATTTCGTCTTATTTGTCCGGGTTTAATCACCCCATAAAAATGAGGCCCCCGAGTTTCCAGGGAGGGCTTGAGGGAAGGGCCGCCGTTTGGCGGTCCTTTTCGTTGGGGTTTCCGTTCGCGGCTCTCGCGGCCCGCCCACCTGAAAATCGTCACTTTATCCTTATGAATTTAAATTAATCGTATTTATCGATTTAATTTAATTAGTAAATTCATTTTAATAGTCATTCGCAATTGGCTATCTAGGGGGTGTACCCAACAACACCAACCAACGGAGCCGATATGTCTCTCATCAACACCGAAATGAAGCCGTTCAAGGCCGAAGCCTTCAAGGACGGCAAGTTCGCCACCGTCACCGACGCCGACGTGAAAGGCAAATGGGCCGTCTTCTTCTTCTATCCGGCCGACTTCACCTTCGTTTGCCCGACCGAACTCGAGGATCTGGCCGACAATTACGCCGAATTCCAGAAGATGGGCGTCGAGATCTATTCGGTTTCCACCGATACCCATTTCTCGCACAAAGCCTGGCACGATTCCTCGCCCGCCATCGGCAAGATCGCCTTCCCGATGATCGGCGACCCGACCGGCACGATCACCCGCAACTTCGAGGTGATGCGCGAAGGCCAGGGCCTCGCCGACCGCGGCACCTTCGTGGTCGACCCGGACGGCGTGATCCAGATCGTCGAGGTGACCTCCGAAGGCGTCGGCCGTAACGCGACCGAGCTTCTGCGCAAGGTCAAGGCCGCTCAGTACGTGCGGGCCCACCCGGACGAAGTCTGCCCGGCCAAATGGGAAGAAGGCGCCGAAACCCTGGCCCCGTCCCTGCAGCTGGTCGGCAAGATCTAAACCCCGACCCCGGCAAGCGGACGCGCCCCCTTCCCCTCCCCCGGGGGCGCGTCCCTTCCGCCTCTCCCCAGAATTGACCCAAGAACGAAAGACAGGACCATGTTGGACGACACCCTGAAGACCCAGCTGAAAGGCTATCTGGAAAACCTGCGCGCGCCGATCGAACTGGTCGCCGCGCTGGACAACGGCAAGGCCTCCGAAGACATGGCGGCCCTGCTCGCGGACATTTCCGAGCTGTCGGACAAGGTGTCCTGGCGCCTGGCCGAGGATACGGCCGGAGAGCGCGTGCCGTCCTTCACGATCCTGCGGGACGGCACCGAGACGGGCGTGCGGTTCGCCGGCATCCCGCTGGGTCACGAATTCACCTCCCTGGTCCTGGCCCTGCTGCATTCGGGCGGACATCCGCCCAAGATCGCCCCGGACGTCCTGGACCAGGTCAAGGGCCTGAAGGGCGAATTCCGCTTCGAAACCTATTTCTCCCTGTCCTGCCAGAACTGCCCCGACGTGGTGCAGGCGCTCAACATCATGGCCGTGTTCAATCCGAACGTCAGCCATGTCGCCATCGACGGCGGCCTGTTCCAGGACGAGGTCGAGGCACGCAAGGTCATGGCCGTGCCCTCGGTCTACCTGAACGGCGAGCCCTTCGCCCAGGGCCGCATGGAACTGGAACAGATCCTGGCCAAGATCGACACGGGTGCCGCCGACCGTGCCGCCGAAACCATCGGCGCCAAGGCCCCCTTCGACATGCTGATCGTCGGCGGCGGCCCCGCGGGGGCGGCGGCCGCGGTCTATGCCGCGCGCAAGGGCATCCGCACGGGCGTGGCCTCCGAACGGTTCGGCGGCCAGGTGCTGGACACCATGGCGATCGAGAATTTCATCTCCGTGCCCCACACCGAAGGCCCCGCCCTGGCGGCCTCCTTGGAAGCCCATGTGCGGGATTACGACGTCGACATCATGAACCTGCAGCGCGCGACGGCGCTGACCCCCGCCGCACAGCCGGGTGGCCTGCATCGGATCACCCTGGAAAACGGCGCCACGCTGGACGCCCGGTCCATCGTGCTGAGCCCGGGAGCGCGCTGGCGGCAGATGAACGTGCCCGGCGAGGACGAATACCGCAACCATGGCGTCGCCTACTGCCCGCACTGCGACGGCCCCCTGTTCAAGGGCAAGCGCGTGGCGGTGATCGGCGGCGGCAACTCGGGCGTCGAGGCGGCAATCGACCTGGCCGGCATCGTCGCCCATGTCACCCTGATCGAATTCGACAAGCAGCTGCGCGCGGACGAGGTCCTGCAACGCAAACTGCGCAGTCTGGCCAACGTCACCGTCATCACCCAGGCCCTGACCACGGAAGTCCTGGGCGACGGCGGCAAGGTCACCGGCCTGACCTATCAGGACCGGGCGACCGAGCAGACGCACAGGGTCGAGCTGGAAGGCATCTTCGTGCAGATCGGCCTGGTTCCCAACACGGAATGGCTGAAGGGCGCCTTGGAGTTGAGCCCGCGCGGCGAGATCGAGGTCAATCAGCGGGGCGAGACCTCCGTCCCCGGCGTCTTCGCCGCCGGCGACGCCACGACCACGCCGCACAAGCAGATCATCATCGCCATGGGCGAAGGGGCGAAATCAGCCCTGTCGGCCTTCGATTACCTGATCCGCCAGGCGCCCGCCGAAAACGCGGCCGCAGCCTGACCCAATGGCCCGCCGCCCCCTGCTCCGGGGCGGCGGCGCCCACGGTCACGCCCAGGCGCTTTCCGTCAGGCCCAATTGACGCTTCAGGCCGTCAATATCACCCAGCACCCAGAGGCTCTGAATTTGGCCCTCCGATATCTCGAAGAACGCGGCACCCATCCAGTGCAGCGTTTTTCCCGTGGCCGGCACCCCGAAGAAGTCGTCCTGATGGACGCCTTCAAAGTACATCTGGGCGGCGATACGCCCCCCTGCCGCCACCATGTCGCGGATGGTGCAGGTATAGCCGCCGAGCGCTTTGTGAACGCCTTTGTTGTAATCAATGAAGCCCTCGACGCCCTGACGTTCATCGTCGAGGGAGCCGCGGAATTTAAAGTCCTTGGCGATGATGCGCCGTGCCTGATCGTAATCCCGGCGGTTCCATACATCGGCATAGAAACTTTCGACGATTTCCGTCGGTGTCATGGCTGATCTCTCCGTCCCGTTCCCCGGACAACAAAAAAGGGGCACCCGATGGTGCCCCTTTTCCGGCGCGGAGAAAACCGCGCCAATTCGTAAATTCCCTTAGCGGGAATAGAATTCGATGACCAGGTTCGGTTCCATCTGAACCGGATAGGGAACGTCGGCCAGCTTGGGCGTGCGCAGGAAGGTACCGGCCAATTTCTTGTGGTTCACTTCCATGTAGTCGGGCACGTCGCGCTCGGACGATTCTATGGCCAGCAGCACCAGGGGCATTTCCCGGGACTTGTCCTTGACCTCGATAAGGTCGCCTTCGCTGACCTGATAGGAGGAGATGTTGACCTTCTTGCCGTTCACCTTCACGTGGCCGTGGTTGATGAACTGACGGGCGGCGAACACGGTCGGCACGAACTTCATGCGGTAGACGACGGCGTCCAGGCGGCGCTCCAGCAGGCCGATCAGGTTTTCCGAGGTGTCACCCTTGCGGCGCGAGGCTTCGGCGTAATACTTGCGGAACTTCTTTTCCGAGATGTTGCCGTAGTAGCCCTTCAGCTTCTGTTTGGCCATCAGCTGGGTGCCGAAGTCGGACGGCTTCTTGCGCCGCTGACCGTGCTGGCCGGGGCCGTATTCGCGGGTGTTGACGGGGCTTTTCGGGCGACCCCAAAGGTTTTCGCCCAGGCGGCGGTTGATCTTGTACTTCGAGGCAAGACGCTTCGACATGACTTCTCAGTCCTTTTTGCTTTGCCGGCGGCCGGTTTTTATCGCCGCGGCGGTCTACGTTGTCCCGGTAGGCCTTGATCCCTCCCTGGCCCTTGCGGGCGTCAGGAGGGGGCGGGATGGGCCCGATATGCAGCGACATCCACGTTCCCGGAAAGGAAGCGCGGGAGTATAGGCATTACGCCCCCTTTGTCAACGCATGCGGCGGATTTCCGCGCCCCGTGCCGGTTTTCTCCCGGCGGGCGGTTGCGGGGCCCGGCCCGGTCCTCTACCCTGGCCGGAATCACGGCACATCTAAAGGTTTTGACCGCGGAAACAGACCGTACGGATCGGTATTGAACATTCAACGCAGCAGCGAACCCACAGGAACAGACGCCCCCGCCACCGGCGGCATGGGCGCCAGTGTCCGCTTCGAGAGCGTGCAGAAGAGCTATGACGGCGAAACCCTGGTCATCAAGGACCTGAACCTGGATATCGCCCGGGGCGAATTCCTGACCATGCTGGGGCCGTCGGGATCGGGCAAGACCACCTCGCTGATGATGCTGGCCGGGTTCGAGCCGGCGACCCACGGTGAGATATTCCTCAACGACAACCCCATCAACGCCGTGCCGCCCCACAAGCGGGGCATCGGCATGGTGTTCCAGAACTATGCCCTGTTCCCGCATATGACCGTGGCGGAAAACCTCGCCTTTCCGCTCAGCGTGCGCAAAATGCCCAAGGCCGAGATCGCGGCCAAGGTCGCCCGCGCGCTGGAGATGGTCGAACTGCCCGATTTCGGCGGCCGCCGCCCGGCGCAGTTGTCCGGCGGCCAGCAGCAGCGCGTCGCGGTCGCCCGCGCGCTCGTGTTCGAGCCGGACCTGATCCTGATGGACGAACCCCTGGGCGCCCTGGACAAGCAACTGCGCGAGCAGATGCAGTACGAAATCAAGCATATCCACGACAACCTGGGCGTCACCGTGGTCTACGTCACCCACGATCAGGGGGAAGCCCTGACCATGGCCGACCGCATCTGCGTGTTCGACCGGGGCGTGGTGCAGCAGTTGTCGACGCCGGACGAGCTGTATGAAAAGCCCGCCAATTCCTTCGTCGCCCAGTTCATCGGCGAGAATAACCGCCTGTCCGGCCGTATTGCGGACATCCAGGGCGGCGAATGCCGCGTCGATCTGGACGGCGGCGGCAGCGTCACGGCGCTGGCCGTCAATGTCGGCGGCGCGGGGGAAAGAGCAACCCTGTCGATCCGCCCCGAACGGGTGGCACTGGTCGGCCCCACGGACGACGGCTTGCCCAACCGCCTGACCGGCCGCGTCGAGGAATTGATCTATCTGGGCGACCATATCCGCGTGCGCATGACCGTGGCCGGCAACGACGCCTTCGTGGTCAAGCTGCGCAATGACGGGGAACGCCCATCGGTCAAGATGGGCGATACCGTCACCGTCGGCTGGCAGGCCGCCGACTGCCGCGCGCTCGACCCCGTCGATATCTGAAATGAATAGCTTGGTTAAAGCAGGAGAATCGAAGATGACCGCCATGAAACCGATTGCCGCCGCCGCCCTTGCCGCGGGGCTGATGCTGTCCGGCGTGCCCGCGAATGCCGGCGAGATTACCGTCGTGTCCTGGGGCGGCGCCTATACCAAAAGCCAGGTCGAGGCCTATCACAAGCCCTGGATGGCCAAGACCGGGCACAAGATCAAATCCGTCGACGCCCCGAACCCGGCCGCCCCCATCAAGGCCCAGGTCAAGGCGGGCAACGTGTCCATCGACGTCGCCGACGTGGAATATTCCGACGCCGTGCGCTACTGCGACGAAGGGTTGCTGGAAACCATCGACCCGGCGGTCCTGCCGCCGGCCCCCGACGGCACGCCCGCGACCGAGGACTTCATCGAAGGTGCCTTGACCGACTGCGCCGTCGCCAACATCGTATGGTCGACCGTGTTCGCCTATGACGCCGCCAAGTTCAAGGGGGCCGAGCCCAAGACCATCGCCGACCTGTTCGACGTCAAGAAATTCCCCGGCAAGCGCGGCCTGCGCAAGGGGGCCAAGCCGAACCTGGAAATGGCGTTGATGGCCGACGGCGTGCCGGCGGCCGACGTTTATAAGATGCTGACCACGGACGCGGGTGTCGCCCGCGCGTTCAAGAAACTGGACACCATCAAGAAACACGTCGTGTGGTGGGAAGCAGGCGCCCAGCCGCCGCAGCTTCTGGCCGACGGCGAAGTTTCCATGACCACCGCCTACAACGGCCGCATCTTCAATGCCGCCATCGGCGAGGACAAACCCTTCAAGATCGTCTGGGACGGCCAAGTGTTGGATTTCGACCTGTTCGTCATCCCCAAGGGTGCCCCCAACAAGGACCTGGCCCTGGAATTCATCAAGTTCGCCACGGACACCCAGCGCCTGGCCGATCAGGCCAAGTACATCGCTTACGGCCCGGCGCGCAAATCGTCGGGCAAGCTGGTCGGCCTGTACCAGGACGGCAAGACCCCGATGGCCCCCCACATGCCGACGGCGGAAGCCAACATGGGCAACGCGCTGGTCAACAATTTCGAATTCTGGGCCGACCGGGATTCCGAACTGAACGAACGGTTCAACGCCTGGATCTCGTCCAACTAGGCGCCGAAGGCTGGAACGGGCAATGACGACGGCAGCCGACACCGTGGCGGCGGGCGATCTTGGCCCGCTGACCACCGGCGACGGCACGCCGCTGAAGACCGCCCTGGCGCGGGCGACCCGGCGCGCGCGCCTGAAGGCGCTGTTTCTGGTCGCGCCCCTGCTGTTGTTCGTGATCGTGACCTTCGCCGTGCCGATCGGCCAGATGCTTTACCTCAGCATCTACAACCCCGTGTTTTCCGACAACATGCCGCGCCTGTCGTCCTGGCTGCGGGACCACGACGTTGCGCAGGTGCCGGGGGAAGACGCCTTCAAGGCCCTGGTCCTCGACCTGACGGAAGCGCGCGCCAACCGCACCCATGCCCAGGTCGGCACGCGCATCAATTACGAACGCACAGGCGCCACCAGCCTGTTCAAGTCGACGGCGCGGAAGATCAAGCGGATCAAGGGCCCGCCCTACAAGGACCAGCTTCTCGCCCTCAACGAAGAATGGGGCGACCTGCACCTGTGGACCGTGATGGCCCGCGCCGCCTCCCCGCATACCGCCGCCTTCTACGCCCAGGCCCTGGACCTTTCCTATGACGCCGAGGGAGATATCGTCCGCGCACCCGAAAACCGGCGCATCTATGGCCATTTGTTTCTGCGCACCCTGTTTCTCTCGGCGTTGATCGCGGGGCTCTGCCTGATCCTGGGCTATCCGGCGGCGCATCTTCTGGCCAGCCTGCCGCTCAAGTATTCCAACCTGCTGATGGTCCTGGTGCTGCTGCCGTTCTGGACATCGCTTCTGGTGCGCACGACGTCCTGGATCACGCTTTTGCAAAGCCAGGGGGTGCTGAACGACATGCTGGTCTCCCTCGGCGTTCTCGGCGACGACGGACGATTGCAGCTCATGTACAATCAATGGGGCACGGTCATCGCCATGACCCATATCATGCTGCCGTTCATGATCCTGCCGCTCTATTCCGTGATGAAGACCGTGCCCAAGGATTTCGTGCGCGCCGCACGCTCGCTGGGGGCCGGGCCGGTGACGGCATTCCTTCGCGTCTACCTGCCGCAGACCGTGCCGGGCATCGGCGCGGGCGTCCTGTTGGTGTTCATCATCAGCGTCGGCTACTACATCACCCCGGCCCTGGTCGGCGGCTCGTCCGGCCAGCTGATTTCCAATCAGATCGCCTTTCACATGCTGCAAAGCCTCAACTGGGGCCTGGCGGCGGCGCTGGGGGCATTGCTGCTGGGCGGCGTGATTTTGCTGTACTGGCTGTATGACCGGCTGGTCGGCGTCGACAACATGAAGTTGGGTTAGGAAACGGTCATGGCGATGCCCCCGCACGCGACGACGTTCGAACGCATCTGGCGCCGCCTGTATCTGGCGTTCTGCGCCGGGGTGTTCCTGTTCCTGATCGCGCCCATCATCGTCATCGTGCCGCTGTCGTTCAACGCCGAGCCCTATTTCACCTTCACCCGTGACATGCTGGCGCTCGACCCCGACGGGTTCTCCCTGCGCTGGTACGACCGGCTGCTGACCTATGGCATGACCGCGCCCGACGCGGTACGCGACGGCGCATGGTGGGCGGATGCCTGGGCCAATTCGCAGTGGATTCACGCGGCCAAGAATTCCTTCATCATCGGCATTTCCTCGACCCTGATCGCGACGGGGCTGGGCACGCTCGCGGCGCTCGGCCTGTCACGCCCGGAAATGCCGTTTCGCCGCGCCGTCATGGCGCTGCTGATCTCGCCGATGATCGTGCCCATGATCATCTCGGCGACGGGGCTGTTCTTCTTCTATTCAAAGGCCGGGCTGGCCCATACCTACGTCGGCATCGTGCTGGCCCATGCCATGCTGGGCATCCCGTTCGTCATCATCACCGTGACGGCGACGCTCGCCGGCTTCGACCGCTCGCTGATCCATGCGGCGGCCAGCCTGGGGGCCTCGCCCGTGACGACCTTCCGCAAGGTGATCCTGCCCTTGATCCTGCCCGGGGTGATTTCAGGGGCGCTGTTCGCCTTCGTCACCTCGTTCGACGAGGTGGTCGTGGTCCTGTTCGTCGCGTCCTACGACCAGCAGACGATCCCGTTACAGATGTGGAACGGCATCCGTGAACAGATATCGCCAACCATCCTGGCGGCGGCGACGATCCTGATCCTGTTTTCGATTGCCTTGCTGACGACGCTGGAACTGCTGCGCCGGCGCACGGAACGCCTGCGCGGGCTGTCCGGCTAGACGGTCAGCCGTCTTCGCGCCTGGGCTGGACCCCCAGGGGCAGGGCCGTGTCCCTGTCCCGGCTCTGCTTTTCCGCCGCGTCCTCGATCAGGCGGCTTTCCGTGAGTGCCCCCATGCGTTCCAGGATCGGATAGGCGACCGAGGTCAGGTGGCTGTTGACCCGCTTCAGGTCGCGCAGCACGTCCAGATGCAGGGCGCTGGAATCGAGGGTGTCCGGGCGCCGTTCGCCCATGCGGCGGAAATGATTTTCCACATAGCGGCGTTCCAGATCGCGGATTTCCGTCTTCTCGTGCAGCAACCGGCGGGCCGCGTCCTCGTCGGCCGACACGAACACGTGCAGCGCCAGATCCAGGTTCTGCATGATGCGGTTGTGGAAGGCTTCCAACTCCCGGTAGCCTTCGTCGGAAAAGTTGATGTGGCCCTTGATCTTCTTGCCCGCCAGTTCCATCAGGTTCTTGTCGATAATGTCGCCAACATGTTCCAGGTTGGTGGTGAAGCTGAGAATTTCGATGCTGCGCTGGCTTTCCGCCTTGTCCATTTCCTCTTCGGTCAGCCGGGTCAGGTAAAGCTTGATCGCCTCGTGCAGGCGGTCGACCACGTCGTCCTGGGCTTCCACCGTCTTGCGCAGGGTCGCATCGTTGGTGCGCAGCACGTCGCGCGTGGCGGACAGCATGGATTTCACGGCGTCGCCCATGCGCAGGGCCTCTCGCGCCGCCCCGGTCAGCGCGACGGAGGGCGTGTCGAGCGCCCCTTCGTCCAGGTATCGGGGACTGCCGGGATCGTCGGTCGCCGGGCGGTCGGGGGCGATGCGCCGGGCAGCCCAGTCGACCAGGGCAAGGGCCGGCAGAAACACCACGACCAGGGCCAGATTGAAGCCCGTGTGGAAATTGGCGAGCAGCCGCGCGGGCGTGTCGCCCAGCACCGCCAGATAGGGTTGCAGATAAGGCACGAAGGGCAGCACGGCGAACACGCCGACCATGCGCATCAAAAGATTGCCGAGCGGCACCCGGCGCACGGCCGGCAGGGACTTGGCCGTCAGTCCGACGGCGGCCAAGGCGCCGCCCAGGTTGGCGCCCAGCACCATGGTCATGGCCAATTGCACGTTCAGCACCTGCATGCCGGCCAGCGACAGGATCAACAGCACCACGGCGACCGAGGAATGGGACGCCCAGGTCAGGGCGGCCGCGAACACCACGGCCAGCAGCGGCTCGCTGGTCAGGGGATGAACCAGGACGGCCATGGCCTCGCTCTCGCGGAACGGCAGGGAGCCCATGGCGATCAGGCGCAGGGACAGCAGCATCAGGCCGAGCCCGAGAAGGGCGCGGGCGATGGCGCGGCGGCGGCTTGCCTCCGTCGACAGGAACAGGAACACGCCGGCGGAAATCAACACCGGGGACAGCCACTGCAGGTCAAGCGACAGGGCCTGCACGATCATGGTCGAACCGACGTCCGCGCCCAGCATGATGGCGAGCGCGGCAACACCGCCCAACAGCCCCTGCCCGGCGAAGGACGAGACGATCAACGCCGTCGCGGTCGAGCTTTGCAGGATGGTGGTGACGCCGAAACCGGCGGCCAGCCCCGTCACCCGGTTACGCGATGACGCCGCCAACGCATGGCGCAGATCGGCGCCGAAGGACCGGGTGATCCCCGTGCGCACCATGCGGATGCCCCACAACAGAAGGGCGACGCCGCCGACGATGTTGATGATGGTTTCCACGTGCTGTCGCGCTTTCCAGTGCAGGTTTCAGGGCGGCGGGACCGGACAGACGTTTCACCCGGCGGCCGCCGTAACACTCGACCACCCCTCAATAGACGCACTGAGTGCGCTTATAGCCTGAAACTCCGGTCTCTACAATCGGATGACTATGGAAATACGTCTACTAACTGAGCCAAGGCATGGAGAAGGTCTTCACGTTGGTGAAGCTCTTCATCGCCTCGATCACGCCTTCCTTGTAGCCGAGCCCCGAATCCTTGATCCCGCCGAAGGGCGACATTTCGATACGGAAGCCGGGAACCTCCCAGACGTTGACCGTGCCGACGACCAGGCCGTCGATGAAGCGGGTGATGTATTCCATGTTGTTGGTGCACACACCCGACGACAGGGCGAAGGCGGTGGAGTTGGAGATCTTGATGACCTCGGCGATGTCGTTGGGGCAGCGGATGATCGGCACCACGGGACCGAAGGTTTCCTCGCGCACCAGTTCACAATCGAAGGGCACGCGGTCGACCAGGGTCGGCGAATAGAGCGCCCCGTCCCGCTTGTTGCCGTAGAGAAGCTCCGCCCCCTTGGCGACGGCATCGTTGACCCGCCGTTCGAACTGCATGGCGGCCTTTTCCTCGATCACCGTGCCGACGTCCGTGTCCGGGTCCATGGGGTCGCCGTACTTGATGGCCTTGACCTTTTCCAGGGCGATCTTGACGAATTCGTCGGCGACCGCATCGACCACCAGGATGCGCTTCACCGCCGTGCAACGCTGACCCGAATTCTTGGTGGCGCCCGCGACGGCCAGGGTCGCGGCCTTTTCCAGGTCGGCGTCTTCCATGACGATCAGGGGATCGTTGCCGCCCAGTTCCAGCACCATGCGGCGGTAACCCGCGTGTTCGGCGATGTACTTGCCGACCGCGACGCCGCCGGTGAAGGTCACCAGATCGGCGTGTTCGTTGGTGATCATCTCGTCGGCGATGTCCTTGGGATCGCCGGTGACGACCTGGAACATTTCCGGCGGCAGGCCCGCTTCATAAAGAACGTCGGCCAGCAGCAGCGCCGTCAGCGGCGTCTTTTCCGTCGGCTTCAGGACCATGCAGTTGTTGGTCGCGACCGAGGGCGCGATCTTGTGCGCAACCTGGTTGAGCGGATGGTTGAACGGCGTGATGGCGCTGATCGCCCGCAGCGGCTGGCGCGTGGTGAAGATCTTGCGCTTCGGGCCCGAGGGCGACACGTCGCAGGAAAACACCTCGCCGTCGTCCATCAGGGTCAGGGCGGCGGACAGGTTGAACACGCTGTTGGAACGCCCGGCTTCGTACATCGAATCCTTTTTCGACAGACCGCATTCGGCGGTGATCAGGTCGGACACCTGTTCGCGGCGGGAATAGAGGATTTCGCCGGTCTTCTTGAGGATTTCCGCGCGCTCATGCCGGGTCAGGGTCGGCTTGTACTCGGCGGCGGTCTTGAACGCCTTCTTGACGTCGGCGACCGACGCCTTCGGCACCGTGCCGACGACCTTGTTGGTGTAGGGGTTCATGACCTCGATGCGCTCGTCGCGCACGCCGCTGTCGCCGACGATGCGGAGTTTTTCGTGGATCACTTCGTTTTTGAGAGCGGCACTGTCCATGGAATTTTCCTCCAAACGCCCCGGTGGGGGTCTTGATTAAAGCGGCTTCAGTTAGGCTGCATTCTGGGCGAGCGCCGTGTGATTGAGCGCCACGTCGAAGATGTCGAAGTTGCGGAGCCGCCGGCCGCTGTCGACGGAGGCCGTGCGGGTGACGATCAGCGGCACCTTCTGTTCCGTCACCCCGCCGTGAGAGCGCAGGGGCTCCTTCAACTGGCTGAGGTCGTGGCGGTCGGACGAGGTGCCCAGCACCTTGGCCTTGTCGGACACCACGATCAGGTCGCCCAGGCGGTCTTCCGGCAGCTCGAATTCGGCGCAGCCGTGTTTCCTGTCGTAAACCTTCTGCACGCCGGAAACCGCGGCCAGCTTGGTGATGATGGCGGATGTATCCGCGTCCGGCGGCAGGTAGACGGTGGCGAAGGAGCCCAAGGCCCCGTGGTGCACGACATAGGGGTCGGTGATCGGCAGGATCACCCGCGCCTTGCCGGCCCCCAGAATGCCGTCGAGCACTTCTTGCAGGTAGATCACGTCGGGTTGGCCGTCGGCACCGAACTTGGCGTTCATGCCGTGGTCGGCGGTCAAGGCCAGCACGGCGCCGAGCGCATCCAGCTTGGCCCAGTACCCGTCCATCATGGCGTAGAAGGCATTGGCCACCGGCGTGCCGGGGGCGTGCTTGTGCTGGATGTAATCGGTGGTCGACAGGTACATGATGTCGGGGCGCATGGTTTCCATCAGCTTGACACCCGCGTCGAAGATGAATTCCGACAGGTCCGCCGAATAGACGTCGGGGATCGGCCGGCCGACCAGGGCCTGGGCGTCGGCGATGCCGTTCTCGGCCAGGGTCGTTTCATCGGCCTTTTCCGACGAAAACGCGACGGCACGGCCCGACGAGAAATCAAGGCCGTGACCCAGCAGGCGGCGCAGCTTGTCCTTGGCGGTGACGATGGCAACCTTGGCGCCGGCGTCGTGGAAGGCCTTAAAGATGGTGTCCGTGCGCAGGAACTTGGGATCGTTCATCATCACTTCCTCGCCCGTGTCCGGGTCCAGGAAGAAGTTGCCGGAAATGCCGTGCACCTTGGGCGGCACGCCGGTGACGATCGACAGGTTGTTGGGGTTGGTGAAGCTGGGCACCACGCAGTCGGCGCGCAGATCCGATCCGCCCTTCAGCGCCTTTTCCAGGAACGGCATGTGCCCGCCGGCGATGGCCTGTTCGATGTAATCGGGCTCCGACCCGTCGATGCAGACCACCACCAAGGGCTGGCTGGGCCAGGCATAGGTGCGGCCGTTGACGGAAACGCTGCGGGGATGGGACTGGGTCTGATCCATGATGCTGCTCACCTTTGAAATCGTCCGGCACGCAGGTCCGTGCCTGGGTTTCGGGAATTCTCGTGAGCGGCCAAGGATATGTCAAATCGCTAATAACTATGTGATTGATAGGTTAAATCAATATGACGTCCCTCCGATCCGGGACAGGATCGAGCATCAAACGGCACCAATTAACGGGGGAAATCAGCCGCGTAGGCGGGACGACGCGGGATCGTAGAGAGGCCGGAGCGACGCCTGGGCCGGATAACGCACCCCGGCGATTTCGATTTCGTAGGCGTGGCCATCGAGGCCCGCCGGGCCGCCGTCCGGTACAGCCACATAGCCCATGCCGACGGCCCCGCCGAGGGTGTGCCCGTACATGCCCGACGTGACCTTGCCGACGATCGCGCCATCCCGCCAGATCGGCTCATTGTGGTAAAGCAGGGGGGTTGGGTCATCGACCAGGAATTGCAGCAGGCGGCGCGTCACCCCGGCTTCGCGTTGCCTCAGCAGCGCGTCGCGGCCGATGAATCCCCCCGGCTTGTCCCAGGCGACGGCGAATCCGAGCCCGGCCTCGAGCACGGTATCCTCGTCGGAAATGTCGTGGCCCCAATGGCGGTAGGCCTTTTCGATGCGAAGCGAGTTCATGGCATGCATGCCCGCGTGGACCAGGCCGAAATCCCGGCCCGCCGCGACGACCGCCTCATAGACATGGGCCGCGAATTCCGTCGGCGCCATGATTTCCCAGCCCAGTTCGCCCGCATAGGAAATGCGGGTCATGCGGGCGAGGCCCATGGCGAATTCGACCTCGCGGCTGGCGCCGAAGGGAAACGCGTCGTTCGACAGATCTTCCGGCGTCAGCCTAACCAGCAGATCCCGCGACCTGGGGCCCATGACGCCGATCACCGCATGGCCCGAGGTCACGTCCGTGACGGTGCAACGCTCGTGGTCTTGCACATGGCCCTTGAGCCAATGGAAATCCCGCACCTGACAGGCCCCGGAGGTGACGACCAGGAAAGCGTCCTCGGCCAGGCGCGTCACGGTCAGATCGGCCTCGATCCCGCCACGATCGTTCAGCCATTGGGTGTAGACGGCGCGGCCCGTCTCGCCCGCCACATCGTTGGCGGAGACCCGGCCCAAAACCTTGGCCGCGTCCGAACCCTCGACCCGGAACTTGGCGAAGGAGGTGAGGTCGAACAGGGCGACGCCTTCCCGCGCCGCGCGGTGTTCGCCAGCGGACGCATCGAACCAGTTCTGGCGGCCGTAGCTGTATTCGTATTTCGGCTCCGTTCCCGCGGGCGCGAACCAGTTGGCGCGCTCCCACCCCGCACTTTCGCCGAAGCAGGCGTTGGCGGCCTTCAGGTGCTCATACAGGGGTGAGCGGCGCAGGCCGCGCCCGGTGGTGTACTGCTGAAACGGCCAGTGGGTGGCGTAGAGAAGGCCCAGGCTTTCCGACACCCTTTCCCGCAGATAGGCGCGGTTGGCCTGAAACGGCATCTGGCGGCGGATGTCCACTTCCCACAGATCCATGGGGGCGTGGCCCGACTTGACCCAGTCCGCGACCACGCGGCCGATACCGCCCGCCGACTGGATGCCGATGGAATTGAGCCCCGCCGCCACCATCAGGCCGTCCAAACCCGGGGCCGGGCCCAGGTTGTAGCGCACGTCGGGGGTAAAGCTTTCCGGGCCGTTGAAGAAGGTCTGGATGCCCGCGTTCTCGAGCGCCGGCAGACGCGCCATGGCGGCTTCCAGAATGGGTTCGAAATGATCGAAGTCGTCGGGCAATTGGTCGAATTCGAAGTCGTCCGGAATGCCGTCCATGCCCCAGGGTTTGGCCTTGGGCTCGAACGCGCCGATCAGCATCTTGCCGGCGTCTTCCTTGTAATAGGCGCATTCGTCATAGACCCGCAGCACCGGCAGGTCCGGCGTCATGCCGTCGAAGGGCTCGGTGACGATGTAGAAATGCTCACACGCATGGAGCGGCAGGGTCACGCCGACCTTGGCCGCCATGTCGCGCGCCCACATGCCCGTGGCCAGGACGACCCAACGGGCCCGCACCTCGCCCGTGTCCGTCCGAACGCCGACGGCGCGGCCGTTCTCGACGATGATCTCCGTGACCTTTGTGTCCTCGAACAGGCGGGCACCGCCCATGCGGGCCCCCTTGGCCAGCGCCAGGGTGATATCGGCCGGATTGCCCTGCCCGTCCGACGGAATCCAGGTGCCGCCCAGCACGTCGCCGACGTTGACCAGAGGATGGCGTTCCTTGACCTCTTCCGGGGTGATGATGTCGACCTGTAGGCCGAACACCTTGGCCATGGAGGCGTTGCGGCGGAATTCCTCCATGCGCCCTGCGTGCAGGGCGACGGAGACGGATCCGTTCTGCTTCAGGCCCGTGGCCTGGCCGGTCTCGCCCTCAAGTTCGCGGTACAGTTCCGCCGTGTACTTGGCCAGCCGCGTCATGTTGGCGCTGCCGCGCAGTTGGCCGATCAGCCCCGCCGCGTGCCAGGTGGTGCCGGAGGTCAGCTTGCGCCGTTCCAGCAGCACCACATCGGCGATGCCGATCTTGGTCAGGTGATAGGCGATGGAGCAGCCGATCACCCCGCCGCCGATGACGACGACCTCACACGATGCCGGCGGCGTCCTGGCGGCGTCGGTCACCGATGCGGCCTATTCGGCGGCCTGGGGCGCGC
The DNA here is from genome assembly GCA_031655335.1 of Thalassospiraceae bacterium LMO-SO8. NCBI lineage: Bacteria > Pseudomonadati > Pseudomonadota > Alphaproteobacteria > Rhodospirillales > Thalassospiraceae > Thalassospiraceae bacterium LMO-SO8. The sequence goes on along the minus strand of CP134226.1, from coordinate 2,169,082 downwards.
CGGTCTTCACGCCCATTTCGTTCAGGACTTCCGACATGGCCTTGAGCGCCGCCTTCATTTCCGCCGCCCCCAGATGTCCGATGCAGCCGACGCGGAAACTGGGCGCCACGGTCAGCTTGCCGGGATAGAGCACGAAGCCACGATCCTTGACCTTGTCGTAGAACACCTGGAAATCGAACGCCGGGTCCGACGGCATGTGGAAGGTGACGATGATCGGCGCCTGCAGCCCCTGGGGCAGCAGGGTCTGGAACCCCAGGTCGGCCATGCCGTCAATCAGGATGCGGCAGTTTTCCGAATAGCGCTTGAAGCGCCCGGGCTGGCCGCCCTCGGCCTCGAACTGCTCGATGGCCTTGGCGAAGGCGAAGATCACATGGGTCGGCGGGGTGAAACGCCATTGGCCGTTGGCTTCCATCGCCTTCCACTGATCGTAAAGGTCGAGAGCCAGGGAATGGGAATTTCCTGCGCAGCCTTCCAGCACGGTTTTGCGGATCAGCGCGAAGCCCATGCCCGGCACGCCTTCCAGGCACTTGTTGGACGACGCCATGACGGCGTCGAACGGCACCTTGGCAAGGTCCAGTTCGATCGCGCCGAACGCACTCATGGCGTCGATGATCAGGGACCGGCCCGCGTCCTTCACCGCATGGGCGATGTCGGCGATGGGGTTGAGGATGCCCGACGTCGTTTCGCAATGAACGACCAGGACATGGGTGATGGATTTGTCGGCGGCCAGCTTGGCGGTGAGCGCCGCCGCGTCCGGCGGCACGTCTTCGGCGGTTTCGGAAATCTCAAACGCGCGCCCGGCGTACTCCAGAATCTTGCCCATGCGCTTGCCGTAGGCGCCGTTGACCAGGATCAGCGCCTTGCCCGATTTGGGGATCAAGGTGCACAGCGCCGCCTCGACCACGAAGGTGCCGGAGCCCTGCAAGGGCACGCAGACGTGGGTATCGGTCGCATTGGCGATTTCCAGCAGCTTGCGGCGCACGGCGGCGTTGGCGTCGATGAAGGCCTGATCGCGCGAGCCCCAGTCATGGCGCATGGCGTCGCGGGTTTCGGCGGCCGTGGTCAGGGGGCCGGGCGTGAGAAGAAGGGGGTCACCGGGGGTCAGGGTCATGGTTGGGCCTTTCCAACTTTGTCATTTGAGCCGCGGCCGGGCCGATCAGGCAGCCGGTCGCGCGGAGTTTCGGGCGGGATGCGTCAATTCGTCAAATCGTTAATTCGGATATCATCCATAGATCAGGACGATGAAGCGCCGGACGGAAAATTACCCGCTCAGCGCTTTCGCCACGCCTGGGTGCGGGAGAGAATACCCCGAGTGAGCCCCGCATGCACCAGCCGAACCGCCGCCGCCGTGCCGACGATCATCATGCCCATGGCGGCGGCCGGCGCCACGTCGCCGGCGTCGTCCATGTTGAGAATCGCGACCGACGCCAGGGCCGTATCCGGGGAGTAGAGAAACACCACCGCCGACACGGTCGTCATGGCGTTGACGAACAGATACATGGAGATGTCCAGGATCGCCGGCATGCAGACGGGCACGGTGATGCGGAAGAAGGTTTTGTAGAACGGCACCTTGAGCGACTGCGACACGCTTTCGAATTCGCCGTCCAACTGCTTCAGCGCCGTCACCGCCGTCAGGTGCGAGACCGTGTAGAAATGGGTGACCGTGCAGATCACCAGAATCGGCATGGTGTGATAGATGAAGCCGAGCGGATTTCCCGGCGCGTTGAAGAAAAACACATAGGCCAGCCCCAGCACCAGGCCCGGCACGGCCATGGGGATCATGCACAGAAGCTGCATGGCGGTGCGGCCGGAATGGAAGCCCTTGCTTTTTTCCACCAGGTAGGCGCCGGTGAACACCATCGCCGTGCCGATCACGGCGGTCCAGGCCGCCAGTTCGAGGGAATTCCAATAGGCGGACCAACTGCCGCCGTCCATCAGGTCGAAGTTGTAATGCTTCAGCGACAGGGTCAGGTCATAGGGCCAGAACTTGGCGAAGGACGCGAAGCAGGCCATGCCCAGGATCGACACCATGATCAGGCCGATCAGGCAGCAGAAGGCCAGCATGGTCATGTCCATCGCGTTGTTCTTCTTGGGCTGGAACGGCACCGCGCGGGCCGACAGCAATGCCACCTGGCGGCGCTGCACGATGCGGTCGGCGGCGAAGGCGAACAGGGCCGGCAGCAGCAGGACCATGGACACCACGGCACCCATTTCGAAATCCTGGCGCCCGACCACTTGCTTATAGATATCGGTGGCCAGCACGTTGTACTTGCCGCCGACCACCTTGGGCACGCCGAAGTCGGTGATGACCAGGGTGAAGCAGACGAAGAAGGCCGAAACCACGCCGTAGCGCACGCTGGGCAACGTCACGGTGAAGAAGGTCTTGATCTTGGAAGCCCCCAGCGCGTCCGACGCCTCGTACAGCCGCGCGTCCGAATTGGCCATGGCGATCAGCATGATCGTCAGCACATGGGGGAACACGTAAAAGCATTCGCCCATGACGATGCCGATGGGGCCGTAGATTTCATAGCCGAACAGCCAGTCCTTGATGATGCCCTGATTGCCGAACAGGTAGACCAGGGCGATCGCCGGCAGCAGCGACGGCATGAGAATCGGCAGCAGCGCCACGCCCTTGAACAGCGCCTTGAACGGAATGCAGGTGCGGGTCAGGGCATAGGCGTAAATGAAGGCCAGGGTGACCACGATGACGCAGCACAGCAGGGTCACCGTCAAGCTGTTCTCGATCGACCAGAACAGCGCCGGAGTGGAAAAGAAGCTGACGTAGTTGGCCAGACCGACGAACACCCCGTCGGCGTTCTTGAAGCTTTTCGACAGAAGCGCGTAAAGCGGCAGCAGGATCGAGATGGTCAGATACAGCGCGATGCCGACCAGCACCGCGCGCATGATCCAGTCTTCGCTGCTGACCTTGGGCGTGATTTTAGGCGCTGCGGCGACGGCGGCGGCGTCCCGCATGGCTCAGGCCTCGCCCACGGGGCGGTAGATGCGCACGAACTCGGGCGGCAGAGCGGCCTGCACCGCCATGCCTTCGCGGATGCCCAGGTCGCGCGCGCGGTTGGCCGACAGGTCGATCATGAAGTCGATGCCCTTGCCGAAGCTTTGCCCGGCGCCGTTGACCGGCACCACATGGCAGCGATGGAACGAGCCCAGGAATTCCACGTCGGTGATCGTCACCGGGATGCCGGCGGCGCCGGCCTCGGTCGAAACCTGCACGTCCTCGGGCCGAATGCAGACCGTGACCTTATCGCCGGGAAACAGGCCGTCCAGCACCGCGCCGCAGTCGATGGCGATGCCCGCGACGGCGACCCGCCCGCCCGGCTGCACCTCGCCGTCGACGAAATTGGTGGTGCCGATGAAGTCGGCGACGAAGGGCGACGCCGGGTCGGCGTAGATGTCCTCGGGCGAGCCGACCTGTTCGATCACGCCGTGGTTCATGACCACGATGCGGTCGGCCATGGCCAGGGCCTCTTCCTGGTCATGGGTCACCATGATGGTGGTGATGCCGATCTTTTCCTGGAGTTCCTTGATCTCGTGGCGCAGGTGGACGCGGACCTTGGCGTCGAGCGCCGACAGGGGTTCGTCCAGCAACAACAGGCCCGGCGAGGTCGCGAGCGCGCGGGCCAGGGCCACGCGCTGCTGCTGGCCGCCCGACAACTGCGACGGATACTTGGTCGCGTGGTCGCGCAGCCCAACAAGGTCAAGCAGGTCCGACACGCGCCGCGCGATATCGGCCTTCGGCATGTTCCGGTTTTCCAGGCCATAGCCGATGTTGCGCGTGACGGTCAGGTTGGGGAACAGGGCGTAGGACTGGAACACGATGCCGAAATCGCGTTCGTTGGGCGGCAGGGCCGAAATGTCGCGGCCAGCCTGTTCGACCGTGCCCATGGTCTGAATATCCAGGCCCGCGATGGCGCGCAGCAGCGTCGTCTTGCCGCAGCCCGACGGGCCCAGAAAACACACGAATTCGCCCTCGGCGACGTCCAGCGATACGCTTTGCAGCGCCGTGAACTCGCCGAATTTCTTTGTCAGGTTGCGGACCCTGAGATAGGCCCCGCCGTTGTTGTCGTTCGCCATGCCCGCCCTCCAAGGCTCAATTCTATCAGACCGCCGCGCCCCGGTGCACGGACTGAACGCGACCGAAACAGAAAGCCCCGGCCCCTTGCGGGAGCCGGGGCTTGCCGTTCAGATCAGTGCAGAAAAGATAACCTTACTTCTTCGGTTCGGACTTTCCGTCGTAGCGCTTGCGCCACTCGTCCAGAATGCGGATGCGGTTGGCGGCCGCCCACTTGAAGTCGTTCTTGATCATCTTGTCTTCGATGCCGACGGGGAAGTTCTTCACCGGCTTGGCGACGCCGGGCATGGCGACGACGGCGTATTCCTCGTTGTAGATTTCCTGCGCCGTCTTGGACACGGACCAGTCGGCCAGCGCCTGCGCGGCCTTCAGGTTCTTGGTGTTCTTGACGATGCCGAAGGATTCCAGATCCCAGCCCACGCCTTCGGTCGGCGCGATGACCTCGAGCGGCGCCCCTTCGTTCTTGGACTTGGCCCCCCGGTAGGCGAAGGAAATGCCGATGGCGATTTCACCCTTGGCCGCCAGCTTGCAGGGCTTGGAGCCCGAATGGGTATAGCGCGCGATGTTTTCGTGCAGCGCGTCCATGTACTTCCAGGCCTTTTCCTCGCCCTGGATCTGAATCCACGAAGAGACGTCGAGGAAGCCCGTGCCCGAGGAGTTCGGGTTCGGCATGATGACATGGCCCTTGTAGACCGGCTTGGTCAGGTCGGCCCAGGTGGCGGGAACGGGCAGCTTGTGCTTGGCGCCCTCGACCGTGTTGAAGCAGACCGACGCGATCCAGGCGCGCTGCCCGACCCACAGCGGCGGGGTGTTGGTGGTGTCGTAATACTTCTTCGACAGCTTATCCAAACCCTTCGGCGCATAGCCCTGGAAGTAGTCGTAATCGGCCAGCAGCAGCAGGCTGGTCGCCGCCACGCCCCAGACGATGTCGGCCTTGGGGTTTTCTTTCTCGGCCAGCAGCTTGGAGGTGATGATGCCCGTGGAATCGCGGACCCACTTGATGTTGACGTCCGGATTGTCCTTCTCGAAGGCGGTCTTGAACTTCTTCAGTTCGTCCGCCTCGACCGCGGTGTAGACCAGAAGGTCGGTTTTCGCCTTGGCGGGTGCTGCGCCCAGAATGGCGGCCGTGGCCACCGTCGCCAGCCCCAAACCGAGGCCGCGGAACCATGTTGATTTCATTGTGATACTCCCTGTTTGATCGCCGGATTATCAGAACGGACTGTTACCGGCATGTGACAGTTTTAACCATTTCTGCGGTGACGTGACAGGATTTGTTCGGCACTGCACCAAATCCCCCCGGAGCCCGTGCCCTCGTCGACGCCGGCCCCGAACCCCGGCGAATTCGCCGTTGCGCGGGGTTCATGTAGACTCAATCGCATCGGGGAAATATAAGTCAAATCGTCAGTTTATATAGATCGTATAGGTTTCATCTATGTACTATTCGCAACTGCGCGCGTTCCATGCGGTCGCGACGCAAGGCGGTTTTTCCAAGGCCGCCGAACACCTGCATCTGACCCAGCCGACCCTGTCCGACCAGGTGCGCAAGCTGGAAAAGGATTTCGACATCCTGCTGTTCAACCGCACCTCGCGCTCGGTCGCCCTGACCGACGCCGGGCGGCACCTGCTCGCCATCACCAACCGGATGTTCGAATGCGAGGGCGAGGCGCTGGAATACCTCAAGGAATCGCAGAACCTTCTGGTCGGCTCCCTCACCCTCTCGGCCGATGCACCCTTCCACGTGCTGCGCATCGTGCGCGCCTTCCGCAACCGCTATCCGGGCGTGACCGTGAACCTGAAGATCGGCAACTCGGAAGACATCCTCAATCAACTTTACGATTTCGACGCCGACGTCGGCGTGTTCTCCCACGTGCCCGACGACGCCAGGCTCAAGGTCTTGAGCCTGCGCGACGACCCGCTGGTCGCCGTCATCAACCGCGACCATCCCTGGGCCGGGCGCGGCGCGGTCAAATTCAAGGAACTGGCCGGGGAACCCCTGGTGCTGCGCGAACGGGGCTCGACCACCCGCCGGCTGGTCGAACAGGAATTCGCAAGGTTGGAGCTACAGATGGGCACGGTGATGGAGGTCGAGGGCCGCGAAAGCATCCGCGAGGCCGTCGCCACCGGCAACGGCATCGGCTTCGTCTCCAAACCCGAATTCGGCTTCGACTCGCGCCTGGTGATGATCGAGCTCAAGGACTGCAAACTGCCCATGCACGAATACATGGTCTGCCTGGAAAACCGGGCCGAGACACGGGTGGTGCGGGCGTTCTGGGAACTGGCGGTGACGGAGCGGGATTAGGTGTGGGCTAGTGCGCTTTCGCAGGACGCCGTCGAGATCCAAAATGTCGCAACCGATCTCAGCCTAAGAGCCGTCATGCCCCCATCTCGACTATCAATGAAGTCATGGACGAATAATGTGCCTACGCCGTCACTCTTTGACGGCCCGTAGCACGATATGGCACCGGCCCTGTCGCTGTCAGGTCTAGTTGATACCGACGAGCATCCAAAATCTCCAAGAGCTTGGCTTCATCCTGCCGTCGGCATTGCAGTCGCCCTTCAACTTCTTTGAGAACGAGACCATGATGTGCTGCCAATTCCTCAACCCGGTCCCGGCGAATTAGCGCCAGATCATTTCGAGCGGCAATTGAGGCCGCCAATCTTGCCATTTTCGGGTGATTGGCGATATCCGCCTGAATCCGTGTGAAATCCAGGAAAACGACAGCATTGTGAATCTGTTGAACCTTTTGCGCCGCAGCGCCGGCTACACGCTCTACAATATTTGCTAAATACTCGACTGACCGTACTTTCAGCATAAAGACATGCTGCTCCGTGATGATGGCATCGAACTCACGATCCAGTTTGAGAACATCGTCCTCAATCATTTGCAAGGTGTCGTCCGAAAGGCGCATCAGTTTATTCCGCGCCCCAAGCGTCCCTTTTAGCTGTGTCCCCTTCTTGATGCCCACGGCCTTTCGATCTTGACTATCGTGGAAGACACCAAAGTAATAGTCGATATCAGGCACGTGCTGGTGAGCATTTGCGAGATCATCCAGATCACCTGAGTCGAAAATTGCAGATAAATCCGCCAAATAGTCAGTATCACGCGGCGCGTAGACAGGTCGCCGTTCCCCATAATCCTCGGAAATATCGTGCAGTTCCCAGTCTCCGTCGAGTTGTTCGAACGCAGCTACCGTGGCGCCAAGCACGTCCTTCAGAGCATTCTTGATAGGGCCATCTGTCGGCACGAAATATCGGTTGCCATTGTCACGCAGTGCCACGGCGAAATTCACACCCTGGATATCTTGGAAGTTGAATTCATCTTCAATCATCAGTGGCTTGATCCACAAGAACATTCCCGCCGAGACGCCAGCCTTTAAGCGGCTTCCCTGCGTCTAAATTATGCCTCTTCGATAAGATAGCATAAGTAGCAAAACGCGGATTGTCACCATCTGCCAGATTAGTCCCTGAAACAGCTTCTACTGTAAAAATTCTATATCCGTACATGGCGAAAAACAAATTCATATAATGAAGCCGCATATGCCAGAACAAAAACAGCACAAAAAGAAGGGCAACAAAAATTGCTACTAGGTCTCGATATCCCCCAAGGTTCGCATCGAAGAGCGGAATCAGCATGGCAAACAGATAGGTCAGCAGATGTTCTCTCTGATCTTTCGATGAGTGAATAGTGATCGTTTTATAGTTTTCTTGCCGTTTAGCGCGCCGAAAAAACATCCAGAGCAAAATCGTAGGTAAAAGAAAGAGCATCACACACGCTGGAATCCAGATTATATCCGGAACCTTCTCGACCCCCCTAATTGCCCAAAGAAGGAAAACTGGACTCAAGCTAGACCACACCAACAGGAAGCGAACGCTCCCCAGACCCTCTTGAATTTTTGCTTTTCCTGTCATGACGTCACTAGTGCTCAAGCTTTCGGAAGTTTTCTTCAAAGTAGATTCGCAGAAACCAGCATTCCCGCAAAACCGCTCACGCGCCCCCGGGCCTCCGGTTTCGCCCTAAATAATCTCAAAATACCGCTCCATCTCCCAGTCGGTGATGGCGCGGCGGAATTGGCGTTCTTCCCATTCGCGGGTCGCGGCGTAGTGGTCGACGAAGGCGTCGCCGAACAGGGCCCGCGCGGGCTTCGACGCCTTGAGCATCCCGGCCGCGTCCATCAGGGTGCGCGGCAGGTTGAGGCGTTTGGGAAACGTCTTGTCGTAGGCGTTGCCCTCGACCGCCTTGTCGGGCTCGATCCTATTCTCGATGCCCCACAGCCCCGCCCCCACGGCGGCGGCGAGTGCGAGGTAGGGGTTGGCGTCGGCGGCGGCGATGCGGAATTCCACGCGCTGCGATTTTTCCGAGCCGGGGATGATGCGGATCGCGCAGGTCCGGTTGTCGACGCCCCAGGTCGAATCCGTCGGCGCCCAGAAGCCCGGCACCAGGCGGGTGTAGCTGTTGACCGTGCCGGCGATCATGGAAAGGAATTCGGGCAACAATTTCTGCTGCCCGCCGACGAAGTGGCGCATGACGTCGCTCATGCCATGGGGCTTTTTCTTGTCCAGGAAAATCGGCTTGCCGGCCTTGTTGGTCAGCGACATGTGGATATGGCCCGACTGGCCCGGCCAGTCCGGCGACCAGCGCGCCATGAAGGTCGCCATCAGGCCCCGCTTCTGCGCCATGATCTTGGCGAAGGTCTTGAACAGCACGGCCTTGTCGGCGGCGGACAGGGCGCCGTCGACCTGGATCGCGGCTTCGAGCACGCCCGGCCCCGTTTCCTCGTGCAGGCCCTCGAGCGCCATGTCCATCTTCAGGCAGCCGTCGAGGATGTCGCGGTAAAGATCGCTTTCGGTCGTGGAGCGCAGCATGGAATAGCCGAAGAAGCCCGGCTGGATCGGCTTCAGGTCGCGGTAGTTCTTTTCGCGCACGGTTTCGGGCGTTTCCTCGAACATGAAGAATTCGTATTCGAGCCCGGCCAGCACCTTGAAGCCCATCTTGTCGGCCTTGGCCAGCGTCCGGCGCAGCACGGCGCGGGGGCAGACCTCTTCGTACTTGCCGTCGAATTCGCCGAGGAAGAACAGCATGTCGTCCTCCCAAGCGATCTCGCGGCAGCTTTCCGGGATGATGCGCACGGGGGCGTCGGGATAGCCCGTGTGCCAGCCGGTGACGGAGACGTTGTCGTAAAGCTGGTCCTTGGAATCCCAGCCCAGCACCACGTCGCAGAAGCCGAAACCCTTGTCGAGGGAGGAGAGGAACTTGTCGGCCTTCATGTACTTGCCGCGCATGATGCCGTCCATGTCGACCACGCCGACCTTCACGTAATCGCATTTGCGCTCGGCGATGATCTTTCTGGCGTCCGCCGCCGTCTTGACCTGTCCCGGTTTCATCTGCCTGTCCCCCTGCCTTTAATGAATATCGCTGGTCCCTAGAATTCCAGACGGCCCCCATGGGCGTCCAGGAACAATGCGGCGTACTGCGCCGCCGAGAATTGGATGGGATTGCCGCCCGCCGTCGGATCCTCGACCGCCATGGCGCCGATCTTGTCGGCATCGTCGCCGGGAATGTTCATCTCGGCCAGCGTGTGCGGAATGCCGACTTCCTTGCGCAGGTCGAGAATCCACTGGATCACCCCGGCGGGCGAATAATCGGCGAGGTCCAGCGCGCGGGCGAGGTCCGTAAGGTCCCGGTCCACCGCGCCCTTGTTGGCGTTGACCACATAGGGCATGAGCACCGCGTTCAGGAGCCCGTGGTGCGCGTCGTAAAGCGCGCCCAGGGGATGGGCGAGCGCATGAATGCCGCCGAGCCCGCGCTGGAACGCCGTCGCCCCCGCCATGGCCGCCGCCATCATGTGGGACCGCGCCTCGATGTTCTTGCCGTCCGTCACCGCCGTCGGCAGCCAGTCCTTGACCAGCCGCATGCCCTCCAGCGCCACCCCTTTCGCGAACGGGTGATAGAACGGCGCCAGATAGGCCTCCAGATTGTGCGACAGCGCGTCCATGCCCACCGCCGCCGTGACATGCGCCGGCAGGCCGACCGTCAGGGCCGGGTCGGCGATGGTGACGCTCGGCATCATCTTAGGGTGGAAGATCACCTTCTTCACGTGGCGCGCACTGTCGGTGATGACCGAGGCGCGGCCCACGTCCGACCCCGTGCCCGACGTCGTGGCGACGCAGACGTTGGGGGCGATCCCGGCCGGGTCGGCGCGGGTCCAGTTGTCGCCCACGTCCTCGAAATCCCACAAGGGCCGCGTCTGCCCGGCCTGGAAGGCGATGGCCTTCCCGGCGTCGAGCGCGCTGCCGCCGCCGAAAGCGATGACGCCGTCGTGCTTGCCGGCCTTGAACGCCGCCACCCCGGCCTCGACGTTTTCCAGGGTCGGGTTGCCCTTGATGGCGGAGAATACCTGAACGGCAAGCCCCGCCCCCTCGACCGCCCGCACGGCGTCGGCCACCATGGGCAGGGCCGCCAGGCCCGGGTCGGTGACCAGCAGCGGATTGGCCATGCCCGCCTGTTTGCAGGCCTCGCCCAGTTCCGCGATCCTGCCGGCGCCGAAGCGGATGGACGTCGGATAGTTCCAGTTTCCTTTAAGCGGCATGTTCGTCATGGCGGTCAGACCTGCGTGCGAAGGTGGAAGGACATGGGCCGGGTCAGGTGATCATAACCCAGCGGCGACAGAGTGCAGCCCCGGCCCGAATTCTTGACCCCGGTCCAGGCGAGGGCCGGGTCCAGGTAGTCGGCCCGGTTCATGAACAGGGTGCCCGTCTCGACGCGGGCACCCAGCGCCAGGGCCGCGTCGGTGTCCGCCGTCCAGATGCTGGCGGTCAGGCCGAAGTCGCTGTCGTTCATCAGGGCCACGGCCTCGTCGTCGGATTTGACCTTCATCACGCCGACCACGGGGCCGAAGGATTCCTCCGTCATCACCCGCATGGCATGGTCGACGCCGACCAGCACCTGCGGCGCCATGTAGGCGCTGCCGGCGGCGTCGCGGGGGAACGCCGCGGGGTCGATCAGGGCCTGGGCCCCGGCCTGGACCGCTGCCGCGATCTGGCCGCGCACGAAGTCCGCCGCCCGGGGCCGCACCATGGGGCCCAGGGTGGTGGCCGGGTCCAGCGGATCGCCCAGGACGTATCCCTTGGCGAGATCGACCATGCCGGACACGAAATCGTCGTAGACGCGTTCGTGAACATAAACCCGCTCGATCCCGCAGCAGCTTTGCCCGGAATTGAAGAAGGCCCCGTCGGTCACGTTCTCGATGGCGTGCGGCAGGTTGGCGTCGGCCCGGACGTAGGCCGGGTCCTTGCCGCCCAGCTCCAAGCCCAGGCCGATGAAGCGGCCCGCCGCCGCCTTCTCCATGGCGGCCCCGCCGGGGACGGATCCCGTGAAGGCGACGAAATCGATGTCGGGGGACGCCACCACGCGGGCCGTCTGGTCGTGGGTCAGGTGCAGGACCTGGAACAGGCCGTCGGGCGCCCCCGCGGCCTGGAACGCGCGGGCGATGCGCTCACCACAGAGCGGCGTCTGCGTCGCGTGTTTCAGGACCACCGCGTTGCCGGCCATGATCGCCGGCACGATGGCGTTGACCGCCGTGAGGTAGGGATAGTTCCAGGGGGCCACGACCAGCACCACGCCCAAGGGCATGCGGCGGATGAAACGGGTGAAACCCGGCTTCTCCGGGGCGGGCCGGTCGGCCAGGGCGTCTTCCGCGATGGCGATCATGTGCCGGGCGCGTTCCTCGAACCCCTTCACCTCGCCGGCCCCGTAGCGCACCGGGCGGCCCATCTGGCGGGCCAGTTCCTCGGCCACCGCCTCGGGCTCCTTGATAAAGGCATCGACCATGGCCGTGCACAGCGCCGCCCGCTCGGCGACCGGCGTGTCGCGCCAGCCGGCCTGACAGGCCTGGGCGCGGTCGAGCGCCGCCTGAATGTCGGCGTCGGCGGCGGCTTGGCGTTCGGCATAGACCGAACCGTCGATGGGGGAAATACAGGTCAGGGTTTCGGTCATGGCGGACTCGGTCTGTGGGCCGGGGAAAGGCGGACGTTAGCCCGGCGCCCCGGCCTGCGCCAGGGGGTTTCTAGCCCTCGAACCGCACGCCCCGGGTCTGGGCGCGCAGGCGGGGGTCGGGGGATTTCACGGTGACGGGCTGTCCCTCCAGCACCTCGCGGCAGCGCTCCAGCGTCTCCCGCTCCAGGCGCTCCATGGCCTCATGGGTGAAGAAGGTGAGATGCGGCAGCAAGATCACGTTATCCATCCCGAACAGGGGGCTCAGGGGATGCCCTTCGAGCATCAGCGGCTCCCGGCTGTAGACGTCGAGCCCGGCCCCCGCGATGCGGCCTTCGACCAATGCCGCGACCAGGGCGTCCTCGTCGATGATCGCGCCCCGGGCGACGTTCAACAGGAGCGCCGTCGGCTTCATGGCGGCCAGTTCCGCCTCACCGATCAGGCCCCGGGTTTCGTCGTTGAGAACCGAATGGACGGAGACGACGTCCGCCCGCGCCATCAGGTCCAGGAGGTCGGCCACTGGCTCGATCCCGACCCGCATCAGTTCCTCGGGCGGCGTGTGGGGGCTGTAGGCGATGACGTGCGCGCCGAAGCCCGCCCCCGCCATCTGGGCGAAGGCGCGGCCGATGCGCCCGGCGCCGACGATGCCGACGGTCTTGCCCGCGATGTCGTTCGCCAGCCACTTTTCCTCGGGCCAGGCCCAGCCGTCGGCATGCATGGCACGGTCCAGCGGGATCAGCTTTTTCGCCAGGGCCAGCATCAGGGTGAACGCGCCCTCGGCCACCGTGCGCTCGGCGTATTCGGGGATGTTGACCACGGGGATGCCGCGCGCCCGCGCGGCCGCGACGTCGATGGCGTCGATGCCGACGCCGTATTTGACGATGCCCTTCAGTTTCGGGGCCGCCGCGATGACGCGCGCCGTGATCGGCGTGTAGCACATGAGGATCAGGTCCGCGTCGGCGACGGCGTCGAGCAGCACGTTCTCCCCGGCCCCGTCCGGCACCAAGACCAAGTCGACGCCCATGTCGCGGAGCCCCGCATCGATCACCGGGCATTGCAGTTCGCGGTCCGTGCGGACGACCTTGACCATGGGCTTCCCTTCGCTGTTCGGGTTGGTGTCGTTCAGGCGAGTCCGGCCGCGCGGGCGGCGTCCGCGATGGCGGCGTCCAGCACGTCGAGGGCGTGGTCGATCTGATCCCGCGTCACCACCAGGGGCGGCGTCAGGGTCAGCGTGTTGCCCATGGATATCTTGAACGACAGACCGCCCGAGAGGCAACGGTAGAGCACGTCCTCGGCCAATGCCGCCGCCGGCTCCTTGCCCGCGCGGTCCCTGACCAGCTCGACACCCATCAGGAACCCCCGCCCGCGCACGTCGCCGATCACGCTGTGGCGGTCCTTCATGTCATGGAGCCGCGCCAGGGCATGGGCCCCGAGCGTCGCCGCGTTCTCGACCAAGTTTTCGTCCTCGATGATCTCGATGGTGGTCAGCCCGGCCCGCGTGGTCACCGGGTTTTTCTCATGGGTGTAATGGCCGAAGGCATAGTCGCCGGCCACGTCCAGGCCCGGCCGGGCGATCACGGCGGCGATGGGCAGGATGCCGCCGCCGAGCCCCTTGCCCATGACCAGGATGTCCGGCACCACGCCGTCATGGTCGCAGGCGAACATGCGCCCGGTCTTGCCCAGGCCCGTGGGGATTTCATCGAAGATCAGCAAAGCGCCGACGTCGTCGCAGGCCTGGCGCACGGCGGCCCAGAACCCGGGCGGCGGCACGAAGGGCACGGCGCGGGCGGGCTCGGCGATCACGGCGGCGACGTCGCCCTCTTTCTCCAGCACGTAGCGCACCATGTTGGCGCAGGTCATCTTGCAGAGGTCCAGGTTCGGCTGGCCGTCCGTTTCCGGATAGCCGTAGGGGCAGCGGTAGCAGGCGAAGGGCGCGACATGTTCCGTGCCCGCCAGCAGCGGACCGATGAGGTTGGAGCGGAACAGCTGTTCCCCCCCCACCGACGACGCCCCGAACCCGGCCCCGTGGAAGGCGTCCCAGAACGACACCGTCTTGAACCGCCCGGTCGCGGCGCGGGCCAGCTTCAACGCGACCTCGACCGCGTCGGACCCGCCCGTGGTGAACAGCACCTTGGACAAATCGCCCGGCGCGATGTCGGCCAGCTTGCGCGCCAAGGCCGTGGCAGGTTCGCAAGCGAAACGCCGGGGCGCGAACGGCAGGGCGTCCATCTGGTCGGCGATGGCCTTCTTCAGGCGCGGATGGCCGTAGCCGATGTGGTGCACGTTGTTGCCGTGGAAATCGAGATAGCGGCGGCCCTCGGCGTCCTCGATCCAGGGGCCCTCCGCCTTCACGATCACCGACAGACAGGGCGTGGACACGGACTGATGCAGGAACAGCGCCGCATCCTCGGCAAGCTGGGTCTGCGAGGCCGCCCCCAGCGCCCCCGCCGCCCATTCCCGGCGCCGGGGCGAGGCGTTGCTTTCGCCCTCGGACGGGGCCGGCGTGAATTCACTTTCGAAGGGCATTGGCGGCGCTCTGTCCGGGGTTGCGGTCGGAGGAGTGTCGCCAGCCGTCCAGGTATACGTCAAATCGCTAATGCCGATAGAATTTATCGGCGGAGCCTATGGCCGGCGCGGATTGGCAATTCTTCGATAACGCGCCTTGACCTTCCAGTGACTGGAAGCCTTATGTAAGGGGTCATGATGACGTCGCGGGTATGTCACCCGCGCCGCAACCGAAGGTCCTTCGCCATGCCCACCCATTCGCACTCCACCTCCGACACCCCGAAAAGCGGCGGTTCCTGCTGCGGCGGGGGCCATCACGCCCATGATCACGGCCACGGCCACGGCGCGGCGACCGCCAAGGACCCGGTCTGCGGTATGACCGTGACCCTGGGCCAGGGCAAACCGACCTTCGATCACGCGGGCACGACCTATCATTTCTGCAATCCGGGCTGCCGCACGAAATTCCAGGCCGACCCGGAACACTACCTGTCGGGTGCGCACAAGAAGCCGGCCGAGGCGATGCCCGCCGGCACCAAGTACACCTGCCCCATGCATCCCGAGATCGTCACCGACAAGCCCGGCGACTGCCCGATCTGCGGCATGGCGCTGGAACCCATGGGCATTCCCACCGGCGATGAAGGACCCAACCCCGAACTGGTCGATTTCACCCGCCGCTTCTGGGTCGGCGCGGTTCTGACCGTCCCGCTGCTGATCCTGGCCATGGGGCCCATGCTGGGCCTGGGCGTCCGGGATGCGATCGGCAAAGGCACGGCCCTGTGGATCGAGATGGCGCTGGCGACCCCGGTGGTCCTGTGGTCGGGCTGGCCGTTCTTCGTGCGCGGGGTGAAATCCGTGATCACCGGCAACCTGAACATGTTCACCCTGATCGCCATCGGCGTCGGGGCGGCCTATCTGTTCAGCATCGTCGCCGTCGTCGCCCCCGGCATCTTCCCCGACGGCTTCCGGGACGCCGGCGGCCATGTCGGCGTCTATTTCGAGGCGGGCGCCGTCATCATCGTCCTGGTTCTGCTGGGCCAATTGATGGAACTGGGGGCGCGCGACCGCACGGGCGCCGCAATCCGGGCCTTGCTGGACATGGCCGCCAAGACCGCCCGCGTCATCCGCGCCGACGGCCGGGAGGAGGAAATCCCCCTGGAGGACGTGAAGGCCGGCGACCATCTGCGGGTGCGGCCCGGCGAAAAGGTCCCCGTGGACGGTGTGGTCCTGGAGGGCCGGTCGTCCGTGGACGAATCCATGATCACCGGCGAGGCCGTCCCCGTGGAGAAAACGCCCGGCGACCCGGTCACGGGTGCGACCATCAACGGCACCGGCAGCCTGGTCATGGAAGCCAAGCGCGTGGGCGCCGATACCATGTTGAGCCGCATCGTCGAAATGGTCGCGAGCGCCCAGCGCTCCCGCGCGCCGATCCAGAAGGTCGCGGACAGCGTCGCCGGTATCTTCGTGCCGGCGGTGGTCGCCGTCGCCGCCCTCGCCTTCGTCGCCTGGTCAATCTGGGGCCCGCCGCCGGCCATGGCCTACGGCCTGGTCGCCGCCGTGGCGGTGCTGATCATCGCCTGTCCCTGCGCGCTCGGCCTCGCCACGCCCATGTCGATCATGACGGCGACGGGCCGGGGGGCGCAGGCGGGCGTGCTGATCAAGAACGCCGAGGCCCTGGAGCGCTTCGCCAAGGTCGATGTCCTGATCGTCGACAAGACCGGCACCCTGACCGTGGGCAAACCGAAACTGGTCGCCGTCCTGCCCGAGCCGGGGCATGACGAGGCCGAGGTCCTGCGTCTTGCCGCCAGCCTGGAGCGGGGCTCGGAACACCCGCTTGCCGAGGCCATCGTCACCGGCGCCGAAGACCGCAACATCGACGCCGCCAAGGCCGAGGATTTCGCCGCCGTCACGGGTAAGGGCGTCACCGGCACCGTCGACGGGCGCAAGGTCGCCCTCGGCAACGCCAAGCTGGCCGCCGACCTGGGCCTGGACGGCGACGCCCTGTCGGCCACGGCGGACGCGCGCCGCGACCAGGGCGAGACCGTCATGTTCGTGATCGTGGACAAGGAAATCGCCGGCCTGATCGCCGTCGCCGACCCGGTCAAGGACACCACGGCGGATGCGATCAAGGCGCTGCACGCCCAGGGCTTCCGCATCGTCATGGCGACCGGCGACAACGCGCGCACGGCCCAGGCCGTGGCGGCGCGGCTGGGTATCGACGAGATCCGCGCCGACGTCCTGCCCGAGGACAAGGCCCGCATCGTCAAGGACCTGCAAACCCAGGGCAGCATGGTCGCCATGGCCGGCGATGGCGTCAACGACGCGCCCGCCCTGGCCCAGGCCGATGTCGGCATCGCCATGGGAACGGGGGCGGACGTCGCCATCGAAAGCGCCGGCATCACCCTGATCAAGGGCGACCTGAACGGGATCGTCCGTGCGCGGAAACTCGCCCGCGCGACCATGCGCAACATCAAGCAGAACCTGTTCTTCGCCCTGATCTACAACGCCCTCGGCGTGCCGGTGGCGGCGGGCGTCCTCTACCCCGTGTTCGGCATCCTGCTGTCGCCCATGTTCGCGGCGGCGGCCATGAGCCTGAGTTCCGTTTCCGTCGTCGGCAATGCGCTGCGCCTGCGCCGCGTCAGGATCGAGGAGGAGTGAGCCCATGAACATCGGTGAAGCAGCCAAGCAGTCGGGCCTGCCAGCCAAGACCATCCGCTATTACGAGGAAATCTCCCTGGTCGTGCCGGGGCGCAGCGGCAACGGCTACCGCGCCTATTCGCCGACCGACGTGCACAAGTTGCAGTTCGTGCAGCGCGCGCGGGGGCTCGGCTTTTCCGTCGAGGACTGCCGCGCCCTGCTGTCGCTTTACGAGGACGACCATCGCGCCAGCGCCGACGTGAAGGCGATCGCCGAAGGGCATCTTGCCGGGATCGAGGCCAAGATCGCGGAACTCAAAGCCTTGCACAAAACGCTGAAACATCTGGTCGACACCTGCCACGGCGACAGCCGCCCGCATTGTCCCATCATCGACGGCCTGGCGGGACCGGACCATTGACGGCGGCACGCCGCAAATCCTTGTGGGCGACTGCCGCCCTGGGCGCGGTGACGCTTGGCGGTGCTGCCTGGTTATGGCTGCCCCCCGGCGGCGGCACGGTGATCACACTGCGCCCCGATGACGCCGCCGTCGTCGCCCTCGGCAGGACGGTCTACGGCGACCACTGCGCGAACTGCCACGGAACGGGCCTGGAAGGACAGGCGAACTGGCGCGAACGCCTGCCCACGGGCCGCCTGCCCGCCCCGCCCCACGACCGCACGGGCCATACCTGGCACCACCCGGACGCGCAGTTGTTCGACCTGACCAAACGCGGCCCCGCCGCCGTGGTCGGCGGCGCCTACGAAAGCGACATGCCCGGCTTCGCCGGCGTTCTGTCCGACGACGAGATCATCGCCGCGCTGTCTTATATCAAGAGCACCTGGCCGGAGCGCATTCGCCAGCGCCACGACGATATCAACCTTCGCACCAAATAAAGGAGCATCCGAAAATGACCACTATTACGCGGTTTCGCATTTCCCTACTGGCTGTCCTCGCCATGATCGCCGGGTCGGGCCAAGCCCTCGCCGATCAGAGTTCCGGTGGCGTCTACTACGGACATCCCATGTGGTCCGGCGGTTGGGGTCATATGTTCATGGGCTGGGGCATGATGGCCGTTTTCATGATCGCGGTGATCGTGATCGTCCTATTCCTGATCAAAGGGTTCACCGGCAGTGACCGCGCGCCGTCTTCCACGGCCATGGATCTTTTGAACGAACGCTACGCACGGGGTGAAATCGACACGGCGGAATACAACGAACGCAAGAACACGATTTCGGGATCTTCCTGAGGTTTTGTTGAAGACCCCATGACATAGGTGGTAAGTTTTCCCGTGATGATGATGGCGATCCGAAATGCAGTCCTGAAATGTGGCGTACAGCACGTGTTCGTCGCGCTGCTCGCCATCGCCGTCCTTGCTGCGGGTACCGGGATCGGACATGCGGCGATGCAAGCGGGCGGACAGGCACATCATAGCCAAGCCGCCGCACCGGATCATGACGGCGACCCTTCGGCTGAATTAGCCCAGCAGGCTGACTGCCACGGTCCCGCCAAAACCGCCTCGGTCGACAGATCGCCAAAGAACAGCACGATGCACGGATGCTGTGCCAGCGCGTGCTTCCCGAGCATCCCCGTCCAGGAGTTCGATCACACCGCCGGCCTGACGTTTTCCGTCGAACGGCTGATGCCGCGGTCGGATCAAGCCATCGTGGTCAATGCCCTGCACGGGCTTTTCAGGCCTCCAAGGCGTCACGGATGATTTCCGTGCGCTCGGACCGGGCGACGTAACACCCGACAACCTCCCTGATGTTGCGCGCCCCCAGGCAAGCAAGGCGGAATCCATGAATCCGACCGTGCACACCGCTTTCAGCCGATAGCGGCAAGCCCGAGCAGACCAAGCGGAAATCCATCGCCGCGGCGGGGCCACGCCCCTGCCATTCGCGCATCCACGTGATTTCAGCTGATAAACAAGGACCACGATCATGACGACTTCCAAGAAAACATCATCCCGCGCCGCCTGTGCATTGCTTGCCGCCGTTCTCGGCATGGGAACGACGCCGGCGTGGTCCGGCGCCGGCCAGCCCGGTCACGGTCACGACGCCGCCCCCGCCCAAGGACATATGATGGGCGGTCAAGGCATGCCCGGCCAGATGATGGGGACCCAAGGCATGCCCGGTCATCACGGCGCCGCGCCGGCCATCGGCGGCCCGGGCAAGGCCGCAGACGTAACCCGCACCATCGACATCACCATGCAGGACAATTTCTACGAACCCGCGGAGATCGCCGTGAAGGCGGGCGAGACCGTGCACTTCAAGATCGTCAACAAGGGCACCCTATTGCACGAATTCGGGCTGGGCACGGCGGCCATGCATGCCGCCCACCAGAAGGAAATGATGGTGATGATGGAGCACGGCATGATCGAGGCCGACCGCGTCAACCATGAGCGCATGAAGATGAGCCACGGCCCCGGCCAGATGGCCATGAGCCACAGCCACGGCGCGGACCAGGGCAGCGTCCTGGTCGAGCCCGGCAAGTCGGCGGAGATCATCTGGAAATTCCCCAAGGAGGCGACGCTGGAATTCGCCTGCAACGTTCCCGGCCACTACGAGTCGGGGATGATGGGTCCCATCAGGATCAAATGACGACGCAATCGGGAAGGAGCGATTTCATGAGACGTCTCATGCTCGCCGCCCTGGCGGCGATCCTGCTGGCCCCCGCAACCGCGCGGGCCGGCACCTACGACCTGACCATCGGCACGGCGGCGATCAACGTCGCCGGCAAGGACCAGACGGCGATGACCATCAACGGTTCGATCCCCGGGCCGGTCCTCCGTTTCAAGGAGGGCGAGGACCTTGTCATCAACGTGACCAACACGCTGGCCGAAGACACCTCAATCCACTGGCACGGCTTGATCCTGCCCTACCAGCAGGACGGCGTGCCGGGCATCAGCTTTCCCGGCATCAAGCCGGGCGAGACCTTCACCTACCGCTTTCCGGCGCAACAGGCGGGCACCTACTGGTACCACAGCCATTCGGGCATGCAGGAGGCCGTCGGCATGTACGGCGCGCTGGTCATCGAGCCCAAGGCGCGCGAGCCCTTCCGCTATGACCGGGAGCATGTGATCGTCCTGTCGGACTGGCACCCGGACGACAGCCCGCACAAAATCCTGTCGAACCTGAAGATGTCCGCCGACTACTACAATTACCAGAAGCGCACCCTGTCGACCTTCGTCGATGACGCCGGGAAGATGGGCCTCGGCGCGGCCCTCGCCGACCGCATGGACTGGGGCGACATGCGCATGCTGCCGTCGGACATCGCCGACGTCTCGGGTTACGTGTTCCTGGCGAACGGCCGCAATACCGAACAGAACTGGACCGGCCTGTTCAAGCCCGGCGAACGGGTGCGCCTGCGGTTCATCAACGCCGCCGCGATGACCTTCTTCGACGTCCGCATTCCGGGACTGAAGATGACGGTGGTGCAGGCCGACGGCAACAACGTGCGGCCCGTGCCCGTCGACGAATTCCGCATCGCCGTCGCCGAGACCTATGACGTGATCGTGCGGCCCACCGAGGACAAGGCCTATGCGGTGCTCGCCGAAAGCATGGCGCGCACGGGCTTCGCCCGCGCCACCCTGGCCCCGCGAATGGGCATGGCCGGCGACATTCCGGCGAACCGTCCGAAACAGTATCTGACCATGGCCGACATGGGCATGGCCCATGGCGACATGGCCGGCATGGCCGGCATGGACCACGGGACCATGGGCCAAGGCGCGACGCACACAATGCCCGACGGTTCCACCATGGCCGGGACCCGCCACGAAGGGCAAGGCATGACCCACGCCATGCCCGACGGCACAACGATGAAAGGGGAAAGCCACGCCGGCCATTCGATGCCGGCCCAGCCGACCCACACCATGCCTGACGGCGCCACGATGGCGGGCATGGATCATTCGGCCCATGGGGCACCGGCTTCCGGTGATAAGGCCGATCCGTTCTACGCACCCGGCAGCGGCCTGATGCCCAAGGCCGCCGAGGGCGGCAAGTTTCTGTCATACGCCGACCTGAAGGCGATCAAGCCGCTCTACCCCGACCGCCCGGCGGCGCGGGAGATCGAGGTCCGCCTGACCGGCAACATGGAGCGCTACGTGTGGTCCATCAACGGCGTCAAATATTCCGACGCCGAACCCATCCGCCTGAAGTTCGGCGAACGGGTGCGATTCAAGTTCGTCAACGAGACCATGATGACCCATCCCATGCACCTGCACGGCATGTGGCAGATCCTCGACAACGGATCGGGCAAGTACAACCCGGCCAAGCACACCATCTCCATCGCGCCGGGCAAGACGGTCGAGGCCGACATCGAGGCCGACGCCGAAGGCGAATGGGCGTTTCACTGTCACCTGATGTATCACATGGCGACCGGCATGTTCCGCAAGGTCGTGGTCGAACGCGAGACGGCGGAGGCGGTGCGATGAAAAACTTCATCCTCATGATCGCGGGCGGCCTTGCGGTGTCCATGACCGCCTTCTCCCCCGGCGGCGCGAACGCCGCCGGCATGGACGATGACATCTACTGGCACGTCCAGGCGGACCAGGCGGAGTACCGCATCGGCGACGGCGCGGACGTCCTTGCCTGGCAGGGCAACGCCTGGATCGGCAACGACGATCACCGCCTCGCCTTCAAGACGGAGGGCGAAAACCCCATCGGCAAGCGCCTGGAGAAGGCGGAGTTTCAGTTCCTCTACCGGAAACCGATCTCCGACTTCTTCGACGTCAATGCCGGCATCCGCCACGACCTGCGCCCGGACCCGGACCGCACCTACGGCGTGATCGGCATCCAGGGCCTGGCCAAGCAGTTCGTGGAGACCGACGCCAACCTGTTCGTCAGCGAAACGGGCGACGTTTCCGCCCGCTTCGAGGCGGAGGTCGACTGGCTGATCACCCAGCGTCTGGTGCTGCAGCCCCTGGTCGAGGTCGACTTGGCGTTTTCCGAGGACCGGCGCATTCATTCCGGGGCGGGGATCAACACCGTCGAGGCCGGCCTGCGCCTGAAATACGAAATCCGCCGTGAATTCGCGCCCTACATCGGCCTGCATTACGAGCGCAAGTTCGGGGCCACCGCCAACTTCGCCCGCGACGAGGGCGAGGACACCGACGCGCTGCGCTTCGTCGCCGGCGTCAGTTTCTGGTTCTAGGAAAGGAAATACGAATGAACTTCAAGGTCATGCGCGCCGCAGTGGCGGCGCTTGCCATGCTTGTGCAGCTGCCCGCCATGGCGGCGGCGGCCGAGGTCACCGTCTACAAGTCGCCCTATTGCGGCTGCTGCGGCGCCTGGGTGGACCATATGAAAGCCAGCGGCCATACCGTGAAGACCATCGAGATGGAGGACCTGACCGGCATCAAGAAGATGACCGGCGTGGGCGACCACCTTCAGTCCTGTCACACGGCGGTCGTGGACGGTTACGTCATCGAGGGCCACGTCCCGGCGGCCGATGTGGCGCGCCTGCTGACCGAGAAGCCCAAGGCGCGCGGCCTTGCCGTGCCTGGCATGCCCGTGGGCTCGCCCGGTATGGAGGGCCCCAATCCGGACGTTTACGACGTTCTGTTGTTTCAGGCGGACGGAACGGCGGCGGTCTACGGCCGCCATCAGGGGAGACAGGCGCCGTAGCCCCTAGGGCTCCAACTCCGTATCCCAGTACAGGAAATCCCGCCAACTTTCGTGCAGGTAGTTGGGCGGGAAGGCGCGGCCGTTTTCCTGCAACAGAAAGTTGGACGGCTGTTCCGGTTCGCGCAGCGGCACCATGCCGCACTGCCGGGGCAGGCGGTGGCCCTTTTGTAGGTTGCAGGGCGCGCAGGCGGTGACCACGTTGGACCACGACGTGCGCCCGCCGCGGGCGCGCGGGATCACGTGGTCGAAGGTCAGATGATCGGCCGGGAAATGCTCGCCGCAATACTGGCAATGGAAGGCGTCGCGCAGGAACACGTTGAACCGGGTGAACGCCGGGCGCCGCCCCATGGACACGTATTCCTTCAGCGCGATGACGCTGGGCAGGCGGAATTCCTGGCTGGGAGAATGGACGATCCGGTCGTATTCGGAGACCACGTTGACGCGGTCGAGAAACACCGCCTTGAGGGTATCCTGCCAGGACCATAGGGAAAGGGGGAAATAGCTCAACGGCCGGAAGTCGGCGTTGAGAACGAGAGCGGGACAGCTTTCGGCGGAAGCGCTCACGGGGTCGAAACCTCATATCTCCTACCTGATGGCGCGGAGGATACTACATATTGCGATTCTTCGCCAAATGTTCCCGCCATGAAACTTTTCTGACAGGGAACCTGACCGTCCGGTTACAGATTTCGGACAGACGACGGGGCCTCTGGGTCCCGGAACTATTTGTAAAGATCGGCGACGACGCGCACGGTGGCCATGCGTTCCGGTGCCTTGGGCCGGTTGGCGGGCTTCAGCGCTTTCAGATGTTGCATGCCGGCAACGACCCGGCCCCAGACCGTGTATTTGCCGTCCAGGGTCCGCGCCGTGGGGCCCAGGACGAAGAAGAAGCGGCTGTCGGCGCTGTCGTGATCGTTCTTGAGGCGCGACATGCCGACCATGCCTTCGGTGAAGGGGGTGGACGAGAATTCGGCGGCGATGGCCGTGCCGCTGCCCCCGGTGCCGCCGGCGCCGCCCGGCGTGAACGACGGGTCTCCGGTTTCGGCGACGTAATCCTGACGCACGAAATGGAAGGCCAGGCCGTCATAGAATTGCTGACGCACCAGCTGCTTGATCCGCCGCACATGCAGAGGGGCAAGACCGGGCAGAAGTTCGACGTAGACCTTGCCCGCGGGCAGGTCCACGACCAGCAGGTTTTCCTTGTCCTTGTTCTCCAGGAACGGCGGCAGGACAATCAGGCGGGTTTCCTTTTGCGGATATGGGGCGGCTTGGAGCGTGCCGGCCCCGCCGTCCGCAAGCATGGTCACCATGAATTCGATGGCCTGGCTCATTCCCGGCGAGCGCGCATCCGCGAAGGCCGCGCGGCGGGTGGTAACCTGATAGACCTGGCCGCTGCGCACGTCGGCGATGCCGAACCGGGACTGCACGACGACCACGCCCTCGACCACCGCGACCTCGGTGCTGCCGTCCTTGACCAGAACGTCGAACTGGGTGCCGCGGATGCCGATGGTCGCCGTCGGCGTCTTGATCAGAAAGTCCATGGGCACGCCGGCGGAGGCGAAACGGATCGCCCCCGACATCATGCGGAAAGCGCCGGTGACCTTGTTCCGGTCACGGCCGTAGACCAGATCGTCCAGGATCAGTTCGGAATTTTCACCGATGGTCAGCGACGACTGGTCGGCCAGCCGGATGTCGATGGCGCTGCGGCTTTTGGTGATGACGGTTTCGTTGGCGACCAGGCCGTCGCCGGTCTGCACCGACTGGCCGAACGACCGGGTGACGACGTCGTTGACCACGCGCTTCGCCGTGCCGACGTTTTCCGCCGCCATGGACGCACCTGGGAAGGCGAGCATCCAGCACAGGGCAAGCGGCAGACAAAGGATGGTGAAAAGGCGGGAAGCGTTCATGAGGCGATCTTGGGTTCGGTGCCGTCTAGGACGTGCGGCCGGCAACCTCGAGAACGTCGATATCGAACATTTCGGCCAGGAACTCCATGCCCAATTGGATGCCCATGTCGTCGAGGCCATGGCCCAGGTCGGGGCTGAGGTAGGCGGCCACGGGCACGCCGGCCGCCTTCAGGGTGTCTTCCGCATGGTGCATCAGGTCGGGCGGCACGACGGGGTCCGCCTCGCCATGCATGAGCAGGACCGGCGGCTTGGACTTGATCTCGGACGCCAGAAGCTCACCGCCCACCAAGGCACCGGAATAGCCGATGATACCGGCCAGCGGCTTGACCCTCCGGGGCCCGACATGCAGCGCCATCATGGTGCCCTGGGAAAAGCCGATGATCGCCATCTTGCTTTCGTCCAGACCGAGTTCGGCCAGCAGGTGGTCGATCAACGCGTTCAGGATGGGGGCCGCCATCTTGACGCCCTCAAGCTTCTTTTCCTTGGACGGATCGGCAAGGGAAAACCACTGGAAGCCCATGGGTCCGCCGTCGAAGCGGAAGGGCGCGTTGGGCGCGATGAACACGGCCTTGGGCAGGACCCGCCCGAAATAGGTCGCAAGATTGATCAGATCGTCGCCGTCGGAGCCGACGCCGTGCAACAACAGCACGACCTGCTCCGGTTTGGAGCCGTCGCGCGGCAGCACCATGGGGCCCGTCAAATGCGGGATGTCCTCTTCCTTGGGAAGATCGGGCGCGAGTTTTGCGGGCTTCTTGATTTTGCTCATGGCGGCGGGCTCGTCTAATCCATTACGTGAACGGTATTATGGCTGGTACCGGTTCACCTTGTTACCCCAGAATGGTTAACGAATGGTGCCATAAGGCGCCAAATGCCGCAGAAAGGGCCGATAGACATCTCCATGGCCGCCAACACCACCGTCACCCGCTTCGCGCCGAGCCCGACAGGCCGTCTGCACCTGGGCCATGCCTTTTCGGCCTGGGTCGCCTGGACCCAAGCGGCGGCAGGCGGCGGGCGGTTTCTGTTGCGGATCGAGGACATCGACCGGGGCCGCTGCCGGCCCGAGTTCGAGGACGGCATTATCGAGGACCTGCGCTGGCTGGGCCTGACCTGGGAAACGCCGGTGCGCCGCCAGTCGGATCATCTTGAGGACTATGCAACGGCCCTGGATCGCCTCCGGGACCAGGGGCTGATCTATCCCTGCTTCTGCACGCGCAAGGACATCGCGGCGGAGATCGCCGCCGCCGGGCACGCCCCGCATGGTCCCGACGGTCCCCTGTATCCCGGCACCTGCCGCGCCCTCGACCCGGCCCGGGCCGACGACCGCATGGCGGCGGGCGAGGCTTACGCCCTGCGCCTCAAGACGGACACGGCGGCGGCGGCGGCCGGCCCCCTCGCCTGGACCGACCTGGACCGGGGCGAGCAGACCGCCCGGCCCGAACGGTTCGGCGACGTGGTGCTCGCGCGCAAGGACACGCCGACCAGCTATCACCTATCCGTCACGCTGGACGACCACATCCAGGGCGTGACCTGCGTGACCCGAGGCCTGGACCTGTTCGAGGCGACCCACGTCCACCGCCTGTTGCAGGCGCTGCTGGGCCTGGACACCCCCGCCTACCGCCATCACGGCCTTCTGGCGGGGCCGGACGGAAAGCGTCTGGCCAAGCGCGACAAGGCGGAGACCATCGAAAGCCTGCGGGCAGGCGGACATTCACCTGCTAACGTATGGGCCATGGCCGGTGTATCGGCGGAGGCAATGCCATGAAGTTCACGACCATCCTGATCGGATTTGTTTTATGGGTCGCCCCGGGGGTCGCCCCGGCCGCCGACCAGGACGCGCTGACACCCGGCGAACAGGCCGTGGTCGCCGCCGTGGTCGACGGCGATACGGTGTTCCTCGACCGGGATATCGTCGGCGCCTCGCAAGTCCGCCTGACCGGCATCCAGGCCCCAAAGCTGCCCTTGGGCCGCGTCGGATTCAAGGAATGGCCGCTGGCCAAGGAATCCAAGGCGGCGCTTGAGGCCGTCCTGATGAACCAGCCCGTGCAGCTGTTTTACGGCAATGCCCGCATGGACCGCCATGGGCGACTTTTGGCCCATCTGATCGGACAGAACGGCATTTGGGCCCAGGGCGAGATGCTGACGCGCGGCATGGCCCGGGTCTATACCTTCCCCGACAATCGAGAGCGCGCGGCCGAGATGTACCGGCTGGAAGCCGCCGCCCGCGCGGCCGGGCGCGGCATCTGGGCCCATCCGTTCTACGCGGTCCGCGCCGCCGATCCCGCGGCCCTGGCCGGCGACATCGACACCTTTCAGATCGTCGAAGGCCGGGTCATCGACGCGGCCGACGTGCGCGGCGTGATCTATCTGAACTTCGGCGACAACTGGCGCACGGATTTCACGGTCCGCATCGGCCGCAAGGCGGCGCGCCTGTTCAAGCGCGCGGGCCTGGGGCCGGATGCCTATCAGGGCCGCGAGGTGCGCGTGCGCGGCTGGCTCAAGACCTGGAACGGCCCGATGATCGAGGCCAGCCACCCTGAACAGATCGAGGTTCTGGCAAAGTAGCGCCGTTCCTCCCTATATTGCTGATATGCGCCCGCTGATTTCCGCCCTGACCCTGATCGCACCGCTGCTGTTCGCCGCGGCCTGCTCGACCAATCCCGCGACGGGGGAGCAAAGCTTCACCGCCTTCATGTCGGAAACCGACGAGTTGCGCGTCGGCGCCGAGGAACATCCGAAAATCCTCAAGGAAATGGGCGGGACCTACAAGAACCCGACGATCCAGACCTATGTCGACTGGGTCGGAGAGAAACTGGCCAAGGCATCGGACCGGCCCGACCTGAAGTTCACGTTCACGGTCCTGAACGATTCCAACATCAACGCCTTCGCCCTGCCCGGCGGCTATGTCTACATCACCCGCGGCCTGATCGCCCTGGCCGAGAACGAGGCGGAAATGGCCGGCGTCCTGGCCCATGAGATCGGCCATGTCACCGCGCGCCACACCGCGCAGCGCTATTCGGCCACCATGGCGACCAACCTGGGGCTGATCGGCGCCAGCATCCTGGGTTCCGTGTTCGGCGTGCCCGGCGACCTGAACCGCCTGGCCGGCCAGGTCGGCCAGATCTACCTGCAATCCTATTCCCGGGAACAGGAATTGGAGGCCGACATGCTCGCCGTGCGCTACATGTCCAAGGCCGGCTACGATTCCAGAACGCTCGAAACCTTCTTCCGCAAGATGGCGCAGCACACCTCGATCACCCAGCGCGTGCGCGGCCGCCCGGACGAGGACCCGGCCGGCAACATCATGTCGACCCATCCGCGCACGTCGGACCGCATCGCCCAGGCCATCACCCTGGCCCGGGTGCCACCCAACGCCGACCCGCGCGTCGGGCGCGAGGATTATCTGGCCCGCATCGACGGCATGCTGTGGGGCGATTCGCCGGAGGAAGGCGTGGTCCGCGGCCGGGTGTTCGAACACCCGGAACTGCGCTTCCGGTTCGAGGTCCCGGCCGGTTTCTACCTGATCAATTCGCCGTCCCAGGTCGCCGCCCACGGCCCGGACCGCACGGTCATCCTGTTCAATCAACTGATGCAGAAGGAAGCGGCCCAGGTCCGCGACATCCGGGGGTACGTTTCATCATGGGGCGGCGGACGTCTGCGCGGGGTCGAACGCATCGACGTGAACGGGCTGGAGGCCGCGACGGGGAGCGCGCGCACCGATACCTCGGAAGGCGTGCGGGACGTGCGCCTGGTCGCCATCCGTTTCGCCAAGGATCGCATCTATCGCTTTCTGTTCCTGACCCCACCCGAAGCGACATCACGGCGCAGCGAGGATCTGCGCCGCGTGACCTACAGCTTCCGCGCCCTGACGGAGGCCGAGGCCAAGGCGGTCAAAACCCTGAAACTGCGCGTGCTGACGGTCAACCCGGGCGACACCCCGGACAAGCTGGCGGGCATCATGCCGCTGGAATCCTACAAGCTGGATTGGTTCCTGGCGCTCAACGGCCTGGCGCCGGGGGACAAACTGACGCCGGGTGCCAAGGTCAAGGTCGTCGCGCCGTAAGGGCGCATGCTCACAAGATCAGATAGAGGGCTTCCGTCTCGGTCTGCACCGATCCGAAAATGACCACGCCGATTCCGTAATTGGCGGTCTTGCCGTCCGGTGAACAGGGGAAAAACAAGGTCGTCGACTGTTTGTAGCGCTCGGTCGGCGTGCCTTGATCGAACACGACCGCACGGCGGGCGAAAAAGGGGCGGCAGGCCGCGATGGCGCGGTAATGAAGCGGGAAATAATGCGTGGCGCCGTCACTGCCCGTGTAGACGTCCTCGACGTAACGGCCCTGAAGAACCTTGCCGTAATGTTCGTCGATGGCGGTGCCGGAAAACTTGACCAGCATGCCCCGCTCGACCCCGCCCCGGTAATCGTGGACGAAGATATGCGGGGCCAGATGCGGGACCTTCATCAGGTCGATGGTTTCGTAGACCGGCAACGCACGGCCACCCAGCCCCGCGATGATGAAATCGCAGAACTCCCGCACCATGGACACATCCGTCAGCGCCGCGACACGGTCGCCGACGGCGGCAAGCCCAAGACTACCGGGTGGCGTCTCCGTCACTGGCGTGCTCTCCCCATTCCCCGGAGAGAGCATATCTTTTTATGCGAAAAGGTGGAGAACTTATTGGTCTGTGCACGCGACTTTTCGCCGCCGGCATCCCCCGGAAACGGAAAACGGCCGGGCTCCGCCTCCGCAAGGAGATCGGAAACTCCGGCCGTTTGCCTTAACGGTCGCCCGGCTGGCGGGCAACGCCCTGCCTGAAATCAGGCGGCGCGCAGAACTTTTTCCAGCTTTTCCGTGGCCTTTTCCACGTCCGTCTTGTCGACGGCCGCCAGTTCCGCGGCCAGACGGTCGCGGGCGGCTTCGTAGATCTGGCGTTCGGAGAACGACTGGTCGGGCTGGCCCACATTGCGGTGCAGGTCGCGCACGACCTCGGCAATGGACACGGGATTGCCCGAATTGATCTTGGCTTCGTATTCCTGGGCCCGGCGGCTCCACATGGTGCGTTTGACGCGCGCCCGGCCTTTGAGGGTGGTCATCGCCTCTTCCATGATCTTGCGCGTCGACAGCTTGCGCAGGCCCGAGGTCGGGGCCTTGGACACGGGAACCCGCAGGGTCATCCGGTCCTTATCAAAGGAAATGACGAAAAGATCGAGCTTGTGGCCCGCGATTTCTTCGGTTTCGACGCCGATGACCTTGCCGACGCCATGCGTCGGATAGACGACATAGTCGCCGGTATCGATCTGCAGTTCTTCTTGTTTGGACATAGGTGAGGTCAACTCCGATATTACCCTTCTTGTCATTGGGCGGCCCAGGCCCGCCGCGGCCCGCTCTCCCTGACGATTACGGTCCGGCGGCATGCTTCAGAGAGTATAAGAACCGCCCGGCGACACCGAACGTGGCCGCTGACCGATCCAATCCTGAAGCGGGCGGCTGTCTTCCCCGGCAGGCGCTTTGGCGCCCATCCCACAGCCGAATGTTGGCCGTAAAAATCCCCCCGGACGGACAGATGGGCGTTTCCGAGGGGACATAGACCTTAAGGCCAACAATTGATGACCTTAACATAAATGGCGGACAAAAACCACCCTCAGGTTCGCAAGTGCACAAATTCCGTGCATCCGGCGGGAATCCCGCCGGTTTCGGGGCAATCGGGGCCGCGCGCCCGGCGGGCGGGCGCGGGGGCGGATCAGCTGCCCTTGCCGGGATTCGAGCTCAACAGCTCTTTCTTGCCGTCCTTGCCGTTCCAATCGTCGGCATCGGCGGGGCAATCCCCCTTGGAGGTGATGTTCGGCCACTGGGTCGCGAACTTGGTATTGATCTCCAGCCATTCCTCGACGCCGGGTTCCGTGTCGGGAACGATGGCTTCGGCCGGGCATTCGGGCTCGCAAACGCCGCAGTCGATGCATTCGTCGGGATGGATGACCAGGAAGTTCTCGCCTTCGTAGAAGCAATCCACGGGGCAGACTTCCACGCAGTCCTGGAATTTACACTTGATGCAGTTCTCTGTGACGATATAGGTCATTGCGGGCTCCGTAAGGTCGATTAAGTGCGATAAATCCAGAAAGCCGTTAGGCCAAGCAAGCAATAAGTTTGCGAAATATCGGCAAGGGCATCTACTTACGCCCTATCCGCGCCATGCTCAAGCCGCGCCAGGGCCCGTTTGCGGGCGGCGCCGCTGTCGCGATCGGACACATGCAAAAGCCCCGCGACCCGGCGCGCCAGGTTGGCCTCGAAATCGTGCAGGCTGCCGTCCGCATAGGCCACGGCCCAGACCATCTCGAGAATCCTGACCCTGTCCTCGGGCGCCATGCGCTCCTTGATGGTGCGGGTCATTCCGTAGAACTCGACCGAGGTGTCGGCATGTGTCTTGGCATCGGCGATCAGGGCATCCGCCTCGCCGTCATCCAGATTGAATTCCTCGGTCAACAGGCCGCGGATGGCCGCTTCCTCTCCCGCGTCGAAATCGCCGTCGAGGGACGCCGCCTCGACCAGCAGCAGCGCCGTGGCGGCTTCCAGTTCGCGGGCGCCGGCCTTAGGCGCGGTGACCGCATCGGCGGAAAGGCGGTCGGCCCAGGATTTCAATTTGGCAAGCATGGAAGTCAGTTAGCACGCAGGGGCGATCCCCTCAACCACAGCATAGTTGCGGGTTTTCCTTGCCCCCGCCGATCCCCCCTCCTAAACCTCGGGACCATGACCTCATCGCCCGACGATCCCCGCCTGAATTTTCCCGCGACCGGCCGCAATCAGGCCGCGATCCTGGAGGTACTGGCCCGCGTGCTGCCGGCCGAGGGCCGGGTGCTGGAGGTCGGATCCGGTTCCGGCCAGCATATCGCCGCCTTCGCCGCCGCCCTGCCCCATCTCGGCTGGCAGGCCTCGGACCCGGATCCCAATTACCGGGCGTCCGCCGATGCCTGGGCGCGCCAGGCCGGGCTGGGCCTGCCCCCGGCGCTCGACCTGGATGCAACCCGCCATCCCTGGCCGGTCACCGGCGCGGCGGCGGTCATGTCCGTGAACATGATCCATATCGCGCCCTGGGCCGCTTGCTTGGGGTTGCTGGACGGCGCCCGTGACATCCTGCCCGAAGGGGGCGTGCTGTACCTGTACGGCCCCTTCGCCGTCGGCGGCACCCACACGGCCGAAAGCAACGCCCGCTTCGACGCCAACCTGCGCGCCGAAAATCCCGACTGGGGGGTGCGCAACCTGGACGACGTGGCGCTGGAAGCCCGCGGGCGCGGCCTGCATCTGGTCGAGACGGTGCGGATGCCGGCCAACAACCTGTCGGTGATCTTCAGAAAACGCGCGGGCATGGCCTAGGCGTTTTTACGCTCAGGCGTCCGCATCCTCGCCGCGCAGGCGGTCCGTTTCCCGCCGTTCGCGCTTGGTCGGCCGGCCGCTGCCCGCATCCCGCAAGGCGACCTTGCCCGGCCGGTCGATGTCGGCGGCATTCTTCGGCGGCGGTGGCGGCGACAGGTCCTCGTACAATGCCTGGGCTTCGGCCGCCGGGCCGCGCCGCGCACCCATGTCCAGAACCTTCACGACCTTGACCCCCGCCCGCATGGGAAAGGTCAGCACGTCGCCCACCTTCACGGAATAATGGGGTTTGGCGACGGTCACCGTGTTGACCCGCAGCTTGCCCGACTGCACGTACTTGGTCGCCAGCGAGCGGGTCTTGAAGAACCGCGCGAACCACAGCCACTTGTCCAGGCGCAGATTGCCGCCGCCTCCATCCGTCATGACAAAACCAGATCCTTCAGCTTGGCGAAGGGGGAATGGGGGTCGATCTTGGGGGATGGCGCCGACGCGGCCGCGCTCGTCTTGCTCTTCCCTTGGCCCTTAACCTTGGCGGTTTTTCCTTTGGGCTTGCCCGCGCCCGCGCCGTCCGGCGCGGGCCGGCGCGCCGCCGGGCGGAAGCGCAGGGCGCCCTCGACCTCCCGGCCCTTGAAACCGAGACCCCGGAGAATCTGCGCCATGTCGGCGGCGGTGCACCCGGCCAGGGACAACAGGTCCGGCGCGGCCTCGAACCCATCCTTGCCGCCCGCCTTGGCCATCTCCCAGGCCTTGGCAGCGATGCGCTCCACCATGTCGATACGCAGCGCCGTCTTGCCGAACCGGCGGAACCCGACCTGTTCCCAATAGTCCCCGGGCAGCCGCCCGGCCGGCACGGAAACCCGCCCCGGTTGGGGCGGCGGCACGGGACGGCGGCCCTCGGCCAAACACCACAGGAACCCCCGCATGGCGGCGGGGGCCGGGCGGACCAGGGCGGGCAGAAACACGGTCTCGCGGCCGATGCGGATGCCCGCGGCGCGCAGGTCGCGGCGGGCGTCCTTGACGATCAGGGCAAGCTGTTCGTCGACCTGGGCACGTGGCAGCGAGCCGTGGGCTTCGCGCAGGCGGAACGCCAGGCCCTTGGCCGGCCCCGTGAGGACCGCCTTGTCGAGGGCCAGAAGATCGCGGAACAGATGCGCCAGATGATCCGCGACCCAACGCTCCAGCCGCCGGGCGACCCGGTCGCGGCCCTGGGCGTCCAGTAGGTCCGAGGCCGTCACCCGCACGGCAGGCCGCAGCAGGGTCTCGCCCTTGACCAGCCGTCCGACGGGAATGCCGTCCCACAGGATCGTGCCCGCGTCGGGGCTGTCGAGCGGCGCCAGGGCGATGTCCTTGTCCGCCGCCTGTTCCAGGGCCTGGACCCGGCGGCGGAATTCGCCCTTCAGCGCCCGGCCCGCCGCCGCCGCGATGGCCTTGCCGGCGGCGTCCCCGCCGGCCCCGCCCGCGTCGAACAGAAACCCCTTGAGATGCCCCACGGGATGGCCTTCGACCACCACGTCGCCCGACGCCGTGACCGCCGCCATCAGGTCCGGCGTGTCCTTCAGCTTCATCATCAGATGCGCCGTGCTTTTGTCGACGAAGCGCTGGGTCAGGCGGTCGTGCAGGGCATCGGACAGCCGATCCTCGATGGCCCGGGTGCGGTTCTGCCAATGCAGGGCATCGCCGAGCCAGTCGCCATGGAACGACACATAGGTCCAGGTGCGGATATGGGCGATGCGCTGGGTCAGGGCATCGATGTCGCCGTCCGTGCGGTCCAGGCGCTTGACCTGACCCGCCATCCAGTCCTCGGGCAGGCGGCCTTCGGGGCCGGTCAGGTATTTGTAGATGGTCGCCAGCAGGCTGGCATGGGCGTCGGTCATCACGCCCTGGAAATCGGGCACCTGACAGACGTCCCACAACAGGCGCACGGCCTCGGGCGTCTGGGCGCGGTCCATGACCGTTTCGTCGCGCAGCAACAGGGCCAGGGCCTGTTCGTCCTCCGCCGCGCGGGCGCGGATCAACCCGCCCTTGGGCGCCGGGCGGGTCAAGGTGTGCTTCAATGCATGGACCGAGGCGAAATCCAAATCGCCGTTGCGCCAGTAGATCTTGGTCAGGGGGTCGAACGTATGGCCTTCGATGGCTTCGGCCAGGTCCGGGTCGAGGGCGCGTTGATCCGCCGTCGTGCCGAAGGTGCCGTCGTTCATCGCCCTCCCCGCGCGCCCGGCGATCTGCGCCAGTTCGGCCGGCGCCAGGTTACGCCGGTGACGGCCGTCGAACTTGGAAATTCCGGCGAAGGCGACATGGTCGATGTCCATGTTCAGCCCCATGCCGATGGCGTCGGTGGCGACCAGGTAATCGACCTCGCCCGCCTGATACATGGCGACCTGGGCGTTGCGGGTGCGCGGGCTCAAGGCCCCCAGAACCACCGCCGCCCCGCCCCGCTGACGGCGCACCAGTTCGGCCAGGCCGTAGACCTGGGCGGCGGAGAACGCGACGACGGCGGAGCGCGGCGGCAGGCGCGTGACCTTCTTATGCCCCGAATGGCGCAGCACGCTCATGCGCGGGCGGGTCATGAATTCGGCCTCGGGCACGAGTTGCTGGATCAAGGGGCGCACGGTCTCCGCGCCCAGGAACATGGTCTCGAACCGCCCGCGCGCCTTCAGCAGCCGTTCCGTGAACATGTGCCCACGGTCCGGGTCTGCGCACATCTGGATTTCATCGACGGCGAGGAAATCGACCGGCCGGTCGAGCGGCATGGCCTCGACCGTGCACAGGAAATAGCGCGCCCCTTCGGGCAGGATCTTTTCCTCGCCGGTGATCAGCGCGACCTGACCCTTGCCTTTCTTCTTGACCGCCCGGTCGTAGTTTTCCCGGGCCAGGAGCCGCAGCGGGAAGGCGATGATGCCCGACGGATAGGCGAGCAGGCGGTCCATCGCCAGATGGGTCTTCCCGGTGTTGGTCGGGCCCAAAACGGCGATGATGCGCCGACGCTGCGTGGAGAGTTCCATGACCCCCTAAATGTCGCCTCGACGGCGGCCCGGCGCAAGGGCGTTAGTCCGGCTGTTTGAGCTTTACCATCGGCACGAAGGCGACGGGCAGGACGCTGTCGACGCTTACCTTGCCGTCCGGGCCCTTGACCACCAGGGTCAGGGTCTGGCGGTCGTTGGCGCGGCCGATGGGCAGGATCATGCGCCCGCCGGGGCGAAGCTGGCGAATAAGCTCATCCGGAATGCGTTCGGGGGCCGCCGTGACCATGATGGCGTCGAACGGCGCTTCTTCCGGCCAGCCCAGGTAGCCGTCGCCGATCCGCACGGACACGTTGCCGTAGCCGAGTGCCCTGAGCCGCTCCGCCGCCGCCCGGCCCAGCTCTTCCACGGCCTCGACCGTGAACACGCGGGCCGCGACATGGGCCAGAACGGCCGCCTGATAACCGCAGCCGGTGCCGATCTCCAGGACCTTTTCCGTGCCCTTCAGGTCGAGAAGGTCGGTCATCAATGCCACGATATAAGGCTGGGAAATGGTCTGGCCGCGGCCGATGGGCTGGGGCCGGTTGATATAGGCAACGACCTCGTCCCCCGGACGCACGAAGGCGTGCCGCGGCACCGCTTCCAGCGCCGCCATCGTATCGTCGGAAAACGCCTTGCGCCCGGTCCAGAACGCCGTGTCCCGGGCGTCCTGGTCGATTTCGTCGAGCATGCGCTGGCGTTTGTCCGCAAAGTCGTCGTCGTCCGCCATGGTCCCGCCCCCTTCGGGGGTTGCAAACTTGGGCCCACCGTCACATATCTCGCCCGCCAAGAGCAAGACGCGCCGAAAGCGGCGCCCCGCGACCACGATTTGGGGGTAAATGCGCCATGACCACGGAAACCAAAGTCGAAACCCATGCCTTTCAGGCGGAAGTGGGTAAGCTTCTCGATATCGTCGCCCACTCGCTGTACAGCCAGAAGGAAATCTTCCTTCGCGAGCTGATCTCCAACGCGTCCGACGCCTGCGACAAGCTGCGCTACCGGGCGCTGACCGAACCCAAGCTGATCGAGGGCGATCCCGGCTTTCGCATCACCCTTTCGTTGGACAAGAAGGCCAAGACGCTAACCGTTTCCGACAACGGCGTCGGCATGGACAAGGACGAGCTGACCGGCATCCTGGGCACCATCGCGCGCTCGGGCACTCAGGCCTTCGTCGAGGGCCTGTCCGGAGACGGGAAAAAGGATAAGGACAAGGCCCTATCGCTGATCGGCCAGTTCGGCGTCGGCTTCTATTCCGCCTTCATGGTCGCCGATTTGGTCGAGGTCGTGACCCGCAAGGCAGGCACGGAAAACGCATTCAAATGGGCGTCCGACGGACGCGGCGAATTCACCATCGAGCCGGCGACGCGCGACACGCGGGGCACGGACGTCATCGTGCATCTGAAGAAAGACGAAAAGGAATACCTGGAGCCCGCCCGCATCGAGCACATCGTGCGCACCTATTCGGACCACATCGGCATTCCCATCGTCCTGGCCGGCGACGGCAAGGAGACGGCGGAAAAGACCCTGAACACCGCGTCCGCCATCTGGACCCGCGACAAGAAGGACGTGACGGACGAGCAATACACGGAATTCTACCACCACGCCGCCCATGCCTTCGACGATCCCTGGATGACCCTGCACAACCGGGTCGAGGGCGTGGTCAGCTACACCAACCTTCTGTTCATCCCCTCCATGCGGCCGTTCGACCTGTTCCACCCGGACCGCACGGGACAGGTAAAGCTTTACGTCAAACGGGTGTTCATCACCGACAACTGCGAGGGACTTCTGCCGCCCTATCTGCGCTTCGTGAAGGGGGTCGTGGACTCCGAGGATCTGGCGCTCAACGTCAGCCGCGAGATGATGCAGCACAACCCCGTGGTCGCGAAAATCTCCCAGGGCCTGACCAAGCGCATCTTCGGCGAACTGAAGAAATCGGCGGAGAAAAAGCCCGAGGACTACCAAACGTTCTGGGAAACCTTCGGTCCCGTGCTGAAGGAAGGGTTGTATGAGGACGGCGACAACCGTGAGAGGATTTTGGAACTCGCCCGCTTCAAAAGCTCGGAACGCGACGGCTGGATCAGCCTGGCCGACTATGTCGCCGCCATGAAGGACGGCCAGGACGCGATCTTCTATATCGCCGGCGAGGACGCGGAGGCGGCACTGGCCAGCCCGCAGCTGGAGGGCTTCAAGGCCAAGGGCGTCGAAGTCCTGTTGATGACCGACCCGGTCGACGAATTCTGGCTGTCCCATGTCGGCGCGTTCCAGGAAAAGCCGTTCAAGTCGGCGACCCGGGGCGGCGCCGATCTGGCCAAGATCGCCAAGGCGAAAGACGCCGAGAAAGCCGCTGACGACGATGCGGACAAGGCCGACGACAAACCTGCCGCCCCCGGCATGGATCAGCTGATCGCCGCGATCAAGGTTGCGCTGGGCGACAAGGTCAAGGACGTGCGCCCGTCGGAACGCCTGACCGACAGCGCCGTCTGTCTGGTCGCCGATGACGGCGACATGGACATCAACCTGGAACGGCTGCTGAAACAGCACAAGCAGTTGGACGGACGGAACCTCGCGCCGCGCATCCTGGAACTCAACCCGGACCACGCGTTGATCACCAAGCTGGCCAAGCTGGCGCAAGAAAAGAACGCCAAGGACCCGGCACTGGACGACGCGGCCTTCCTGCTGCTCGACCAGGCCCGCATCCTGGAAGGCGAGCCGGTGATCGACGCGCAGGCCTTCGCCAAGCGGCTCAGCAAGCTGATGGCCAAGGGCCTGGCTTAGGCCAAACGACCGACGGCCCGGCGTTTTTCGCCGGGCCGCGGGGCCGTGTTCCCAGGAAGTATTTAGAAGGAACTTTCCGCCGCCAGCATCTGGCGGAACAAAAGGCGCGCGCGCGCCGACGACACCACGTCTCGCATGTCGTCCAGGGTCACGCCGTCGCGCGCCATGACCAGATGGACCACGGGGTCGCTCAGGACATCGTCGATCTGCGGTTCGCGTCGAGGGTTCAGGTAGTATCGGGACATCATTGCCACTTCGTTCATCTCGTGGGACTCCTCATTGGCCTCACTGGAATTTCACCTTGGTCGTCCGGCGTTCCGATACCCGCGTCCCCCCGGGTCCGGTCGCCATTGCCGCTTGCCGGGACCATAGATTTTCAACATGAACCGGTGATGACAGGCGGGTGAAGGTCGCAGGGCATTTCAGCGCTCCCGCGTGATCTGGATCACCGTCGTCAGGTTGCTTTTGTGGTGCTATCCTCCCTATTGGTCTGATTTTCGACCTAACTAGAAAGAGGAATTCCAGGAAATGAACCGACGCGATTTCATGTCCCTGCTGTTGGGCGGCGTTCTCGTGGCCATGGCGCCCGGCGCCCAGGCCAAGGACGACAAGGAAAACAAGGGCAACAAGGGCGGATCCTCGGCCGATCACCGCAAGGACGAGGAAAACAAGAAAAAGGGCCAGACCAAGGAAAAGAAAGAGAAGAAGGACAAGCCCGAGAAAAAGGAAAAAAAGGAGAAAAAGGATAAGGGCGACAAGGAGAAGAAATCCAAATAGCCCCCGTCTCCCCCTCCCCCCGTCTCTCCCTCCCCCCACGAAAAAGGCCGGCCCCGTCACGGGGCCGGCCTTGATCGTTTCAGCGCCCGGGCCGCCCCGGGCACAGCCTTATGCCGCGAGGCGCTTCAGCACGTATTGCAGGATGCCGCCGGCGAGGAAGTAATCGACCTCGTCCACGGTATCGATGCGGCACAGCACCGGCACCTCTTCCGTCGTGCCGTCCTTGCGGTGGATCTTGAGCGTCAGGGTCATGCGCGGCGTGATGCCGGCGTTGAGCCCGACCACGTCATAGGTTTCCGAGCCGTCGAGTTTCAGCGTCTGGCGCGTCACGCCCGAAGGGAACTGTAGCGGCAGCACGCCCATGCCGACCAGGTTGGAACGGTGGATGCGTTCGAAGCTTTCGACGATGACCGCCTGTATGCCCAGAAGGCGCGTACCCTTCGCCGCCCAATCGCGGGAAGATCCCGTGCCGTATTCGGCCCCGCCGATGACCACCAGCGGAATGCCCTGAGCCTTGTAGCCCATGGCGGCCTCGTAGATCGTCGTCGTCTCGCCGGTCGGCTGCAAGGTGGTGAAGCCGCCTTCCGTGCCAGGGGCCATTTCGTTCTTGATGCGGATATTGGCGAAGGTGCCGCGCATCATGACCTCGTGGTTGCCGCGGCGCGAGCCGTAGGAGTTGAAGTCCATCGGGCGCACCTGATGTTCCATCAGGTAGCTTCCGGCGGGGCTGTCCTCCTTGATGTTGCCGGCGGGCGAGATGTGGTCGGTGGTCACCGACTGACCCAACAGCGCGATCGGGCGGGCGCCGATGATGTCCTCGGCCTTGCCTTCGTCGTCGATCGAGATGCCTTCGAAGAACGGCGGGTGCTGGACATAGGTCGATCCCGGATTCCAGTTGTAGGTCAGCGATTTGGTCGTCTTGATCGCCTTCCAGTTCTCGTCGCCTTCCAGCACGTTGGCATAGCGGGCGCGGAACATTTCCGGCGTCACGCAGGCGTCCATGACCTTTTTGACCTCGGCGTTGGTTGGCCAGATATCCTTCAGGAACACGTCCTTGCCGTCGCGGTCCTGGCCGATCGGGTCCTTCAACAGGTCGATGTTGATGTTGCCGGCCAGCGCATAGGCGACGACCAGCGGCGGCGACGCCAGATAATTGGCGCGGGTCAGCGGATGCACGCGGCCTTCGAAGTTGCGGTTGCCCGACAGTACGGCGGCGACACACAGGTTCTGTTCCTCGATCACCTCGTGGATGTCTTCCGGCAGGGGGCCCGAGTTGCCGATACAACTGCCGCAGCCGTAACCGACCAGGTTGTAGCCGAGGGCGTCCAGGTGTTCGGTCAGGCCGGCCGCGTTCAGATAGTCGGTGACGACCTGGCTGCCGGGGGCGAGCGACGTCTTGACCCAGGGCTTCTTGGTCATGCCGCGTTCGTTTGCCGCCTTGGCGACCAGACCGGCGGCGACCAGCACCGCCGGGTTCGACGTATTGGTGCAACTGGTGATGGCGGCGATCACGACGGCGCCGTCGGACAGCTTGAAATCGCAACCGGGCACATCGACGGTCTTCTGCGTGTCGCGGCCGGCGGAGATTTCCTTGAAGTTGTCTTTGAAGGACGAGGCGGCGTCGGTCAGCTTGATGCGGTCCTGGGGCCGTTTCGGGCCGGCCAGGGACGGCACGACGGTGCCGATGTCCAGTTCAAGGGTGTCGGTGTAAATGGGATCGGGCGTTGAGGAATCACGCCACATGCCCTGGGCCTTGGCGTAGGCTTCGACCAGGGCGACGCGGTCGGCGTCGCGGCCGGTGAAAATCAGATAGTCGAGAGTCGCCTGGGTCACCGGGAAGAAGCCGCAGGTGGCGCCGTATTCCGGGGCCATGTTGGCGATGGTCGCCTGATCGGCGAGGGACAGGTGATCCAGGCCGTCGCCGTAGAATTCGACGAACTTGCCGACAACGCCCTTCTTGCGCAGCATCTGCGTGACCGTCAGGACCAGGTCCGTCGCGGTCATGCCTTCGGCCAAGGCGCCGGTCAGCTTGAAGCCGACGACTTCGGGGATCAGCATGGACACGGGCTGGCCCAGCATCACCGCCTCGGCCTCGATGCCGCCCACGCCCCAACCCAGAACCGACAGGCCGTTGACCATGGTGGTATGGCTGTCCGTGCCGACGCAGGTATCCGGATAGGCGATCTGCTTGCCGTCGACTTCGGTCGTCCACACGACCTGGGCCAGATACTCCAGGTTGACCTGGTGGCAGATGCCGGTGCCCGGCGGCACGACGCGGAAGTTGTCGAAGGCGCCCTGACCCCATTTCAGGAACTCATAGCGTTCCTGGTTGCGCGCGAATTCCAGGTCGACGTTCTCCTTGAACGCGGTCGGGGTGCCGAAGTTGTCGATCATCAGCGAGTGGTCGATGACCAGATCGACCGGCGACAGCGGGTTGATCTTGGCCGGATCGCCGCCCAGCGTGTTCATGGCGTCGCGCATGGAGGCAAGATCGACCACCGCCGGAACGCCGGTGAAATCCTGCATCAGCACGCGGGCGGGCCCGTAGGCGATTTCGTGGTCCGACGTGCGGGTGTCGAGCCATTTGGCGACGGCCTTGACGTCATCGACCGTAACCGTGCGCCCGTCTTCGCGGCGCAGCAGGTTTTCCAGCAGAACCTTCAGGGAAAACGGCAGCCGTCCGACGGCGCCGATGCCGGCCGCCTCCGCCGCTTCCAGAGAGAAATAATCGTATTCCTTGCCGCCGACCGTAAGGGTGCGGCGGGTTTTAAGAGTATCTTGGCCGGTGATGGACATATGGGGAACCTCCGCTTGGCGCTCGCGCATGATTTTGCGCATGCTGAACTCAGCACTAATCCCCCTTCTGCCTATAGCTACGGTGCCCCATGGGTCAGGTCAACCAGGAACCGGAAACTCTTCACATCCACGCAACGGTCAAGGCGTGACGCGATGTCGACCGGGCTGAGAGAAAGGAGGGTTTTTCAGGCCAATCACG
Organism: Thalassospiraceae bacterium LMO-SO8; assembly: GCA_031655335.1. Classification (NCBI taxonomy): domain Bacteria; kingdom Pseudomonadati; phylum Pseudomonadota; class Alphaproteobacteria; order Rhodospirillales; family Thalassospiraceae; species Thalassospiraceae bacterium LMO-SO8. The sequence goes on along the minus strand of CP134226.1, from coordinate 2,127,430 downwards.
CCGTTTACGTCTGAGCCCGGCACGACCGCTGATTCGGAATGAAACCGGGCTAAACCCCAACATATCAAGCGATTGGATTCACCTTGCAAGCCGAACTAGGCTAAACTAAACCATCCCCGGCGCCTTTTCGGCGAGATCGTCTACTCGATCCGCCGTTGGTTTGTCGAGAACACCCAGGATCGCGGAGCAATCATGAGCTTGTACACGGATTATTTGGCCGAAATCGAAGAACGTAAAAAGCAGGATTTGCATCCGAAACCGATCGAAGACGGCGCGCTTGTCGAAGAACTGATCGCGCAGATCAAGGACACCGGCAACGCGCATCGGGAAGACTCGCTGAAATTCTTCATTTACAACACGTTGCCGGGAACGACCAGCGCGGCAGGCGTCAAGGCGAAGTTCCTGAAAGAGATCATTCTCGGCCAGGCCGACGTCAAGGAGATCACGCGGGACTTCGCGTTCGAGCTTCTGTCGCACATGAAGGGCGGGCCGTCGGTCGAGGTGCTGCTCGACCTGGCGTTGGGCGACGATGCCGACATCGCCAAGGCCGCGGCCGAGGTTCTGAAAACGCAGGTCTTTCTGTACGACGCGGACACGGACCGCCTGCAAGCCGCCTACAAGGCCGGCAACCCGATCGCCAAGGATATCCTGCAAAGCTACGCGGATGCCGAATTCTTCACCAAACTGCCGGAAATCCAGGACAAAATTGACGTCGTGACCTACGTCGCGGCGGAAGGCGATATCTCCACCGACCTGATGTCCCCCGGTGCCGAGGCCCATTCCCGCGCCGACCGGGAACTGCACGGCAAGAGCTTCATCTCGGAAAAGGCCCAGAAAGAGATCCAGGCGCTGAAGCTCCAGCATCCCGGCAAGCGCCTGATGCTGATCGCCGAGAAAGGCACGATGGGCGTCGGCTCGTCGCGCATGTCCGGGATCAACAACGTGGCGCTCTGGATGGGGGAGCAGGCCAGCCCCTACGTGCCGTTCGTCAACATCGCGCCGATCGTCGCCGGCACCAACGGGATTTCGCCGATCTTCCAGACCACGGTGGGCGTCACCGGCGGCATCGGCCTGGACCTTAAGAACTGGGTCAAGAAAGTGGACTCGGACGGCAACGCCATCATCAACAACGACGGCAGCCCGGTGCTGGAGGAAAAATACTCCGTCGCCACGGGCACGACCCTGACCATCGACACGAAAGCCAAGAAGCTCCTGAACGAAGACGGCTCCGAGGAACTGGCCGACGTTTCGAAGGCCTTCTCGCCGCAATCGATCGAGTTCATGAAGGCCGGCGGCTCCTATGCCATCGACTTCGGCAAGAAACTTCAGATTTTCGCCGCCGAAACCCTGGGGGTGGAGCCGAAGCCGGTCTTCGCGCCCGCCAAGGTGGTCTCCCACCCGGGTCAGGGCCTGACGGCGGTCGAGAAAATCTTCAACAACAACGCCGTGGGCGTTCCGGAAGGAACCGTTCTGCACGCGGGTTCCGACGCCATGGTGAAGGTCAACATCGTCGGCTCCCAGGACACGACCGGCCCGATGACCGTCCAGGAACTGGAGGCCATGGCCGCGACCGTGATCTCCCCGATTCTGGACGGCGCCTACCAATCCGGCTGTCACACGGCCTCCGTGTGGGACAGCAAAGCGCAGGCCAATACGCCCAAGCTGATGGCCTTCATGAACAAGTTCGGGCTGGTCACCGGCCGCGACCCGAAAGGCGTCTACCCGGCGATGACGGACGTCATCCATAAGGTCCTGAACGACATCACCGTCGATGACCGGGCGATCATCATCGGCGGCGACTCGCACACCCGGATGTCCAAAGGCGTCGCCTTCGGGGCCGACTCGGGCACCGTTGCGCTGGCGCTGGCCTTGGGCATGGCGAACATCACCGTTCCTGAGTCCGTCAAGGTGACCTTCAAGGGCAAGATGGCCGACCACATGGACTTCCGTGACGTGGTCCACGCGACCCAGGCCCAGATGCTGGCCCAGTTCGACGGGGAAAACGTTTTCCAGGGCCGCATCATCGAAGTGCACATCGGCACGCTGCTGGCGGACCAGGCCTTCACCTTCACCGACTGGACCGCCGAGATGAAGGCCAAGGCGTCGATCTGTATTTCCAATGATGAAACCCTCATCAAATCCCTGGAAATCGCCAAGTCCCGCATCCAGATCATGATCGACAAGGGCATGGAAATCCCGTCAGGGATGCTTCAGGGGCTGATCGACAAGGCGGACAAACGCATCGCGCAAATCAAATCCGGCGAACAGCCCGCGCTGCGGCCCGACGACAATGCCAAATACCACGCGGAAGTCGTCGTCGATCTGGACCAGATCAACGAGCCGATGATCGCCGACCCCGACGTCGACAACATCGACGTCGCGAAACGCTATACGCACGACACCATCCGCCCGATTTCCTATTACGGCGGCAACAAGAAGGTCGATCTGGGCTTCGTCGGTTCCTGCATGGTGCACAAGGGCGACCTGAACATCGTCGCGCAAATGTTCCGCAACCTGGAAAAGGCGAACGGCAAGATCGAGTTCAAGGCGCCCCTGGTTGTCGCGCCGCCGACCTACAACATCGTCGATGAGTTGAAGGCGGAAGGCGATTGGGAAATCCTGCAAAAGTACGCCGGGTTCGAGTTCGATGACACGGCCCCCAAGACCGAGGCGCGTAAATCCTACGAGAACACCCTTTATCTGGAGCGTCCCGGCTGCAACCTCTGCATGGGCAACCAGGAAAAAGCGGAAAAGGGCGATACGGTCATGGCGACATCGACCCGCCTGTTCCAGGGCCGGGTTGTGGCGGACTCCGCTGAAAAGAAAGGGGAGTCGCTGCTGGCGTCGACGCCGGTCGTGGTGTTGTCGACGATCCTCGGGCGGACGCCAAGCGTTGACGAGTACAAGTCCGCGGTGGATGGCATTAACTTGACCAGGTTCGCACCGCCGCGCGTGTAAGTGCCCGTCAGGTTTGCCGCACCGTTACCGTTATTGGCCGGGGCTTAGGACGAGAGCCTGAGCCCCAATGAGGTGCGTCGACTTCCTGAAACGTGCCTCACCTGGCGCCCCTAAATTCGGTGCTGCCGCCTGCGCACAAGACGCAGTGGCACCGAAATCTGCCTTCATGTCCATAGTCATGCGGCGTCTTTCATGAGGCCGGTCAACGTCCGCGTTTCGCCACGCGGAACACATTCGGATGTGAACGGCCAATATTACGTAGCGTCAAGCGCCCGTTCTCACGCACCCGTGTGTCGATGCGGGATATTTCGGCTTGCGTCTTCCAGATCAATCTGCATGTTATTTTATCTCAACGTCCTTCAAGAGACGGTAAATTCAAAAAATCCTAAAGCACGAAATTTTAAGAAGGCTGAGGATTTATCAGGGAGACATCCATGTCCGGCGATACTGCGGCGGGCCTAGACACTTTTCCCAAACTGTTGGCCGCGAACGCGCGCATCCGGGGGGGCAAACCCGCAAGCCGCGAAAAAGATTACGGGATCTGGCAGACCTGGACATGGTCCGAGGTCGCCGACGAGGTTCGCGCACTCGCCTGCGGTCTGGCGGCATTGGGATTCAAGCGGGGCGACCGGCTGGCCATCATCGGCGACAACCGCCCGCACCTGTACTGGGCCATGCCCGCGGCCCAGGCCGTGGGCGGCGTGCCCGTGCCGATCTATCAGGATTCCGTGGCCGACGAGATGCAATACGTGTTGGCGCACGCGGAATGCCGTTTCGCCGTGGTCGAGAACCAGGAACAAGTCGACAAGCTGCTGGAGATCAAGGACCGCCTGCCCCTGCTGGAAACGATCATCTATCATTTCCCGCGCGGCATGCGCCATTACACCCAGGATTTCCTCCACCTGTACGCCGACGTGCAGGCGAAGGGCCGCGCATTCGACGCCGCCACCCCCGGCTTCTATGACGACGAGGTCGCCAAGGGGGGCGGCGGGGATCTGGCGATCATGGTCTATACCTCGGGCACCACGGGCCGGCCCAAGGGCGTGATGCTGACGGCCGACAACCTGATCCAGACGGCGCGCAACGCCGCCGATTGGGAAGGCCTGACCGACGACGACGAGATGCTGGCCTATCTGCCCATGGCCTGGGTCGGCGACCATATCTTCTCGGTCGCCCAGGCCTTCACCCATGGCTTCTGCGTCGCCTGCCCGGAAAGCGCGGAAACGGTGCTCCAGGACCTGCGCGAAATCGGCCCGACCTATTTCTTCGCGCCGCCGCGCATCTTCGAAAACATCCTGACCACGGTGATGATCCGGATCGAGGACGCCGCGCCCTGGAAGCAGCGCATGTTCCATTACTTCATGGATCTGGCGGGCCGGGTCGGGCGCGACATCCTGGACGGCAAACCCGTGCCGCTGATCGACCGCCTGAAGTACCGATTGGGCGAGTTCCTGGTCTATGGGCCGCTCAAGAACGTTCTCGGCCTGACGCGCATGCGGCTGGGCTATACGGCGGGCGAGGCCATCGGCCCGGACATCTTCGATTTCTACCGATCCCTCGGCCTGAATCTGAAACAGTTATACGGCTCGACCGAGGCGTCCGTGTTCATCACCATCCAGCCCAACGGCGACATCCGCTCCGATTCCGTGGGCGTGCCGGCCCCCGGGGTCGATATCCGCGTCGCCGACACGGGCGAGGTCCTGTTCAAAAGCCCCGGCGTGTTCCAGGCCTATTACAAGAACGACGAAGCCACGGCCGAGACCAAGACCGCCGACGGCTGGGTCCATACCGGCGACGCCGGATTCCTGGACGCCGACGGGCATCTGAAGATCATCGACCGGGCCAAGGACGTGGGCAAGTTGACCGACGGCACGCTGTTCGCGCCCAAATATTTGGAAAACAAACTTAAATTCTTCCCCTTCGTGTCCGAGGCCGTAACCTTCGGCGACGGCCGGGACTATGTCGCGGCGTTCATCAACATGGATCTGGAAGCGGTCGGCAACTGGGCCGAACGGCGCGGCCTCGCCTATACCGGCTACACCGACTTGGCCGGCCGGCCCGAGGTTCTGGACCTGATCGCCGACTGCGTCGACAAGGTCAACGCCGACCTGGCCCAGGACGACAAGCTGGCGGGATCGCAGATCAAGCGGTTCCTGATCCTGCACAAGGAACTGGACGCCGACGACGGCGAACTGACGCGCACCCGCAAGGTTCGGCGCAGCGTCATCACCGAACGCTACGGTGACCTGATCGCCGCCCTTTATTCGGACCAGGACCATTGCGAAGTCACCGCGACCGTGACCTTCGAGGACGGCCGCACGGACACCATCCACGCCGATCTGAAAATCCGCGACGCCAAAGTGGTCCCGCCCGGCGCGGCACAGGCGGCGGCATGAACGGCACCCGCGGCGCATAGGAGCGAAAGGAACCTAAATGCCGGACGGCCCCCAGACACCCACCGGACGCGTCATCGGCGACGTCATCATGAAGGTGGAGAACGTGTCGTTGTCGTTCGGCGGCGTGCGCGCGCTCGACAACGTGTCGTTCGACGTGCGCGAACACGAAATCCTCGCCATCATCGGGCCCAACGGGGCCGGCAAGTCGTCCATGCTGAACTGCATCAACGGCTTCTACCATCCCCAGGAAGGGGCGATCACCTACAAGGGCAAGCGCCGCGACACGGCCAAGCCCTATGAGGCGGCCGGGGAAGGCATCGCGCGCACCTTCCAGAACATCGCCCTGTTCAAGGGCATGTCGACGCTCGACAACATCATGACCGGGCGCGGGTTGAAGATGAAACGCAACCTGTTCTGGCAGGCCCTTTATTACGGCCCGGCCCTTCGGGAAGAACTGGAGCATCGCGCCAAGGCGGAAGAGGTCATCGACTTCCTGGAGATCGAGGCGATCCGCAAGACGCCCGTGGGCCGCCTGCCCTACGGCCTGCAAAAGCGGGTGGAACTGGGCCGCGCCCTGGCGGCGGAACCGGATCTGCTGCTGCTCGACGAGCCGATGGCCGGCATGAACCACGAGGAAAAGGAGGACATGGTCCGCTACATCCTCGACGTGAACGACGAATACGGCACCACCATCGTCCTGATCGAACACGACATGAGCGTGGTCATGGACATTTCCGACCGGGTCGTCGTGCTGGACTACGGCAAGAAACTGGCCGACGGCACGCCGGACGAGGTCAAGCGCAACCAGGACGTGATCGACGCCTATCTGGGCGTCAGCCACGACTAGGGCGCGGAGGGAACGACACCTATGGAATTTCTCGAATCGATCCTGGTCACCCCGTTCATCGAGATATGGGAAAGCCCGTACTACTTTACCGAACTGGTGCTGGTCGGGCTGTCAACGGGCGTCCTCTATTCCCTGGTGGCGCTGGGCTTCGTGCTGATCTTCAAGGCGTCCGGCATGTTCAACTTCGCCCAGGGGGCGATGGTGCTGTTCGCCGCCCTGACCCTGGTCGGCCTGATGGAACACGGGGTGCCGCTATGGGCGGCGCTGATCCTCACCGTTGCCGTGATGGTGGCGCTCGCCTTCCTGGTCGAACGCCTGATGCTGCGCCATCTGGTCAACCAGGAAGGCCTGATCCTGTTCATGGCGACGATCGGCCTCAACTTCATCCTGGAGGGCACGGGCCAGCTGATGTGGGGATCCGACGTCAAGCGCCTGGAGATCGGCATTCCCGACCAGCCGTTCGACATTCTCGGCGGCAAGATCCTGCTCAACACCTTCGACGTGACCGCCGCCGTCATCGGAGCACTCCTGGTGGTGTCCCTCGCCGTGTTCTTCCAGAAAACGCCCATGGGCCGCGCACTCCGCGCCGTCGCCGACGACCATCAGGCGGCGCTTTCCGTCGGCATCCCGCTGAAGACCATCTGGATCGCCGTGTGGACCATCGCCGGCATCGTGGCGCTGGTCGCCGGGATTGTCTGGGGGGCCAAGTCGGGGGTGCAGTTCTCGCTGTCTCTGATCGCGCTGAAGGCCCTGCCGGTGCTGATCCTGGGCGGGTTCACCTCGGTGCCCGGCGCCATCGTCGGCGGCCTGATCATCGGCGTCGGCGAAAAGGTGGCGGAAGGGTTCTGGGGCCCGGCCCTGGGCGGCGCCATCGAAAACTGGTTCGCCTACATGCTCGCCCTCGCGTTCCTGGTGTTCCGGCCCCAGGGGCTGTTCGGCGAAAAAATCATCGAGCGCGTGTAGGAAGGATCCGAGACATGTTCTACCGCGAAGCCGGACAGTTCAAGACCACCTACCAGGGCGACCAGGCCGTTTTCCCGGTGTTCCAGGACAAGATCGCCGTGATCCTGGTGATTCTCGCCGCCTATGCGGTGCCCCTGTTCGCCGACGAATACTGGTTGCAGGCGATTTTCATCCAGTTCCTGGTGTTCGCCCTGATGGCGATCGGCCTGAACATCCTGATGGGCTACGCGGGGCAGGTCTCGCTCGGCACCGGGGCCTTCGCCGCCGTCGGCGCCTATGCCTGCTACAAGCTGACCACCAACATCGAAGGCATGAACGTGATCGTCGCGATCCTGCTGTCGGGCGGCTGCGCCGCCGCCGTCGGCGTGGTGTTCGGGCTGCCCTCGCTGCGCATCAAGGGCTTCTATCTGGCCGTCGCGACCCTGGCCGCGCAGTTCTTCATCCTGTGGCTGTTCAACAAGGTCGGCTGGTTCTACAACAACAACCCGTCGGGCACGATCACCGCGCCGCCGCGCGAACTGTTCGGGGTGCTGATCACCGGGCCCTCGGCCTCGCCCGAAGCCCGCTACATCGTCTGCCTGACCTTCCTGATCGTCTTCGCCTGGTTCGCCAAGAACCTGGTGCGCGGGCGCATCGGGCGGAACTGGATGGCGATCCGCGACATGGACATCGCCGCCGAAATCATCGGCATCCGCCCATTGCAGACCAAGCTTCTGGCCTTTGCCATTTCGTCGTTCTACTGCGGCGTGGCGGGCGCCCTGATGATCTTCTGCTGGCTGGGATCGGCCGAAACGGAAGCCTTCGATCTGGCCACCGTGTCGTTCCGCGTGCTGTTCATGATCATCATCGGCGGGCTGGGATCGATCGGCGGCTCCATCATGGGGGCCGCGTTCATCATTCTGGTGCCGATTTTCCTGACCAACTTTCCGCCCATGATCGGCCTGGATATTTCCACGGCTTTGCAGAAGCACCTGGAGGAAATCATCTTCGGCGTGATGATCGTCTTTTTCCTGATCGTCGAGCCGGAAGGCTTCGCGCGGCTATGGCAGATTCTGCGCGAGAAGCTTAGGAAATGGCCGTTCCCGTACTGACGGGACGGCCCGAGAATTTTTGAAGTGACGCGGCGCGACTGCCGCCAAGACCAATAACAAGCGACGTTGGAAACCGGGTTGTGCGCGTTGGGGCCCCTTGCCCCGCGTGCCACGATCCGAGGGATAATCCGAAGGACCAAGCCCCACAAAAACCGGGGCGTCCGCAACTGGGAGACACAACCATGAAGTTCCGTAAACTGGTACTGGCCACGGCTGCGACCGTGGTTGGCCTCGGTACGTTCGCCGCGGCCGAAACCGCCAAGGCGGACGAGCAGTTCTTTCCGATGCTCGTCTACCGCACGGGCGCCTATGCGCCGTCGGGCATTCCCGTGGCCAACGGCTTCCGCGATTACTACACCCTGTTGAACAAGCGCGACGGCGGCATCAACGGCGTCACCGTCACCTTCGAGGAATGCGAAACCCAGTACAAAACCAACCTGGGTGTCGAATGCTATGAAAAGCTGAAGGGCAACGGCCCGACCGGCGCCAGCCTGTTCAACCCCTATTCCACGGGCATCACCTATCAGCTGATCCCGAAGGCCAGCGTCGACAAGATTCCGATCCTGTCCATGGGCTACGGGCGCACCTCGGCGGCCGACGGCCGGGTGTTCGAATGGGTCTTCAACCCGCCCGCCACCTACTGGTCGCAGGCGTCCGCGGTCATCAAGTACTTCGCGCGCCGGGCCGGCGGATACGACAAGCTGGCCGGCAAGAAGATCGTCCACCTGCACCACAACTCGGCCTACGGCAAGGAAGCCAACCCGACGCTCGAGGTTCTGGCCAAGCGTTACGGCTACAAGCTGACCCTGGTCCCGGTCGATCATCCGGGCCAGGAACAGGCCTCGCAGTGGCGCCAGATCCGCCGCATCAAGCCCGACTTCATCTTCATGTCCGGCTGGGGCGTGATGAACCAGGTCGCCATCAAGGAAGCCGCCGGCATCCGCTATCCCATGGATCAGTTCGTCGGCAACTGGTGGTCCGGTTCGGACGCCGACGTGGTGCCCGCCGGCGACGGCGCCAAGGGCTACCTGTCGACCACCTTCCACGGCGCGGGCACCGACTTCGGCGTTCATGCCGACATCATCAAGCACATCTACGGCGGTGATGCGGCGGCGGCCAAGGAAAACAAGGTCGGCGAGGTTCTGTACAACCGCGGCGTCGTCAACGCCATGTTCGCCACCGAAGCCGTGCGCACGGCCCAGGCCAAGTTCGGCAAGAAATCCCTGACCGGCGAACAGGTCCGCTGGGGCCTCGAAAACCTGAACATCACCCAGGAAACCCTGGACAAGCTCGGGTTCAAGGGGATGGTCAGCCCGCTCAAGATCACCTGCGAGGACCATGAAACCATGGGGCCGGTGATCATCCAGAAATGGGACGGCGCCAAGTGGTCCTACGCCAGCGAATGGCTGACGCCGATGCGCGACATCGTCCGCCCCATCGTGGAGGCCGATGCCGCGGCCTACGCGAAGGAAAACAACATCACGCCCCGGACCTGCAAGTAAGCGGTTCCGACGGGCCCCCGAACAGAGCACGAAAGGCGAGGTTCATGGTACAGGCTGTTGAACAGAAGACCGAGGCGGCCGCCCAGACGTCACCGCTCGTGGTCAACAACATCGAGGTCATCTACGACCATGTGATCCTGGTGTTGAAGGGGGTATCGCTTGAGGTTCCCGAGGGGGGCGTCGTCGCCCTCCTCGGGGCCAACGGCGCCGGCAAGACGACGACGCTGAAGGCCATCTCCAACCTTCTGGGGGCCGAACGCGGCGAGGTCACCAAGGGTGAGATTTTGTTCCGCGGCGAACGGGTCGACAGCCTGACGCCCAACGAACTGGTCAAACGCGGCGTCATCCAGGTCATGGAAGGCCGCCACTGCTTCGAACATCTGACCGTCGAAGACAACCTGATGACGGGCGCCTATACCCGCACCGACGGCGCCGCCGCCGTCGCCGAAAGCCTGGAGAAGGTCTACCATTATTTCCCGCGCCTGAAGGAACGCCGCACCTCGCAGGCGGGCTATACCTCGGGCGGCGAACAGCAGATGACCGCCATCGGCCGGGCGCTGATGGCCAATCCCAACACCATCCTGCTGGACGAGCCGTCCATGGGCTTGGCCCCGCAACTGGTCGAGGAGATTTTCGAGATCGTGAAGGCGCTCAACGAGCAGGAGGGCGTGTCCATCCTGCTCGCCGAACAGAACACCATGATCGCCCTGAAGTACGCCGATTACGGCTACATCCTGGAAAACGGCCGCGTGGTCATGGACGGCGACGCGGCGGGGCTGCGGGAAAACCCGGACGTGAAGGAATTCTACCTCGGCCTTGCCGGGGAAGGCCGCAAAAGCTTCCGCGACGTGAAGCACTACCGCCGCCGCAAGCGCTGGCTCTGACGCAAATCCCGAGCAATCCGGCACGGATTGCGGCGACGCATTTGCGTGCAACCAACAACGAGAGACCGACCATGCCCGACACCCCCCATTACGACGATCTGGAAACCCGGGCGGCGGAGGCCCGCGAGGCGGACCTGTTCGAGGGGCTGCGGGGCCTGCTGGCCCATGCCAAGGCGAAATCCCCCTATTACCGCGAAGTCCTGTCCGGCATCGACCCGGCCGGGATCATCGACCGCGCGGCGCTGGCCAAGCTGCCCGTGATCCGCAAGTCGGAACTGGTCGACCGGCAGGCGCCGGGCCATACCCTGGGCGGCCTGACGACCGTGCCCGACGGCCGGCTGCGCCACATCTACCAAAGCCCCGGGCCGACCTACGACGCCGACGGCCAGGGCGCCGACTGGTGGCGCATGGCGCGCGGGCTGTATGCCGCCGGGATGCGCGCGGGCGACGTCCTGCACAACAGCTTTTCCTACCACCTGACGCCGGCCGGGCTGATGGTCGACAGCGGCGCCCAGGCCCTCGATTGCGCCGTGGTGCCCGCCGGCGTGGGCAATACGGAGTTGCAGGTCCGCGCCATCGAACACATCCGCCCCACGGCCTATTGCGGCACGCCGTCGTTCCTCAAGATCCTGCTCGACAAGGCCGCCGAGACGGGCGCCAACGTGTCGTCGCTCGCCAGGGCCGCCGTCGGCGGAGAACCCTTCCTGCCCGATCAGCGCGCCGCCTGCGACGCCTCGGGGATCGACGCCTTCAACATCTATGCCTCGGCCGACGTCGGCCTGATCGCCTATGAAAGCCAGGCCCGCGAAGGCCTGATCCTGGAAGAGGGCCTGATCCTGGAAATCGTCACCCCCGGCACGGGTGAGCCGGTCGAACCGGGCCAGGTCGGCGAGGTTCTTCTGACCACGCCGTTCAATACCGACTATCCGTTGATCCGCTTCGCCACCGGCGACATGTCGGCGGTGATGGCGGGGGCCAGCCCCTGCGGGCGCACCAACACCCGCATCAAGGGATGGATGGGCCGCGCCGACCAGGCCGCCAAGGTCAAGGGCATGTTCATCCACCCGCGCCAGATCGCCGACATCGTCAAGCGCCACCCGGAAATCGCCCGCGCCCGCATGGTGGTGGACCGCCGGGACGGCACCGACGTCATGACCCTGATGTGCGAGACCACCCCGCCCGCCCCGGACGCCCTCGCCGCCGCCCTCGCCGACACCATCCAGGCGACCTGCAAGCTCAAGGGCGGGGTCGAGTTCGTTGCCCCCGGCAGCCTGCCCAACGACGGCAAGGTGATCGATGATCGGCGGGGGGCTGGGAGTTAAGCGACGGAGATTGTCCGCTTATGGCCAAGGATGGCCATCAATTGATTTTGCCCGATTGGCGGCCCTTTTGCTCTATTCGCTCGGCAAAATTCTCAGCCGTGCCGAGGTGCTTGACGTTCGTTCTCCGCAACGCCGGACCATTAAACTGAACTTAATCATTTACGCCAATCCTGCTGCCCCTGACTTTTGATTGAAAATTTGGGATCGGTAATGGACGCGTTCATCCGGGAACAGCTCTCCCAAAACATTCGTCGTGGCGTCAAGCAGGCCAGCACCCTAATCGACAAAAGTCGGCATGAGGAAGCGGTCGCCCTTTGTCAGAAGATGATAAACCGGGACGAAACCGCGGTTGGCCCTTGGCTTCTTCTCTTGCGGCTGGCCAGGGAGAAAGGGTCATGCATGGAGGTTATGAAACTCGGCGAACAATGCCTCCGCTCCCGGCTGGAATTTGAGTCGGGCCCGTTTGACACCGGCACCGACATTACATACGAGACGGTCGCCCGTTGGATCCTGGAAGCATTTGATCAGGTGGTCGGGAATAACTTTCAAGATGTGGATGAAAGAGACCTGCCGTCGTTTGTTCATACGTGCCTCGGCGTCTCTGCCCACGTATTGAAGGATCACGAAAAGGCGCGGCACCACTACATGATGATCCTCCAGTCCGGCCCGAAAGCAACATACGACATCGGCCAGACCATGAACTTGTTGTACGCGCTTGAACATCAGTCCGGCCATCCCGAACGGGCCCGACAGTGGGTCGACTTGGAGACCTTTCCTCTTCAATTCCAAACATCTGCCTCAGCCGCCGGAGATGATGACCCAACTTTCAATGATCGGCTGTTTGATGAAGTCATGGCGTCGCCCAACCTTAAACTGCAGTTCCAACCACAATCTGTGAACTACTACATCGCAAGAGACCTGAACGACGCCAATGCCGGGCCGTGCGTTCGGGCGGTCGAAGCCTACTTCGAAGAGTTCGTCGCCAAACACCAGGACGAATTCATCGTCACCAACCCACCGTTCAAACATCCGAATTTCGAGCGGCTGCCTGAAAAATCGTTTCCTCGGATGTTCGCCGTCGCAATGCCGGACAGCGGGTACGTCGGTCCCCACGTTCATTCCGATTGTTTTCTGGTCGCCAACTATTACGTCCGTATTCCGGATGACGTTGAGGAAAGGGACGAACTGACAAATTGCCTGGAGGTTGGCAAACATCTCTACTCATCAGCCACGGGTAATGACTACCCTCGCCGTATCATCAAGCCTGAGGTGGGAACGATGCTGATGTGGCCTGCCTATTTCAGCCATGCGACCCATCCCGGCGCGGGCGATAAGACGCGGATGGTTATCGGCATCGACCTTGAACATGCGAAATGACGAATCGTTTTATACCGGACGATGAACGTCCATTCGTCCCCTTCGGGTCAAAAGCAGACCTCACTTCCCCCCACCAAACGCCTCCGCCAGCCGCAGCCAGTCCTGCGGCGTGACCAGGGTGATGAACGCGAAGCCCAGGTCCGCGCCGGGGTCCGGGCGGACCACCACGGCCCCGGCCTCGTCCGTATACTGGCCCGTGGCGGCGCGCATCAGGTTGCCGTGGCCGACGATGATGCGGTTGGTGGCGGGCGCCGGCGGGCGGGCCAGGAGGGCGCGGGCGTTATTGACCGCCGCGTCGTGGCCGCCGACGAAATCCTGCGCCCGCAGGTTCATGATCTCCGTCGTCGTGCGCACATCGCCCAGGCCGAACAGGCGCGCCGTTTCCGCCGCGCGGCAGTATTCCGAGGACAGCACCTCGCCGACCGGAATGGCGAGGGTGCGGATGGCCAGGCCGATCAACTGCGCCGTCATCCGCCCCGCGTCCGACAACTGGCGCATTCTGGCCCCGTCGCAGCTTTGCCAGTCGCCGGCCTGCCGCACCTGATCGTTCTGGGCCCAGTCCGTCGCCGAATGGCGGAAATAGAGGACATGACCCCCGGCGCGAAGGGCCGCGACCAGGGCCGCGCCATCCCCCGCCGCCGCCGGGGCCGGGCGCGCAATTAAGGGCGCCAGGAACAGCAGCAACAACAGGACCGGGGCGGCGCGCAGCCCCCCGAAACGGCGCGGATTTGCCATGAGATTCAGGATATCGCCAGGGGCGCCTTTGGAAAAGCCCGGAATTTCAGGCCTTTGGCAGGCACAAGAAAAGATCACATTGGGGACATAATCTCGCCCCATTCCGGGGGCTAAATAGGAACCATAGACCTCCTCGTCTATTAACCAGAGACCCCCCTCTCTGGTCCCCTTAATCGGCACCAGCCGAACTTAAAGCCGGGCTCTCCCCAAGAGCCCGGCTTTTTTTCGCGATGCCGCCCCCGATGGGGCAAGAAGACCCGCGCCTATTTCTTTTGAATGGGGATGCGCTTGGCGTCGGGCGCAATCGCCTTTCCACTGCGCGGCACCTTGACGGTCAGCACCCCTTTTTCCAGCTCGGCGGTCACACCGTCTTCCAAGGCGTCCGCCGGCAGGGAGAACCCGCGCGAAAAGCTGCCGTAGCTGCGTTCACGGAACACATAGCCTTCGCCCTTGGTTTCGCTCTGCGCCTCTTTCTTGCCGGAGACGGTCAACAGGCCATTCGCCACGGAAACCTGGATATCGCCCTCATCCATGCCTGGAACCTCGAGGGTGAAGGTCATCACGCGCTGCGATTCCTTCAAATCGGTTACGGGCGGGTCGCCACTATACGCCCGCCCGGAGATCGACATATGGTGCTTGCCGATGGTCTCCCACATGTCCTCGAACACGTCGGACAGCTTTTGGCGAAAACTTTCCTTGGGTTCGGCCTTTTTCACGGGGACTTTGGCCGGTGCTTTCGGTTTGGCGGCGGTTGCGGTCGCGGGTTTCCGGGTCATGTCTAAATTCCTCCATACGCATGAAAACCACGGCCCCTATCACAGCCCCGCACGGCCCGGCGCGCATTGATGAAGGTCAAATCCAAGGCCCTGTATTCACAATGGCTTCCGGGCTATTACTGAGCGGGGCGATCGCCCAGAACCGGAGGACCCGTCCACCCGTGAACCGTTTCCAAGGACAAAAGCTCGACTGCCTGCGCAGCGCCCGGCCCGTGTTTCGGGGCCTGGCGTTCCAGGTCGAAAGCGGTGGGGCGCTGGTCCTGACGGGGCCCAACGGCTCCGGCAAATCCTCGCTGCTGCGGCTCATGGCGGGGCTGCTGCCGCCGGCGGCGGGCACGCTTTCTTGGAACGGCGCCCCGGTCGCCGACGATCCCGACGCCCATCGCCAGCGGCTGCGCTATCTCGGCCATCTGGATGCGGTGAAGCCCGCCCTGACCGCGTCGGAAAACCTCGCCTTCTGGGCCGGGCTCATCGGCGCCACCCCCGACAGGGCGGTCGCCCCGGCGCTGGAGGCGCTCGGCATCGGCCATCTTTCCGACCTGCCCGCGCGCTTTCTCTCGGCCGGGCAGAAACGGCGCCTGAACCTGGCCCGCCTGGCCCTGGCCCCGGCCGCCATCTGGCTGCTGGACGAACCGGCGACGGCGCTGGACGCCGAGACCACCGACCGCCTGCGCGGTCTGATCCAGCGCCACCGCGACGCGGGCGGCATGGCCGTGGTCTCGACCCATTCGGACCTGGGGCTGAAGGACGCCGACAACCTGGACCTCGCCGGCTTCGCCGCCCGCCCGGCGCTGGACGCGGACACCGCCGCATGACCGGCTTCCGCGCCATCCTGATGCGCGACCTGCGCCTTGCCCTGCGCCAGGGCATGGACAGCGCCATGGTCGTCATGTTCTTCGTCATCGCCGTGGTGCTGTTCCCCCTCGGCGTCGGGCCGGAGCCCAACGTGCTGGCGCGCATCGCGCCCGGGGTGCTGTGGGTCGCGGCGCTGCTGTCGGTGCTGCTGTCGCTGGAACGCCTGTTTCATGCGGATTTCGAGGACGGATCGCTGGAGCTTCTGGCCTTGAGCCCCCCCGCGCTCGAAGTCGTCGTGCTGGCCAAGGTGTTGGCCCATTGGCTGATCACCGGCCTGCCGCTGATCGTCGCCGCCCCCGTGCTGGCGGTGCTGCTGAACATGCCGGCGGACGGCTTCGGCCTGTTGCTGCTGGCGCTTCTGCTGGGCACACCGACGCTCAGCCTGATCGGTGCCGTGGGGGCGGCCTTGATCCTGGGTTCGCGCCGGGGCGGGGTGCTGTTGGCGCTGTTGATCCTGCCACTGTTCATTCCCGTTCTGATCTTCGGCGTCGGCGCGGTCGAGGCCGCCATCGGCGGCTTTCCGGCGCGCGCCCCCCTGCTGCTGCTGGGCGCGATCTTCGCGGGCGCCCTGGCGCTTTGTCCCTGGGGGGCGGCGGCCGGGCTGCGTCAGGCCTTGGAATAGCTGGGTGCTGGAATAAATTTTTCGAAGAGGGTAGCTTCCCGGCCATGTTCAATTACTTCGCCAACCCGCGCCGCTTCATGAAGCTGGCCACGGTGCTCAGCCCCTGGCTGGCCGGGGCGACCGCCCTGCTGGCGGCGGCCGGGCTTTACCTGGGCCTGTTCGCCTCGCCCGCCGATTATCAGCAGGGCGAAACCGTGCGCATCATGTACGTGCATGTGCCGGCGGCCTGGATGTCCCTGTTCTGCTATGTGGGCCTTGCGGTCTCCGCCGCCGTCGGGCTGATCTGGAAGCATCCGGTGGCCGATGTGGCGGCCCGGGCGACGGCGCCCATCGGCGCCTGCTTCACCTTCCTGGCTCTTCTCACCGGCTCGCTCTGGGGCAAGCCCATGTGGGGGGCCTGGTGGGTGTGGGACGCGCGGCTGACCTCGGTCCTGGTGCTGTTCTTCCTCTATCTCGGCTACATGGCGCTCAACAGCGCCTTCGACGATCCGCAGCGGGGGTCCAAGGCGTCGGCGATCCTGGCCATGGTCGGTCTGGTCAACGTGCCGATCATCAAGTTTTCCGTCGACTGGTGGAACACCCTGCACCAGCCGGCGTCCATCGTGCGCATGGGCGGGCCGACCATCCATCCCGACATGCTGTGGCCCCTGTTCCTGATGATCGGGGCGTTCACGGCCTATTACCTTTGGGTGCTGATGCTGCGCATGCGCCGCGAGTTGACGGAAACCCGCCTGCGCGCGCGGCGCCAGATACAGGCCGAGGAAGCCGGGGCGTGAAAAACACATTCAATAAATTGCAACCTTGCCCCGGAACCATGGGCCGCTAAACTGACCGACATCAAGGACGGCGCCGGTATCGGGGATATGATGCCGGCGTTGCCAATCCGGCGCACGGCCACCACATAAATGCCGCAATCAGAGGGCCCCTTTCCAGCACCATGACCAAGATCAGCGAATTCCTCGACATGGGCGGCTACGCGGGCTTCGTGTGGCCCAGTTACGGCGCCGTGATCGCCGTGCTGGCGGTTCTGCTGTGGCTCAGCCTGCGCGGCCTCAAGGCGGCGGAAAGCGAGCTGGCCCGCCTTGAAGGGGGCGCCCCCCGGCCCAGGCGGGGTGCGGCCCCCAAGGACGGAGCGGCCGGGCCGTGAAGCGCAAGCATAAACGCCTGACCTTCGCCGCCATCGGGCTGTGCCTGCTGGGCGTCGCCGCCGCCCTGGTGCTGACCGCCTTCGAGGAAAGCATCGTGTTCTTCCATTCCCCGACCGACATCGCCGAGGGCAAGGTCAAGATCGACCGCCGCGTGCGCCTGGGCGGCCTGGTCGAGGACGGCAGCGTGAAGAAACTGGCCGGTGCCGTCACCGCCTTCCGCATTACCGACGGGGCCAACGTGATCGACGTGACCTACAGGGGTATCCTGCCCGACCTGTTCCGCGAGGGTCAGGGCGTGGTCACCGAGGGCCGCCTGATGGGCGGCCTGTTCGTGGCCGAGGAAGTGCTGGCCAAGCACGACGAAAATTACATGCCGCCCGAGGTCGCCGACGCGCTGAAGAAATCCGGCCGCTGGCAGGAAGGATCGGGCCAGAAACACCCAGGTAAGGGGGAAACCGCCAAATGATCGCCGAACTGGGCCACTTCGCGCTGATCTTGGCGCTGTTCGTCGCCGCCGTGCAGGCCACCCTGCCGCTGATCGGCGCGCAACGGGGCGACGCCGGATGGATGGCCGTGGCCCGCCCGGCGGCGCTGGCGCAGTTCCTGCTGGTCGCCGTCGCCTTCGGCTGCCTGATGAACCTCTACATCACGTCGGACTTTTCCGTCCTCAACGTCGCCCAGAACTCGCATACGGACAAGCCGCTGCTCTACAAGATTTCCGGCGTATGGGGGAACCACGAGGGCTCGATGCTGCTGTGGGTGCTGATCCTGGCGCTGTTCGGCTCCGCCGTCGCCGCCTTCGGCGCCAACCTGCCGCCCAGCTTGCGTGCCCGCGTGCTGTCGATCCAGGCCCTGATCGCCGTCGGCTTCTATCTGTTCATCCTTTTAACCTCGAACCCGTTCGAACGGCTGATCCCGGCGCCGGTCAACGGCAACGACCTCAACCCGCTGTTGCAGGACCCAGGTCTCGCCTTCCATCCGCCCATGCTCTATCTGGGCTATGTCGGCTTCTCCATGGCGTTTTCCTTCGCCATCGCGGCCCTGATCGAAGGCCGGGTCGACGCCGCCTGGGCGCGCTGGGTGCGGCCCTGGACCCTGGCCGCCTGGTGCTTCCTCACCGCCGGCATCGGATTGGGCAGCTGGTGGGCCTATTACGAACTGGGCTGGGGCGGCTGGTGGTACTGGGACCCGGTCGAAAACGCGTCGTTCATGCCCTGGCTGGCGGGCACGGCCCTGCTGCATTCGGCGACGGTGGTGGAAAAGCGCGACACCTTGAAGGGCTGGACCATCCTGCTCGCCATCATCACCTTTTCCATGAGCCTGCTCGGCACCTTCCTGGTGCGGTCCGGCGTGCTGACCTCGGTTCATGCCTTCGCCACGGATCCGACGCGCGGCGTGTTCATCCTGATCCTGCTGATCATCGTGATCGGCGGCTCGCTCGCCCTCTATGCCTGGCGCGGCCCGCAGCTGATCTCGACCGGCCTGTTCCAGCCGATCAGCCGCGAGGGCGGATTGCTGTTCAACAATCTGGTCATGGCGACGGCCACGGCGGTGGTGCTGCTCGGCACGCTCTATCCCCTGCTGCTCGACGCCGTCGGCGGCGGCAAGGTCTCGGTCGGCCCGCCGTTCTTCAACGCCGTGTTCATCCCCATCATGCTGCCCATGATCCTGGTCATGGCGGTCGGCCCCATGCTCAATTGGAAACGGGGCGACTGGCGCGCCGCCGTGGCCCGCCTGTGGCCCGCCATGGTGGCGGCCCTGCTGGCCGCCGTCGCCGCCTGGGCCCTGGTCACGGACGGCCCGTTCCTGGGCATCGTCGGCATGGCCTTGGCGGCCTGGCTTGCCATCGGCACACTGGTCGAACTGGCGGAACGCCTGCGCCTGGGCCGCGACGGCCTGGGCCGCGCCTTCACCCGTCTGGCGCGGCAGCCGCGCGCCGCCTGGGGCATGACCCTGGCCCATTTGGGCCTGGCCGTGACCATCGCCGGGATGACCGGGGCCGGCGCCTGGGTCAAGGAAAGCATCCAGGTCATGGCGCCGGGCGACACGGTGACGCTGGCCGGTTACGAATTCCGTTTCGACGGCGCCAAAAGCGGCCAAGGCCCCAACTACGCCTTCACCGCCGGTCACTTCACGGTGTCCAAGGGCGGCAAGGTTTTGGTCGTCCTCGACCCGGAAAAGCGCGTCTACAACGTCTCGGGCCAGCCGACGACCGAGGCCGGGATCGAGCCCACCCTGCTGGGCGACATCTATGCCGTGATCGGCGACCAGGGCACCACGCCCGAAGGCAAGCCCGGCTTCGTCACGCGGCTGTATTTCAACCCGCTGGTCGCCTGGATGTGGGGTGGGCTGATGATCATGATCGCGGGGGGTGCCCTCAGCCTGTCGGACCGCCGTCACCGCGTCGGCGCCCCGGCGCGGCGCGGCGCCGTGGTCCAGGCCGCGGGCGCGGACTGAGGACAGGCCATGAAATCGCGCCTGCCCTATCTGCTGCCGCTTGGCCTGTTCCTGGTGCTTGCCCTCTACTTCGCGGTCGGCCTGACCAAGGACCCCAAGATCATCCCCTCGGCCCTGATCGACAAGCCGGCGCCCGAATTCACCCTGCCGCCCGTGGCCGGCGGCAAGACCCCGGGCTTCGCCACGGCCGACCTGAAAAAGGGCCAGGTCAGTATCGTCAACGTATTCGCCAGCTGGTGCGTGCCCTGCCGCGCCGAACATCCCGAGATCAACAAGCTGGCCAAGATGGGCATCGTTCCCGTCTACGGCCTGAACTACAAGGACACGCCCCAGGCGGCGCGCGCCTGGCTCAACCAGCTGGGCGACAACTATACGGCCACGGGCGCGGATGAAAGCGGGCGCGTCGGCATCGACTGGGGTGTCTACGGCGTGCCGGAAACCTTCATCGTCGACGGCACGGGGCGCATCCGCTTCAAACACGTGGGGCCCATCGTCGGCGACAAGCTGGAAAAGGAAATCCTACCGTTGATCCGCCAGATCCAGGGAACCGGCAAATGATCCGCGCCATGGTTTTCGTCGCCTTGCTGTTGGCCGTTCTACCGTTGTCGCCCGCCCGCGCCGTTAACCCGGACGAGATGCTGACCGATCCGGCGCTGGAACATCGCGCGCGGGTAATCTCCAAGGATCTGCGCTGCCTGGTCTGCCAGAACCAATCGATCGACGATTCCGACGCCGGCCTGGCCAAGGATTTGCGCGTGCTGGTGCGCGAGCGCCTGAAGGCCGGTGACAGCAACGAACAGGTGATCGACTACGTGGTCGCGCGCTACGGTGATTTCGTGCTGCTGAAGCCGCCGGTGAAGGCCTCGACCCTCGTGCTTTGGGCCGGGCCGGCGGTGGTCGCCTTGTTTGGCATCCTGGCCCTGATCCTGTTTTACCGCCGCCGCCGCACGGCATCGCCAGTCGCGGCACAGCCGCTGTCGGCCGAAGAACGGGCGCGTCTGAACAAACTGCTTGAGGGAGATGCCCCATGACCGCCCTGGTCATCGCCATGGCGGTGCTGGCGGCCGTTGTCGGGCTGGCCCTGGCCGGGCCGCTGCTGCGCCGTAACGCCGCCCCCGCGGCCCGCGCCGAATACGACCTGACCGTGTTCCGCGATCAATTGAAGGAGATCGAACGCGACGCGGCCCAGGGCCTGCTGGATGCCGAGACCGCCGAGGCCGCGCGCCTGGAAGTCCAGCGCCGCATGCTGGCCGCCGACACGGAATTGCAGGCCGGGACAAGCCTCACCGGCAGCGGCGGCCCACGCCGCCTGACCGCCGTGCTGATCGGCGGCGGCGTGCCGCTGGCGGCGGCGGCCCTCTACGTCGTCCTGGGCTCGCCCGGCCAACCGGACCAGCCCTTCGCCGCCCGTGACCTGCCCGCCGAACAGGTGGCGGCGCAGACCGCGGCACGCCCGGAACCCAATCCCGAAATGACCGCCATGGTCGACCGCCTGGCGGACCGGCTGAAGGACAATCCGGACGATATCGAGGGCTGGCTGCTGCTCGGCCGCAGCTACATTTCCATGGAACGCTTCGCCGATGCCCTGAGCGCCTTCGCCCGCGCACGCGGGGTCGCCGGCGGCCGAACCGACGTGGAGATCGCCTATGCCGAGGCCCTGATCCTGACCAGCCAGATGAAGGTCACGGACGACGCGGCGGCGATCTTCCGGGCCGTGCGCGACAAGGCCCCCTTCAACCCAAAGGCCCGCTATTACCTGGGCCTGAAAAAGGCGCAGGCCGGTGACGTCAATGGGGCGTTGCAGGACTGGGCGGATCTGGTCGCCATTTCGTCGGAAGACGCCCCCTGGGTGCCCGTGGTGCGCCAGCAGATCGCCCGCGCCGCCGAGGACCTGAAGATCGATCCCCTGACCATCACCATGTCCGAGGACGCCCGCAAGCTGTTGGCGCAACAGCCCCCGGTGCTGCGCCCCTCGACCCCCATCATGCGGCCCGAGGGTGCCGACCCCCATGCCGAGGCCCCCGCCGCTCAGCCGGGACCGTCCCGCGAACAGATGGAGGCGGCCCAGGACATGACCGCCGAGGACCGCGACGCCATGATCCGCGGCATGGTCGCGCGTCTGGCCGACCGGCTAAAGGAAAACCCGGACGATCTGGCCGGTTGGACGCGGCTTGAGCGTGCCTACCGGGTGCTGGGCGACACGGCCAAGGCCGACGCGGCGGCGGCCGAGATCAAGCGTCTCACCCCCTAGATTCCGTCAACTGCCCCTTGGCGCGGGCGGTGACTATCCCCTATAACCGCCAGCAATCCGATCATGAGAAACCGACCTAGGGGGATCTCCGCACCATGCGCCAATTCAAGACCATCGACGATCTCGACGTCCGGGGCAAAACCGTCCTGGTGCGCTGCGACCTCAACGTGCCCATGAAGGACGGCGAAGTATCCGACGCCACGCGCCTTGAGCGGTCCGCCGTGACCCTGACCGATCTGATCACGGCGGGGGCCCGGGTCTGCGTGCTGTCCCACTTCGACCGGCCCAAGGGCAAGGTCGTCCCCGGGATGAGCCTGAAGCCCGTGGCCGACGCCCTGTCCGGTATCCTGGGGCGCGAGATCGCCTTCGCCCCCGACTGCATCGGCCCCGAGGCCCAGGCCGTGATCCGCGCCATGAAGGACGGCGAGGTCTGCGTGCTGGAAAACCTGCGCTTCCACGCCGAAGAGGAAGCCAACGATCCCGCCTTCGCCGCCGAGTTGGCCGCGCTGGGAGATTTTTACGTCAACGACGCCTTTTCCGTGTCGCACCGGGCCCATGCCTCGACCGAGGCCATCGCCCGCCTGCTGCCCGCCGCCGCCGGACGCCTGATGCAGGCCGAACTGGACGCCCTGACCAAGGCGTTGGAAGCCCCGGAACATCCGGTCGCCGCCGTGGTCGGCGGCGCCAAGGTCTCGACCAAGATGGAAGTCCTGGGAAACCTGGTGGAAAAGGTCGACCTTTTGATCATCGGCGGCGGCATGGCCAATACCTTCCTGCATGCCCAGGGCATCGACGTCGGCAAGTCGCTGTGCGAGCACGACATGGCCGACGCGGCCAGGGACATCCTTGCCCGCGCCGAAAAGGCCGGCTGTGAGGTCGCCCTGCCCGTCGATGCGGTGATCGCCCGCGAATTCAAGGAAGGCGCGCCGTCGGACGTGGTCGATGTGCGCGCCGTGCCCGATGACGCCATGATGCTGGATGTCGGCCCGGTCACCGTCCAGCACCTGATCAAGCGCTTGAAGGATTGCCGCACCCTGGTGTGGAACGGCCCCCTGGGGGCGTTCGAGATCAAACCCTTCGACGCCGGCACCAACGAGTTGGCCCGCGCGGCCGCGGTGCTGACCCGGGACGGCACGCTGACATCCGTCGCGGGCGGGGGCGACACGGTGGCGGCGCTGATCAACGCCGGCGTGGGCGCCGAATTTTCCTATGTCTCCGCCGCCGGCGGCGCGTTCCTGGAATGGCTGGAAGGCAAGGACCTACCCGGCGTCGCGGTCCTTCGAACCTGAGGCCTGGGCCACCGGCCCGGCGATCGCCTGCGGCTGCGTGCGATGAGCGAGGGTGTCCAGCAACGCCCGTAGATAATCCGATTGCGCCGCCAACTGGTCGGTCGCCAGGCGCGCCTCGTCGGACGCCGAGGCGGCCAGACGCTGCGCCGTGTCGGTAACGTGTTCAACCTCACGCGTGCAGGCGCTCAGCGCCCGCTCGGCGCGGTCGACGGCGTCGCGGATGGCGGCCAGACGAGCCCGCGATTCCGGATCCTTCAGACTGGCCTGACGCACGGCGCCGCCGCCCATCGCCACGGTCTTGTCGCCGTCGGCGGCCGGATCGGCCCCGCCCGGCGTGTTCGGACGGCCGAACAGGAACTGGTTGAATTCCTCGCGCACGGCGACGACATGGCCGCCCAAGCCATCCAACTGTTCGCGCGCGGCGGCGATGTTGCGGATCAGGGTATCGGTCAGTTCGACATCGATAATCGCCGCCGATGCCTGACGGCTGACCTGCGACAGATGGTTGGAGACCTTGCCCAGCGCCGCCTCCCCGCCCGCCGCCGCGGCCTGAACCTGGGATTGCGCCAGGGCCTGGGCCCGGGCGAGCGCCGGCACCGGGACCTGATTGGCCTGGTCCTCTTCGAATTCGGCCAGCAGGTTTTCCATCTCGTCCATTTCACGGCGATAATCCGCGAGCGTGCGGCGCAGGACCTCAGCGTCGTCGGACGCGGCCTGGGCGCGGCGCGCTTCGGCCTCCATGGTCTCGACCGCTTGCAGGGTCTTGGCCTGGGCATGGTCCAGGTCCTGACGCAGGTGCTCCGCATCGGCCATGGCCGCCATCCAGTCGTCGAAGGCGCGGGCAAGCTGGCCGACGGCGTCGCGGTTGCCGCGGCCCGGAATCATGACCGTGCGGTCGCCCCGGGCCAGCCTGTCGGCGGCCTCGGCCAAGGCCTGAACCGGGCGGGTAATGGTGCGCATGACGATGAGCCCGAGCGTCACCACCCAAAGGATGATCGCGGCCCCGCCGCCGACCAGGGACGCGGCGGCGAACTTGCGGGCGGCGGTCAGGGCGTCCCAGCGTTCGCCGGTCAGTTCGCCGGCAACGCTGGTCAGCGCCGCCAGGGAGGGCGCCATGTAGGTCAGAATGTCGTCGAACCGCTGGGCGTCCTCGTTGACGCGCACCCGCGCGGTTATCAGGGCCATCATGGCGTCCTGGTGACGGATCAGCAGATCGGTGATCGCCGCACGGTCGCCCCGCGGCAAGCCCGCGTCTTCGATCCGCGCCGCCAGTTGCTTGTAGGCGTCCTGAAGGTCGACCAGATGCACCGGATCGCCGGTCAGGACCATTTCGCTGCCCAACTGGTTGACCCGCGACAGAAGTTCCGGCAACCCGCGCCGGCCCGAGGCGGCAAGCCGGGGCGCCAGGGCCTGATCGGCGTCGCGCAGGGCGCCGCCCGCCGCCGCGGGATTGCTGGACAGGGCGCCGACCAATTCCGACAGGTGCTGATCGTATTGCACCAGACCGTCCTTCAGGGTCGCGATCGGCCGCGCAAGGTCGCCCGCGTCCGCATGGGCGCCGAGGGCGTCAAGGGTGCGCGATTGTTCATCCAGAAGGCCGCGCATGTCTTGCGCCGCCGCCGCATCGCGGGTCAGGATATAGCGTTTCTCGTCGGTTTGCAGGGCGGCCTGTCCGCGGGCGACGGCGGTGACCAGCGTGCTCAGATTCTGCGCCCGCTCAAGCCCCAGGTGGGCGGCGGATACCCGGTCGTTCACATGCACGATAAGCCCGGCGTAGACCATGACCGCCAACAGCCCCACGATCACGAACATCCCGGTGCGCGTCGACAGCCGGGTTCCGCCCAGGAACGTGCGGCTGGCGTAGGTCGGGCGGCGAAGCGCCAGGTAGGTATGATCGTAGTCGCGGTCTGCCACGGGTGCCTTCAGTCTGCTCTTTTACATGCCGAGGTGTGCGCCCTTTCGCGGACGCCGTCCAGTACATGCGGATTTTCGCAACTAGGTCCGAATATTTCCTTAAAATACAACGGTCCGGGCCCTTTGGAACCAGTCCATAAGACATATTGAATTCCCCGCCTGATGTGCCATGATTTGAGACCGATTCGCAAAGGGAAACTGCCGTCATGGTCGAATCCGTCGGGCCTCTGGGTGCCGCCGCCAATGTTCTGGGTTTGAAACGCTCGCTGAAGCAGGAACAGCTGGCGGCTGACCTGTTGCAGGACGCGCAGAACAACCTGAAGGAATTCAACGCCCAGAACGGCGCCGTTCCCGAGCTTGACCCCAATGCCCCCGCGCGGCGCGGCCAGATCATCGACGTCATCGCCTGATCCCGCCGCCTGCGGCGTTTCCAGCCCCTTTGCCGCCCGGGCCGATAGTCGGCTACAGTCCCCTTCATGAGCGACGATATGCGCAAACCCGGCCCCAGCGTGTGGACCGTGCCCGAAGGCGACGAGCGCGAGCGCCTGACCTGTCTGGACTGCGGGTTCATCCATTACGACAATCCCAAGGTCATCGCCGGCGTGGTCGCGACCTGGGACGGACGCTATCTGATGTGCCGACGGTCCATCGAACCCCGCGCCGGTTTCTGGACCGTGCCGGCGGGGTTTCTCGAGCTTAACGAAACCACCGCCGACGGCGCGAAGCGCGAGGCCTGGGAAGAGGCCCGCGTCGATATCGAGATCACCGGCCTGATCGGCGTTTACGAAATTCCCCGGATTTCGCAGATCTACGTCATTCACGCCGGGCGCATGACCACGGGCGACCACGCCCCCGGCCCGGAAAGCACCGATACCCGCCTGCTCGCCTGGGACGACATTCCATGGGACGACCTGGCCTTTCCCTCCATCCGATGGGCCCTGGAACGCCACAAGGACGGCCTGCCGCCGGACATCGCCCAGGCCCCGCCCCGGCCCGCCGCCGGCCCTCGCTGACCGGCTTTTTCCAACTGGGCAAAATTTACCGGGCTTTGAGACTCCGTTAACTTTTGTCCGACTATCCTCGGCGCATGAACAGCGTCAACACCCCAACCGGCGGATCAACCGCCCTTCCCGCGAAGCCCGCCGGCCGGTCAGCGGTGACCTACGCGTCGGAGTCCGTGCGCGAAGTTCAGGCCCGGGCCAGCCATATCCGCCAAGGCGAAACGGCGGTCGAACGGCGCGGCATGCGGCGCCTGAACGAGGTCATGGCCGCGGGCAAGGATCTGCGGCGCGACGTGCCGCGCGGGTTCTACCTGAACATCACGGTTTGACGACCTCGCGCCCGCAAGCCCCCTGCGGGCTTGATCCCGGCACGATCCGTTCATAGCTTCACCGCAGACATCCGAAACGCCCCGAAACCCGACACAGGATCCCCGGCCGGTGTTCAGAATTGCCCTGATTTCCCTGTCGATGTTCTGTGCATTGGCGGCCGGCGCCGGCCATGCCGCCGATCTGACCGTGACCGTGACAGGACTGCGGTCCGACGACGGCGACGTGCATATGGCGCTTTATGATCGGGCGGAGACCTTTCCCAAAAGCGACGGCATGCTGGCGGAAGGCGTGATCCCGCCGTCGGGCCGCCGCGCAAGCTGGGTGTTCAAGGATATCAAACCCGGGCGCTACGCCGTCGCCGTGTACCACGACGCCAACGGCGACCATTCCTTCGATCAGGGTCCGTTCGGAATTCCGTTGGAGGATTACGGGTTTTCCATGGGGGCCCGGGCCTTCCTGAGCGCCCCGGATTTCGACGACGCGGCCTTCCCCGTGACCGAGGAAGGCCGCACCGTCACGATTGATTTCGGCAACTAAGGCAACGAGAGGGCGCCCCTAGCGCCGCTCCTTTCACCGCGTTTCGTTGCCGCCCAGGCGGTCGGAATAGATGCGCACGATATCAAGCGGGAATGCTTCCGTGCCCGCGGCTCCCTGGGGGGCGCCGCGCTTCACCGCCTCGGCCAGTTGCGGATTGTTCGTCAATTGCTGGAACGTGCGTTCGGCAAGCACCGCGGGGGCACGTTTGGTCAAACCCGCGATATCCACATGATCGACGGTGGCGGTCATGTCCTCTTTCGACAATTTGGTGCCCTGCGGCGCGCAGTAGTAACCGAACAGGTGATTGTCGTAACGGCCGCGATAGTCGTGGGGATCGCTGTTGAATTCGGCATGGAAGCCGAAGCAGCTTTGCCCCGTGTCCTTGCGCTCGAACGGCAGCAGGTAATAAGGCAGCTTGCCCTTGTAGGCGAAGCTGTCGGCGCCGTAGGCGAACTTGCCGCCCTTGGCCAGATTCCAAAGCTCCAACGTGTCCCGCGTGGTCTTGTCGAATTCCAGGACATGCTTGTCGCCGCCTTGCGCGCCATAGCCGTAGGACGAGGCCTCGACGGAGATAACCTCCGCCTGGGCGCCGCCGGGGCCGCGGAACAGGGCGTATTCCTCTTCCTGGTGGTTGTCCTTGTATTCGGCGCGAAGGGCACTTTGCGGCGCCAGGCCCGGCGCGTCGAAGGACAGCAGCTCGCTGCCGGGCGGAACCGGGGCGACGGCGGGGGAGACATTCCAGGTTGCGTTCATGGTGCAGCCGGACATCAACAGAACCGCGCCGGCCGCCGCGACGGTCTTGGAAATCAAGGCCTTCGGCGATTTCGAATGGGGGAACTTCATCTGCGTACACTCCAGTGAATGACGGGCGCATCCGGAAACCGCCCCTTCCCGGACATACGTTCAATTTGCCTCCATAAACTGGGCCGGGAGATGCGCTAAATCAAGCGTCAGCCCCGAAATAGGGCCGTCTGCCATCAAACGCTTATGGTCCGCGACCCGCGTGCCATAAACGCTTATCGCAATCTCTTAAAACCCCCGCCCCTGTTCCGCCAGGAAGGCCTTCTCCGCCTCGGTCGATGGGCGGCCGAGAACGGCGTTCCGGTGGGGGAAGCGGCCGAATTCGCGAATAATGGCATGGTGTTTAAGCGCCGATTCGACGCAGGCGTCGACGGGAATGGTCGCGAACAGCAGGACCGAGCGTTCCTGGGCCTCCAGATCCTCGGCATGCATGAAGGGCATGTAGAGGAACATGCGCTCTGCCCAGTCGAGCCCCCGGTCGTGGCGCGCCATCAGCGCCTTGCGCGCATGGGCCAGGGCCTGTGAATCCGTGGCATAGGCTTCCGGCCCGTCGCGGAACAGGTTGCGCGGCACCTGGTCGAGCAAAATGACCAGGGCCAGGCTGCCCAGGGGTTTGCGCGCCAAATTGTCGTAATGACCCTCGGCCGCCCAGTGGTAATGATCTTCGAAACGGGCCCGGATATCGGCGTCGAACGCGGCGTCGGCCTTGAACCACACCTCGCGGAACAGGGGCTCGCCCGTCTCGTCCCGCACGAACCAGAAATCCAGAACGTCCTCGATCACCGCCGCCCGTGACATGCGGTTCTCCTTTGCCCTTTCCTGCGAGCGCCCATAACAGGCCAACGGGCCCTTGTTATGTGCCCCACTTTAGCGATAGCGTACACGTCCTGCCGCGCAAGCGGCGCGTTTTTTCCGGCTCGGCGCTTGGAACGGAGGGATTCCCCGCATGACTGCCCGCTTCCGACGGCCTTGGGGCCTTGGCGCCCTGCTGCGCGGGACCGTCTGCGGCGCGGCCCTGGGCGTGGTGGCCGCGTGCCAGCCGACCGTGCAGGTGAATGCACCGGAAAAGCCCATCGTCATTAATTTGAACGTGAAAATCGAACACGAGGTCCGGGTGAAACTGGAAAAAGACGTGGACGACCTTCTCAAGAAAAACAGCGGTTTGTTCTGATGAAACGCATGATGAAAACGATCGCCCTGGCGGCGGTTCTGGTTGCGGCCCTGGCTGTCAACGCCTTCGCCATGGATCTGGGCGCGGCCAAGAGCCAGGGGCTGGTCGGCGAACGGCCGGACGGATACCTGGGCGCCGTCGCCGCCGGCCGCGCCGACGTGCAGGCTTTGGTCAACGACATCAACGCGCAGCGCCGCGCCCAGTACCAGGCGCTCGCGCAACGCAACGGCACCTCGTTGGCTGCGGTCGAACAGGTGGTCGGCCAGAAACTCATTTCCCGCGCCGGGCCCGGCGAATACGTAATGACGCCCGGCGGCCAGTGGGTCCGCAAGTAGTCCATGCCCCCATCAGATACCAACACCGGCGACATGTCGGCTCTGCTCGATTGGCTTGATCAGTTTCAGGGATTCCGGCCCGAAGACGTAAGCCTGGCCGATCCGGCTGGGGCGGCCCGCAACGCCGCCAAGGCCGGGCGCGACGCGGCGCGGGACCTGCCCTTCGACGCCGACCCGGCGGGGTTCACCCGTCTGCTCGAAACCCTCGCCCGCAAAGACGCCTGATCCCGTGACCAAGACCGCCGCCGATCCCGCCTTCATGACCCTGGCCGAGGCCGCCGCCGCCCTGGCGGCGGGCGATCTCTCGTCCCGCGAGATGACCGAGGCCT
Source organism: Thalassospiraceae bacterium LMO-SO8 (assembly GCA_031655335.1). Lineage (NCBI taxonomy): Bacteria > Pseudomonadati > Pseudomonadota > Alphaproteobacteria > Rhodospirillales > Thalassospiraceae > Thalassospiraceae bacterium LMO-SO8. The sequence goes on along the minus strand of CP134226.1, from coordinate 2,097,539 downwards.
GCCTGGCGCGCATGACCGCGCTGAACCCCAAGGTCAACGCCCTCGCCGGGCTGGACGAGGCGGACGCCCTGGCTCAGGCCGACGCCGCCGACCGGGTCCTTGCCAAGGGTGAAAACCTGGGCCCGCTGCACGGCGTGCCGCTGGCACACAAGGACATGTATTACCGCCGGGGCCGGGTCACCGCCTGCGGCTCGAAAATTCGGGCCGATTTCGTGCCGGATCACACGGCGACGGCGCTGGAACGGCTCGACGCCGCGGGGGCGCTCGACATCGCGCGCCTCAACATGGTCGAGTTCGCGTTTGGGGTCACGGGCCATAACGACGTCGCCGGCACGCCCCGCAATCCGTGGAACACGGACCACATGACGGGGGGATCGTCCTCCGGGTCCGGCGTCGCCGTGGCGTCGCGCATGTGTTTCGGCGCGCTGGGCTCGGACACCGGCGGCTCGATCCGCCTGCCCGCCGCCTGTTGCGGGCTGGTCGGCATGAAGCCGACCTACGGCCGGGTCAGCCGCCATGGCGCCATGCCGCTGGCTTATTCCCTGGATACGGTCGGACCGCTGACCCGCACCGTGCGCGACAACGTCCTGATGATGCAGGCCATCGCCGGGCATGACGCCAACGACCCGGTGACGGCGCAAACGCCCGTCGGCGACTATCTGGGTGAACTGGAGAAGGACGTGCGGGGGCTCAAGGTCGGCCTGCCGGACAGCTTCTTCTACGAAGACGTCGCCCCCGAGGTGCGGACCCTGGTCGAGGCCAGCCTGAAGCAGTTCGAGAACCTGGGTTGCGAAATCGTGCCCGTGAAGATTCCGGATGCCGTCGCCGTCATGAACCGCCTGACCAACCTGATCACGGCGACCGAGGGCGCCGCCGTGCATTCGCGCTGGATGGCCGAACGGGCGGCCGATTACGGCCCGCAGACCCGGGCCCGCCTGGCCATCGGCCTGTTCACCCCGGCGAGCGTCTATCTTCGCGTGCTGACCCTGCGCAAGCAATTGGTCCGCGAATTCTGCGATCAGGTGTTCGGCAAGGTCGATGTCCTGCACACGCCCCTGATGACCATGCCCGTGCCGACCCTGGCCGAAAGCAACATGTCCGCCAATCCGGGTTTCGCCGATTATCTTTTGAAGATCGGCCACAACACCCGGCCCGGGAATTTCTTAGGTCTTCCCGGCCTCAACGTGCCTTGCGGCTTCACCCCGGACGGTCTGCCCTGTTCGTTCCAATTGATGGGCCGGCCCTTCGACGAAGGGCTGCTCTACCGTCTCGGCCACGCCTATCAGCAGGCCACGGACTGGCACGATCGCGCGCCTGATCTGGGTTAATCGAGAAATCCCAACAGCGGTTCGATGGTCCGGGAATCCGCGACCACGGGGGCACCCCCGTCACCGGGAGCCATCCCCGCCTGGTTGTGCCAGAACACGTCCATCCCGGCGTTATGAGCGCCCCCGATGTCGAAGGGCGATCCCGCGACGTACAAGGTCCGTTCCGCCGTGGCGCCGAGCGCAGCCAAGCCTGCCGCATAAGCATTGGGATTAGGTTTGTACCAGCCCGAGGTCTCGGCAATGGTGACCGCGTCGAAATCGACGCCGACACCCGCCACGGCCTTCCGGCCCAACGCCACGGAACAATTTGTAACGACGCCGACGGGAATTCCTCGGGTCTGCGCCGCCGTCAAAACCTCGGCCACCCCTGGCCAGGGCCGCAACTCACCATAGCCGTCGAACAAGGCCTGTACGGCATCTTGCGAAATATTCTCCTGGCGCGCGGCCTCGCGCACCAAGTCCTCGTAGGACACATAGGGTCCGGGCTGGGCGAAGGTCACCCGCAGATAGGCCATGCGCCAGCGGCGGCCCGGCTCCGTCCCGCCGGCGGCATCATCCCACAGGTCCCAGGAATTCAGCAGGCCCGTCAGCAGGTCGCAGAGGACCGCGTCGTAACGGGCGGCCGTCATCAGCCGTCCAGCCCCATGAGCGAGCGGGCGAAGGCCCGCGCCTCGAACGGTTTCAGATCGTCGATGCCCTCGCCCACGCCCACGGCATGAACCGGCAGGCCGAATTTTTCCGCCAGCGCCACGACCACGCCGCCCTTGGCCGAGCCGTCGAGCTTGGTCATCACCAGGCCCGTCACCTCGACCGCGTCCTTGAAGGCCTCGACCTGGGCATGGGCGTTCTGGCCGATGGTCGCGTCCATCACCAACAGGCAGGCATGGGGGGCCGTTTCGTCCTGTTTCTTGATGACGCGGACGACCTTTTCCAATTCCGCCATCAGGTCCTTCTTGTTCTGCAACCGCCCGGCGGTATCGATGATGACGATGTCGTGGCCCTGTTCGCGGGCGTCACGGACGGCATCGAACGCCAAGCCTGCCGGGTCCGCCCCCTGGGCGCGGGCGACGACGGGACAGCCCGTGCGCTCACCCCAGACCTGAAGCTGTTCGATGGCGGCGGCGCGGAAAGTGTCGCCGGCGGCCAGGAGAACCGATTTGCCCTGGGCCTTGAACTGGGCCGCCAGCTTGCCGATGGTCGTCGTCTTGCCCGAGCCGTTGACGCCGCAGACCAGAAGCACGAAGGGCTTGGGCCCGCCGTCAATAGCAAGGGGTTGGGCAACGGGGGCCAGCAGGACCGCGATCTCGTCGGCCAGGGCTTCGCGCACTTCGCCGTCGGTCACTTCCTTGTCGAACCGCCCCTTGGCGAGCGCCGTGGTCAGGCGCGCCGCCGTGGCCACGCCCAGATCACCCCGGATGAGAATCTCCTCGAGCTCGTCGAGGGCGGCCTGGTCCAGCTTGCGTTTGGTGAAGACGTCGGTGATGGCGCCGCCGACCCGGTCGGCGGATTTCGACAGGCCCGACCGCAGACGGGAGAGCCAGCCCTGGCGTTCCTCCGCCATCAGGCAGGGGTGCCCGTCAGGCCGCCGGGCCGCACGCCGGTGATGCGCGTGGCGACGACCGTGCCTTCGGGCACAGGCGCATCCAGATGCACGGGCGCGTAGTGGGGGCTGTAGCCCATGGCTTCGCGTTCGATCAGCACGGGGACGGTCTGTCCGACGCTGGCGTCCAGGAACCGGGCAAGATTGGCCTCGCCTTGGCCTCGCAGGTCCGCCGCGCGGGCCTTGCGTTCGGGCACGTCCACGGTCGGCATCCTGGCCGCCGGGGTGCCGTCCCGTTCCGAATAGGGAAAGACGTGCAGATGCACGAGGTCGAGATCACGCGCGGCGGCGAGCGTATTGTCGTGCATGGCCTGGGTTTCGGTCGGGAAACCGGCGATCAGGTCGGCGCCCAGGACCAGATCGGGGCGGAGTGCCCGGGCACGCTCGGCAACCTTGTAGGCGTCGGCACGGCTGTGACGGCGCTTCATGCGCTTCAGGACCATGTCGTCCATGGCCTGGAGCGACAGATGCAGATGCGGCATCAGGCGGTCTTCCTCGGCCAGCGCGCGGAACAATTCGTCGTCCATGGCGGCGGGGTCGAGCGACGACAGGCGCAGGCGGTCAAGCTCCGGCACCGCCTTGAGCAACCGCCGCACCAGATGGCCCAGGGTCGGATTGCCCGGCAGATCCGTGCCGTAGGAACAGATGTCGACGCCGGTCAACACGACCTCGCGGTAGCCGCGGGCGACCAGGGCCCGCACCTGATCGGCGATGGCACCCATGGCGAGGGAGCGGTTGTTGCCCCGCGCGAAGGGAATGATGCAGAAGGTGCAGCGATGGTCGCAGCCCTGCTGCACCTGGACGAAGGCGCGGGCGCGGCCGTCGAAGCCATCGATCAGATGGGCCGCCGTCTCGCGCACGGTCATGATGTCGGCGACCTGGATGTCCGGACCGTCTGGATTGCCGAGCGCTGCATAGGCGGCGGGGTCGAGCTTTTCCTCGTTGCCCATGACGCGGTCGACCTCGGGCATCGCCGCGTACTTGGCGGGGTCGAGCTGGGCCGCGCAGCCCGTCACGATGACCTTGGCCCCCGGGCGGTCGCGGCGCGCGCGGCGGATCGCCTGACGGGCCTGGCGTTCGGCCTCGGCCGTGACGGCGCAGGTATTGACGATGATGGTGTCGGCCAATCCCGCGCGGGCCGCGTTGGCGCGCATGACTTCGCTTTCGAAGGCGTTCAGGCGGCAACCCAGGGTGATGACTTCCGAGCCGCTCATGGCATCACGCGCCGGTCGCGGCGCCGTTCAGCAGCCGGGGGTCGAGGGTCCCGGTGAAGCTGGTCGCCACGGGTCCCGTCAGCAGCACATGGTCGTCGGGCAGCCATTCGATGGTCAGGGTGCCGCCATCGACGATCACGTCGGCCTTGCGCCCGGTGATCAATCCCCGGCGCACGGCGGCGACCAGGGTCGCGCAGGCCCCCGTGCCGCAGGCCTGGGTCACGCCCGCCCCCCGTTCCCACACCCGCATGCGGATGGAACCGTCGGCGCGCACCGAAGCCGCCTCGACGTTGGTGAATTGGGGAAACATCTTGTGCTGTTCGATGACGGGGCCGAACACCTCGATCGGCACGGCATCCGCATCATCGACGAAATAGACCGCATGGGGATTGCCCATGGAAACACAGACCGCGTCCTGAAGCGGCCCGGCGCCGGCATCGACATGCAGGGTATCGACGGCCTCGGACAGGGGGATTTCCCGCCAGTCCAGGCGCGCCGTGCCCATGTCCACGGTAACCAGGCCGTCCTTGCCCTTTTCCGCGTCCAGCAGCCCCGCACCCGTTTCGACGATCAGGTGGTCGGACGACTTTTCATCCATCAACATGGCGGCGATACAACGGGTACCGTTGCCGCAGGCCAGCGATTCCCCACCATCGGAATTGTGGAAGCGCACGAACACGTCGGCGATGTCCGAGCGCGGCCGTTCCAGCACGATGAGCTGGTCGCAGCCGACCCCGCGCCGGCGGTCGGCGATGGCCGCGGCCTGATGGGCGGTCAGGGGCAGCGGCGTTTCGCGGGCGTCCAGCACCACGAAGTCGTTGCCCAGACCGTGCATCTTTATAAAGGGCACCTGTTCCATGGATGGCTACATAGGCCCGCAGGGCGCGGAAGTCCATGGGATTTGCCGTCAGGACCCGAAGGCCGCGAGGAACGAACGGGCAAGGAACGCCTGATGTTCGGGGCCGTAGGCATGCACGGCGCCGACCGGACAGGCGCGCCGCGCCAGGCAGCCGCCGGTCATGCAGTCCGCGCCCGGGGCCGCGCGCAGATGGCCCAGGCAGGCCGGAAGGTCGAAGCCATTTTCCCCGAAGGCGTTCACGGGGCAGGCCGACAGGCACGGCCGGTCGACACAGCCGTCGCAGGGATGGGCGGTCGCCGGCGGCGGGCCCAGGTCGATCACCCCGGCGAACAGCAGCGCCCCCCGGTAGCTGTGCCACAGGCCGAATTCGGGATGAGCGAGCGGACCGATGGGCGACGGCCGCAATCCCTCCGCGCGCATGGCCCATTGCTGGAACGGATGATGGGGCGGGCCGCCGAAGGGATAGACCACGCGAGCGTCCAGGTCCGCCGCCGCCGGGGCCAGGACCCGTTCCGTCCAGGCGTCCAGGGGATCGGTCTCGTCCCGGCGATTGGCCGTGAAATGGGGCCACAGGCGCCCGCCCTGGTCCCCGACCAGGATCAGGGTCCCGGGCGCGCCCGGCACGGCGTCTTCCGCCGCCGGGTGGAACCCGCCCCGCAAGGCAAGGCCCGTGGCCGCGATGCGGCGTTGTACCGTGGTCAGGTCCATGATTGCGTTTGTCCTCCCGACAGGTTCAAGGGTCAAGACGTCAGGTAGCTTCCTCCGCCGCCCGCGCCAGGGCGCGGATCGCCTCGGTGACGCTGCGGCGCAACCCTGGGTCGCGGATGCGCGCAAGCTGGCGTAGGAAGTCCTCGGCCTCGCCCGCGAAGACCGCCGCCGCGCCGCCGCCGCCGATGTCCGGCCCGGGCCATATCCGATCCGCGCCGTCGAACAGATCGGCGGGATCGCAGCCGAACAACCCCGACAAAATCAGGATTTCGCTCGCCTTGACCTCGGTCAAACCGATTTCCCGGTTGGTATAGGCCTGCACGGAAAGACCGAGCGCCCTGGCCGTGACGGCGCGGGAAATGCCGCCCCGTTCGCGAAGCGCCTGTAGCCGCGCGCCGATATGTGAAGCCAGTTTCCCGTCGTCCGTACCGTCCGTCGCCATCTGCCGCCCAGAAATTCGCGCTGTATCCAATCAGGTTGAAACTTTAGGTTGTATAGACCGTAGTATTTTTATTCCTATAGCATGGGCCGCCGCATTCGCAAGCCTTTCAAATATGCGGCAGGGCCAGCCGGCGGTTGACTTCCGGGGCCGCGGTCCATAGATTGCGCGCCGACATTCCACTGGGTGCACGGATCATTCCGTCCCGAGGGGCGACGCCAGTCCGCGAGTTTCGCGCACTGGCGCGTTTGCCGTTGGGCATTTGATGTGGGTTTTTGAGTTTGGACCGAAGAGGGTAATCAGGCGCATATGTTCGAGTCTCTAAGCGAACGCCTGTCCGGCATTTTCGACGGCCTGAAGCGGCGCGGCGCCTTGAAGGAGGCCGACGTCGAGGCGGCGCTGCGCGAAATCCGCGTCGCCTTGCTTGAGGCCGACGTCGCCCTGCCCGTGGTCAAGGACTTCATCGACGGCGTCAAGGAACAGGCCGTCGGCCAGAACGTCCTGCGCTCCGTCACGCCGGGCCAGATGGTGGTCAAGATCGTCCACGATGCCCTGGTCGGTATGCTGAGCCCCGCCAACCCAGAAGATGCCGGCCTGGCCATCCACGGCAACCCGCCGCAGGCGATCCTGATGGTCGGCCTGCAAGGGTCGGGCAAGACGACGACCAGCGCCAAGATCGCCAAACGTCTGGCCGAGCGGGAAAAGAAACGCGTGCTGATGGCGTCGCTCGACGTCTACCGCCCGGCCGCCCAGCAGCAGTTGCAGGTCCTGGGCGAACAGACGGGCGTGCCCGTGATGACCCCGGTGCTGGGCGAACTGCCGGTCGCCATCGCCAACCGGGCCATGGAAACAGGCCGCCGCGAAGGTTATGACGTGGTCATCCTGGACACCGCCGGGCGTCTGGCGCTCGACCAGGAAATGATGACCGAGGTCATCAACGTGCGCATGGCCGCCGGGCCGTCCGAGGTTCTGCTGGTCGCCGACGCCATGACCGGCCAGGACGCGGTCAATCTGGCCAAGGAATTCAACGACCGGGTCGGCATCACCGGCATCGTGCTGACCCGCGTCGACGGCGACGGCCGCGGCGGCGCCGCCCTGTCCATGCGCCAGGTCACCGGCAAGCCGATCAAGCTGATGGGCACCGGCGAAGGCGTCGACGCCATCGACGGCTTCGACGCCAACCGGGTCGCGGGCTCGATCCTCGGCATGGGCGACGTGGTCGGCCTGGTCGAAAAGGCCGCCCAGGTGGTCGAGCAGGAAGACGCGGAAAAGCTCGCCAAGAAGATGCTGAAGGGTCAGTTCACCCTGGAAGACATGGGCGAGCAGTTCAAACAGCTGCGCAAGATGGGCTCTCTCGACGGCATCCTGGGCATGCTGCCGGGTGCCGCCAAGGTCAAGAACGCCTTCGACCAGCATAACGTGGACGACAAGATGATCGCCCGCCAGGAAGCCATCATCCTGTCCATGACGCCGAAGGAACGGCGCAATCCCAAGGAAATCAACGGTTCGCGCCGCAAACGCATCGCCGCCGGCTCCGGCACTTCGGTGCCCGAGGTCAACCGGCTTCTGAAACAGCATCGCCAGATGGCCGACATGATGAAGAAAGTCGGCAAGAAGGGTGGCCTCAAGGGCCTCATGGGCGGCATGCCGCCCGGCATGATGCCCCCCGGCATGCCCCGTTAATTCGCAATCAAGACAACCCGAACATTCACCCATTTTGAGACATCAGACCAGACAAGGATTGAATAGAACATGTCAGTGAAAATCAGGCTCGCCCGGGGCGGCGCCAAGAAGCGCCCCTACTACCAGATCGTCATCGCCGACAGCCGCCGCGCCCGCGACGGCAAGTTCATCGAGCGCGTGGGGTCCTACAACCCCATGCTGCCCAAGGACAGCCCCGACCGGGTGAAGCTGAACGAAGAGCGCATCAAGCATTGGCTCGGCGTCGGCGCCCAGCCGACCGACCGCGTGCACCGCTTCCTCGGTGCCGCCGGCCTGACCGACGCCCGTCCGGCCCCGGAAAACCAGACCAAGCGCGCGGCGCCCAAGGCCAAGACGGTCGAGCGCATGAAGGAACGCGAAGACAAGTTGAAGGCGGCCGAAGAAGCGGCGGCGGCAGCCGCGGCGGCCCCGGCCGAAGCGGAAGCCCCGGCGGAAGAAGCAGCGGTGGAAGCCCCGGCGGAAGAAGCAGCGGCCGAAGCGCCGGCTGAAGAAGCCCCGGCGGAACAGGCAGAGGAGACGAAGGAGTAGCCGGCGAAGCGCGTCACGAGCGTCAGGGTGGTCAGGCCATGACGGGCGGCGAAGGGAAATCCCCGGAACGGGTCTGTCTCGGCGTCATCGTCGGGGCCAGGGGCCTGAAGGGCGACCTCAAGGTCAAGAGTTTCGCCCAGGTTCCGGAAGACCTCACCGCCTATGGCCCGCTGGAGGACGAAACCGGCAGCCGCCGGATCGACCTTCGCGTGACCGGCCAGACCAAGGACGTTCTGATCGCCCGTGCCGAAGGTGTCGGCGACCGCACGGCGGCGGACAAGCTGAAGGGCCTGCGTCTTTTCGTGGACCGCGACCGGCTGCCGCCCCCCGACGAGGACGAATACTATTATTCGGACCTGATCGGGCTGGCGGTCGAGGCTCCCCAGGGCAATCTGGGCACGGTCCGCCAGGTGTTCGATTTCGGCGCCGGCGACGTGCTGGAGATCGCGGGCGGGGATTTCGGGACGGTCATGGTGCCCTTCACCCGGGCCGTCGTGCCGGTGGTGGATCTTGACGGCGGCCGGCTGGTGGTCGATCCGCCGGACGGGCTGCTGGACGACAACGGACCGGACGAAAGCGGGCAGGACGCGTAATGAGCGGTTGGACGGCCAAGGTACTGACGATCTTCCCGGAAATGTTCCCGGGACCGCTTGGCTGCTCGCTTGCCGGAACGGCGCTTGAAAAGGGCATCTGGGCCCTGGAAACGGTGGACATTCGCGACTTTGCAAGCGATAAACACCGCTCCGTGGACGATGCCCCCTTTGGCGGCGGCCCCGGCATGGTGATGCGGCCCGACGTGGTCGACGGCGCCGTCCGGAGCGCCCGGGAAGGTGCCGCGGATCTGCCGTTCGTCTATCTGACCCCCCGGGGCCGGCCGTTGGGCCAGAAACGGGTGGCGGAATTGGCGGCGGGACCTGGGGTGATCCTGCTGTGCGGTCGGTTCGAGGGCGTCGACCAGCGGGTGCTGGAAGCCCAGGACGCGGAAGAGATATCGCTCGGCGATTTCGTCCTGTCGGGGGGCGAGCCGGCGGCCCTGGTGGTGTTGGATGCCTGCCTTCGTCTGTTGCCGGGCGTGATGGGCAAGGACGCATCGCTGGAGGAAGAGAGTTTCGAGCGGGGATTGCTGGAGTATCCCCACTACACGCGGCCCCAGGAATGGCAGGGCCGCAAGGTGCCGGAGGTTCTGGTCTCCGGGCACCACGAAAAAATAGCAGCCTGGCGCCAGCGCCAGGCGGAGGAAATCACCCGCGACCGGCGGCCCGATCTTTGGGCGGCGCACGAGCGGACCTAGGAATTGCCGGCGACGGCAGAGCGTTTGTAAGGAAAGGTTTGAACCATGAACATGATTGAACAACTGGATCAGGAACAGATTGCCCGCCTGACCGGCGACAAGGAAATGCCGAAGTTCGCCCCGGGCGACACGATCCGCGTCAACGTCCGCGTCGTCGAAGGCGAACGGACCCGTTTGCAGGCCTTCGAAGGCGTGTGCATCGCGCGCAAGAACGCCGGCGTCAACTCGGCGTTCACCGTGCGCAAGCTGAGCTACGGCGAAGGCGTGGAACGCGTGTTCCCGGTGTATTCCCCGAACGTCGACTCGGTCGAGGTCGTGCGCCGTGGTGACGTCCGCCGGGCCAAGCTGTACTATCTCAGGGGCCTGACCGGCAAGGCCGCGCGTATCGCGGAAAAGACCGACGGGTTCTCGGGCAAGGTGTCGCAGGAAGAAAAGAAGGCCGCGCGCGAAGCCAAGGCCAACCGCGACGAAGCGTCGACTAAAAAAGGCGGCAAGAAAAAGTCCGCCGATCAGGAAGCCCAGGCCGAGGAATAGGTCCCCGGGGGATACCCCCAAGGGATTTTTCCAAGGTTGGCACGCGGGACCCGGTTTGTTGCGGCCGGGCCGGCGCGCCATATATAGATGACCTAAGGAACCGCAGCGCCGTCGGGGGCCGGCGTTCGTGCACACGTCGGAGGATAAACACCCATGGCACAACCGAAAACGCTGTTCGAGAAGATCTGGGACAGCCATCTGGTCGAAATACAGGAAGACGGCACCTGCCTGCTGTACATCGACCGGCACCTGACCCACGAGGTCACCAGCCCCCAGGCTTTCGAAGGTCTGCGTAACGCCGGCCGCAAGGTCCGCCGCCCGGATCTGACGCTCGCCGTCGCCGATCACAACGTCCCGACCAAGCGGGGCGAAACCATCGACAATCCGGAATCGGCGCTACAGCTGGAAATGCTGACCAAGAACTGCGCGGAATTCGGCGTGCCTTTGTTCGACATGGGTGATGTCCGCCAAGGCATCGTGCACGTGATCGGCCCGGAACAGGGCTTCACCCTGCCCGGCACCACGATCGTCTGCGGCGACAGCCACACGGCGACCCACGGCGCCTTCGGCGCGCTCGCCTTCGGCATCGGCACGTCCGAGGTCGAACACGTGATGGCGACCCAGACCCTGCTGCAATCGCCGTTGAAGAACATGCGCATCACGGTCGACGGCGACCTGCCCTTCGGCTGCACCGCCAAGGATCTGATCCTGGCGATCATCGGCAAGATCGGCACCGCCGGCGGCACCGGCCACGTCATCGAATACGCCGGCAAGGCGATCCGCGACCTGTCCATGGAAGGCCGCATGACCGTGTCCAACATGACCATCGAGGGCGGTGCGCGCGCCGGCCTGATCGCGCCGGATGAAACCACCTTCGAATATCTGAAGGGCCGTCCCATGTCGCCCAAGGGCGCCAATTGGGAAGCCGCCGTCGCCTATTGGAAGACGCTGCCGTCGGATGAGGGCGCGACCTATCAGAAAGAAGTGACGATGGATGCGTCCCATATCGAACCGCAGGTCACCTGGGGGACCAGCCCGGAAGACGTCGTGCCGATTTCCGCCGTCGTTCCCGGCCCCGGCGACTTCGCCAATCCGGACAAGCAGGAATCGGTCAAGATGGCGCTCAACTACATGGGCCTGGAACCGGGCACGCGCATGGAAGACATCAAGATCGACTACATGTTCGTGGGGTCCTGCACCAACGGGCGGATCGAGGACATCCGCGCCGTCGCCGAGGTCGCCAAGGGCCGCAAGGTCGCCGACCATGTGACGGCCCTGATCGTTCCCGGATCGGGCCTGGTCAAGGAACAGGCGGAACAGGAAGGCCTGGACAAGATCCTTCTGGAAGCCGGCTTCGAATGGCGTGAACCGGGCTGTTCCATGTGTCTGGCCATGAACGAGGACAGGGTGCCCGCGGGCATGCGTTGCGCCTCCACGTCGAACCGCAACTTCAAGGGCCGCCAGGGCGCCGGCGCGCGCACCCATCTGGTCAGCCCCGCGATGGCCGCAGCCGCCGCCGTCACCGGCCATCTGGCCGACGTGCGCAAGCTCTGACCCCCGTTCGCAGAAGGAATCGTTCAAATGGAAAAGTTCACCAAGCTGACGGGTGTCGCGGCACCCATGGACATGATCAACATCGACACCGACATGGTCATTCCCAAGCAGTTCCTGAAGACCATCAAGCGCGAGGGCCTGGGCAAGCACCTGTTCCACGAAATGCGCTATGACGCCGACGGCAACGAGAACCCGGATTTCGTGCTCAACAAGCCGGCCTACCGGAACGCGGAAATCATCGTCGCCGGCGACAACTTCGGCTGCGGCTCGTCGCGCGAGCATGCCCCCTGGGCGCTCAAGGATTTCGGCATCAAATGCGTGATCTCCACATCCTTCGCCGACATCTTCTACAACAACAGCTTCAAGAACGGCATGCTGCTGATCAAGGTATCCAAGGAGAACCTGGATAAGCTGATGGACGACGCCGACCGGGGGGCCAACGCGACCCTGACCATCGACCTTGAGAACCAGACCATCTCCGGGCCCGACGGCGGCCAGATCTCGTTCGACATCGACCCCTTCAGGAAGCATTGCCTGATCAACGGCCTGGACGACATCGGCCTGACCGAACAGAAGGTGAAGAAGATCGACAGCTTCGAGGAAACCCGCGAGGCCGCACAGCCCTGGATCGCGGGTGCCGCGACCGTCAGCTAAGCCACACGACAAAATCAAAGACGAGGAAACCAGCCCATGGCTGCCAACAAAAAACTGCTGATGCTGCCCGGCGACGGCATCGGCCCCGAAGTGATGAAACAGGTCCAGACCATCATCGATTGGATGGACAAGCGCCGCCACGTCTCGTTCGACGTGACGGAGGACGTGGTCGGCGGCGCCGCCATCGACAAATACGGTCAACCGCTGGGCGACAACACCCTGGCCGACGCCATGGGCGTGGACGCCGTGCTGCTGGGTGCGGTCGGCGGCCCCAAGTGGGACAACGTGGCGCGCGACCTGCGCCCGGAAATGGGCCTGCTGACCCTGCGCAAGGAAATGGACCTTTACGCCAACCTGCGCCCGGCCACGGTCCTTCCGGCCATGGCCAAGGCGTCCAGCCTGAAGGAAGATCTGGTATCGGGCCTGGACATGCTGATCGTCCGCGAACTGACCGGCGGCGTCTACTTCGGCAAGCCGCGCGGCATCGAAACCCTGGCCGACGGCAGCCGCAAGGCGGTCGATACCCAGGTCTATTCCGAAGCCGAGATCGAACGCGTCTGCCGCCTTGCCTTCGAGCTGGCGGGCAAGCGGTCGGGCAAGCTGCATTCCGTGGAAAAGGCCAACGTGATGGAAACCGGCGTGCTGTGGCGCGCCATCGCCACCGAAGTCGGCGCCGACTTCCCGGACATCGAACTGCACCACATGTACGCCGACAACTGCGCCATGCAGCTGGTCCGCCAGCCCAAGCAGTTCGACGTGATCGTCACCGACAACCTGTTCGGCGACATCCTGTCCGATTGCGCCGCCATGTTGACGGGATCGCTCGGCATGCTGCCGTCGGCCTCGTTGGGTGCGGCCGACAGTGACGGACGGCGCAAGGCCCTGTACGAACCCGTGCACGGCTCCGCCCCCGACATCGCCGGCCAGGGCATCGCCAATCCGTTGGCCATGATTCAGTCCTTCGCCATGTGCCTGAAGTATTCCTTCGACATGGGCGAGGATGCGGACCTGATCGAACAGGCCTGCAAGAACGTGCTCGACGCAGGCCTGCGTACCGCCGACATCCTGGAAGCCGGGATGACCAGGATCTCGACCACCCAGATGGGCGACAGCGTGACCAAGGAACTGGACAAGCTGGCCGCCTGACGGCTGCCGCCGGAATAGTGTCCTACGTCACAGCTTCACAATACGTCGCCGCCTAGGTTACACCCTTATGAGAATTCGGCACCGGCGCGCCCCACCCCTGGGCGCGCCGCAGCCGAAGGGTTGAGCATGCGGGATTCAGAAGGCATGGAAGCTCCGCCGGATGGCCGTGGCGCGCTTAGCGACGCCGGACTGGACTGGCAAGCCATTGTCGACAGCATCGACACGTCGATCCGCGTCTATGACGCGGACGACAGGCTCGTCGCCTGGAACAAGGCCTTTACCGAGATTGCCGGCGATCCTCCCTTGACCTTGCGCATCGGCATGCCCCAGTCCGAAGTGCTGGAGCAATTGGCGCGGCGCGGCTACTACGGCGACGGCGACCCGAAGGACCTTGCGGCCAAGCGGCTGCGTACGATCCGCAACAACCGCGACCGCGGCGCGCCCGAGGAAATCGCCGTCCTGCCCCGCATGTTCCGAACCCGCAAGCGGTTCTGGCGGGACGACGGCATTCAGATCGCCACGTCGCGCAACATCGACCAGCAAACGGTCATCGAACAGGAACTGGCCAACAAATCCGCGATCCTGAAAACCCTGTTCGAAACCCTGGATCAGCCGGCTTGCGTGATGGACGGGGACCATCGAATCATCGCCTGGAACGACAAGTTCCTGGAATTGGCCGGCCTTGACGCGAAAGACGCCCACGAGGGCATGCACACCCTTGAAACCCTGATCAGCTCCGCCCGCCTCGGCAATCTTGGCGAGGGCGACCCGGAAGAACTGGCCCGCGCCCGCTACCGGGAAATCTGGGAGAACGGCCCCCCCGCCCCGAACGAAGTCATCCACCGGGCGGGCGGGCGGACATTCGACGTCCACCGGGGGTTGCTGCCCGACGGCGGCGTGGTCTCCATCTTCAACGACGTGACGGAGCGCGCCCGCGCCGCCGAGGAGCTGCGCGAGGCCAAGGCCCAGGCCGAGAACGCCAACGCGGTAAAATCGGACTTCCTCGCCAACATGAGCCACGAACTGCGCACGCCGCTGAACGCGATCATGGGCTTCGCCGAAATGATGGTTCACACCAAGTTCGACGACACCGCGCGCTACCGGGAATATGCCGGAGACATCCAAAGCAGTGCCGAGCTGCTGCTGAACATCATCAACGATCTTCTCGACCTGTCGCGGATCGAGGCGGGCAAGACCGAATTCCGCCTGGTCACCATGAACCTGCACGCCTGCGCCGCGACCTGCATCGACCTGATTCAGCGCACGGACGGGGCCCAGCGCCTGACCATCGAAAACCTGGTGCCAGACGATTTTCCCAATGTCCAGTTGGACGAGACCTTCCTGCGCCAGGTGCTGCTGAACCTGCTGTCCAACGCGGTCAAGGCGACGCCCGACGGCGGGCGCATCACCGTCACCGCCGAGATGTCCGGGCACGAGCGGTTCACCCTGACGGTCGCCGATACGGGCATCGGCATGCCGCCGGAGATGATCGAGACCGTGTTCAACCCCTATGACGGCACGGGCAACAGCTATGTGCGCAAGGAAAAGGGCACGGGCCTGGGCCTGTCGATCGTCAAGCGCCTGGTTGAAATGCTGCGCGGCGACGTGTCGATCATGAGCGTCCCGGGCGAAGGCACCACCGTGCGCATGGACCTGCCGACCGCCTTCACGCCCCAGGGCGGACACACGGATTAGCGGGATATTCCCGGTTTTTTCTTGCGTCGCGGACCCCTTGGGAGTATGTCAGCCGCCATGAACATGCATGACGCAACCCTGGCCCCGCTTCCCACCATTAAAGGGAAGATTAAAACCGCCACCACGAGGTGACGCGGGACCGATTGCTTGTGCGATATTTGCAAACGGCCCGCGGATACACCCCGCGGGCCGTTTGCGTTATGATACGCGCATCGTCCCGCCCGGGATGTCTGATCCAAGGGCCCCAGGGACGTAAGGAGATTTAAGATCATGGGTTACAAAGTTGCCGTCGTCGGCGCCACGGGCAACGTGGGCCGTGAAGTTCTGCAAATCATGGCCGAACGGGAATTCCCCGCCGACGAGGTCGTGGCGCTGGCCTCCGCACGGTCGGTCGGCCGCGAGATTTCCTATGGCGAGGACGAGGTCCTCAAGGTGCAGAATCTCGAAACCTACGATTTCAAGGGCACCGACATCGTGCTGTCCAGCCCGGGCGCCAAGGTTTCGGCCAAGTATTCACCGATCGCCGCCGCCGCCGGCGCCGTGGTCGTCGACAACACCAGCCACTTCCGCATGGACCCGGACGTGCCGCTGGTGGTGCCGGAAGTCAATCCGGGCGCCCTCGCCGGCTATGCCAAGCGCAACATCATCGCCAATCCCAACTGCTCGACCATCCAGATGGTCGTGGCGCTGAAGCCGCTGCACGACCTGCAGCCGATCAAGCGGGTGGTGGTGTCGACCTATCAGTCCGTGTCTGGCGCCGGCAAGGCGGGCATGGACGAACTGTTCAACCAGACGCGCGGCATCTATTCCAACGAACCGTTCCACAAGTACCAGGAAAAGTTCACCAAGCAGATTGCCTTCAACTGCATCCCCCATATCGATGTGTTCATGGACGACGGATCGACCAAGGAGGAATGGAAGATGGTGGTCGAAACCAAGAAGATCCTCGATCCCGACATCCAGGTCCACGCGACCTGCGTGCGCGTGCCCGTGTTCATCGGCCATTCGGAAGCGGTCAACGTCGAGTTCGAATATCCGGTCAGCGTGGAAGAAGCGCGCCGTGCCCTGCGCAAGGCGCCCGGCGTGTCGGTCGTCGACCACCAGGCGGATGAAGGCTACGTCACGCCGATCGAATGCGCCGGCGAGGATGCCGTCTACGTGTCGCGCCTGCGCAAGGATCCGACCGTCGAACACGGCCTGTCCATGTGGGTTGTCTCCGACAACCTGCGCAAGGGAGCGGCGTTGAACACGGTGCAGATCGCCGAGGAGCTGATCCGCTCCTACATGCGCAAGGCGGCCTGACCCGATGACGACACAGGCGACGCAGGGGACCGCCCCCCGACACAGCCGCATCGGCCAATGGGTTGGCCTGGGCGTGATCGTCCTTTGCGTCGCCATCATCGGTTATATCGCCACTCAGCGCCCGGCCGAAATCAGCCTGGCCGACGCGCAGAACCGCAAGCAGGTGGACCTGGGACAGCTGACCTATCAGCAGAACTGCATGGCCTGCCACGGGGTCAAGCTGAAGGGCAAGCCGTCGTGGGAGGTTGCCTCGCCCAAGCAGGCCGGCATCCCACTGTCCGCCGACGGCACCACCTGGCACCTGTCCGACCGCCATCTGTTCGACGCCATCGCCACCGGCCAGCGGGTCAAGGCGGGCAAGACCACGCAGATTCACGACACCCCCTATGCCAAGGCCCAGGGCGGGCGCCTCACGGACCAGGAAATCTGGGCCCTGATCGCCTATTTCAAGACCACCTGGACCGCCCGCCAGATCGAATCCCAAAAGGAAACGGGTCTGCGCGAGCGGCCCGCCGCCCCCGCAGCCAAATGACCGGCCGGCCGGTGACGCGCCGCCGGGCGCTGGCCGGCATCGGCGCCGCCGCCGGCGCGGCCCTGGTTTCCGTCACCCTGCCGCCGCTCGCCCGCGCCAAGGGCAACATCCGCGAATTCCGCCTGCGGGCGGCGCCGGCGGCGGCGCGGCTGGTCGGCCCGAACGGCCCGGAGACGGCGGTCTGGGCCTATGACGGGCGAACCCCGGGCCCCGTGATCCGCGCGATGCAGGGCGAGCGCCTGCGCGTGCATGTCGAAAACGCGCTGGAACAGCCGACCACGGTCCATTGGCACGGCATCCGCCTGGCCAACGCCATGGACGGCGTCCCCTATCTGACCCAGGACCCGATCGCGCCCGGCAAGTCCTTTACCTACGAATTCGACGCCTTCGACGCCGGGACCTATTGGTATCACCCGCATTTCAATTCGTCGGAACAGGTCGCCATGGGCCTGGCCGGGGCGCTGATCGTCGACGAGCCCGCGCCGCCCGAAGTCGACCGCGACGTGCTATGGGTGATCGACGACTGGCGCCTGACCAAGGACGCCGCCATCGCGTCGTTCGACCGGCCGTTCCACGACATGATCCACGGCGGACGGTTCGGCAATACGGTGACCGTCAACGGCCAGATCGCCGAGGACGTGGCCGTGACGCCGGGCGAGCGCATCCGCCTGCGCATCGTCAATGTCGCCAATGCGCGCATCTTCCGCCTGATCTTCACCGGCCACCGGCCCTGGCTGGCCGCCATCGACGGCCATCCCGTGCCGCCCCGGCAATTCGACGAAGGCCAGTTGATCATCGCGCCGGGCGGCCGCGCCGACCTGATCATCGACATGACGGGCAAGGCCGGCGAGCGTTTCACCGTGATCGACAATTCACCCGAGGGTATCCGCTACCGCCTGGCCGACCTGGCCTATGGCCCCGTCCCGGCAACCCCGGCCCCGGCGCGCGGAACGCCCGAGGCCTGGGCCGACAATCCGATTTCCGAACCGGACCTGGACACGGCGACGCGCCTGGAACTGGTCATGGAAGGGGGCGCGATGGGCGGACTGCAAACCGCGATCTACAAGGGCGAGACATTGACGGGCCGGGAACTGGCGCGCGGCCACGGCATGTTCTGGTCCTTCAACGGGGTCGTCCACCCGCCCATGAAGTACGGCGAGCCGAGTCATCCCATGTTCACCTTCAAGAAGGGCGAAAGCGTGATCCTGGCGATCCGCAACGACACCGCCTTCGCCCACCCCATCCACCTGCACGGCCATACCTTCCGCGTGCTGACGCGCAACGGCAAACCGGACCCGGACCGGCCCTGGCAGGACACGGTGCTGCTGACCGTGGACGGCGAGGTCGAGATCGCCTTCGTCGCCGACAACCCGGGGGACTGGATGCTCCACTGCCACATCCTGGAACATCAGAAGTCCGGGATGATGGGCCACTTCCGGGTCACTTAAGCGGCAATGGCGACGGGCATCTTGTCGCCGCTTTCCGGTTCACTCAAAACCGCTATGATCGCGCCTTGACCGGGCGGCGTCCTCTGATCGGTCTCAATCCACCAACGGCGACACGGAGATGGTCATGACGGCAGGCATCGACTTGACGGCGGAAGCCGAGGACATCGCGAAAGATCAGCCGCTGATCGAAGACATCCGGCTGCTCGGCCGGCTGCTTGGAGAAACCGTGAAGGCGCAGCAAGGCGACGGGGTGTTCGAACTGATCGAAACCATCCGCCGCATGTCCGTGCAGTTCCACCGCGAGGACGACCTGTCGGCGCGGCAGGCGCTCGAGGACATCCTCCGCGCCCTTGACCCCGCACTGGCGGTCCAGGTCATCCGCGCCTTCAGTTATTTTTCCCACCTGGCGAACATCGCCGAGGACCACCACCACGTGCGGCGCACCCGCCACCACGCCATCGCCGGATCGAAGCCCCGGCGAGGAACCATCGCCGACGCTTTGGACCGGGCCTTCGGCGCCGGCCTTTCCCCGGCGGCGGTGCAAGCCTTCTTCAACAGCGCCCAGATCAGCCCCGTGTTGACGGCACACCCGACCGAAGTACGTCGGCAAAGCATGATGCACCGCGAGATCGCCATCGCCGACCTGATCGCACGGCGCGAGCGCACCGACCTGATGCCCGATGAACACCAGGAGATCGAGGACCGTCTGGCCCGAGCCGTTCTGGTTCTGTGGCAAACCAACCTGCTTCGCCAGACGCGCCTGGACGTCATGGACGAAGTCACCAACGGCCTGACCTACTTCGACCACACTTTCTTCACCGAACTGCCGCGCCTGTTCGCGGAGGTCGAGGACCGTCTGGCCGCGGCCGGCGCCGATACGGATACGACGGCCCTGCCGTCGTTCCTGATGATCGGTAGTTGGATCGGCGGCGATCGGGACGGCAATCCCTTCGTCGATGCCGAGGTGCTGCGGGGCACCCTGCGCCGGCACAGCGAGAAGGCGCTGACCTTCTACCTGCAGGAGGTTCACAAGCTCGGGCAAGAACTTCCCTTGTCCTCGTTGATCGTGGACGTGTCGCCGGCCCTTGCGGACTTTGCCGCCGGGTCGCCGGACACCTCGCCGCACCGCAATGCGGAGCCCTACCGGCGCGCCCTTAGCCGCATTTACGCCCGCCTGGCCGCAACGCAACAGAACCTGAACGGAACCGCCCCGGCGCGCGCACCGCTGGGCGAGGCCGCACCCTACGGCAACGCCCGCGAGTTGGGCGACGACCTTCGGATTCTTCACGACTCCCTGGCGCAGAACGGTTCCCTCGCCTTGACGAAAGGCCGGCTGCGCCATCTGCGCCGGGCGGTCGACTGTTTCGGATTCCACCTTGCCCGCCTTGACCTGCGGCAGGGGTCGGACGTCCACAACGCAACCCTGGCGGAACTGCTGGACGCGGCCGAACCAGGCACCGGCTACCTGGACATGGACGAGCAGGCGCGGCGCGACCTGCTGGGCGCCGAACTGCTGAACCGGCGCCCCCTGATCGTCCCGCGCCACGCCTATTCCGAAACGACGGCGAAGGAACTGGCCGTCCTGCGGACGGCCCGCGACGGATTGGACAGGTACGGCGCAGACGCCATCCGCACCGCCATCGTGTCCAACACCCGGGAAGCCTCCGACATTCTGTGCCTGGCGGTCCTGTTGAAGGAAGCCGGGCTGATCGACGAAACGGGACAGAGCAGCCTCAACCTGGTGCCTTTGTTCGAAACCATCGACGATCTGCGCCGTTCGGTCGAAATCATGGACGCCCTGCTGTCAACGCCCACCTATCGCCGCCTGGTCGATAGCCGCGACGGGCTGCAGGAAATCATGCTGGGCTATTCCGACAGCAACAAGGACGGCGGCTACGTCACTTCGGGGTGGGAGTTGTACAAGGCCGAGACGGGCCTGGTTGATCTGTGCCGGCGCCACGGCGTCAAGCTGCGCCTGTTCCATGGCCGGGGCGGGTCCGTCGGGCGCGGCGGCGGTCCCAGCTTCGACGCTATCCTGGCGCAACCGGCCGGCGCCGTCGACGGCCAGATCCGCCTGACCGAACAGGGCGAGATCATCTCGTCCAAATACACCAACCCGGAGGTCGGCCGCCGCAATCTGGAAATTCACGTCGCGGCGACCCTTGAGGCATCGCTGCTGCATCCGTCCGACGGTCCGGTGTCCGAGGCGTTCACCGACGCCATGGACCAGTTGTCGGATCTGGCTTTCCGCGCCTACCGCGACCTGGTGTTCGAGACGCCCGGGTTCAACGAATACTTCCGCGCCGCGACCGTCATCGACGAGATTTCGACCCTGAACATCGGATCGCGACCGGCGGCGCGCAAGGCGTCCGGGAAAATCACCGACCTGCGCGCCATCCCCTGGGTGTTCAGTTGGTCGCAATGCCGGATCATGCTGCCGGGATGGTACGGGTTCGGATCGGCCGTTCAGGCCTGGCGGGACGAAGCGGGCGACGACGCCCTTGCCCTTTTGCGCCAAATGCACCGCGACTGGCCGTTTTTTTCCACATTGCTGTCGAACATGGACATGGTGCTAGCCAAGTCGAACATGGCGGTTGCCTCGCGCTATGCGGACCTGCTGTCGGACAAGACCCTGCGCGATACCATTTTTAACCGCATCCGCGAGGAACGCATCGCGACCATCACGGCGCTGTTCGAGATCACCGGTAACGACCGCCTGCTCGCTGGCAATGCGCTTCTCGCCCGGTCCATCGAAAACCGCTTTCCCTACATCGACCCGTTGAACCACCTGCAGGTCGACCTGCTGCGCGCCCATCGGGGCGGCACCGACGACCCCAAAGTACTGCGCGGCCTGCTTCTCTCCATCAACGGCATTTCGGCGGGCCTGCGCAACAGCGGGTAACCACGCGGCCCGGGGATCAGGCGAATTTCACAGCCGCGATCGGCGGTAGGCGCGCATCCAGCGCCTGCCAGCTATTGCCCGCGTCCTCCGATATCCACAGCCCGCCCGAGGTCGAGCCGAAGGCCAGGCGTTCGCCCGTTTCGTCGACGGCGAGGCCGTGGCGGTAGACCAGATCATAGGCGTTCTTGCCGGGCAGGCCCTTTGACAGAACCTGGAACGACTTGCCGCCGTCGCGGGTGCGGCTGACGACGACCTTCGCGCCCACGGGGATACGGCGCTCGTCCTTTTCCGCCGGCACGAACCAGGCGGTCTTGGGGTCGGTCGGATGGGCCGCGACGGCGAAGCCGAAGCCCGACGGCTTGGCCTTGTCGAGCAGCACCCAGTTCTCACCGAAATCTTCCGACCGGAAGATGCCGCTGTGGTGCTGGCACCAGATGACGGAACTTGCGGGGCAATGGGCCAGTTGATGGATGTCCTGGGTGATGGAATCGCCCTGCTGGTCCGGCGGCATGTATTCGTTGATCATGCCCTTGTTGATGACGGCCCAGGTCTTGCCCTCGTCATGGGTCGCCCAGACGCCGCCCGTCGACACGCCGACGACGATGTGCTTCGCGTCCTTCGGGTCGACGATGGCGGTGGAAATACCCGGCATCTCACCACCCGCGACGCCGAACCACTTCACCCGGTCGGGATGCAGCCACAGGCCCTCGTTCAGGGACCAGGTCTGGCCCAGGTCGTCGGAACGGAACAGCGCCCCCGGCATGGTGCCGGCATAGAGCCGTCCCTTCCTGCCACCCGGCGTGAAGTTCCAGATGCGGCCCAGCGTCCAGGGATGCGGATCGTCCTTCCGTCCCTTTGGCTTTTCCGGGAAGGTGGGCATGGTCATTTCCGCCCATTTGCCCTTCTTGTCCTGGCGCCACAGCTTGGGCCCGAAATGGCCGAGGTCGGGGGCGGCCAGGGTATGGCCGTCGATATGCAGGACGGCGGAAATGGGATCACCGAGAAAATGGACGCCCGCGATTTTCCAGCCGCGCCGCAGGCGGTCGAGTTCGAACAGGCCCTTGCGGGTCGAGATGTACAGCTTGTCGCTCATGCTTGCCTTCTTCCTATGACTGTCAGCCGCCGGACAGAGCCTGCAGCACGTGGATTTTCTCGTTCTCACCGACCGGGACGGCCAGATCGGTGCGGTCATGGAGCGGCCGCCCGCCGACGAACACGGCGACGTGGCGGCGCACCGCGCCCTGGTCATCCAGGATGTAGCCGCGCAGTTGCGGGTTCCGCTCGAACACCGCGGCCAGCACCTCGCCCAACGTGGCGCCGGGGGCTTCCACCGTCGGCGCCGGCAGGAAGCGTTCAAGCTGGCTGGTGAAATGGACGGTCGCCATGGCTCAGAGGGTCGCGATGATCTCGCCCAGGCGATCGAGGCTCGCACCCCAACCCTGGCCGTGCGCGGCGCAGGCGTCCTCGGTGGCGAAGGATTCGTGGCGCAGGGTCAATTCGGTCTGCCCGTCCTTTTCCTCGAACGTGACGGTGACCAGGGTCTCGCCGCCCTGAAACCCGTCCGTGTTCTCCCACGCCCAGGTGAAGACCAGGCGCGCCGGTTCCTCGATCTTGCAATAGACGCCGGTGATGCGGTGCGTGTGGCCGTTGGCGAGTTGCATGACGGCGGTGAATTCACCGCCGACCCGAAGGTCGCTGGTGAAATCGACGCTGCCCGTTTCGGCGCAGCCCCACCATCTGACGATGTGTTCCGGCTGGGTCCACAGCTTGAACAACAAGGCGCGGGGTGCCGCGAAGGTGCGGGTCAGAAACAGGGTCGTCTGCGGCTGGTCCAGGTCGGGTTGGGCGGCGGTATCCATGGGGTATTCCTCCCTTGGGTCGATATCGGTCAGTTGGCTTGGCTGTTCAGGTGATCGTCCAGGCGGGCGAAGGTGCCGGCCCAGCCGCCGACCATGGACGGCATGGTGGCGGCGAAGGTGGCCTGCTGGGCCTCCGTCGCGTTGTAGGGTTCGGACGTCAGGGAAATTTCCGTCTCATCGCCCAGATCCTCGAACGTGATGACGGTCCGCATTTGGCGGGGCCAATCACCGGGAAACGGGGACGCCGCGAACTCGCCCTGCGGATTGGAAAACCCGTTGAGAAACTCCAGGCGTTCCGGCGCGGCGATCTCACGGAACACGAACTTGCCCCATACCTCCATGCCGTTGGGAAACATCAGCTGATAGTGGAAGGTGCCGTCGACCCGGAAATCGAGATCGCACTGTCCCACCGTGCAGCCGGTGGGGCCCCACCAGCGCACCAGGTGTTCGCCCTCGGTCCACACACGCCACACAAGGTCGCGCGGCGCCCTGGCGCGGTGGCTGGTCTTGAAGACCGGGTTCGCCCCGGCGCTAGTGCTGTTCATTGCTTGTATCCTTGCTTTGAATTTCTTCCAGATAGGCCTCCAGGCGATCGAAACTCTGCTCCCAGAAGCGGCGGTATTCCTCGACCCAATCAAAGACCGGCTTCAATCCCTCGCCGTTCAGGCGGCAGGGCCGCCATTGCGCCTGGCGGCCGCGCTCGATCAGGCCGGCGCGCTCCAGCACCTTCAGATGACGGGACACCGCGGGCAGGGACATGTCGAACGGCGCGCTGAGTTCCGACACCGAGGCCTCGCCCCGCGCCAGCCGCGCCAGGATCGCCCGGCGGGTCGGGTCGGCCAGGGCCTGGAAGGTCTCGCTGAGGGCGTCCGCGGTCATGTCGTATCGGTCTTTCTTTATTTAACGCATTGGTTAAATACTAAACCGACGCTGGCCTGTCAAGAGCACCTCTGTGACCATTTCGGGTCAGCGCACGGCTTGCGGTTTGAAGGTTCGTTCCGGTTGCGTCAACAGATCGCGGCGGCGGATCACCGGCAGGTCCAGGTCGTCCTCGTCGGCGGCTTCGAGCAAGCCGTGGACCGAGGCCGTGGCCCGCGCCGCCGCGTCGCGCAACGCCATGCCGGCGAGCAGATGCCCGATGATCAGACCCGCGAACACGTCACCCGCCCCTTTCGCCCGACGGGTCAGTTTCGGCGCCTCGATCAGCCATTCGCCTTCGTCGTCGACGGCCAAGGTGCCGATCAGCAGGCCGCCCAGGTCCGGGTCCGGATGGTCGGGCACGGACGTCACGACGACCGCCCCCGTACCGCGCGCCCGCAGCGCATGGGCGGCGGCCACCGCCGTGCCGACATCGACCACCCGGTCGCCGGTCAGCTGTTCCAGCTCGAACGCGTTGGGCAGGGCCAGGTCGGCGCGCGGCAGGGCCTCGCCCCGGAAGAACGGCAGCAGGGCGTCGTCCACGTAAATGCCTTCGTCCCGGTCGCCGAGGATCGGATCGCAGACATAGATCGCGCCGGCCCGCGCCGCCTTGACCCGGTCGACGACGCCGAGCGCCGCCCGGGCCGTATCGATCCCGGCCATGTAGCCCGTCATCACCGCACGAAAGGCGGGGGCACCGGACAGCCCCAGGACCGCGTCGGCCAATGCCCGAACCTCTTCGGCGGGCACCCGTCGGCCGGTCACCGTACGGTGGCCCGGGTGGTTGGACAGCACCACCGTGTCCACCGGGACGACGTCGCGGCCAAGGGCCTGCAGCGCCGGGACGACGGCGCTGTTGCCCACGTAGCCGCGGGAAACCCGCGAATGGAAGGACAAGACGGACATGCGCCGAAGCTTGCCACCAGCGCCGTCCAGTTGCTAGTGTGCGGCGCAATATAATCACCGAATTTCCAACCCAATTCATTGCCCCAAGGAGAGCTTTCAGATGGCCCTCACCATTCGGCCCCGTCGTTCCGTTCTGTACATGCCCGGCTCCAACGCCCGCGCCCTGGAAAAGGGCCGCACGCTGGCCGCCGACGGCCTGATCCTGGACATGGAGGACGCCGTCGCCCCCGACGCCAAGCAGACCGCCCGCGACCAGATCACGGCGGCCATCAAGGAAGGCGGCTACGGGGCGCGCGAGCTGATCGTGCGGACCAACGGGCTCGACGGCCCGTGGGGCGAGGACGACCTGAAGGCCGCCGCCAAGATGGGCGCCCATGCGGTGCTGCTGCCCAAGGTCGAAAGCAAGGCCATGGTCGATCAGGCGATCGCCATCCTGGACGCCGCCGGCGCGCCCGCCGACCTGCCGATCTGGGCCATGATGGAAACGCCGCTCGGCATGCTGCACGCCGAGGAGATCGCCTTTTCCAGTCCGCGCCTGCAATGCCTGGTGATGGGCACGTCGGACCTGGCCAAGGATCTGCGCGCCCAGCACACGCCGGACCGCATTCCCTTCATCACCTCTCTGGGCCTGTGCCTGCTGGCCGCCCGCGCGGCCAAGATCGCGATTCTGGACGGCGTGCATCTGGACCTGGCCGACGACGCGGGCTTCATGGCGTCCTGCCGCCAGGGCCGCGAACTGGGCATGGACGGCAAGACCCTGATCCACCCCAAGACCATCGCCATGGCCAACGAGGCGTTCTCGCCCTCGGAAGACGAAATCGCCTGGTCCAAGCGGATCATCGAGGCCCATGCCGAGGCCGAAAAGGAAGGCAAGGGCGTGGTGCTGGTCGACGGCAAGCTGATCGAAAACCTGCACGTCGAGGGCGCCAAGCAGATGGTCGCCATGGCCGACGCCATCGCTAAGATGGAACAGGCCGCCCAGGCCGCCGAATAACCTTCCTCCAACCCATTCGACCGGAACACCACAGGCCATGAGCGACAAGACAAACCGGGGCAATTTCTTCGAGGATTTCGTCCCCGGTCAGGTCCTCCGCCACGCCACGCCGCGCACGGTGACCGAGGGCGAAATCGCGCTTTACACGGCCCTTTACGGCAACCGCTTCGCGCTGCAATCGTCGGACATGTTCGCCATGGCGCTGGGCTATGACGGCATGCCCGTGGACGACATGCTGGTGTTCCATATCGTGTTCGGCAAGACCGTGCCGGACATCTCGCTCAACGCCGTGGCCAACCTGGGCTATGCGGACGGGCGGTTCGGAGTGCCGGTCTATCCGGGCGACACGCTGAGCGCCCAGTCCGAAGTCATCGGCGTGAAGGAAAATTCCAACGGCAAGACCGGCGTCGTCTGGGTCCGCACCACGGGCACCAATCAACGCCGCGAGGAAGTACTGTCCTATGTGCGCTGGGTGATGGTCCGTAAGGGCGACGAAGCCGCGCCGGCACCAGTTACCCAAGCGCCAGACCTGCCCGGCGCCGTCGCCGCCGAGGATTTGGCCGTGCCGGACAGCCTCAGCCTTGCCGCCTATGACGAGATTGCCGCCGGCAGCGCCCATTTCTGGGACGACTATGCCGTGGGCGAGAAGATCGACCATGTCGACGGCATGACCCTGGAAGAAGCGGAACACATGCTGGCGACGCGCCTTTACCAGAACACGGCGAAGGTGCATTTCGACCTGCACGCGCAAAAAGACGGCCGGTTCGGCAAGCGTCTGATCTACGGCGGGCATATCATTTCCCTGGCCCGGGGCCTGTCCTTCAACGGCCTGGCCAACGCCTTCCACATCGCCGCCATCAACGGCGGACGGCATGTCGCTCCCTCGTTCGCGGGCGACACGGTTTATGCCTGGTCGGAAGTCCTGGACAAGGCCGCCCTGCCGGGCCGCGACGACCTGGGCGCGCTGCGCCTGCGCGTGGTCGCGGCCAAGGACCATCCTTGTGCCGATTTTCCGCTGAAGGTTGCGGACGGCAAGGATCATCCCGCCGTGGTGCTCGATTTCGACATCTGGGCCTTGATGCCACGCCGCGGGTGATCCACCCGGCACCAAGCCCCGTATAACCCACACAAAACGTCACATAGCCGTGGCCTCCATCGGGCTTCTGGTACATTTCTTGCGTCATCCCCGCCAACCTCCGCCCCTTTTCTCAATTTGCGAAAACCCCAAGGAACCCTTCATGTCTCTCACCATTCGTCAAAAGCTGGCCGCCTGTCTGTTCGGCATCCTCGCCGTGTTTATCGCCGCCGGCGGATATGAGGTCCGCGAACTTTCCAAGGAGCTGATAATCCTTGAGCAGGCCAAACACGACGTGGCGCGCAACCTGGACAAGGTGGTGCCGCTGAACCTGCTGGTGAAGGACATCCGATTCCATGCCGTCCAGGTACAGCAATGGTTGACCGACATTTCCGCGACCCGGGGCCTTGACGGACTGAACGACGGCTTCGACTTGGCCAAGGAACACCGTGCCGCGTTCGAAAAGGCCGCAGCAGCAGCCAAGGTTATCGCGCGGGACCTTGAACTGACCGACATCCACAAGGCCATCGAAGCGGCGGAAGCCGCCATGCCCGCCTATTTCACGCAGGGTGAAACCATGGCCAAGGCCTATATCGCCGGAGCTGCGGAGAGCGGCAACAAGCTGATGGGCGATTTCGACAAGGCCGCCGGCGCCATGACCGGGGCTGTCGATCAAATCAACACGCAGATTGAGAAATTAGCCAAAGACACGTCCGTCAACGTCAATCGGAAGATGACCCAGATCACCGAAGACACAAAGGGCATCGTCAACGCCTTCTTCGTCGCGGCCGGCCTGGCCCTCGCGGTTGCGATCATTCTGGCGTTCTACCTGTTCAGGGTCATCCGCGAGCCGATCGACAAGCTTCTGAACGATCTCGACATCGTCGCCGACCGCGGCAGCGAGGACAACCTGTCCCTGTCCCCCTCGCGCAAGGACGAGTTCGGCCCGGTCGGGCGCGCGCTGGGTGAACTGCGGGCCGGCCTGGACGAGGCCGCCAAACTGGAAGCGCGGCAGAAGGAGATGGAAGCCGCCAACCTGCGCGAGCGCAAGGAAACCATGAACCGGCTGGCCGCCCAGTTTGAATCCAGTGTCGGCGGCGTGGTCTCGCACGTCGGTGACGCCGCCGACAATCTCAGCGCATCGTCCGAAACCATGGCCGCCGCCGCCGATCAGGCGGGCAGTCAGGCATCGACCGTCGCCGCCGCCTCGGAGCAGGCCGCCGCCAACGTCCAGACGGTCGCCTCGGCGGCCGAGGAACTATCGTCGTCGATCCAGGAAATTTCCCGCCAGGTCTCCGATTCGACGCGCATCGCATCGGACGCCGTGAGCGAGATCGAGCAGACCACGGTTCGGGTGCAAAGCCTGACCGACGCCGCCAACCGGATTGGCGAGGTCGTCAATCTGATCACGGATATCGCGGAGCAGACCAACCTTTTGGCCCTCAACGCCACCATCGAGGCGGCGCGCGCCGGTGATGCCGGCAAGGGCTTCGCCGTGGTCGCCTCCGAGGTCAAGAATTTGGCCAACCAGACGGCCAAGGCGACAGAGGAAATCGGCCAGCAGATCGCCGGCATTCAGAACGCCACCCGCGAATCCGCCACCGCCATCTCCGGCATCAGCACGACCATCGGCCGGATGAACGAAATCACGGCCTCGGTCGCCGCCGCCGTCGAACAGCAAGGCGCCGCAACAGCCGAGATCGCCCGCAACGTCGAGCAGGCTTCGGCCGGCACCCGTGACGTTTCGTCGAATATTCAGGGCGTGACGGTCGCCGTTTCCGAAACCGCGAACGTCTCCCGGCAGATTCAGAACGCCGCCGCCGACCTGTCCACGCAGTCCGCCCAGTTGAAGACCTCGGTCACCGCTTTCCTGGCGGAAGTCCGGGGCGGGTAAGCATCCGTTCCGGCGCAGCGTATTAAACACTCCCGCGGCGTCTATCCGCGGGAGTGTTTTCATTTTCGGCGCCCGCGGAAAACATGGCGTGTCTTCCCGCGCGCCAGAGGCGATTCCCGGCAGCCCCCTGCAAAATCACCCCGCCCCTATGACCTTCGGCATAATTTCCATCCGCACACACCTGTGTGATGATGAATATAAGCTTATTGCGCTTGGGGATTCAGCAATCGGCCAAATTCGTTTTTCATCATAACGACTTTGACTGGAGATGAAGACGCCTGCCGTCTTTGGGGGATACGAACATGAATTGGACTATTCGGAATAAAATCATCCTGATCGGGATTGTCTCGGCCTTGGCACTGACCAGCGTGCAGGGCATCGCCTTCCTGGTCGGCGCACGCATCGACGCCTCCGTTGCGACCAGTGCCCAAACCAACGAGAAACTGACCCTGGCGGAAAACATGAAGCGCGCCAATCTGGAACTGATTCTGGCCGCCATGGATTCGATCATCGACAAGGAAGAGGGGCAAATCCAACCCGAGCGCAAGGAAGTGATCGCCGCCAGCATTAAGAGCCTGAAGGAAGACGGCGCCAAGCTTATCGAACTGGAAGAGACCCCTTCGGGGAAAGAGGCGATGTCGCAGATCGTCGCCAAGATCGCTCCACTGGCACAAGGCATCCAGGTCGACCTCAGCAAACTGATCGAATCCAAGGCCTCGATCGAGGAATTCGCCAAGATTGACGACGTCATCGACACCTACGGCGAAAGCATGTCGGCGGCCTTGGGCACCTACAGCGGGACCGTGAAGGCCGAGTTCGATAAGTCGATCCACGACGTTCAGGCTGCTCTTGAAACATCGACGAAAGGCGGGACCGCCGCCTATCTCATCGCCCTGGCCGTTCTGTCAGCGATTTTGTTTTTCGTCGGCAAAGGCATCATCAGCGCCGTTGGCGGAATGACCCGGGCAATGCTCGAACTCGCCGGCGGCAACGAGGCCGTCGATATCCCCGGTGTTGGCGGCAAAGACGAAATCGGCGAAATGGCCGACGCCGTTCAGACATTCAAGGAAAACGCCATTGAGGTTAAACGCCTCAATGAGGCAAATAAGGAACAAGAACTCCGGGCCGCAGAGGAGCGCCGGGCCGCCATGCAAAAGCTGGCCAACGATTTCGAAGCCAGGGTTGGCGGCATCGTCGAGCATGTGAGCAACGCCGCCGAGAACCTGAATACGTCATCGACGACGATGTCGGCCGCGGCCGATCAGGCAAGCAGCCAATCGGCGACGGTCGCCGCCGCGTCCGAAGAAGCCGCCGCCAACGTCCAGACCGTCGCCTCGGCGGCCGATGAGTTGTCTTCGTCGATCCAGGAGATTTCGCGCCAGGTCGCCGATTCGACCCGCATCGCAAGCGATGCCGTCAACGAAGTCGAAACGACGACGGAAATGGTTCAGGGCCTGACACAAGCCGCGGCCCGAATCGGTGAAGTGATCAACCTGATTACCGATATCGCCGAGCAGACCAACCTTCTGGCGCTCAACGCCACCATCGAGGCGGCGCGGGCCGGTGACGCCGGCAAGGGCTTCGCCGTGGTCGCAAGCGAGGTCAAGAATCTGGCCAACCAAACGGCGAAGGCAACCGATGAAATCAGCCAGCAAATCGCCGGCATTCAATCCGCGACGCAGAATTCGGCAACGGCGATATCCGGCATCAGTGCGACCATCGGGCGAATGAACGAGATCACGTCGTCCGTGGCCGCCGCCGTCGAACAGCAGGGCGCCGCAACCACGGAAATCGCCCGCAACGTCGACCAGGCCTCGGCGGGAACGCGAGACGTATCTTCAAACATCCAGGGCGTCACAACAGCTGTTTCGGAAACGGCAACGGTATCCCGGCAAATTCAGGAAGCGGCCAACGATCTGTCCTCGCAGTCCGCCCAGTTGAAGACCTCGGTCACCGCTTTCCTGGCGGAAGTCCGGGCCGGGTGATCCTGCGCGTCCGGCATCGGGCGCGGGCTTCCGATTTGGCCTCATGAAACCTGGATTGCAAACAATTATGTTATAACATAACATCATTATTCCGTGGCGCTATGGCAATTATGATTAGTCACGCGGGCATGTTCCATGTTAAGAACCATTCGCAATTGGGGCATTGCATCACTACGGACCGAATACCAAAAGGGGTTACCATGACTAATACGAAAAAACGTTTCACAACCGTTCTACTTGCCTCGACGGCGCTGATCGCCGGCCTGGGCCTTGCCGCCGGAACGGCTTCCGCGGGTTCTT
This sequence comes from Thalassospiraceae bacterium LMO-SO8, assembly GCA_031655335.1. NCBI lineage: Bacteria > Pseudomonadati > Pseudomonadota > Alphaproteobacteria > Rhodospirillales > Thalassospiraceae > Thalassospiraceae bacterium LMO-SO8. The sequence continues at coordinate 2,066,152 of CP134226.1, read as the reverse complement.
CCATCAAGAACAACAGCCCTGTGGAACTGACGATCGGCGGACAGTTGAACCGCGCGTTCCTTTACGTCAATGACGGCGAGGAAGGCATGTATCGCCATGTCGACAACGAAAACGATTCGACGCGGATGTTCCTCAACGCCGATGGCAAGATCAACGAAGATTGGTCCGTGGGCACGCAGTTCATCATGTTGATGCGCTCCAACCCGTCGAACGAGATGAGCGCCACCGCGGAATCCGCGGGCGCCGGCAGCTTCGAGGAAGAAGCCGCCGAGGTTTATTTCACCCATAAACGGCTCGGCACCTTGTGGCTGGGCCAGGGCGACACGGCCACCAACGGCATTTCCGAAACCGACCTGTCCGGGACCGGCGTCGCGGGCTATTCGTCGGTCGGCGACGTGGCCGGCGGCTTCGCCTTCGTCACTTCGGCCACGGGGGCCCGTTCGACGGCGACGATCGGCGGCTCGGCGGATAACCTCGACGGCCTCAATGTGGCCGACCGTATCCGCTACGATTCGCCCGAGATCAACGGCTTTCATCTGTCGACGAGCCTGCTGAGCGGCGGCGCCGTCGACGCGGCGCTGTACTACGCCGGCAATATTTCCGGCGTCGCCGTCGAAGCGGCCGCGGGCTGGTACAACACCTCGTCCAACCCCAACAGCGAAGACACCTTCGAAAACGGCTTTTCCGGCTCGGTTTCGGCGATGCTGGCGAGCGGCTTCAACCTGACGCTGGCGGCGGGCACCAAGTCGTCGGCCACGCAGGGCCGCGACGATCCGAAGTTCTATTACGCCAAGGTCGGCTATCAGGCGAACCTCAACAGCTTCGGCCCCTCCGCCTTCGCCGTCGACTTCGGCCGCTTCGAGGATTCGGCGCAGAACGGCGATACCCTCGACACCTTCGGCGCCCAGGCGGTGCAGGAGATCGAGGGCACGGGCTCCAGCGTCTACGTCGCCTACCGCTATCACACGCTTGACCGCAGCGGCACCGACTTCGATGCCATCCATTCGATCATGACCGGGGCCTACGTGGCCTTCTAACGCCGAGACTTCCGTTCAAGGATACCCAACGGGCCCCGTCAATCGGGGCCCGTTTCCTTTTCCGGACCACGGTCCTGCGCCTTGCGGCAGCGGGCGGCGGCCATCAGCGCGGCGGCGCCCATGATCCCCGCGAACAGGGTCATCGCCAACACCCCGTCATATCCCGTGGCCAGCCAGACCAGCCCGGCGAGGCCCGGTGCCAGGGCGGAAAACCCGATATAGGGCATGGCCAGGATCCCGGCGATCACACCGTAGCGCCGGCGGCCCAGCAGCTCGGCGACGATGACCGGACGGGTGATGCTCATGACCCCGTTGCCGGCCCCCTGGAACAGCACGAACACGACCAGCAGGCCGGGCACCGCATGGGCCCCCAGCAAGGCCGCCGAGGCCGTCGCCATGGCCAGCAGGCTGACCGCCGCGATCGGCGGTGTCGAGGTGACGTGGCGCTGCACGGCAAGCACGCAGAGCCGCCCCGCGACCTGCATGGGGCCGATCATCGCCGCCGCCAGGACCGCCGCCTCCGGCCCGACTCCGCGTTCCGCCAGCAGAGGCAGCATGTGGGAAATGATGGCGAAATGGTTGAACGCCATCATGGCATAGGCAACGGCAAGCAGCCAAAACACGCCGTTTCGCGCCAGGTTGAGCGGCTCGCCCGTATGCTGGGCCGCCTTCTCGGCCGGCGCCGGGGTCTCCCTGCCGTGGTGGGCCAGGCCGTAGAACAGCAAAGGCACGCAGACGAAGGCCGCCAGTGCGGCGAACACCAACACCACGTTGCGCCAACCGATGATAGCGTCCAGGGTATGAACCGTCGGAAAGGCCACGGTGCCGGCGAAACCCGCGACCAGGGTGACGACGGTGATCGCCTGGCGCGAACGGTCGCCCATGATCCGGGTCAGGATCGCGAAACAGGGTTCGTACAGACAGCCGGCCATGACGACGCCAAGCGTCGCCCAGACGGCGTAGAACTGCCACAGTTCGGTCACCCGCGACAGGGCCACCAGGATCACCGCGCCCAGGAAAGCCGAGCCGATGAACAGGGTGCGGCCGAATCCGTGATCGATCAGCCGCCCGGCGACGGGCGCCAGGAAGGCCGAGACCAGAAGCGCCGCGGTCAGGGCGCCCGCGATTTCCAGCTTGGTCCAAGGGAACGCCTGTTCCCAAATGCCCAGCAAGGCCGGAAACAGATAATAAAATCCGGCCCACAACAGGGTTTCGGCCACGGCGAGCGGCCAGACAACGCGGCGGAACGTACTACCTGACGCCACGGGGATGCTCCTTGGGTGGGCAGCGGCGGAAACGCGGACGGACGCCCGCCGTATTTGTTTAGACCCATTTCCGCATGGACGCAAAACAAGGGCGGCGGCGATGCAAGGAGAAGGGCTTATTCCATGAAGGGCTTATTCCATAAGAAGAGGCGTCAGGGATGCAGGTCCTGGGACACCTGCATCTCGTGCCGACAAGCGGCACACCTGACACCTCTCTTGGAGCCGGCCAGGCTCCACGCTTATGAAAAACGCCTATCCGCCTTTGAAACCCTTCCTCCCGCGGCCGCACCCTGGGCAGAGATCGAACCCCGGGACGATGGGTCTTTGGACTTGCGACCGGCGCGCGTTCGAAAACGTGCCCCGGGCCTGGGCCCTACGGCGGGATGCCGGACTGCGGCTGATACCGGCTCTCCCTCCCTCCGGATCGGCGAAGCGAAGCCTCGTCTTTCTTTCGGGTGGCCCGACCGGACGGCCGGGACCATGGCGACGCCTTTCAAAGCGCGCAACATCATGGTCTTGGCATATGTGTGGCGGCAACGCGGAAACCTGGGGATTAGCGGCGAAAGTTGTGCATAACTCCCGCACCTTCCCACATTTTATCCACAGGCTTTCCCCAGGCGGTCAGGGACATTCCGCCTAACCCGTTGAAAGGTTATGAAACCACCATATCGCCGCCCCAAAAACCGCGTCGGCATGATCTGCGGCCGGGCCGATGAAAGTCCTTGGCATTTATTCTGGGATACAAAAGACCATATACCATAAGTATCTGAAATCGTGACATATCCAATCGCCATCAGACGTTTGCGCAATTGCGAAATAGGCGTTAGGTTTGCCGCGGATTCATCAACAGGCGAGGTTCCCCCCATGGCGCGTCGTGAACGGCCCCTGTCGCCCCATCTGCAGGTCTACCGGCCGCAAATCACTTCCGTACTGTCGATCACGCATCGCATGACCGGCATCGCCCTCGCAGGGGGCATCCTGATCCTGACCTATTGGCTGACGGCCGCGACCTACGGCGCCGACGCCTTCGCCACCGCCCAGGCGGTGATCGGGTCCTGGGTCGGTCAGGTGGTTCTATGGGGCCTTCTGTTCTCTCTCTATTATCATCTGGGCAACGGCATCCGCCATCTGATGTGGGACGCCGGGTCGGGCTTCGACCTGCCGTCGGTCCGGCGCACGGGCGTTCTGGTCGTGCTGTTCGCCGTCGTCATGACGGCGGCGACGCTCGGTTGCGCCTACTTCGTGATCGGAGGCTAAGCCCATGGAAATGCGATCCCCCCTCAGCCGCGTGCGCGGGCTGGGTGCCGCCCACGAAGGCGTCGCCCATTGGTGGGCCCAGCGCCTGACCGGCGTCGCCCTGGTGCCGCTGACCCTGTGGTTCGTCTGGGCCGTGTCCGGGCTTCTCGGCGCCGATCTTGCGGCCGTGAAGGCCTGGATGGGCACGGGACAGAACGCGGTTCTGCTGATCCTGCTGATCATCGCCGGCATGCATCACGCGCAACTCGGCCTGCAGGTCGTGATCGAGGATTACGTCCATTCCGAAAGCGCAAAAACCGTTTCACTGATCCTTATTAAGCTCGGCGCCGTATTACTGGGTGTGCTCAACATCTTCGCCGTTCTCAAGCTGACCTTCGGGAGCTGATTCGCAAATGTCCAAGGCCTACGAACTCACCGATCACAAATACGACGTCGTCGTGCTGGGCGCCGGCGGCGCCGGCCTGCGGGCGACGCTGGGCATGGCGGCGGCGGGGCTGAAGACCGCCTGCATCACCAAGGTGTTCCCGACCCGGTCCCATACCGTGGCGGCCCAGGGGGGCGTGTCGGCCGCCCTCGGCAACCTGGATGAAGACCATTGGGAATGGCACATGTACGACACCGTCAAGGGTGCCGACTGGCTGGGTGACCAGGACGCCATCGAATACATGTGCCGCGAGGCCGTGCCGGCGGTGATCGAAATGGAACATTTCGGCATGCCGTTTTCCCGCACGGATGACGGGCGCATCTATCAGCGCCCGTTCGGCGGCCACATGCGCAACTTCGGCGAGGCCCCGGTGCGCCGCGCCTGCGCCGCCGCCGACCGCACCGGCCACGCCATGCTGCATACCCTGTATCAGCAGTCGCTGGCCCATAACGCGGAATTCTTCGTCGAATATTTCGCCCTCGACCTGATCATGAGCGACGACGGCGTGTGCGAAGGCGTCATCGCCTGGAACCTGGACGACGGCACCATTCACACCTTCCGCGCCCATCAGACCGTGATGGCGACGGGCGGCTACGGCCGGGCCTATTTCTCCTGCACCTCGGCCCATACCTGCACGGGCGACGGCAACGCCATGTTCGCGCGCGCCGGCCTGCCGCTGGAAGACCACGAATTCGTGCAGTTCCACCCCACCGGCATCTACGGCGCCGGCTGCCTGATCACCGAGGGGGCCCGCGGCGAAGGCGGCTACCTGACCAATTCCGAGGGCGAGCGTTTCATGGAACGCTACGCACCGACGGCCAAGGACCTGGCGTCCCGCGACGTCGTGTCGCGCGCCATGACCATGGAAATCCGCGAAGGCCGCGGCATCGGCGACAACAGCGACCACATCATGCTGCACCTGGAACACCTGGGGGCCGACACGCTGATGAAGCGCCTGCCCGGGATCACGGAAACGGCCAAGATCTTCTCCGGCGTCGATGCCACGAAGGAGCCGATCCCCGTGCTGCCGACCGTGCACTACAACATGGGCGGCATCCCGACCAACTACATGACCGAGGCCCTGAACCCCACGGACGACGATCCCGATGCGGTCTCGCCCGGCATCATGGCCGTCGGCGAATGCGCCTGCGCGTCGGTGCACGGGGCCAACCGGCTCGGCACCAATTCGCTGCTCGACCTCATCGTGTTCGGCCGCGCCGCCGGCCTGCGCGCCGCCGAGACCATCAAGCCGGGCTCGCCCCTGCGCCCCTATCGTTCGGGCTGCACGGACAAGGCGCTGGATCGCCTCGACCGCATCCGCCATTCCTCGGGCGGCACCAAGGTCGCCGAAATCCGCGACGCCATGCAGCGCACCATGCAGAACGACGCCGCCGTCTACCGCACGTCGAAGACGTTGAAGGAAGGCTGCGAGAAGATGGATCAGGTGTGGAAGTCGAAGGAAGACATGCGCATCGAGGACCGCTCCATGATCTGGAACTCGGACCTGGTCGAGGCGCTGGAGCTGGAAAACCTTCTGATCTGCGCCAAGGCGACGATCCATTCGGCGGAAGCCCGCCACGAAAGCCGGGGCGCGCAGGCGCACGAGGATTACCCCGACCGCGACGACGCCAACTGGATGAAGCACACGCTCGCCTGGGTCAATGAGGACGGGTCCGTGCGGCTCGACTACCGGCCGGTCCATACCTGGACGCTGACGGACGAAGTCCAGTACATCGAGCCCAAGGCTCGCGTGTATTAAGAGAAGGAAGGAACGCAGCACATGGTCGAATTCAACCTTCCCGCCAACTCGCGCATCACCGAGGGCAAGACCGTCAAGGCCGCCCCCGACGCGACCAACATCCGCAAGTTCAAGGTCTATCGCTGGGATCCGGACACGGACGATCTGCCCAGGGTCGACACCTACGAGGTCGACCTCGACCGTTGCGGACCGATGGTTCTCGACGCCCTGATCAAGATCAAGAACGAGATGGATTCGACCCTGACCTTCCGCCGGTCGTGCCGCGAAGGGGTCTGCGGATCCTGCGCCTTCAATATCGACGGCACCAACACCCTGGCCTGCACCAAGGCCATCGAAGACATCAAGGGCGACGTGAAGATCTATCCGCTGCCGCACATGCCGGTGATCAAGGATCTGGTGCCCGACCTCAACGTGCCCTACGCGCAGCTGAAATCCATCGAACCCTGGCTGCAGGCCGACACCCCAGCGCCGACACGCGAACGCCTGCAAAGCCCGGAAGAGCGCGAGAAGCTCGACGGCCTGTGGGAATGCATCCTGTGCTTCTGCTGCCAGACCAGCTGCCCGAGCTATTGGTGGAACGGCGACCGCTACCTGGGCCCGGCCATCCTGCTGCAAAGCTACCGCTGGATCGCCGACAGCCGCGACGAAGCCACGGGCAAACGGCTCGACAACCTGAACGACCCGTACCGCCTGTACCGCTGCCACACCATCATGAACTGCACCAACACCTGCCCGAAGCACCTGAACCCGGGCCTGGCGATCGCCGAGATCAAGAAATCGATCGCGGCAAGGCAGTAGGTTTCAGTTCGTTCGACACAGAAAAGCCCGCCTCACGGCGGGCTTTTTGCTGTGCAATGCACGCCCCGGATCAGTCGTACGACGGCGTGCCGTGCGGGTCCTCGGGCTCGAGCGTGATGTCGCTGGTGATGTCGTGGCTCAGGCCCAGTTCGGGAATGCTGAGGGTCACCTTGGCGGTCACGCCGCCATCTTCGGCCAGCTTGCCGGACGCCAGGGCGGCGCGCACGGCGCCCTCGATCTCGCGCTGGCTGGTCACGCCGACCTGTTTCAGGAATTTCCTGATCTGCATGTTGAAATGTTCTTCGTCCATCGGTCCCTCCGTTGTCCGGGTCGCGCCGTCCGCCATTGAACGGGCTGTCCCCCTCCGCGTCCTGGCAACCTAGGCCGTGGCTTCCGCCCGGGCAACGCCAAAGCGGCCCTTTTCATTTGGTGGAAATGGTCCTTTCATGGGGACCCATCCCGGGCCTAAACGGAAACTTGGCGCGGCACGGGCCCCGCCCCGGATGAATGTAAGGACCACCACCATGTACCGCCCCAAGATGTTCGACATCGACGACGCCAACGACATGCACGGGATCATCCGCGCCAACGGCTTCGCCGTCCTGGTGACGGCGGGCGCCCAGGGCATGACCGCGAGCCATGTGCCGCTGCACCTGATCGACGACGGGGAATTCGGCCTGCTGTGGGGGCATCTGGCCAAGGCCAACGACCAGTGGCAGGCGTTCGACGGCACGGCCGAGGCCCTGGCCATTTTCGGCGGACCGCACAGCTATATCTCGCCCACCTGGTACGCGACCGAGAAATCCGTTCCGACCTGGAACTACGAAGCCGTGCACGCCTACGGCCGGCCCAAGGTGATGGACGACCCGGCGGACGTCGCCGCGCGGCTGGCGTCGCTGACCGGCCAGTACGAGGGCGAGGGCCCCGGCGCCTGGTCGCCGCGCAACCTGCCCGCCGATTTTGTCGCGGCGCAGTTGAAGGGCATCGTCGCCTTCGAAATGCGGATCGAGCGCCTGGAAGGCAAGCGCAAGATGAGCCAGAACCGCAAGCCCGAGGACGTCAAGGGCGCCATCGGCGGCCTCAAGGCGACCGGCCGCCCGGCGGATGCGGAAGTCGCCGGTATCGTCGCCAAGGCCAACAAGGACCGGCTTTAGGATTTGCGGAACGGTTGAACCAGCAGGTCGGCCATGCCCAACCGCGCCGGGTCTCGAAAATCGCCGACTCCGATCGCCATGGCGTCATGACCGTCGCGGGGCTGGGCCCGGTAGGTGCCGAACAGACGGTCCCAGACCGACAGGTTGAATCCGAAATTGCTGTCCGTCTCGTCCCGGTGGACGGAATGGTGGACCCGGTGCATGTCCGGCGTCACGAGAACACGGCGCAGGGCGGCGTCGAGCCAAAGGGGCAGGCGCAGGTTCGCGTGATTGAACAGAGACGTCGCGTTCAACGCGACCTCGAACACCACCACGGCCGCCGCCGGGGCGCCCAGGGTCAGGACCAGGGCGACCTTGATGGCGATGGAGAGCAATATCTCCAGCGGGTGGAAGCGCACGCCCGTGGTCGTATCGATGGCGAGGTCCGAATGGTGAACCCGGTGCAGCCGCCACAGCACCGGAATGTAGTGCACGGCGACATGCTGGACATAGATGGCGAGATCCATCAACAGCAGGGAAATCCAGAAAGCCGCCCAGCCGTCCAGCCCGAGCAGGGGCAACAGCCCCCAGCCCTTGTCCGCCGCCAGCACCGCCGCCGCCACGGGCAGGAACGCGGGCAGCGCCCAGGCCACGGCGCGCACCGCCAGGGTATCGACCACGACCAGGGCCGCATTGCGCGGCCAGCGCTGTCCCCGGCTCGTGTCGGGGCGGCGCGGCCACAGGGCTTCCGCCGCCGCCATGGCGATCAGCATGCCGGCGAAACAGCCCAACCGCAGCAGGGGTTCATGGGCCGTAATGAAGTCGTTGAGCGCGGTCATGTCTTGGTCTTGGATCATGTGATGAATGGCCGGGGGAATCCGGCGCCGGGCCTGTTTCCCGTTCCGAATTGGGATGCGATTGTAGTATGGTGCCTTTTCCCCCGGGCGGCCAGCAGGGCCACGGAAATGTGATGCCTGGGGGGACGCGCCGCGCCCAGCCGCACCAGGGCCGGCCGCCAACCTGGGAAGTGGTGCCTGGGAACGGGTCCGGTTAACGGATTCGGGGAAAGGGAACGGATGAACCTTAATTCGCTTCTGCACGCGCGCGCCGATGCGGGAAACCCCGTGCGCGTCGGCGTGATCGGTGCCGGCAAGTTCGGCTCCATGTTCCTCAGCCAAGCCCTGCATCATCCGGGCTTCCACGTCGTCGGCGTCGCCGATCTGAACCCCGCGACGGCGGAAAAGGCCTTGTTGAACACGGGCTGGCCGAAGGAACGGATCACCCGCCATTCCGCCGCCAAGGCGCTTAACAAGGGCATGACCTTCGTCACCGACGACGCCTTGTCGTTGATCGAACACGGCGGCCTGGAAGTCGTCGTCGAGGCCACGGGCATCCCCGAGGTCGGCATCAAGCATGCCCTCGCCGCGTTCAATCGCGGCCGCCACGTGATCATGGTCAATGTCGAGGCCGACGTGCTGGCCGGCCCGCTTCTGGCCAAAAAGGCGGCCGAGATGGAGGTCGTCTACTCCATGGCCTACGGCGACCAGCCGTCGCTGATCTGCCAGCAGGTCGACTGGGCCCGCACCATCGGGCTCGAGGTCGTCGCCGCCGGCAAGGGCACCCTGTACATGCCCGAATTCCATGCCTCGACGCCGGACACGGTCTGGGCCCATTACGGGCTGACCGCCGAGCGCGCCAAGGAAAGCGGCATGAACGCCAAGATGTTCAATTCCTTCCTCGACGGCACCAAGTCGGGCATCGAAATGGCCGCCGTCGCCAATGCGACCGGCCTGACGCCGGCCCCCCATGGGCTCGACTTTCCGGCCGTGCCGGTGGATGAGCTGGCCTCGACCCTGATTCCGAAAGAGGCCGGCGGCCAGTTGCACCACAAGGGCCAGGTCGAAGTGATTTCAAGCCGCGAACGCTCGGGCGAGGACCTGGAGAACGACCTGCGTTGGGGCGTCTATGTGGTGTTCGAAGCCCCCACCGACTACGTCAAGCGATGCTTTTCCGATTACGGCATGATCACCGACGCCGGCGGCGGCTATTCCGCCCTGTGGCGCCCCTATCACCTGATCGGGTTGGAGCTGGGCGTGTCCGTCGCCTATGCGGCGCTGCTGAAACAGCCGACGGGGGCCTCGACCCGGTTCGTCGGCGATGTCGCCGCCTGCGCCAAGCGCGACCTGCGCGCCGGAGAGGAGCTGGACGGCGAAGGCGGATTTACCGTCTGGGGCAAACTGATGCCCGCCGCCGACAGCCTGCGCACCAAGGCCCTGCCCATCGGGCTGGCGCAGAAGATCAAGCTGAAACGCCCCATCAAGCAGGGCGCCATCGTGACCTGGGACGACGTGGACCAGGACCGGACGGACGCCACCTATCAGTTCCGCCGCGAGATGGAGGCCCTGTTCGGCCCCGTGCCGAAGACCCCGGCGGGAGCACCGCCGTCGACCCCCGGCGGCGCTTCGGACGGGTCCGCATCCGACCCCACGAAACCCAAGAACAACCAGATCGCCGCGGCGGGGAACTGATCTTCCGCCCCGGCGTCCCCGCCCAATTCCCGAAGACATGAAAGGTGACCGCAACTGTCGATCACCCGCACCCCGCAGGAAGCCTATGACGCGCTGATCAGGAACGGCGACGTGCGTCCCGACCCTGCCCAGGCCCATGCCATTGGGCGCCTGCAGGATCTGTCCGAACGGCTGCGGGGATACGGCACCCAGATGGGCCGTTCCGGCTGGGCCGCGCGCTTAGGATTGGGCGGGCGCAAGCAGCCCCCGCCCAAGGGCATCTACATGTGGGGCGGCGTCGGGCGCGGCAAGACCATGTTGATGGACCTGTTCTTCGAACACACCCCGGTCGAGGCCAAGAAGCACGTCCATTTCCACGCCTTCATGCAGGAAGTCCACCGCCGCATCCACGCCTTCCGCGAGGCCCAGAAGGCGGGCAAGGTCGGCGAGGAAAAGGACCCCCTGCCGGCTCTGGCGCGGGTCATCGTCGATCAGGCCTGGCTGCTCGCCTTCGACGAATTTCACGTCACCGACATCGCCGACGCCATGATCCTGGGCCGCCTGTTCGAAACCCTGTTCGAACAGGGCGTGGTCGTGGTCGCGACCTCCAACCGTCATCCCCGGGACCTGTACAAGGACGGCCTTCAACGCGAACGGTTCGTGCCGTTCATCGAAACCTTTATCGAGAAGATGGAGGTCATCGAACTGGATTCCGGCACCGATTACCGCCTGCAACGGCTACAGGAACTGGACATCTACATCACCCCCAATTCGGCCGAGGCGGACAGAAAGCTTGAAAAGGCCTTCCGCGAGCTGACCGTGGGCATGGAACCGCGGGCGGTGACGCTGGCCGTCAACGGCCGGTCGATCGACATTCCGCTGGCCGCCGAGGGCGTCGCCTTCACCACGTTTTCGGACCTCTGCGCGCGGCCGCTGGGGGCCGGCGATTATCTGGCGATCGCCGAAAAATTCCATTCCGTGGTGATGAACGGGGTGCCCAGGCTGGGCCCGGAAAAACGCGATCAGGCCAAGCGCTTCGTGACCCTGATCGACGCGCTGTACGACGCCAGAGTCAATTTCGTCTGCGCCGCCGACGCGCCGCCGACGGAACTTTACACGCAGGGCGACGGCGCGTTCGAGTTCGAACGCACGGTCTCCCGCCTGATCGAAATGCAGTCGCCCGAGTACATCGCCCAGCCCCACGGCGGCGGCGTCTAGGGCGAATTGCCACCCGTGCCGTCCAGGCACAGGTGTCATGCGACTGAAAAATACAGATTGACCCGGAAGCTTGTTCTGGTTTTCTTAAGGTCTGAACCTATATTAGGGTTCAGAGACACCCTCTGAGGCTGGCCGCGATGCCGTCGGTCGAGGGAAGACGTTTCAAGGAGCTTTCAGGCAATGGCCGCCGATATGACCCCATTGATCGTGCCCGATACGGTGATCCCGGCGGGCCCCGAGGCAACCTCGTGGACGGACGTCGACCCGAATATCGACCTGTGGGCGGAGATCGACCGCCTGCGCAAGGAAAAGAACGCCGTCATCCTGGCCCACTATTATCAGGATCCGGAAATCCAGGACCTCGCCGATTTCGTGGGCGATAGCCTCGACCTGTCGCGCAAGGCGGCGGCCACGGAAGCCGACATGATCGTGTTCTGCGGCGTACGCTTCATGGCCGAGGTCGCCAAGATCCTGAGCCCGACCAAGACCGTGGTGCTGCCCGACCTGGAAGCCGGTTGCTCGCTCGAGGAAAGCTGCCCGCCCGACGACTTCGCCAAGTTCGTGGCCCAGCATCCGGACCACATCGTGGTCACCTACATCAATTCATCGGCCCGGGTGAAGGCGCTGTCGGACGTCATCGTGACGTCGTCCAACGCCGAACACATCGTGCGCAACCTGCCGGCCGACCGGCCGATTTTGTTCGCGCCGGACAAACACCTGGGCGCCTATATCCAGCGCCAGACGGGCCGCGACATGATCTTCTGGAACGGCGCCTGCGTCGTCCACGACATGTTCTCGGAACGCGAACTGGTCAAGCTGAAGGCGCGCCATCCGGACGCCCCCGTCGCCGCCCACCCGGAATGCCACGAGGGCATCCTGAAGCACGCGGACCATGTCGGCTCGACCCGCTCGATCCTCGACTACGTGGTCGCGCATCCCGCCGACACGGTGATCGTCGCCACGGAACAGCACATCTTCCACCAGATGCAGAAGTCGGCCCCCGGCAAGACCTTTCTAGCCGCCCCCGGCGCCGACGGCACCTGCAACTGCGCCAACTGCCCCTATATGGAGCTGAACACCCTGGAAAAGCTGTACCTTTCCATGGTCAACGAGGCGCCCCGGGTGGAAATCGACGAGGACCTGCGCCTCAAGGCCCTGAAGCCGCTTGAGAAGATGTTGGAAATGTCGCCCCCGGCCAAGGCAGGCCAGGACGCCAAGAGCCAGAACGGCAAGGGCAAGGCCGCGGCCTGATCGCCGCCGCCCGCCGCCTTTCCAGCTTAACGCAGATGACCTTCACCCCTCCCGATCCGGCCGACATCAAGGCCGCCGTCGATGCCGCGCTGACCGAGGACATCGGCCAGGGCGACGTGACGACCCGCGCTACCGTGCCCGCCGGCACGCAGCTGACCCTCGACCTCAACACCCGCCAGGACATCGTCGTCTGCGGCATGCCGGTGGCGCTGGAGGTGTTCCGCCGCCTCGCCCCCGAGGCCCAGGTCGAGGTCTTCGTGGCCGACGGCGACCGCGTCGCCAAGGGCACCCATCTGGCGCGTCTCACCGGCACGGCCCAGGGTCTCCTGTCGGCGGAGCGCACGGCCTTGAACCTGTTGCAGAAGCTGTCCGGAATCGCGACCGTGACCCGCCAGTACGTCGACGCCATCGACGGCACCGGGGCGGTGCTGCTGGACACGCGCAAGACCATTCCGGGTCTGCGCGGCCTGTCGAAATACGCCGTGCGCGCCGGCGGCGGCACCAACCACCGCATGCGCCTGGATGACGGCATCCTGATCAAGGACAACCACGTCGCGGTCTGCGGCGGCTCGGTCGGCGAGGCCGTCAAACGCGCCAAGGCCGCGAACACGGGGCTCGAGGTGCGCTGCGAATGCGACACGCTCGATCAGGTCCGCGAGGCGGTCGAGGCCGGGGCCGACTCCCTCCTGCTCGACAACATGCCGCCGCCCGTGCTGCGCGAGGCCGTGGCCTGGGTCGCCGGGCGCGTGCCGCTGGAGGCATCCGGCGGGGTCAAGCTCGACACCATCCGCGCCATCGCCGAAACGGGGGTGAACTACATCTCCGTCGGCGGCATCACGCAAAGTGCCCCCGCCGTCGATATCGGCCTCGATCTCGCCGAGTAACCTCCGCTTCTTCTGAAATCAACGCCGAACGCAGGCCGCCTGCGTGTTGTAGCGCACGCCGACCATGCCCTCGGCGTCGGCATGGCGATGGGCGATGTCGAGGATCGCGGCGCGGGCCGCATCCTCGCCGTGCACTTCTTTATAGGGCGCCATCTTGGAGCGCGACAGCATGAGCCCGGCGAAGCCTTCCGGCGTGAGGCGCCAGGTCCAGGGATGGACGGTCTCGGTCACGTCCCGTGCCCAGTCGAGGGCATGCAGTTCCGCCATCAGGTTCCAGCTGCGGTAGTTGCGCCAGTACCCCTCGACCGAGGTTTCGACCTCGGTCTCGAACGCCGCCATCAGGGGATCGCCGTACAGATCGCGGTTGTTGTAAAGGATGACCATGACCCCGCCCGGCGCCAGCACCCGCGCCGCGTCGGCGTAGAACCGGGGCCGGTCGAACCAATGGGCCGCCTGCGCCGCCAGCAGCAATCCGACCGTGCCGTCGTCGAACGGCAGGGCCTCGGCCTCTCCTTTCACCACCGAAACGTCCGGCCGATCGGCCAGCGCCGCCGACGCCTGGGCCCGCATGTCGCCGTTGGGTTCGACCACTCGGGCGGTCCAGGCGTCGCCGCCGCCATCGCCGAGCGCCGCCATCATGGCCCGGGTCGAGATTCCCGTGCCGCCGCCGATGTCGGCCAGCAGACGCGGCACGCCGGGCGTTTCCGCCCAATAGGCCCGCACGGCGGCGAGCGCTTCCGCCGGATAGGTCGGGCGGAATTTCTCGTAGACTTCGGCCAGGCCGGTGAAGCGGGCCGTGTTGTCCGTTTGCGTGGCATCGTTCATGGCGCGACTATAGCGCCGGACGCGGACCCGGCGCATCGCCGGAACACTTGGCGGGCGCAGAATTTTTTCATCCCCCGGCGGGAAGAGGCTTGCCGAGAGAAACTTACTGTGGGATATTGTATACCAGATTGTGACACCAAGGGGTGGGCAGCCAGTCCCGGTTGCCCTGGGGAACGTTTCGCGCTACGAACAGTTTGAGATTCTTGGGGTTCTTGGGGACTTCCGGGGCCAATCCCGTTGTCCCGATCCGGAATCCGGGAAATCGCTTCACCACAAACGACTCGCGGCAAGGGATTTAAAAATGGCACGCAACAAAATCGCGCTCATCGGCGCCGGTAACATCGGGGGCACGCTGGCCCATCTGGTCGGCCTCAAGGAACTGGGCGACGTGGTGCTTTTCGACATCGTCGACGGCATTCCCCAGGGCAAGGCCCTGGACATCGCTGAATCGGGCCCCGTCGAAGGCTTTGATTCCAACATGAAGGGCGCGAACAGCTACGCCGCCATCCGCGGCGCCGATGTCTGCATCGTCACCGCCGGCGTCGCCCGCAAGCCGGGCATGAGCCGCGACGACCTGATCGGCATCAACACCTCGGTCATGCAGTCCGTGGGGGCCGGCATCAAGAAGTACGCGCCGAACGCCTTCGTCATCTGCATCACCAACCCGCTGGACGCCATGGTTCAGGTCCTGCGCGACGCCTCGGGCCTGCCCCACCGCAAGGTGGTCGGCATGGCCGGCGTTCTCGACAGCGCGCGGTTCCGCACCTTCCTGGCCGAGGAATTCAAGGTCTCGGTCGAGGACGTCACCGCCTTCGTGCTGGGCGGCCACGGCGACACCATGGTGCCGTCGGTGCGCTATTCCACGGTCGCCGGCATTCCCGTGCCCGACCTGATCAAGATGAAGTGGACGACCCAGGCCAAGATCGACGCCATCGTTCAGCGCACCCGCATGGGCGGCGGCGAGATCGTCGCGCTCTTGAAGACCGGCTCCGCGTTCTACGCACCGGCGTCGTCCGCCATCCAGATGGCGGAAAGCTACCTGAAGGACAAAAAGCGCGTCCTGCCCTGCGCCGCCTATCTGTCGGGCGAATACGGGGTCAAGGGCATGTACGTCGGCGTGCCGACCGTGATCGGCGCCCGGGGGGTCGAGCGCATCGTCGAGATTCAGCTGGATGCCGACGAGAAGGCCATGTTCAAGGCCTCCGTCGCGGCCGTGAAGGGTCTGCTCACCGTGACCCAGCGCCTGATGAAGAAGGCCGCCGCCGCCGCCAAAAAGGCGCCTGCGAAGAAAAAGGCGCCCGCCAAGAAGGCTTCGGCGAAAAAGCCGGCGGCCCGCAAGGCACCGGCGAAGAAGAAGGCCGCCGCACCGGCGGCCGCTTCCACGCCGCCGACGAAGTCGTAATGAGCAACCGCCCGCGCCCGTCCCCCGGGCGCGGGCCGGTTTTTCAGGGAAACTTAACCAGCAGAGTTGGGAGTTTGAGGGGACGCAATGAATATCCATGAGTACCAGGGCAAGCAGCTGCTCGCCAAATACGGGGTCGCCGTGCCGAAAGGCAAGGTCGCCTATACCGTCGACGAGGCCGTCTCGGCCGCCCAGGAACTGGGCGGACCCGTGTTCGTGGTCAAGTCCCAGATCCATGCGGGCGGCCGCGGTGCCGGCAAGTTCAAGGGCAACGAAGGCGGCAAGGGCGGCGTCCGTGTCGTCAAGTCCGTCGACGACGTCAAGGCGAGCGCCTCGGAAATGCTGGGCCAGGTCCTGGTCACCAAGCAGACCGGCCCCGAGGGCAAGGAAGTGAAGCGCCTGTACATCGAGGAAGGCTGCGACATCGCCCGCGAGCTGTACCTGTCGGTGCTGCTCGACCGCGACTCGTCCCGCATCGTCATCATGGCGTCCACCGAGGGCGGCATGGATATCGAGGACGTTGCCCACAACACCCCGGAAAAGATCATCAAGGTGTTCATCGACCCGGCCACCGGCATCCAGGCGTTTCACGCCCGGCAGGTCGCCTTCGGCCTGGGCCTTGAAGGCAACCAGGTGAAGTCGGGCGTCAAGTTCGTGATGGCGCTGTACAAGGCGTTCATGGACCTGGATTGCTCGCTGGTCGAGATCAACCCGCTGGTCGTTACCGGCTCGGGCGACGTCATCGCGCTCGACGCCAAGATGAACTTCGACGACAACGCGCTGTTCCGCCACAAGGACGTGGCCGAATTGCGCGATGAGGACGAAGAAGACCCGACGGAACTGGAAGCCGCCAAGCACGAGCTCAACTACATCAAACTCGACGGCTCGATCGGCTGCATGGTCAACGGCGCCGGCCTGGCCATGGCGACCATGGACATCATCCAGCTGGAAGGCGGCTCGCCCGCCAACTTCCTGGATGTCGGCGGCGGCGCCACCAAGGAACGCGTCACCGAGGCCTTCAAGATCATCCTGTCCGACCCCAACGTCGAAGGCATCCTGGTCAACATCTTCGGCGGCATCATGCGCTGCGACGTCATCGCCGAGGGCGTGGTCGCGGCCGCCAAGGAAGTCAGCCTGAGCGTGCCCCTGGTGGTTCGCCTGGAAGGCACCAACGTTGAAAAGGGCAAGCAGATCCTCGCCGACTCTGGCCTTCCCATCAAATCCGCCGACGACCTGGGCGATGCCGCCCGCAAGATCGTCCAAGCCGTGAAGGAGGCCGCGTAATCATGTCGGTTCTGGTCAACAAGAACACCCGGGTCATCTGCCAGGGCTTCACGGGTGCGCAAGGCACCTTCCATTCCGAACAGGCGATCGCCTACGGCACCAACATGGTCGGCGGCGTGACCCCCGGCAAGGGCGGCACCAAGCACCTTGACCTGCCCGTGTTCGACACGGTCAAGGACGCCCGCGAAGCCACCGGCGCCGACGCCTCCGTGATCTACGTTCCGCCGCCCTTCGCGGCCGACGCCATCCTGGAAGCCATCGCGGCGGAAATCCCGCTGGTCATCTGCATCACCGAAGGCATTCCCGTGAAGGACATGCTGGCGGTGAAGCGCGCCCTTCAGGGTTCCAGCACGCGCCTGATCGGGCCGAACTGCCCGGGCGTCATCACGCCGGGCGAATGCAAGATCGGCATCATGCCGGGCCACATCCACAAACCGGGCGTGGTCGGCATCGTGTCCCGTTCGGGCACCCTGACCTACGAAGCCGTGGCGCAAACGACCAAGCCCGGCCTGGGTCAGACCACCTGCATCGGCATCGGCGGCGATCCCATCAACGGCACCAACTTCGTCGACTGCCTTAAGATGTTCGTCGAAGACGACGCCACCAAGGCCATCGTGATGATCGGCGAGATCGGCGGTTCCGCCGAGGAAGAGGGCGCCGCGTTCCTCAAGGCGTCGGGCACCAAGAAGCCCGTCGTCGGCTTCATCGCCGGCCGCACGGCCCCTCCGGGCCGCAGAATGGGCCACGCCGGTGCGATTATCTCTGGCGGTAAAGGTGGTGCGGAAGATAAGATCGACGCCATGAAGGCAGCCGGAATCCACGTATCGGATTCCCCGGCCGCCCTCGGCGAAACGATGATGAAGGTGTTCAAGGGGTAACCCGCGCCTGGGATCGACCCGGCGCGGCCCCCATATCAGGGAGGGCGCGCCGGGTTCGCGCCTTATCGCATGACGGAAATCGATCTCGATCCGACGCAATTTCTCTATTCCGGTAATACGGTCTACGTGGCGGAACTCTATGAACGTTACATGGACGATCCCGGATCCGTGGATCTACGCTGGCAGGACTTCTTCAAGGGACTGGAAGATGACGCCCGCGGATTCGCCAAGGAACAGGACGGCGCCAGCTGGGCGCCGCGGTCCGAGAAAATCCTGGGCCACGGCGACGTCGTTCCCCTGACCGACCACCTGACCGCGGCCCAGCAGGGCCGCCGCCGCGACGACCGCGGACGCGACCAGGACCCGGCGCAAGACCGCATGAGTTCCGCCAAGGTTCGCGAGGCGACCCTCGATTCCCTGCGTGCATTGATGCTGATCCGCGCCTACCGCGTGCGCGGCCACCTGCACGCCAACCTGGACCCTCTCGGCCTGACCGAACCGGCGCCCCATTCGGAACTGGACCCGGCGACCTACGGCTTCACGGACAAGGACTGGGACAGGGAAATCTTCATCAACTACGTCCTGGGCCTGGAAACGGCGACACTGCGCACGATCATGCAGATCCTGAAGGAGACCTATTGCGGGTCCATCGGGATCGAGTTCATGCACATCCAGGACCCCGATGAAAAATCCTGGCTGCAGGAACGGATCGAGCGCATCCGGAATCAGACGTCGTTCACCAACGAGGGCAAGCGCGCGATCCTCAACCGCCTGATCGAGACGGAAGGCTTCGAGCGCTACCTGGATAAAAAGTTCACGGGCACCAAGCGGTTCGGCCTGGACGGCGGGGAAAGCCTGGTTCCGGCCATGGAACAGATCTTCAAGCGCGGCAGCCAGCTGGGCATGGAGGAAATCGTTCTCGGCATGGCCCACCGCGGGCGCCTCAACGTGC
Source organism: Thalassospiraceae bacterium LMO-SO8 (assembly GCA_031655335.1). Taxonomy (NCBI): domain Bacteria; kingdom Pseudomonadati; phylum Pseudomonadota; class Alphaproteobacteria; order Rhodospirillales; family Thalassospiraceae; species Thalassospiraceae bacterium LMO-SO8. The sequence continues at coordinate 2,047,278 of CP134226.1, read as the reverse complement.
TGGCCAACGTCATGTCCAAGCCGTTCCAGGCGATCCTGAACGAATTCCAGGGCGGGGCTTCCAAACCGGAAGACGTCGGCGGATCGGGCGACGTGAAATATCACCTGGGGGCGTCGGCCGACCGCGTGTTCGACGGCCGCGCCATCCACCTGTCGCTGACCGCCAACCCGTCGCACCTGGAATGCGTCAACACGGTCTGTCTGGGCAAGACCCTGGCCAAGCAGCGCCAGCGCAACGACCCGGAAATGGAAAAGGTGATGTGCATCCTGCTGCACGGCGATGCGGCCTTCATGGGACAGGGCATCATCCAGGAGACCCTGGACCTGTCCAACCTGAGCGGCTACCAGACCGGCGGCACCATCCACATCATCATCAACAACCAGATCGGCTTCACCACCAATCCGAAGCAGCACCGCTCGTCACCCTATTGTTCCGACGCGGCCAAGATCGTTTCCGCGCCCATCTTCCACGTCAACGCCGACGACGTCGAAGCCGTCGTCCATACGGCGCGCATCGCCACGGAATACCGCCAGCGCTTCAAGAAGGACGTGGTCGTCGACATGATCTGTTATCGCCGCCACGGTCATAACGAAGGCGACGAGCCGATGTTCACCCAGCCGAAGATGTACAAGACCATCCAGACGCATCCGACCACGCTGAACATCTACGCCCGCAAGCTGATCCACGAAAAAGTCCTGACCGAGGACGAAATCGAAAAGCAGATGCAGACCTTCATCACCACCATGGATGAAGCTTTCGAGGCGTCCAAGGGCTACAAGCCCAACAAGGCCGATTGGATGGACGGCGTGTGGGCCGGCATGGCGGTCGCCTCCGGCGACGCCCGGCGCGGCGAAACCGGCTGCTCCATCGATTTCCTGAAGGAAGTCGGCGCCGGCCTGACCCGGCTTCCGGGCAACTTCACCCCGCACCCCAAAATCGAACGCCAGTTGGCCGCCAAGGCCAAGATGATCGAGACCGGCGAGGGCATCGACTGGTCGACGGCCGAGGCCCTTGCCTTCGGCACCCTGGTCGTCGAAGGCCATCCGGTGCGCCTGTCGGGCGAGGATTGCGAACGCGGTACGTTTTCACAGCGCCATTCCGTGCTGATCGATCAGGAAAACGAGGACCGTCACACCCCGCTCGCCAACATCCGTTTCGGCCAGGCGCCGTTCGAGGTCCTGAACTCGCCGTTGTCCGAATTCGGCGTGCTCGGCTTTGAATACGGCTATTCGCTGGCCGAACCGCAGACCCTGACGTTGTGGGAAGCCCAGTTCGGCGATTTCGCCAACGGGGCGCAGGTCATCATCGACCAGTTCATTTCCTCGGGCGAACAAAAGTGGCTGCGCATGTGCGGCCTGGTGATGCTGCTGCCGCACGGCTACGAAGGCCAGGGGCCGGAGCATTCATCGGCGCGCCTGGAACGCTATCTGCAGAATTCCGCCGACGACAACTGGCAGGTCTGCAACTGTTCCACGCCGGCCAACTATTTCCATGTGCTGCGCCGCCAGATGCGCCGCGACTTCCGCAAGCCGCTGATCCTGATGACGCCGAAATCGCTGTTGCGTCACAAGCTCTGCGTTTCCAGGCTGGAGGAAATGGGCCCCAACACCACCTTCCACCGGGTCCTGTGGGACGACGCGCAACTGGTCAAGGGCGGCCTTGTCGCCGACGACAAGATCAAGCGGGTCGTGCTGTGTTCGGGCAAGGTCTATTTCGATCTGTTCGAGGAACGCGCCCAACGCGGCATCAAGGACGTCTATCTGCTGCGGGTCGAACAGCTTTACCCGTTCCCGCATTCCGCCCTGGTCGAGGAATTGAAGCGTTTCAAGAACGCCGAGATCATGTGGTGCCAGGAAGAACCCAGAAACATGGGGGCCTGGAGCTTCATCCTCGAGCCGATGATGGCGGTCATGGAGGAACTGAAGCGGAAACAGGCCAAGCCGTCCTATGCCGGCCGTGCCGCCGCCGCGGCGCCGGCCACCGGCAGCGCCAACAAGCACAAGGTCGAACTGGACGCCTTCATGAACGACGCGCTCACCGTCCAGGCGCCGCCGCGCGCCAAAACCAAGGCCCCGGCCAAGGCGCCGGCCAAGGCCAAGAAATAACGCCGGAACCGGTCGCAGGGTTTCGAGCAGTCGATAATCGCAAGGGAAGAATTGATGACCGTTGAAGTTAACGTCCCGACGTTGGGTGAATCCGTTACGGAGGCGACCGTCGGCAAATGGACCAAAAGCCCGGGCGACGCCGTCGCCATGGACGAGGCCCTGGTCGAACTGGAAACCGACAAGGTGACCATCGAGGTCAACGCCCCCGCCGCCGGAACGCTGGGCGCCATCGCTGCCCAGGAGGGCGAGACGGTGGCCGTCGGCGCCCTGCTCGCGACCATCCAGGAAGGGGCCGCCCCCGCCAAGGCGGAAGCCAAACCGGCCGCCGCCCCGGCTGCGGCACCCGCCGCCGCGAAATCGGGCGGCGGCAAGACGGTCGACATCGTCACCCCGACCATGGGCGAAAGCGTGTCCACGGGCACCCTCGGCACCTGGGCCAAACAGGTCGGCGACACGGTCGCCGCCGACGAGGTCCTGGTCGAGGTCGAAACCGACAAGGTGACCATCGAGGTCAACGCCCCCGCCGCCGGGCGTCTGGCCTCCATCGACGCCCAGGCCGGCGCTGAAGTCGGCCCCGGCGTGAAGATCGGCACCATCGAAGCGGGCGCCGCAGGCGCCGCCACCTCTCCCGCCGCCACCCCGGCCCCCGCCGCAGCCCCCGCACCGGCCGCCAAACCGGCCGCCGCCCCGGCACCCGCCGCCGCACCTGCGCCGGCGCCCGCCGCGTCCGGCAGCCGTCCGCCGCTGTCCCCCGCCGTGCGCAAGATGGTGGATGACAACGACCTGGACCCCGCCCGCATCGCCGGCACCGGCCCCGACGGCCGCATCACCAAGGGCGACGTGCAGCAGGCCATCGCCAACGGCTCCGCCAAGCGTCAGGCGGCACCAGCCCCCGCCGCAGCGCCCCGTGCCGTCGGACCGGCCCCCGCGCTGACCACGGAAAACATGTTCGCCCCCCGCCCGCCCCGCGCCCCCAACGACCGCGAGGAACGGGTCAAGATGTCCAAATTGCGTCAGGTCATCGCCCGGCGCCTGAAGGAGGCGCAGAACACGGCGGCCATGCTGACGACCTGGAACGAGGTCGACATGGGCAACGTCATGGCGCTGCGCGCCGAATACAAGGAAGTGTTCGAGAAAAAGCACGGGGCCCGCATGGGCTTCATGTCGTTCTTCGTGCGCGCCGCCTGCATCGCACTCAAGGAATGGCCCGCCGTGAACGCGGAAATCTACGGCGACGAGATCATCTACAAGAACTACTACAACGTCGGCGTCGCCGTCGGCACGCCGCAGGGCCTGGTCGTGCCCGTGCTCAAGGAAGCCGACAAGATGGGCTTCGCCGACATCGAGGGCGGCATCGCCGACTTCGGCCGCCGGGCCCGCGACGGCAAGCTGGGCATGGACGAGATGACCGGCGGCACCTTCACCATCTCCAACGGCGGGGTGTTCGGCTCGCTCAACTCCATGCCGATCCTCAACGTGCCGCAGTCGGCGATCCTGGGCATGCATTCGATCCAGAAGCGCCCCATGGTGGTGAACGACGAGATCGAAATCCGGCCCATGATGCACCTGGCCCTCAGCTACGATCACCGCATCGTCGACGGCCGCGAGGCGGTCAGCTTCCTGGTCCGCATCAAGCAATGCATCGAGGACCCGCAGCGCATCCTGTTGAACGTGTGACGCAGCGGGCTACATTAACCAACGAGACTCCCGAAACACGATCAGGAGCGATCAGATCATGAGTGACGCTTACGACCTGGTGGTCATCGGCGGCGGGCCCGCCGGCTATGTCGCCGCCATCCGCGCGGCCCAGCTGGGCATGAAGACGGCCGTCGTCGAAGGACGCGGCGCCCTGGGCGGGACCTGCCTGAACGTGGGCTGTATCCCGTCGAAGGCGATGTTGCAGTCGTCCCACCACTTTGAGATGGCGGACAAGGAATTCGCCCACCACGGAATCGACGTTTCGGGCCTGAAGGTCAATCTGAAGACCATGCTGGCGCGCAAGGACAAGGTGGTCGAGGGCCTGACCGGCGGCATCGAGATGCTGATGAAGAAGAACAAGGTCGACTACATCAAGGGCTGGGGCAAGATCGACGCCGTCGGCAAGGTGTCGGTAAAGCCGCTTGAGGGCAAGGCCAAGGCGCAGGTGCTTGAGACCGCCAACATCCTGATCGCGACCGGCTCCGAGGTCACGCCCCTGCCCGGCGTCACCATCGACGAGAAACAGATCGTCTCAAGCACGGGCGCGCTGGCGCTGCCCAAGGTGCCGAAGACCATGGCCGTGATCGGCGCCGGGGTCATCGGGCTTGAGCTCGGCAGCGTGTGGCGGCGGCTGGGTGCCGACGTCACGGTGGTCGAATTCCTCGACGTCGCCCTGCCCGGCATGGACGGCGAGGTGTCCAAGCATGCGCAGCGCATCCTGAGCAAGCAGGGCCTGACCTTCAAGATGAAGACCAAGGTGACGGGCGCCAAGGCCGCGTCGGGCGGCGTGACCCTGACCATGGAGCCGCGCGATGGCGGCAAGGCGGAAACGCTTAAAGTCGACGTGGTGCTGGTCGCCATCGGCCGCCGGCCGTTCACCGAAGGCCTGGGCCTGAAGGAAGCCGGGGTCGAGGTCGGGGACCGCGGGTTCATTCCCGTCGATGCCGACTATCAGACCAACGTGGAAGGCATCTATGCCATCGGCGACGTGATCGGCGGCGCCATGCTGGCCCATAAGGCCGAGGACGAAGGCGTCGTCTGCGCCGAGATCATGGCCGGGCAGACCGGACATATCGATTATGGCGCCATCCCGGGCATCGTCTACACCCATCCGGAAATCGCCGCCGTCGGCAAGACCGAGGAACAGTTGAAGGAAGCGGGCATCGCCTACAACAAGGGGAAATTCCCCTTCACCGCCAACTCCCGCGCGCGCTGCAACGACGACACGGACGGCTTCGTGAAGATTCTGGCCGATGCGGCGACGGACAGGATTCTCGGCTGCCACATCATCGGCCCCCAGGCCGGCGACCTGATCCAAGAGGTCGTCAACGTGATGGAATTCGGCGGTTCGGCCGAGGACATCGCGCGCATCTGCCACGGCCATCCGGGCCTGCCGGAATCGGTCAAGGAAGCGGCACTCGGCGTCGCCGGGCGCGCGATCCACATCTAGATCAGGGCGCCACCCCGCCGACCCGGAATTCCGTCAACAGCCAGGACTTGAAGGCGAGCACGGCGGGATCCGCCGCGTCCGCCGCCGTGGCCATGACATAGTCGTTGCCGGACGGCAGGAACCCGAAGGGGGCCACGATATGGCCCTGCGCCAGTTCGCCGCGGATCAGCTGTTCCGGCACCACGCCCAGGCCCAATCCGCCGCGCACCCCTTCCAACAGAAAGTAGTAGTGATCGAACCAGGTGACCGAGCCGCCGTCGGGCAGCACGGCGCCGGCAGCGTCCGCCCAGTCCTGCCAGGCTTCCGGCCGGGTCCGGGTGTGCACCAGGGGGGCGTCGCGCAGGTCCAGGGACGCACCGATGGCAAGACTGTCGGCAAGCCCACGGGACAGCACGGGACCCACGGTTTCCCGTTCCAGCACGGTGACGTCGATGTTCTTGGGCCAGGGGGCGCGGCCGACCCGGACCGCGACGTCATAGGGCACCGCCGGGGCATCGAGCGGCCCCACGTCCTCGACCAGTTTCAACTGCACCCCCGGCCAGGCGGCCTTGAACAGATAGATGCGGGGGATCAGCCAATGCAGCAGGAAGGTGCCCAGGCAGGACACGGTGATTTCATGGCTCGCGCCACTCGGGCGCACCGTGTCGACCGCACGGGCAATCTCGCGGAACCCCTCACCCAGGCCGCGCGCCAGGCGTTCGCCCGCCGCCGTCGGCGTCACGCCCCGTCCGCGCCGGGTCAGCAGGGCGACGCCGAGGTCGTCTTCGAGCCGGCGAATCTGGTGGCTCACCGCGCTATGGGTGACGGACAGCTCCGCCGCCGCCGCGGTCAGGCTGCCGCTGCGCACGACGGTCTCGAACACCCGCAGGGCGGTCAGGGGAGGCAGTTTGTTCATAATACAAATAAAACTAACATGTTTGGTTAATTCTTATCATTAAATCATTGGAAAACAATAAGTTATGTTTCCGAGCCTGAACATAATTTTCTTTACGCGCCGGTCGCCCTCGATCCGGCGTCGCCCAAAGGCAATCGAAACATGGAAAATTGGATTCTGGCGCTGGTGCTTCTGGCCGCCGCGCTGCACGCCGGCTGGAACCTGCTGGTCAAGATGCGCGGCGACAAGCTGGTGATGATGGGCGTGATCGACGCCGGGCACGGCCTGCTCGCCCTGCCGCTGCTCCTGCTTTTTCCGTTTCCCAACTGGGAGGCCTGGCCTTACATCATCGCCTCCGCCGTCCTTCATGCCGGCTACAAGCTGTTCCTGGTGCGCGCCTATGTCCACGGCGACATGGGCGTGGTTTATCCCATCGCCCGCGGCATGGCGCCGGCCCTGGTGGCGCTCGGCGCCTATATGTTCGCCGGGGAAAGCCTGAGTCCGGCGCAATTGGCCGCCATCATCGCCATCGCCATCGCCATTTCCGGCCTGACCTTCGCCAACGGCTGGCGCGACCTTCCGTTATTGGGCCTGGCCTTCGCCGTGGGCACGGCGGTGTTCATCGCGTCCTACACGGTCGTCGATGGGATCGGCGGGCGGCTTGCCGGCAGCGCCCATGCCTACGCCTTGTGGATGTTCGTGACCGACGCCTGCCTGTTCACCCCGCTCGTGTTGCTGCGGCGCGGGCGGCAGTTTCTGGCCACCGCCAAGGAATACTGGCGGCCGGGCCTGACCGGCGCCGCCATGTCCATGAGCGCCTATTGGATCGTCATCTGGGCCATGAGCGTCACGCCCATGGCGCCCGTTTCCGCCGTGCGCGAAACCAGCGTCCTGTTCGGCGCCCTGCTGGCGGGCTTCGTCCTGAAGGAAGGCCGCCTGGTTCTGCGCCTTACAGCCGCGGTCATCATCGCGGGCGGGGTCATCAGCCTGCAGATCTAGGACCATCCTGAGGGCGCGACGGCGCGCTCAGATCAAGGTAGTCTTTCGGCATGTTCCGCACGCCCGGTCCCGTCCTGATCACCGTTCTCATGTGCCTGGCCCAGGTCGCGACCCTGGTCGACGTCTTCGTGTTCGCGACCCTGATCCGCACGTTCGAGACGGAATGGCTTTTGACCAAGGTCGAACAGGGCTGGGTGCTCGGCATCTATCATGCGGGCTACGTGCTGGCCGTGCCGGTCATCATGGCCCTGACCGACCGGGTCGATGCGCGCCGGCTCTACATGGCGGGATGCCTGTTCATCGCCCTGGCGGCGGCGGGTTTCGCCTTCCTGGCCGAAGGGTTCTGGTCCGCCCTGCTGCTCCGCGCGCTGTCCGGCTTCGGCTTCGCCGCAACCTACATGCCGGGACTACGGGTGCTGGTCGACCGCTATCCCGGCGGCAACGAAGGCCGCGCCATCGCCTTCTATACCTCGAGCTGGTCATTGGGCACGGCAGTCAGCTATCTGCTGGCGGGCGTGCTGGGCGAGGCGCTCGGCTGGCAGGCCGCGTTCCTGGCCGGCGGCGCGGGGGCGCTGGCCGCCTTCGTCCTGGTCCTGGTCTGTCTGACGCCCCTGGCCCCCACGCAGGCGCCGGAGCCGACGCGCCTGCTTGATTTCCGGCCCGTGCTGCGCAACCGCCCGGCCATGGGCTATGTCCTCGGCTACGCCGCCCATACTTATGAATTGTTGGCCTTCCGCGCCTGGCTGGTCGCCTTCCTGGCGTTTTCCCTGACCCGGCAGGCCGAGCCCATGGTCGGTTGGCTGGCCGAACCGTCGCGCATCGCCATGTTCACGGCCCTGGCCGCCATGATTTCTTCCATCGCCGGGAACGAGCTGGCCCAGCGCCTCGACCGGCCCCGCTTCATCGCCGCCGTGCAATGCCTGACGGCAAGCCTGGCCTGCGTGATCGGCTTCCTGGGCGCCCTGCCCTACGAAGCCGTGGTGGTACTGGTCATCCTCTATGCCCTGCTGGTGCAGGCGGATTCCGCCTCGCTCACCGCCGGAGTGGTGGGGGCGGCCGAGGACGGCCGCCGGGGGGCGACCCTGGCCGTCTACAACCTGGTCGGCTGGACCTGCGGCTTTGCCGGACCCGTGCTGGTCGGCGCGGTGCTGGGGGCGGCGGGCACGGAAAGCACCACCGGCTGGGGCATGGCATTCATGGTCATGGGGGGCGTGACGTTCCTGGGTGCCGCGGCGGTCAGAATCCTCGCGGGCACGCCGCGTGCGGCTTAGACCTTTTTGCGGGCCCTGGGGTGGGCGTCCTCGTAGACGGCGTTGAGCCGCGCCATGTCGACGTCCGTGTAGCGCTGGGTGGTCGACAGGGACGCATGGCCCAGCAGTTCCTGAATGGTGCGCAGGTCGCCGCCGCCGGCCAATAGGTGCGTGGCGTAGGAATGACGCAGCGCATGGGGCGTCGCCGTGTCAGGCAGGCCCAGAAGGGCGCGCAGATTCCGCACCCGGGCCTGGGCGACCCCAGCGGCGAGCCGCCCGCCCCGCGCGCCCAGGAACAGCGGCGTGTCGCCGCCGCCGGCAACGGGGCAGATATCCAGATAGGCGTCGATCGCCTGCCGCACCGCAGGCAGGACGGGAACCAGGCGGTCCTTGTTGCCCTTGCCGCGCACCATCAGGGTGTCGGCCGGATTGCCGTACCGGCCCGGCGCCTGGTCGCGGTTGAGGTCGAGCGCCTCGCCGATGCGCAGCCCACAACCGTAAAGCAGCGTCAGCAAGGCGCGGTCGCGCAGGCCGATCCAGGCGTCGTCGGCCATATCCGGGGCCGACAAAATCAGGTCGAAAGCTTCCTCGATGCTGAGCGCCTTGGGCACGGACTTGGGCACCTTGGGTGTGCGCAGGGCGCCGATCGCCGAATTGCGCACCACCCCCTGTTTTTCCAGAAAGCGGAAGAAGCCACGCAGGCAGGACAGCGCCCGGGCGATGGAGGTGCGCGACAGGCCCCGGCGGTTGAGGTCCGCCAGCCAGGCCCGGAAGTCGAGCGGCTTCAGGCCCTCGATCTCCGCAAGCCCCGGCGGCCCGCCCAGGTGGTCCGCCATGAAGCGCAGAAATGCGGCAAGGTCGTGCTGATATCCCGCAAGGGTGTGCTTGGAATAACGCTTTTCGTGAGCCAGCCAGTCCCGCCACCGCGACGCCGCGGCCGCCAGAGCGGGATCGCAGGTCAGCTCCGGCGCCAGGGTCACATCGAGGGTTCCTGCATGCGCTCGATGCAGTTTTCCAGCACACGGGCGAGGAACACCACCAGTTCCGTGCCCTGGCCCGGCTGGAAGAACGAATCGGAGCGCGAGCCCAGCGCCATCAGGCCCACGGGCGTGCGCGGACCCGGGCGCAGACGCGCCACGGCGGCCGACTGCACCAGACCGGCGGCGGCGCCGAACACGGAGCCGTCGTCGGCGATGTCGCGGTACAGCTTGGCCTGACCGCCCGATCCCAGCAGGGCATCGACCAGCCCCGGCTTCAGGTCGGTGATTTCCGGCGAGACCAGCCAGGACAGGGGATTGTCCGACGGCTCGTAGCCGACACAGACGATGTCCACGTCCAGAAGCCGGGCCAGATCGTCGTTGACGACGCGGATCAGGGCTTCGAAATCGCGGGCGCCCAGAAGGGCGAGCACCGCCGCGTGGGTGCGCTGCTGCACCGACATGTTGGAGCGCGAGGTCTCGATCACGTCGCGCACGCATTCGCGCAGTTCCTCGACCGCCTCTTTCTGCTGGTTCAGCAGGGCCTGCTGGAAATCCACCACCTGGGCCCCTTCCTGGGGGCCTTCCTGGGCGAATCGGCCCGGCATGTTCATGAAGGACAGCACTTCCAGGCGTTCGCGGAAGAAGTCCGGATTGGCCACCAGGAATTCCGCCACGTCGTCTTCCGACAGGCGGATATCCGCCGTTTCCAGGGTCTCGGCGGCGACGTCGTCCTTGCCTTGGGGCATCCCTTGGGTCCTTTCGTGCTCACGCGCGGTGAAAGCGCGCCCCTATGATCCCTATTATAATGCCTTGAACCCCTCACCCATAGGCCGCCCCAGGAAGTCCGAACGCCGACATGACTGACGCCCCCCGCGACGACGCCCCCCGCAGCGACCCGACGCCCTTCCCGCCGGGGACGCGGGTCGCCGTGCGCCTGCCGCTGCCGCTGACGGACGCCTATGACTACCGGGTGCCGGCGGACCTGACCCTGGCGGCGGGGGATTTCGTGCGCGTCCCCCTGGGCCCGCGCCGCATGGCCGGCGTGGTCTGGGGCCCCGGCACGGGCGACGTGCCCGACGCCAAGATGAAGGAGGTCGCGGGATTGCTCGACGCACCCCCCATGACGGCGGAGGCCAGGGCCTTCGTCGACTGGGTCGCCGACTACACCCTGAACCCGCCGGGGGCGGTCCTGCGCATGGCGCTGAGCGTGCCCGAGGCGCTGGAGCCGCCCAAGGCCCTGACGGCCTACCGCCCCGCCGATCCCCTGCCGAACCTCAAGATGACCCCTGCCCGCGACCGCGTCCTCGCCGCCGCCGGCGACGGGCCGCCGCGCCAGGCGGCGGAACTGGCCCGCGCCGCCGGCGTCACGCCGGGCGTGGTGGCGGGCCTGGCCAAGGTCGGCGGCTTGACCGCCTGCGACCTGCCGGCCTTTCCCCCGCCCCCGCCGCCGGACCTGGACCGCCCCGGCCCGGATCTGTCGGCCGAGCAGGCGGCGGCGGCCGACGCGCTGAGCGCCGCCGTGCACGACGGGTTCTCCGTCCAGGTTCTGGAGGGCGTGCCGGGATCGGGCAAGACCGAGGTCTATCTGCAGGCCGTGGCCGAAGCCGTCGCGCGCGGCCGCCAGGTCCTGGTGCTGCTGCCGGAAATCGCGCTGTCGGCGCAATGGCTGGAACGCTTCGAGGCACGGTTCGGCAGCGAGCCCGCCCTGTGGCATTCGGAAGTGACCCAGGCCCAGCGGCGGGAGACCTGGCGCCATGTGGCGCTCGGCCAGGCGGACGTGGTGGTCGGTGCGCGCTCGGCCCTGTTCCTGCCGTTCCGGGACTTGGGATTGATCATCATCGACGAGGAACACGACGGCTCCTTCAAGCAGGAGGAAGGCGTCGTCTACAACGCCCGCGACATGGCCGTGGTGCGGGCCCAGATGGGCCGCATTCCCGTGGTGCTGGTGTCGGCCACGCCGTCGCTGGAAACCCAGGCCAACGTGGACCGGGGCCGCTATGCCCATCTCCACCTGCCGGCCCGCCACGGCGGCGCGGACCTGCCGGATATCGAGCTGATCAACATGACCAAGACGCCGCCGCAGCGCGGCCAGTGGCTGTCCCCGCCGCTGAGGGAAGCCATCACGGCGACCTTGGCGCGCGGCGAGCAGGCCCTCCTGTTCCTCAACCGCCGGGGCTATGCGCCGCTGACGCTCTGCCGGACCTGCGGCCACCGCCTGCAATGCCCGCAGTGCACGGCTTGGCTGGTCGAACACCGGCTGCTGCAGCGCCTGCAATGCCACCACTGCGGCTATCAGATGGCCCCGCCCCCCGCCTGCCCCGAATGCGGGACGGAGGATTCGCTGGTGCCCTGCGGGCCGGGGGTCGAGCGCCTGGAGGAAGAGGTCCGCGCCCTCTACCCCGACGCCCGCATCGCCATGGCGACGTCGGACAACCTGTACAATCAGCGCACGGCCCGCGACTTCGTCCACCGCATCGAGGCCCATGAGGTCGACCTCATCATCGGCACCCAGATCGTCGCCAAGGGCTATCATTTCCCGCTGCTGACCCTGGTCGGCGTGATCGACGCGGACTTGGGCTTGTCCGGCGGCGACCTGCGGGCGGCGGAGCGCACCTATCAGCTGCTCTATCAGGTCGCCGGGCGGGCCGGGCGGGCGGAACACCCCGGCCGCGTGCTGATCCAGACCTTCATGCCCGAGCATCCGGTGATGGACGCCATTCTGAAGGGCGACCGCGCGGCTTTTCTGGCCGCCGAGGCCAAGGGCCGCGAGGAAGCCCATATGCCGCCCTACGGACGCCTGGTCGGCGTGATCGTGTCGGGCACGGACGAGGCCGCCGTCGACGCCGGGGCCCGCGCCCTCGGCCGCGCGGCGCCCAAGGGGGCGGATATCCAGGTTCTCGGCCCGGCCCCGGCGCCGCTCGCCATGATCCGGGGCCGCCATCGCCGCCGCCTGCTTCTCAAGGCCGGGCGCGGCACGGCGGTACAACCCCTGGTGCGGGCCTGGATCGCCCGCGCGCAGATTCCCAAGAAGGTCCGCGTCCAGATCGATGTGGACCCTTACTCGTTCATGTAGGGCGCTCCCAACTGGAAACACAGGAACACGGAGCTGACGCATAGTCAGCGCGTCCTCGTCCGTGACACATCATTCATATTTTCTTGTTTTGTTCTTGACGCAAAAAGCGAAATAGGATATTATTCCTCTTTTAATTTTTGCTCGTGCGAAGCCCCATGCCCACCACACCCTTTAGCCCTTTCCAGTTTTCCGATTCCGATTTGCCCCGCCTGTCCGCGCCTGTCGGACCTGACGAAGTCAACCGGCCCGAAGATGTCGCGAAAATTGAAACGATTCTCAATCGCCTGGGCTACTTCCGATTGAACCCGTCACAGGGCCCATCTGGCATTTACCATTCGGAACTTATGGATGGCCTGAAAGCATTCCAGGCAGCGAATGCTCTTGTTCAGGATGGCGTTACCGATCCGCGGGGGCCGACGGTTCAATTATTTTCCCAGCAAATTGCCAAGGACCCGGGCCCCGACCACATTGACGACACCGCGCCGGTCACCCCACCGCCGGAAGACGAAAAGCATCCCCCATCGACACCCAGCCGCCCCGCAACGACCGATGAGGCGGCGGACAAGGCGGCGGAAAGTGCACTCGAACGCATCAAGCAGCAAATCAACCGCGGCCGTGGTGGTGGGTTTTTCTTGGAACCGAAAAATAATCCAAGAGGCTTTCCAAGGTGGCGTCCGCTAAATTAGCCCTATCGACCTGTTTCCTGCTTCGACAGTTTGGCCGTGGATGGAGCCCGTCGGCAATGAGCAACAACTTTGTCAAAAGCCTTTACTGCCTTTTGATGGCCTTCGCGCTATTCGGTACGTACGTATTCGGCGTGACCCAATATCGCGATGACAGGGACCGATTCTCCGGCCACGGCAGACTACGTGAATTCAATTTTGTCCTTGATGTCTTAACCGGACAAGAAACGAGCGACTGGTCATATCCGGTAACCCGCTGGACCCGTCCCGCAACGGTCGCGGTAACATATGGGGACGATGCTTTCCGGCTGGATGTTACATACGCCATCAACCAGATTAACAGCACCCTCGCGGGAACCGGAATGAGCTTGAGCCTCGTCACCGGCGAGGCGGATATCGTTATCGAAGGCCGGCCGCTCGGCTCTTTATGGAAGACCATGAGGTTGTGGAAGACCAAGGACAAGTATGGCTGCGAAGCCGAGGGAGCGGACTTCGGTTTTTTTTGTGCCATCTACAATGAGAAAACTGGCGCCACGGTCAAAGCGGTTGTGGGCGTCGCATCGGGCCTACCGGAACAACGAACCCGGTCGATTGTTCTAGAGGAACTCGTCCAGGTTCTCGGCCCCCAGAACGATGTCCCCCATTTCACGGACAGCCTGTTTTTTGAACCTGATGACGGCGCCCCGCCCTGGAACAAACAATTGTCACATCGCGACAACAAACTCCTCCGCTTTCTGTACCTGCACCTGGAGCCCGGCGACGGCCCGAAAGAGATATTAGCCGCCTTCAGGAAGCACTGGCCCACGATGACTTCCCATCTCCCGCGATAGGCCTTTAAGCCCCCTTAAATTCCCCCCGAAACGGGCCCAATCCGGGGTCTTTCACAGTCTGTGAAAAAACCCGGGCGACTCTGGTTGCATGCGCGAAACCTCTGTGGTAGGACTGGCCGCGCTTTCCAGGCGGGGCCCGCCGGAATTGGCGGGATTACGGCTGTTTTTTAGGCGCAATCCCTGTCCGAAACCGGCATCTCAGGGTCCGTAAAAAAAACTTAATCAAGGGGTTCCCCAGGTGTCATCGGATATCGCAGGCGCTTCCGGCCTTGCAGGTCGCTACGCGACCGCCCTTTACGAATTGGCCGCGGCCGACAAGCAGCTGGACACGGTCGCCCAGGATATGGCCGCGATCCGCGACATGGTCGATGAAAGCGCCGATCTGGCGCGCCTGATCCGCTCCCCCGTCATCGCCCGCGACAGTCAGATCGCCGCCATGGACGCGATCCTGACCAAGGCCGGGATTTCCGAGCTGACCAAGCATTTCGTCGGCGTCGTCGCGCAGAACCGCCGGTTGTTCGCGCTGACCGCCATGATCAAGCAGTTTCAAGGCATCTTGGCCCAGCACCGGGGTGAAATGACCGCCGAGGTCACGTCCGCCCAGGCGCTGAGCGACAAGCAGCGTCAAGCGATCGAGGATGGATTGAAAAAGGCCATGGGCACGAAAGTGGCCGTGGACGCCCGGGTTGACGAAGACCTTCTGGGCGGCCTCGTGGTCAAAATCGGCTCACGCATGATCGATTCCTCGATCAAAACCAAACTTCAGCAACTTCGCTTAAGCATGCGATAAGAGGGGATCCCGACAATGGAAATCCGCGCCGCGGAAATCTCCGCCATTCTCAAGAAACAGATTGCCGACTTCGGCTCGGAAGCCGAGGTCGCGGAAGTCGGCCAGGTGCTGTCCGTCGGTGACGGTATTGCCCGCGTCTACGGTCTGGACCAGGTCCAGGCCGGCGAAATGGTCGAATTCCCCGGCGGCATCAAAGGGATGGCGCTGAACCTGGAAACCGACAACGTCGGTATCGTCATTTTCGGCGACGACCGGGACATTAAAGAAGGCGACACCGTCAAGCGCACCGGCGACATCGTCGACGTGCCGGTCGGCAAGGCCCTGCTGGGCCGCGTCGTTGACGGCCTCGGCAACCCGATCGACGGCAAGGGCGAGATCGCGACCACCGAACGCTCCCTGGTCGAAGTCAAGGCGCCCGGCATCATTCCCCGGAAATCGGTGCACGAGCCCGTGCAGACCGGCCTCAAGGCCATCGACAGCCTGATCCCCGTCGGCCGCGGCCAGCGCGAACTGATCATCGGCGACCGTCAGACCGGCAAGACCGCCGTCATCATCGACACCATCCTGAACCAGAAGTCGGTCAACGAGAACGCCAAGGACGAGTCGGAAAAACTGTACTGCGTCTATGTCGCCATCGGCCAGAAGCGGTCCACCGTGGCCCAGCTGGTCAAGACCCTCGAAGACTACGACGCCATGAAGTATTCCATCGTCGTCGCCGCCACGGCTTCTGAGCCGGCGCCGATGCAGTTCCTGGCCCCCTACACGGGCTGCGCCATGGGCGAGTACTTCCGCGACAACGGCATGCATGCCGTCATCTTCTATGACGATCTGTCCAAGCAGGCCGTCGCCTACCGCCAGATGTCCCTGCTGCTGCGCCGCCCGCCGGGCCGCGAAGCCTATCCGGGCGACGTCTTCTATCTGCACTCCCGCCTGCTTGAGCGCGCGGCCAAGATGAACGACGAACTGGGCGCCGGTTCGCTGACCGCCCTGCCGGTCATCGAAACCCAGGCCGGCGACGTGTCGGCCTACATCCCGACCAACGTGATTTCGATCACCGACGGCCAGATCTTCCTGGAAACGGAACTGTTCTATAAGGGCATCCGCCCGGCCGTGAACGTCGGCCTGTCGGTGTCGCGCGTCGGTTCCGCCGCCCAGACCAAGGCCATGAAACAGGTCGCCGGCTCGATCAAGCTGGAACTGGCCCAGTACCGCGAAATGGCGGCCTTCGCCCAGTTCGCGTCGGACCTGGACCCGTCCACGCAGAAGCTGCTGGCCCGCGGCGCGCGCCTGACCGAGCTTCTGAAGCAGCCGCAGTATTCGCCGCTGACCGTCGCCGAACAGGTCGTCGTGATCTTCGCCGGCGTGAAGGGCTATGCGGATAAGATCGCCGTCGGCGACATCACGACCTACGAACGCCGTCTGCTCGACGCGGCCCGCGACAAGGGTGCCGACCTCCTGGCGACCATCACCAAGGAAAAGGCGCTCAGCGACGACACCACCGAGAAGCTGTCGAAGTTCCTGGACGACTTCACCAAGTCCTTCGCAGCCTAAGCGTCGGGATCGGTCATCAGCCCAACCTGACGGACAAACGGGGAAAGCGCTTTCATGCCTTCGCTTAAGGATCTGAAAATCCGGATCAACAGCGTCAAGTCGACGCAGAAGATCACATCGGCCATGAAGATGGTGGCGGCGGCGAAGCTGCGCCGTGCCCAGGAAGGTGCCGAGGCCGCCCGCCCCTATGCCCAGCGCATGGAGGGCATGGTGGCCGCCATCGGCGTCTCGATCGGCGACCCCACGGGGGCTCCCCGGATGCTGTCCGGCACCGGGGCGTCGGATGTCCATCTTCTCGTCGCCTGCACCGCCGACCGCGGTCTGTGCGGCGGTTTCAACGGCACCATCGTGCGTGAAACCCGCAACACGGCCCGCCGTCTGAAAGCCGACGGCAAGACGGTGAAAATCATCTGTGTCGGCAAGAAGGCGCGCGATCTTCTGAAGCGTGACATGGCGGCCGACATCGTCGACACCTTCGAAGGCATCGGCCGGCGCGGCGTCAAATACGACGAGGCCGAAGCCGTGGCCAAGAAAGTCACCGACATGTTCGAGGCGGGCGAATTCGACGTCTGCACCGTGATCTTCAACCGCTTCCAGTCGGCGATGACCCAGATCATCACCAAACAGCAGGTCATTCCCTTCCAACTGCCGGAAGGCGGCGACGAGGAAAAGACCAACGGCCCGTCCCCGGTCTATCTGTACGAACCGGAAGAACAGGAAATCCTCGCCGACTTGCTGCCCCGCAACCTCGCGGTGCAACTGTTCCAGGCGTTCCTCGAAAGCTCGGCCTCGGAACACGGCGCGCGCATGACCGCCATGGACAGCGCCACGCGCAACGCCGGCGACATGATCAACAACCTGACGCTGACCTACAACCGGACACGCCAGGCATTCATCACCAAAGAACTCATCGAAATCATCTCTGGCGCGGAAGCGCTTTAGAATGTCCGTTTAACGGGAGCTAGAAGACTATGGCTACGAACAGTGTTGGTAAGGTGACCCAGGTTCTGGGCGCCGTGGTGGACGTACAGTTTTCGGGCGACCTGCCCGCGATTCTGAACGCCCTGCATGTGAAGCTCGGCGACCGTGTTCTGGTCCTCGAAGTGGCGCAGCACCTGGGTGAAAACACGGTGCGCACCGTCGCCATGGACACCACGGACGGCCTGCAGCGCGGCACCGAAGTGACCGACACCGGCGACAGCATCACCGTTCCCGTCGGGCCGGAAACGCTCGGCCGCATCATGAACGTGATCGGCGACCCCGTGGACGAACGTGGCCCCGTCGTCACCAAGATGAAGATGCCGATCCACCGTTCGGCCCCGGAATTCCACGAGCAGTCGACGGAAACGGAAATTCTGACCACGGGCATCAAGGTCGTCGACCTGATCGCGCCCTACTCCAAGGGTGGTAAGATCGGCCTGTTCGGCGGCGCCGGCGTGGGCAAGACGGTGCTGATCATGGAACTGATCAACAACGTCGCCAAGGGCCACGGCGGTTATTCCGTGTTTGCCGGCGTCGGTGAACGTACCCGCGAAGGCAACGACCTGTACCACGAAATGATCGAATCGGGCGTTATCGACCTGGAAGGCGGCAATTCCAAGGCCGCTCTCGTCTACGGTCAGATGAACGAACCCCCGGGGGCCCGCTCCCGCGTCGCGCTCACCGGCCTGACCCAGGCGGAATACTTCCGCGACGAGGAAGGCCAGGACGTGCTGCTGTTCATCGATAACATCTTCCGCTTCACCCAGGCCGGCTCGGAAGTGTCGGCGCTGTTGGGCCGCATTCCCTCGGCCGTGGGTTATCAGCCGACGCTGGCCACTGACATGGGCGCGTTGCAGGAACGCATCACCTCGACCAAGAAGGGCTCGATCACGTCCGTGCAGGCCATTTACGTGCCGGCCGACGATTTGACCGACCCCGCGCCCGCGACGTCCTTCGCGCACCTGGATGCGACCACGGTGCTGTCGCGCCAGATCGCGGAACTGGGCATCTATCCGGCCGTCGATCCGCTCGATTCGACCTCGCGCATCCTCGATCCGCGCATCATCGGTGAAGAGCACTACGGCGTCGCCACCAGCGTTCAGCAGACCCTGCAGACCTACAAGTCCTTGCAGGACATCATCGCGATCCTGGGCATGGACGAACTGTCGGAAGAAGACAAGCTGACGGTCGCCCGCGCCCGCAAGATCCAGCGCTTCCTCAGCCAGCCCTTCCACGTCGCCGAAGTGTTCACCGGCACGCCGGGCGTTCTGGTGCCGCTCGAAGACACCATCAAGGGCTTCAAGGGCATCGTCAGCGGCGAGTACGACCACCTGCCGGAAGCGGCGTTCTACATGGTCGGCACCATCGACGAAGCCATCGAGAAGGCCAAACGCATGGCGGCGGAAGCGGCCTAAGGACCAGGTGCTGACAAAGGACATCCGATAAATGGCCGATACGATCCAATTCGATCTGGTTTCGCCGACAAAACTGGTGGCGTCGCAGGCCGTGGAGATGGTCGTCGTCCCCGGCGGCGAGGGCGACCTGGGTGTCCTGCCCGGCCACTCGCTGCTGATCGGCACCGTGCGCCCCGGCGTCATCGACATCCACGAAGGCGGCAAGGTGACCAATCGCATCTTCGTCGCCGGCGGGTTCGTCGAAGTCAATCCGGACACCTGCACGGTCCTGGTCGAAGAAGCGACGGCCGTCGCCGACATCGACAAGGCGGCCGCCAGCCAGCGCCTGCAAGACGCACAGAAGGCCCTCGCCGACGCCGGTGACGCCAAGGCGAAATCCGTCGCCGAAGGCGAAGTGAAAGTCGCCGAGGCGATGATCGCCGCAGCCGGCTGATCTGGTCTTCACCGAGTTAAAAAAAGCGCCGCGGTTTGCGGCGCTTTTTTCATGCGCCATATTCCTTCGCGCGAGGCACGCCGGCCGCCGGCGCCCGGGTTCGAGTAAGAGGCCCCTCTACTAGAGCCCCGCCCCCAGCGAGAACAAAACCCGCAAATCCTTGTCGGCCTCGGTCGAGACTTCGTGGTTAAGCGGCTTGGCCACCTGCATATCGGCATAGAAGCCCTTGGCGAAGCTTCCCCGCACCCCGATCCCGGCCGACGTCAGCGCCTGACGGCCGACGCCCTCGTTCCACACGAAACCGCCGTCATAGAACGCGTAGACGTCGAAACTGTCGATCCAGTCGGCAGGATTTTTGCCGGTGTAACGCAGTTCCAGCGCCCCCGCGGCGCCCCGGTCGCCGACAAGCTCGCCATAATCGTAGGCACGGCCATATTGACTGCCGCCAAGAGAGAATTCCGCCGCCGTCAGAAGCGGTTGATTGGCCCATTGGCCCTTGGCCTGCGCATAAAGGCCGAAGCCGCCCCACAGCTTTTGCATGCGGCGAATCTCGATTGTCACCTTGTCGAAGGTCGCCTTACCGTCGGATCGCGACAACTGACCGCTACCGGGGTTGGATGCGCCCAGGATGTCCAGACCGCGGGCGTAGACGGCCTTGGCGTAGAAATCCCCGTTGAGAAGCTTCGCGCGATAATACTCCAGACCGAGCCGGGCCGTACGGTTCCGGTCCTCGTAACTGGTCGCGCCGAGCGTATCTTCGTTCACGTTGTAGATATCGAACTCGCCGCTCGCCCACAGACTGTCCTGGCGGGTTCGCAGGATCGGATGGCGCAGGGACAGTTGCATGCGCCGGCTGTCCGATTCCGTTTCGCTGGCGGCCAGGCTGTCGCCGGCATCGACCTTGCTGCCCGACAGCGTTACTTCGCCGACGGTGCCCCAGCCGCCCAAGGGCCGTGACCATTTCACCTGGCCATAAAGCAGTTCGCGGGGGGCGTCGGGGATGGTGAACAAACCGAACTGTAGCCTGTCACCCATGGCGAGCAGCCCGTTGGCCGAGGCCGAGGCCCAAGTTTGCAGACGTCCCGACGACGGCGTGCCCCGGTTATCGACATAGAGATCCGCGTTGACCCCGGTTTCCTCCAACACGAGGTTCAGAACCTTGGCGGCCGGCTCATCGCCATCGCCGACGCTGGCATCGGCGACGGTGACGCCGGGAAGGTCGTTGACGAGCAGCATGGCGCGTTCGATGGTTTCCAGACGCACGGGCTTTTCCGCCAGAACCGGCGCCATATAGGACGCGATGATTCCGCCTTCTCGGCCTGTGCCACCGTAATCGATGCGCGCGACATGCCCTTCGGTGACGCGGATCTTCAGTACGCCGGCCAAAACATCCTGCGCCGGAACGTCGGCCTGTGAAAAAACGTAGCCGGCGTCGTGGTACGCCTGGGTGATCGACCGGGCAATTTCCTGAACCTCGACCTCCGTCACCTTGCGGGCGAGGTACTTGCCGTATAGCGGCGCCAGGGATGCCCGCGTAAAGGCCGTCGCGCCATCGATGACGACGGCGCTGAGCACGAACGAGAACGTATCCTTGATCGGCGTGATCTGGGAGGGCGGTAAAACCTCGAGATGCGGCTGCAATGTCTGGGGCCGGCGCGGCTGCTGATCATCGATGCGCTGTTCAATCTGCGTCGGGTCGGACGCCGTCGTCGCGGACTGGGCGACACCGTAACCGGGCCGACCAAAGGTCGCCGCGGCGACCACGCAAAACGCCAACCCCGCACGCCGCGAAACGCCGGTCATGAGCCCCGCCGGCGAATGGCGAAACCCGGTCGCGCGGGGCGTTTAAACATATCGGGCAATTCGTCCTCACATACCAAAGGCCATATTGCATCCCATGAGTATGATGGTTAACATGAATTTAACAAAGATAAAAAAATGAACAATATCAATGCTCTTTGGTGAAACAATAGGATTATTGGTTCAATTTTGAACCTTTTTTGACCGCACCGCCCCTTACGGTCAGGGGCACGGCCCAGAGAAGCGTTAAACATGATCAATTTCTTGTCCCGTCCCGCGCCGCTATTGCGCGTTATCACGGTCTTTCTGATGGCGGTCTTCGCCGCGATTCGGCCCGCCGCAGCCAACGATGGGGCCGCATGGCTTCTGGCCGAAAGCAGCGGCAATGTCCACATCACCACAAGCGGCGTTCGCCCCGTGGCGCTGACCACGGGCGACCTGATCGGGCCCGGCCAGCGCATCGTCACCGACACGGATGGACGCGCCGTCCTGCGCCGTGGCAAGAATACCATCGTCGTCTCGCCGAACAGCATCCTTGAGGTGCCGAGCGACGCCGCCGGCGGCCTGATGACGCGGATTCGCCATGTCCTGGGCACGCTTCTGTTCGACGTGGAAAAACGCAAGGAACAGCATTTCGAAGTCCTGACGCCCGACGTCGCGGTGGTTGTCAAGGGGACGACCTTTACCACCAGCGTGGGGCCCCAGGGCGCCGTCGTGCACGTTATCAGCGGTCTGGTCCAGGTCGCCGACATCCGGTCGGGCCAGAGTGTGTTCGTGCGCCCTGGTCAAACCGCCGTCAGCCCGACCGGCGGTGGGCGCGTCGATATACAAGGCGGCCCGTCGAGCGGTCCGAAGCCAAATGCTCCCAAGGCCGACGGCGACATCGACGCCAACGCCACCGAGACCGGCAAGGCGAACAAGGGCGGCGTGAAGATCGCACATAATATTTCCGGCCAAAACCGCTCCCTGGGCGCGGTCAGCGGCGGTCTTCTGCGCAAGGACGGCAACCCCGGCAAGGGGCATGGCAAGGGTACCGGCGAACCGGCCGGTCTGGACGCCGCCGGGTTTGAGGCCGGCACGAACGGAAACGGGCTGGCCCTGG
Organism: Thalassospiraceae bacterium LMO-SO8; assembly: GCA_031655335.1. Taxonomy (NCBI): domain Bacteria; kingdom Pseudomonadati; phylum Pseudomonadota; class Alphaproteobacteria; order Rhodospirillales; family Thalassospiraceae; species Thalassospiraceae bacterium LMO-SO8. Next base: position 2,025,264 of record CP134226.1, on the reverse strand, counting down.
GTCAGTTGCCCGGCTTTACACCGCCCGGCCTGACCAACGTCAGTGGAACCGGCGGCAACGGTCTGGCCTTGGGCCAGCAGCCCGGCTTCACGCCGCCTGGATTGATCGACAACCCGAACGCCAACGGCGGCAACCCGAACGCCCATGGTGGCAATCCGAACGCCAACGGTGGCAACGGCAAGAAATAACCGGCCCAAGCCCAAGATCGATAAAACCGCAGTTCAACCGGCGATAAAGGGGGCAAGATCATCGCCAAGGGCCTGACGCGAGGGGGGGTCAAGGTAGCCGTGCTTCGGCACCTGCCTTATGCCGTGATTTTTCTGGTTGTTGCGGCGTTGCACGCCACCGGCGCGCTATGGCCCATCGACCGGCTGTTCAATGACGCCGGGTTTGCCTTGTCCAAGCGGCCCGCGACGAATCATCTTGTCCTCGTGGAAATGGATCCGCATGCGCTGGAGAAGATCGGGGTGTGGCCCTGGCCGCGTTCGGTTCACGCCCGCCTGCTCGACCGCCTGATCGATGCCGGCGTCAGCGAAATCGGCTACGACGTCGATTTCTCCTCACGCTCCACCCCCGCCGAAGACAAGGCCTTGGCCGACGCCCTGAAACGGGCGCGGGACAAGGTCATCCTGCCGGCCTTCCGGCAACGGCCGAACGCGCGGCACAGCGGCCTGAATACCCACGACACGCTACCGCTGCCGGCGTTCCTGAAACACGTCCAGCTGGGCAATGTCGTTTTCCGGCCCACGACGGACGGCCTGATTCGGCAGATGTCCGTCACGGTCCCCTGGCGGGGCGGCGCCGTGCCGGCCATGTCGGCGCTGCTCGCCGGTCCCGCCGCTTTCAACATCGAGACCTTTAACATCGACTTTGCGATCGATGTCACCACCATCCCCCGCTATTCCCTGATTGATGTTCTGGAACGCCGTGTGCCCGACAATGCGTTGAAGGGCAAAAAGATTCTGGTCGGAGCCGCCGCGACGGAATTGGGCGATCAACATGCCGTCCCGGTTTATGGCCGGCTGCACGGGATCGAACTTCAAGCCTTGGCCTTCGAAAGTCTCGTCCAGGGCCGCGCACTGCAGACGGCGCGGCCGGAAGCGGTGATCATCGGCCTGCTTCTGATCACGCTGATGCTGGGCGCGCGCCTGGAAATTCTCCGCTGGCAGACCAGCGCGGTGATCGGCGGTGTGCTCGCGACGGGCTATGTCGTCTTCGTGCTCATGCTCCAAACCATCCTGCCTGTCGTGCTGCCCGCAACCGCCATACTTCTGTTGGTCGGGTCTTTCGTGTTGTTTTCCGCCTACCGCGACCTGTGGGCCAACGCCATCCTGATCTTTCGCCAGCGCATGAACCTAATCCACCAGCGCGCCTTCATTCATGAAGTGCTGGAGAACAGCTTTGACGGGCTTGTGGTCACGGATTCGGACGGACTCATCGTTGCCCATAACGACGCCGCGCGTGTTCTGCTGCGGACCGGCGACGGCGAATTGACGGGACGCGCCCTCAACGAATTCCTGCCGGCAAACAAGGAATTTCTGTTTCCCGGCATGGTGAAGGACAACGTCGATACGGAGACCGCGTCGCGCACGCCCATCGTCATCCGATTCAACCCGCATTACGACCCGGAATACTATCTGGAATTCATGCCCGGCCGGTTCCGCCGCCAGGTTTCGCACCGCGTCCAGGCAGAGCGGCGGCAAACCGACCGTATCTTCCACACCTATACCTTCCGCGACGTGACGGAGCGCGTGAATCACGAGATCGCCGGCCGGCTGGAGAAGGAACACGCGCTCGAGCAGAGCCGGGCGAAATCCGAAGTTCTGGCCAGCATGTCGCACGAACTACGCACACCGCTCAACGCGATTCTCGGCTTTTCCGAGATCATGAAGAACGAGATTCTCGGCCCCCTGACCGCCAATTACCGCAGCTATGCAGACGGCGTCTATGAAAGCGGCAAGCACCTTCTCAACCTGATCGATGAAATGCTCGACGTGGCGCGCATCGACGGCGGCCAGTTCACCCTGAACGAAGCCCTGTTCGACGTCGGTCAGACGTTGACCCGGTGCATGCGCATCGCCGAGGGCTGGCGCGACACCCGCAACAGGTTCATCAGCCTGGAACTGGCCGAAGACCTGCCGCAGATGATGGGAAGCGCGCGTCTGGTCACGCAATGCGTCATCAACACCCTGTCCAACGCCATCAAGTATTCCGGCGAAAGCGACGCCGTGACCCTGAAGGCACGCATGAGCAACGAGGGTGACTTGGTGATCGAGGTCGTCGATACGGGCATCGGCATCGACCCCGACCAGATCGAATTCGTCACGAAACCTTTCTACCGCGCCGGCGGGGTATCGACCCGCGCCGCCACCGACAGTGTCGGCCTGGGCCTGTCCCTGGTCGATGCCTATGTACGCGTCCACGGCGGGCGTCTGGAGATATTCAGCCAACCGGGCCTGGGCACCAACGTGCGGATGACATTCCCCGCGGCACGCCTGTTCACCGCTGATGACGCGGCGCCCGAGGATACTCCCGAACCGCCTCCTGGACCGGGCGATTCGCCGCGGGACGACAACGTCATCGATTTTCGCAATAAGTTTTAGCGACCCCGCCAGCTGACCATTTGGCGGTGCCCTTCGGCCTGTTATAACAGTGCTGTCAAAAAATAAAAAACAGACCAAAGAAGGGAATGTCGTCCATGCGTCTTTACCTCGTGCGTCACGGCCTTGCACTGGCCAAGGACGAAAACCCGGATCGACCGCTCAGCGATCAGGGCCAGAAAGACGTGAAACGCATGGCGTCGTTTCTCGGCCGGGCCGGCGTGCGGGTCACCCGCGTCATCCATTCGGAAATTCTGCGCGCCCAACAGACCGCCATGCACCTGTCCGCCGTGATCGGACCCGGGCGCATCGTCGAGGAAATGAGGGACCTGAAGCCGTCGTCGCGCCTGGACAGTCTGGTCCAGGCCGCGTCCGGGTGGACCGAGGACACCCTGGTCGTCGGTCACGATCCGTTCATGAGCCGCATCACGTCTTTCTTCACCGCGGGCGATGCCAACGCCGGGGTGATCGCCTTCGATCCGGGTGCCGTGGTCTGCCTGGAACGCGACCCCATCATCACGGAGAACGGCGGCCATTGGACCATCCTGTGGCACATGAGCCCGGTCTTGTTGAGCGCATGATGGCAAATGTCGCCAGCGGCCCCGGCGCCATCATATTGCTGATCGTGGTGGTCTATCTGCTGATCCGCGTGTTCATCGTCGCCCATCCCAAGAACGAGCGCACGGTGGTCGAAGTGTTCGAGAACATGCTTCTCGAACTGATCGGCGCCGCGGTCATCGTGATCGGCGTGCTGATCCTGCCGCTGTTTCTGTAACCGTCCAGACGGCGTCGCTCACGACCGCCGTTTCGGTGCCCGGGAGGCCGCCTTGCGCGCCCCCTTGCCCTTGGGTTTCCAGGCCGGGCCGCCGGGGCTGCGCTTTTCAGCCCCCGGCTTGCGGCTGACCAGTTTGGAGGGCGCCGTACCGGGGGCGGCCAATCCCAGATCGACCGCTTCCAGCCTTCGGATTTCGTCGCGCAGGCGGGCGGCTTCCTCGAATTCCAGGTTGCCGGCGGCCTTGCGCATCTTGTCGTTCATGTCGGCGATAACGGCGGCAAGGTTATGGCCGGCCAGATGCGTTTCGCCGGCGACGCCCGTGTCGACGGTCATGTAATCGCCCTCGTAAACGCTTTCCAGCGCCTTGGAGAAGCCCTTCTTCACGCTTTCCGGGGTGATGCCGTGGGCGAGGTTGTATTCCTGCTGCTTTTCCCGCCGCCGTTCGGTTTCCGACAGGGCGTAGTCCAGGGCCTCTGTCATATTGTCGGCATAGAGGATGACCCGGCCGTCCAGGTTGCGCGCGGCGCGGCCGATGGTCTGCACCAGCGATGTCTTGGAACGCAGATAGCCCGGCTTGTCGGCATCGAGAATACAGACCAGGGCGCATTCGGGGATGTCCAGACCCTCCCGCAAAAGGTTAATACCGACCAGTACGTCGAAAGCGCCCAGACGCAGATCGCGGATGATTTCGATGCGTTCCAGGGTATCGATGTCGGAATGCATGTAGCGCACGCGCACGCCCTGTTCGTGGAGGTATTCGGTCAAGTCCTCGGCCATGCGCTTGGTCAGCGTGGTCACCAGGGTGCGCTGGCCCTTGGCGGCCGTTTCCTTGACCTCCATCAGCAGGTCGTCGACCTGATTTTCCACCGGCCGGACGATACAGAGCGGATCGATGAGCCCTGTCGGCCGCACCACCTGCTCGGTTATTACGCCTCCGGTACGATTAAGCTCCCACGGGCCCGGCGTGGCCGAGACGAACACCGTCTGCGGGCGCATGCCGTCCCATTCCTCGAACTTGAGCGGCCGGTTGTCGACACAGCTGGGCAGGCGGAAGCCGAATTCCGACAAGGTCGTTTTGCGCGCGTAATCGCCTTTGAACATGCCGCCGATCTGCGGCACCGTGACATGGCTCTCATCGACCACCAGAAGGGCATTTTCCGGTAGGTATTCGAACAGCGTCGGCGGCGGCTCGCCGGGGGCGCGGCCCGTAAGGTAACGGCTGTAGTTTTCGATTCCGGAACAATGTCCCGTGGTCTCCAGCATCTCGATATCGAAGGTCGTGCGTTCCTGCAGCCGTTGCGCCTCCAGAAGCTTGCCCTCGGCGGTCAGGCGGGCAAGCGTTTCCTTCAGCTCGGCCTTGATCTGGGGGATCGCCTGCATGAGGGTCGGGCGCGGCGTCACGTAGTGGCTGTTCGGATACACAATGATCTCGTCCAGGGTCGCGATCTTGTCGCCGGTCAGAGGGTCGATCTCCCACATCGCCTCGACCTCATCGCCGAACAGGGACAGCCGCCAGGCCCGATCCTCCAAGTGCGAGGGGAAGATTTCCACGACATCGCCCCGCACCCGGAATGTCCCCCGCACGAAGGATGCGTCGTTGCGCTTGTATTGCAGTTCGACCAACTGCTTTAGCAGTTTTTGCCGGTCGACGACGGACCCGGCCTTCAGACGCACGATCATTTCCGCATAGGTCTCGACGGCGCCGATACCGTAGATGCAGGACACCGAGGCGACGATCACCACGTCGTTGCGTTCCAGCAGGGCGCGGGTCGCCGAATGGCGCATACGGTCGATCTGTTCGTTGATGGAGGCGTCTTTTTCGATATAGGTATCCGTGCGCGGCACGTAGGCTTCCGGCTGGTAGTAGTCGTAATAGCTGACGAAATATTCGACCGAATTGTCCGGGAAGAATTCCTTCATCTCGCCGTACAATTGCGCCGCCAAAGTCTTGTTGGGCGCCAGCACCAGGGTCGGCCGGTTCAGATTGCGGATGACATGGGCCATGGTAAACGTCTTGCCCGAGCCGGTAACGCCGAGCAAAACCTGATCCCGCTCCCCCGCCTCCAACCCCGCCGTCAGCTCGGCGATGGCCTCGGGCTGGTCGCCGGCCGGGGAATATTCGCTTTGCAGGTCGAACACGGGGCCGCCCGCGACCGCCGGCCGCCGCGACGGATGATAAAGCGCCGGATCGTTTTTCAGTTCCATGACCATGGCTGATTATATAGGCGCTGCGCGCCCGCCGGTCATCCCTTGGCTTGGCAAAATCCCCGGGATGCCGGCAGGCCTGGCACGGCCCTAGGACTTAGGATTCAGAATGGCGTCCACAAGCTGCGCCGACAGGCCCGTGTAGCGCGCCGGATCAAGCAGGATATCCAGTTCCTCGGCGGTCATGATCTCCGCCACCCGGGCGTCCTCCAGCAACAGGTCACGGAACACCTTGCCTTGTTCAAAGGCCGTCATGGCCGCTTCGTAGACCACGTCATGGGCCGTGTTGCGGCCGATGGTCTCGCCCAGTTTCATCATCACCGCCTCGGACAGCAGCAGGCCGCCGGTCAGGTCGAGGTTGCGGCGCATGTTGTCGGCCCGCACGGTCAGCCCGCCGGTGACCATCACCGCCTTGCGCAGCGCCGATTCCGTCAGGCAGCTGACCCGCGGCACGAAATCCCGTTCGACCTGGTTGGCGACCTTGTCCCGTTCGTGGTCGGCGATCATGCTTTCGAAGGCCGGCGGCACGCAGGCCCAGGCCAGGCGGACGATGCCTTGGGTCACCTCGCAGATCGCCGGGTTGCGTTTCTGCGGCATGGTCGAGGAACCGACCTTGCCGGGCTTGTGCGGTTCCTCCAGCTCGGCCGCTTCCGTGCGTTGCAGGGTCGCGACCTCGCGAACGATGCGGCCCATGGTGCCGGCGATGCTGGCCAGCACGGCCGCGTATTCGGTGAATCGGTCCTTGGCGACGTGCCAGGAAATCGCCGGCGCGCCGAGCCCCAGGTCGGCCATCATCCGGGCCGCGACCTCGGGCCCTTTCTCGCCGACCGCCGCATGAGTGCCGACGGCGCCGGAGAACTGGCCGACCAATACCCGCGCGGCCATCTGATCCAGGCGTTCCCGCTGGCGGCGGATTTCGTCGATCCAGACGGCGACCTTGTAGCCGAAGGTGATCGGCAGGGCCTGCTGACCATGGGTGCGCCCGGCCATGGGGGTGTCGCGGTGTTCCTTGGCGAGCTTGACGCAATTGGCTTCCAATTCGCCCAGGCCGTCCCGGATCAGCGCCACCGCGTCCTTCATTTGCAGGACAAGGCCGGTGTCCATGACGTCCTGGGTGGTCGCCCCCCAATGGACGTATTCGCCGGCCTTCTTGTCGCCCTGGGCCTCGCATTGCGCGGCCATGGCGCGGACCAGCGGCACGATGGGGTGGCTGGTACGGGCCATTTCGTCGCGGATCGCGTCGAAATCGTACAACGACATGTCGGCGGCCTTGGTGATCTGCGCGGCCGCACTTTCGGGAATGATGCCGAGGGCCGCTTCGGCGCGGGCGAGGGCCGCTTCCATATCGAGAAATTTTTGCAGGGTCGCGGTGTCGTCGAATGCCGCGCGCATGGCGGGGGTCGAGAACTGATCGCGGTAAAGGACGCTGTCGATGCCGGAAACGGCCATGAAATGTTCCTCCTGGAGGCGTGGTTTCTTATTGAAGAGGCCGCCATGTTAGGGGGAACTGCGGGCCAGGTTAATCAGAATCGCTTTTCCGCCGTGACGATCAGGCGCAGCGGCCCGCCCGGCGTCCAGTCCTCGAACGGATAGCAGGTGATCAGGGTCAGCAGATTTGTCTCCGGATGCAGCATGACCTGCTCGCTTCGCGTATCGATGACCCGGCGTTCGACAATGCGGAAGCCGCTTTCGGCGCCCGACGGCTGTTCGACGCGAATCAGGTCGCCGATCCGGGCGTCCTTCAGATAGGCGAAATGGGTGTCGCGGTGGGCCGAGACGACGCTGTGCCCCGGCTGGCCCGGCAGGGCCGTGCCGTCGACATGGCCGGGGCCGAAGGCCAGCGTGCTGCCCGACGCTCCGGCGAGCACGATGTTCGAGCCCCCCAGACGGTCAATGCCGAGCCGCGCCACCGGCGTCATGTCGGCCCAGGGCCAGGGCCGCGCCAGCATGCCCGAGGGGGCTTGGTTAGCGCGCGCCTGATCCCAGGCATGTTCCAGCAGCATCTGCGCCGCCCAGGCCTTGGCCGGGATATAGGCGCCCCAGGCAAAAAAAACCAGGCCGGCGACGGCAAGAAGGACCGCCGCCAGCCTGTAAGGTGCCATGGAGGCAGGGAGCAAACGCGAAAAACGGGCGGCCAGGGTCATCAATCGGCCCCTTCCGAATCGCTGCGGCGGCGCGGCCGCGGGCCGCGCCAGCCGAGGGCAAGGATGGCGAGCGCGGCGAGCACGAACAGCACGCCGAGCCCCATGTAGGCATGAGCCGGGGTCGCCGTCTGCGGCGCCGCCGCCAACGGCGTGCCGGGAACGGCGGCCGTGAGATGGGCGCGCATGGCCGGGTCCGTCCGGTCGAAGGCCAGGGTCGCGGCCTGCCCGGCGGGCATCGGGGTTGCCGGGGCCATGGTCTTTTGCGGGCCCGGCACAGGGGATCGCACGGGTGTCGCGGGCGCCCCTTCCAGGCCGTCGCGGTCCCAGCCCGCCGGCAGGTTTGTCGGCACCTGGGCGGTCGCCAGGGGCGTGCCGGCGGAACGCACCGGCTCGCTCTCCAGATCGACGGCGACCAGACTGGTGAACTTGCTGACCAACCCCAGGGAGAGCGCCGTATCGACGATTTCCCGGCGGATTTCGACGCGGGCGGCGTCGGCATCATGGGGTTCGAGATGCAGGCCGACCGTCCGCATGTTGGCCATCAATTGGCGGATCTTCTCGCGGCCCCACAGGCCCGCCACGCCGGGTGCTGTGGCCCCGCCGGTGATGGTCACCGATTGTTCCCAGAACCGTCCACCCAGGCGGCCCGAGACCTTCATCTCCGGCCCGGCGCCGTTCAGTTTCATTAACGCGACCAAGGGCTCGCCCGCATACAGGTCCGGCAAGGACCGGGGCCAGACCTCGACTATCTGCGCGCCGTCCCCCGAATGTTCACTGGCGGGCCAGGTCAAGGCGACATCGGTCAAGGCCGGACGTTCCAGCTTGAGGAACAGTTCGGCCATGCGTTCCTTGATCTCGTTCGCCGACTGGATGAACGTATAGGTGCCGCGTCCGGCGCGGGCCGCGCGGGTCATCAAAAATCCGTTGGGCGCCGATCCGATGCCGACCGTGAACAGGCGCGCGTCGCCGATGCGCCCGTTGATGAGGGACAGCAGACGGTCCTCGTCACCGACGGCGCCGTCGGTGATCAGCACGATCTGCTTGAGACGCGACCGGGTTTCCTGCCCCATGTCCTCGGCCGGGCCGTGCACACCGGCCAGCGCCGCCGTGACGGCGTTGACGATTTCCGTGCCGCCTTCGGCCTCAAGCCCCCGCACGTAGGCCTGGGCGCGGGCGATGGCCGCGGCATCGGCGGCGACCGGCAGCGGCGTCAGATCCGAATAGCCCGAGGCGAAGCGGATGAGGCGGAAGCGGTCGGCCAGGGTCAGGCGATCCAGCGCCATGACCACCGCCTCCTTGGCTTGGGCCAAAGACGCGCCCTTCATGGACCCGGACGTATCGAGAACGAAGGTCACGTCGCGGGCCGGCCGCGGCAGGGCGAGCCCCGCGCCGCCGGACACGGGCGGCATCAGCATCAACAAGCCGTAGGTGTCGTCGCCTACCTTTTCCCAGAAAAACCCGGCCTGGGGGCCCGCCCCCGCCTCTGCCGGGGCCCAACGCAGGACGAAATCACGGTCGGCGGGCACCGCGTCGCCGTTAAGCCGCACCACCGCCTGACCGGCGTCGGGCCGTTCAACGGTGATGTCATGGCCGGGGCTGGCGATCCTGCCGATGTCAAAGCCAGCGGCGATGGCAACCTGGAGCGTCACCGGATTGCCCTTGCCGGCGGCCGGTTCGCGCAGCGGCGGCGTGATCTTGGAGGCATCGGGCACCAGGTTCGTGTCCTGGGCCCAGCCCGTGCCGCCCGCGAAATTCACGGGATGAGCGCGGCCCGCGATATAGCGCGGCCCCACGACCAGCGGCAGGCGCAGGGTGAACTGTCCGTCGTGGAAGGCCAGGCGTTCCTGAAACTCGATGGCGACGGTGATTTCCTCGCCGGGGCCCAGATTAGCGACGGCGGTGGTGAAGATGTTGGGCCGCTGCTGTTCAACCAGGGAAGCCCGGCGTCCCGTGTTCTTGGCCGCCGTGTACAGGCGCCGCGCCTCGGCCCGTTCCTTGATGACGCCCTCGGTCACGCGTCCGCCGACGGTCATCTTCAGGCGATCGACGGCGCCGTCCGGCGGCAGGGGATAGGTGTAGATGGCCTCGGTCCAGCGCATCGTGGGGTTGCGGAAGCGGTGCGTCACGGCATAGCGGGCGATCAGGCCCGAAACCCGGACCCTGATATCCGTGCCCAGCAGCGGCGCGGCCCGCACCCGGGCGGCGCCGTCGTCATCGTGTCCCCCGTCATCTCCGGCCGGCAGGAACAGCCCGCCCAGGTCCATCGCCGCCGCCGGAACGACCGTCGGCCGCGCGGCCGGGCCATCGGCCCGCGCCGATGACGTCGCCATGGCCGTCATCAGAACCAGGGTTAAGGCCAAAGCCAGGGGAAAGGCCCACCAGCGGCGGCCGATGACGGTGACGATGGGCATGGTGCGCGTCCCTCCCGGCGGGGTTCCGCCTTAAACGATCCGGAAACCGCCCGGGATGGTCTCGGTCCACGGGGCGGCGGCTGACGCCATTGATGGGGGGAGAGTGGGGCCGCCCTAGGGTTCGCCCGAGGTCTTTTAAAGGCAGGGAAGCCGCGATTTCGCCATAGTTCCCGCGCGGCGGGAATTGTTCCGTTCCCGGGGCTTCAACACGGCCCAAAAACGATCTAGTTTACGCGCCACCCAGAGGGAAGCGGGTTGAAGGAGACATCCCCATGCATAAGAACACGATCTGCCTGCACCACGGCTACCGCGCCGACCCGGCAACCAATTCCGTCGCCGTGCCGATCTACCAGACCACGTCCTATCAGTTCGACGACACCGCCCATGCGGCGCGCCTGTTCGGGCTGGAAGAGCTCGGCAACATCTACACCCGCATCATGAACCCGACCTGCGACGTGCTGGAACAGCGCATGACCGCCTTCGAAGGCGGCGTCGCGGCGCTTGCCGTCGCATCGGGCCAGGCGGCATCGGCCATGTCGGTGCAGAACATCGCCCAGGTCGGCGACAACATCGTCGTATCGACGGACATCTACGGCGGGACCTGGAACCTATTCGGCAACACCCTCAAGACGATGGGCATCGAAACCCGCTTCGTCGACCCGTCGGATCCGGAAAATTTCCGCCGCGCCACCGACGACAAGACCCGCGCCTATTACGGCGAAACCTTGGCCAACCCGAAGTTACGGGTGTTCCCCATCGCCGCGGTCGCGGCCATCGGCCGTGAACTGGGCGTGCCGTTGATCATGGACAACACGGCGGCGCCGACCCTGTGCCACCCCTTCGAACACGGCGCCGCGGTCATCGTTTACTCCATGACCAAGTACATCGGCGGGCACGGCACCTCGATCGGGGGGATGATCATCGACGGCGGCAATTTCGATTGGGAAAAGCATGCCAAGCGCTTCCCCATGCTGACCCAGCCGGATTCCAGCTATCACGGCGCCGTCTGGACCGAGGCCGCCAAGGGTCTGGGCGCCCCCATCGCCTATATTCTGAAGGCGCGGACCACCATGCTGCGCGACATGGGGCAGGCGATGAGTCCGTTCAACGCCTGGATGTTCATCCAGGGCCTGGAAACCCTGCCGCTGCGCATGCGCGAGCATTGCCGCAACGCCGAAACGGTGGCGCGCCACCTGGCGGCGCATCCGGCGGTGACCCGCGTCATCTTCCCCGGCCTGGAAAAGGATGGCGACATCCGCGACCAAGGGGAAAAGACCATGCCCGGCGGATGGGGCGGTCTGGTCGGCTTTGAGCTGACCGGCGGCGGCGCCAGCGGCGCCAAGTTCATCGACGCCCTGAAGATGTTCTATCACGTGGCCAATATCGGCGACGTGCGGTCACTGGCCATTCATCCCTGGTCGACGACGCACCAACAGCTGAGCGACGAAGAAAAAATCGCCGCCGGCGTCACCGAAGGCTATGTGCGGCTGTCGGTCGGCATCGAGCACATCGACGACATCATCGCCGACCTGGACCAAGCGCTCGCGGCGCTGTAACCGCCCGTCGTCACCGTTTGCCGAAGAACGCCGGGGCGGCATGCGTCCCGGCGTTTTTCATTGCGTGTCTTGCCTGAAACAAAAGGGCGGCGTAGTCTCCGGGCGGCCCGAAAACAGGGCCGCCGCCGTTTCCCACGGACCAGAATACAAGGACCCGATCATGGCCTTCCTCGCCGACCGCCTTGCCGCCATCAAACCGTCACCGACCATCGCCGTCACCCAGAAGGCCAACGACCTGAAGGCCCAGGGCAAGGACGTCATCGGCCTCGGCGCCGGTGAACCCGATTTCGATACACCCGCCCATATCATCGAGGCGGCGAAAAAGGCGCTCGACGCCGGCATGACGCGCTATACCTCGGTCAACGGCATCCCGGAACTGCAGGATGCCATCATCGCCAAGTTCAAGCGCGACAGCGGCCTGGACTACGCCCGCGACCAGATTCACGTCAGCTGCGGTGGCAAGCCGGTGATCTTCAACGCCTTCATGGCGACCATCAACCCGGGTGACGAGGTCATCGTGCCGGCCCCTTATTGGGTGTCCTACGCGGACATCCCGTTGATGTTCGGCGCCAAGGTGACCGTCGTCCAGTGCGGCGCCGAAAACAATTTCAAGCTGAAGCCGGAACAACTCGACGCGGCGATCACGCCGAAGACCAAGTGGCTGGTCTTCAATTCCCCGTCGAACCCGACCGGCGGCGCCTATACCCGCGACGAAATCAAGGCCCTGACCGACGTTCTGTTGCAGCATCCGCATGTCTGGATCTTCTGCGACGACATCTATGAAAAGCTGGTCTACGACGGCTTCCAGTTCACCACCATGGCCCAGGTCGAACCCCGGCTGTACGACCGCATCGTGACCATGAACGGCATGTCCAAGGCCTATTGCATGACCGGCTGGCGCGTCGGCTATTGCGGCGCGCCCAAGGAACTGGTCAAGGCCATGACCATGATCCAGTCCCAGGGCATCACCCATACGGCCGCCGTGTCGCAGGCCGCCGCCGTGGCGGCATTGAACGGCCCGCAGGACTTCATCGAAAAACACAACGCGATCTTCAAGGAACGCCGCGATCTGGTCGTCAGCATGTTGAACCAGGCCAACGGTCTGTCCTGCGCCACGCCGGAGGGCGCCTTCTACGTCTATCCGTCCTGCGCCGGCACCATCGGCAAGAAGACCCCGTCGGGCCAGATCATCCAGAACGACGAGGACTTCGTGACCTACGTCCTGGAATCCGAAGGCGTCGCCGCCGTGCATGGCGCCGCGTTCGGGCTGGAACCCCATTTCCGCATTTCCTACGCCACGGCCACGGATGTGCTGGAAGACGCCTGCCAGCGCATCCAACGGGCCTGCGCCAACCTGAGTTGACCGCCCATCGACCTGGGCTCTAACGCTGTAATTGCTTTTCCGCGCGTGTTCCCGTTTGATTCAGGCATGACTGACCTGAACGAAATGCTTGCCCAGGCTGTTGGTGCGTTGCAGCAATCACGTATTGATGCCGCCATGCCGCTGTTGGACGCCGTGCTGGCGCAGGCGCCCGACCATCCCCAGGCCAATGCAATAAAGGGCACGATCAGCCTGTTACACGGCGATGTGGCGCGGGCGCTTGGCCATTTCCGGAAAGCCGCCGAGGCCCATGCCGACGACCCCGCCTTCAATCAAAACTATGCAACCGCCCTCTTGAGCGCCGGCGACGCGCCTTCGGCCGAACACCATACCCGCCGCGCCCTTGCCGCACAGCCGGACAATGTAGCCGTGAAGCAGCTTTTGGCGCGCTGCCTGTGCGCCCAAAACCGGGATGCCGAAGCCGTGCCTTTGCTGCAACAAGTCGTGGACGAACAGCCCAGCCTGCCCGCGTTCAATGAACTGGGTTTGGCGCTGATGGAATTGAACAGGCCGGGCGAAGCGGAAGATGCCTTCGCCCGGGCGACGGAAATTAATCCGGATATATCCGCCCCTTGGCATAATCGGGGGAATGCCGCCCTCGACCAGCACCGTCCCGAGGACGCCATCGCCGCGTTCGATCAGGCCATCCGGCTCATGCCGGACCATGCCCCGTCGCATGTTCACCGCGCGCAGGCGCTGCTGTTGTCGGGCCGATATAAAGAGGGCTGGGAGGCCTACGAAGCGCGTTGGGCTCTGCCCGACCGCCTGACGCTGCGCGAAGGCTTGACCACACCCTTGTGGGACGGCGCACCGTTCGCGGGCCGTCTGCTCGTCTATGCGGAACAGGGCTACGGCGACAGCCTGCAATTCGCCCGGTTCCTGCCGGTCGCCGCGAAACGGTGTGGCACGGTAATCCTGGATGTACCGCCCCCCCTGCATCGATTGTTCGCGTCCCAAGGCGGCGGATACAACGTCACGCGCCAAGACATGCCGTTGCCGGACCATGACCGTCGAATTCCGATGATGAGTCTGCCCCGGGTCCTGGGCATAACCTTGGAAAACCTGCCCTCGCCGGAGGCCTATCTCCAGCCACCCGACGACATCGGAGTCTGGCGCGACCGTCTAGCGGACGCCCGGGGGCTCAAGGTTGGATTGACCTGGCGGGCCTTTGCCGAAAGCCGTGGCAGCACCCATCGTTCCGCACCACTGGAGGCGCTGGCGCCGCTGTTCAAGGTTCCGGACATTGCCTGGGCCAGCCTGCAGAAGGAAACACCGCAAAGCGATCTGCCGCTCCCCACGAACATGCGGGACATGTCCCCGTTCTTGAACGATTTCGCCGACACGGCCTCGTTGATTGCCCAGCTTGATTTGGTAATCACCGTCGATACCGCCGTCGCGCATCTGGCGGGTGCCCTCGGCCGGCCGGTCTGGGTCATGCTGCCCCACGGCGGAGACTGGCGTTGGCTGATGGCGCGATCAGACAGCCCTTGGTATCGGCGCGCCCGGCTCTACCGGCAGGACGGCAAACGGACCTGGACGCCGGTGGTCGATGCCATGGCCCGGGACCTCGCCCAGTTTCGGCCATGACGCGCCATCGCTGGATCCTTATCACCGGCCTCATAGGCGGCATTCTGGCCGAGGCAGGTCAGGCCAGCCCCGCCCACGCGGGATTGGCCCAGGCCCAGGCCGCCTATAACGCCGGCGACTTCGCCGCCGCCTTCAAGGAACTGAAGCCCGTCGCAGACTCCGGCGACGCCGAGGCCCAGGCCCTGATCGCCGGCATGTACGCCCGTGGCCAGGGTGTCCCGGTCGATCCCGCCGAAGCCGCGCGCTGGTACGCCATGGCCGCCGATCAGGAACATCTCTACGCGACCACCATGCTGGGCTGGTTCTACATGCGTGGCATCGGGGTCGAACAGGACGCGGTCAAGGGATACCGCCTGTTGTCGCGGGCGGCGGCCCGGGGCCAGCCGCGCGCCGTGGAAATGAAACAGGCGGTGGCCGAAAAGGCGCTCGCCGGGCTGGACGACCTGGCGGAAACGGAAGCCCGAAGCCAGTCCATCGACCGCGCCGCCGCGTACTTCCGGATCGGCCGGAGCTTCGCCCTCGGCCATGGCGTGCCGCGCCTGCCCGAGGTCGCCGCCACCGCCCTGCAACGCGCCGCCGAGCGCGGCCATAGCGCCGGTCAGTACGAATACGCCCGCCGCCTGGATACGGGCGACGGTGTTGCGGAAGACGCCGAAGCGGCCTTCGCCTGGTTCAAGAAGGCCGCCGACCAGGGCCATGCGGACGCCCTTGCCATGGTCGGACGCGCCTATCTTTCGGGGCGCGGCACGGCGCCGAACCGTTATCAGGCGATGGTCGCGATCACCCGCGCGAAAGCCGCCGGATCCGGGATCGCGGACACGCTGCTCGATAATCTGGATAAGTGAAGCGAAAGCCGGTTCAATCCGTGTCGTCGGGGGCGTCGACATCCACGGGCACGCCCGGCTTGGCCTTTGACGCGCGAATCGATAGCGCCGATTTCACGTGGCTGACATTGGGTGCCGCGGTCAGCTTGGTGGTCAGAAAGTCCTGATAGGCGTCCCAGTCGGCGGCGACCACCTTCAAAAGGAAATCCGTTTCCCCGGCCAGCATGTGGCACTCACGCACCTGGGGCCAGGCACGCACGGCATTCTCGAAGGCCTCAAGGTCGTGTTCGGCCTGGGAGTTGAGCCCGACCTGGGCGAACACGGTGACGTTGAAGCCCAGCATCTTGGGTTCCAGATCGGCATGGTAGCCGCGGATGAAGCCCGCTTCCTCCAACGCCCGCACCCGGCGCAGGCAGGGCGGGGCTGAAATCCCGGCGCGTTTCGACAGCTCCACATTGGTCATGCGGCCGTCGCTTTGCAGATCGCGCAGGATACGCCGGTCAATCTTGTCCAGTTTCACGCGCTGCATGATCGTTTCCTAACCCCCGGGTGCGGCGAAATATTGTTGCGAAATTATATTATAACGCCGCCGGGGGAAAGTCCCGTCACCGGGGGCCTTCATCCGGCCGCCGCCGATGTCCCCGTGGACGGGCCGCTTGTCCTTGCACGGCGGCCGGGGCCCACTTATCTTAGGTCCCCAATCCGCCGTGGACCCTGGGCAGACACGGCCCCCGCATCCTCGTTCAAAAGGTAGACCGCTCCATGCCCGCCGCTTCCGACACAGCCCCCCGCCATACCAAGGTTCTGATCATCGGCTCCGGCGCCGCCGGCTATACGGCCGCCGTCTATGCCGCGCGCGCCAACCTGAGCCCCCTTCTGGTGCGCGGCCTGCAGCCGGGCGGCCAATTGACCATCACCACCGAGGTCGAGAACTATCCCGGCTTCGCCGAGCCGATCCAAGGCCCCTGGCTGATGGAACAGATGTTCGAGCAGGCCAAGAACGTGGGCACGGAAATGGTCGAGGACACGATCATGGAGATCGACCTGAAAGCGCGGCCGTTCCGCGCCGTGGGCGATTCGGGCACGATTTACACCGGCGACACCCTGGTCATCGCCACGGGGGCGAGTGCGCGCTGGCTCGGCCTGCCGTCCGAGGAGAAATTCATGGGCTTCGGCGTGTCCGCCTGCGCCACCTGCGACGGGTTCTTCTACCGCGGCAAGGAAGTCGCGGTGATCGGCGGCGGCAACACGGCGGTCGAGGAAGCCCTGTTCCTGACCAACTTCGCGTCCCGCGTCACCCTGATCCACCGCCGGGACGAGCTGCGCGCGGAAAAGATCATGCAGGACCGCCTGTTCAAGAACGACAAGATCGAAGTGATCTGGGACACGGTGCTGGAGGAAGTGTTGGGCGAGGGCACGCCCCCGGGCGTGTCGGCCATGAAACTGCGTAACATGAAGACCGGCGAAATCACGGAACGGGCCGCCGACGGCGTGTTCATCGCCATCGGCCATGATCCCAACACCAAACTGTTCCAGGGCCAGGTCGACATGGACGACGAAGGCTATATCATCACCAAACCGGACAGCACCAAAACCAACATTCCGGGCGTGTTCGCCGCCGGCGACGTCCAGGACAAGGTGTTCCGCCAGGCCATCACCGCGGCCGGCACCGGATGCATGGCGGCGCTGGAGGCCGAACATTTTCTGGCCGCCCAGGAGGCGCAGCAGGCAGCAGCCGAATAGGCGGTGACAACCGGCCCGGATGCAATTAGGGAGCGCATCCGCAAAGGGCCGATCAGGGGGCATTTCCCATGGATTGGGACAAACTGCGGGTGTTTCACGCCGTCGCCGAAGCGGGCAGCTTTACCCGCGCCGGCGAGGATCTGCACCTCAGCCAGTCGGCGGTCAGCCGCCAGGTCAGCGCGCTTGAGGAAAGCCTTCGCGTGCCGCTGTTCCACCGCCACGCGCGCGGCCTGATCCTGACGGAACAGGGCGAACTGCTGTTCCGCACGGCGCACGACGTGTTTTCCAAGCTGGCCATGGTCGAGGCGCGCATCGCCGACAACAAGGACGAGGCCCAGGGGCCGCTGAAGGTGACGACCACCGTCGCGTTCGGGTCGATCTGGCTGACGCCGCGCATGCGCGAGTTCAAGACCCTGTACCCGGATATCGCGGTGTCGCTGGTTTTGGCCGACACGGAACTGGACCTGTCCATGCGCCAGGCCGACGTCGCCATCCGCCTGGCCCCGCCCAAGCAGCCGGACCTGATCCAGCGCTACATCATGACCATGAACTACCATGTCTATGCCTCGGCCGAGTACCTGGCGGAGCACGGCACGCCGGCCCGGCCCCAGGACCTGGACGACCACGATCTGGTGGTTTACGGCGACGACGCCCGCCCGCCGGTGGAAAACCTCAACTGGCTGCTGACCGCGGGCGCCCCGCCCGGAAAAACGCGGGAACCGGTGCTGCGGGTCAATTCCATCTACGGCATCTTCCGCGCGGTGCAATCGGGGCTCGGTATTGGCGCCCTGCCCGACTACATGAGCCGCGAGGCCACCAACATGAAGGAGGTCCTGCCGGAACTGCGGGGGCCCTCCATCGAGGCCTATTTCGTCTATCCGGAGGAACTGCGCAATTCGAAGCGCATCACCGTGTTCCGCGACTTCCTGGTCAACCGCCTGAACCCGGAAAACTTCTAGGCTTCGCCGGCTTCCGCTTCACAGTCTTCACAGCCCGCCGCGGATTTTTGTTACCCAAATGCAATATTTGCAGGGCGGCGAACAAGATATGCGTGAATTGCATATCTGGAATGCAGCTTTGTGACTGGTATACCAGACGTGGCGGTTTATATAACCCGCATCCAGTTGCCGCCGGACGCTCCTAAGCGGCGTGGCGACGGAAGCAGTTTTGGGTCTCCTCCCAGACCCACCTTGCCGGAGGTCATCCGGCACCGGGACCGCTCCCTGGCCCCCCAGGCCAGCGGCCCCAACGTCTCCCAGACGTGAAGCCTCCCTGTCAAACTCGCCGGTCTCCGCAAGGAGACCGGCGGTTTTTTTTATGGGCCCCGGTGTTTGCCCGCGCCATTGCGCCGGGTTCAATGTTTTGCACCGCTATTGCGCCGCCTGGGCCCTCAACGCCACCACCTGATCCGCTTCCTTGCCCATCAGTTCCTGTAGATGGTCGAATTCCCATTCGAAGGTGCCGACCCCCATGGTCATGGAGCGCAGTTCGATCACCAGATCGTGCATTTCCGATTGCGGCAATTGCACCTGCACTTCGTCCCAGCCCGCCCAGCCGGGCTTGGCGTCGAAGCCCATGATCTGGCCGCGCCGCCCGGACACCAGGCGCTGCATGCGCGACGTGAATTCCGACGGCATGGATATGACGACCTTGCAGATCGGCTCCAGCAACACCGGCTGACAGTTGGGCATGCCTTCGCGCATGGCCTGCTGGGCCGCCTTGCGGAACGCCATGTCCGAGGAATCGACGTTGTGGTACTGGCCGTCGGTCAGGGTCACGGACAGGTCGACCACGGGAAAGCCCAAAGGCCCGCGCGCAAGATATTCCCGCACCCCGGCCTCGACCGCCGGAATGTACTGCTTCGGCACCACCCCGCCGGTGATGGTGTCGCCGAAGGTGAAGCCGTCGCCCCGGGCAAGCGGCTTGATGTCCAGGTGCACGTCGCCGAATTCGCCGTGTCCGCCCGACTGTTTCTTGTGGCGCGCGTGCTGGCTGGTCGGCTTGCGGATGGTTTCCTTGTAGGGGACCTGGGGCCGTTCGCTGTCGACGTCGATGTGGAACTTGCCCTTCATCTTGTCGAGGGTGATCAACAGGTGCATTTCGCCTTGTCCCCACAGCAGCATTTCGCCCGTATCCGGGTTGTGTTCGTGGGAAATCGAGGGGTCTTCCTCGATGATCTTGGCGAGCGCGCCCGACATCTTGACCTCGTCGCCCCGATTGGCCGCATGCACGGCCATGGAAAACAGCGGCGTCAGGGGGCCCGGCCAGGCCATGCCCGTGACCTTGCCCGAGGCCGAGACCAGATCGCCTGTCTTGACCGCGTCCATGCGGCCGAGGGCGACGACCTCGCCCACCCCCGCCTTGGCGACCTTTTCCGTCTTTTGTCCGAAGGCCCTGGACAGCCCGGACACCCGGCCCTGGGACGACGCCATGCCGTCGGCGATCTCGCCCGACCACACGCGGGCGAAACTGAGCTTGCCCGCGTGGCCGGCGTGGACGGTCTTGAACACCCGCGCCGCCGTTTCGCCCGATGTCGGCTCGCCCAGGCGCGCGGCCGTGGCCTGCGGCCCCGGGGCCTCGTGGCGCAGGGCCTTGAGCAGGCGGCGCACGCCGTTGCCGTGTTCGGCCGAGCCGAAGAACACGGGCACGACCTTGCCGTCCCGCAACACCTTGGTCAGATGTTCGAAAACCTCGTCCGTCCCCGGCACCACGTCTTCCAGCAGCTTTTCCAGCAGCGCGTCGTCGAAATCGGCGAGGCTTTCCAAAAGCCCCGTGCGCGCCGCCGTCTCGCGGTCACGGATGCTTTCGGGCAGTTCCATCAACTCCGACGGCTTGCCTTCCTGCCAGCGAAAGGCGCGTTCCGACACCAGGTCGACATGCCCGGTCACGTCGTCGCCGCCGTCGCGCAGCGGAATTTCCCGCAGCACCAGGGGGCTGTCGGACAGGCCTTGCAAGGCGTCCAGGGTTTCGGCGACGCTGGCCTCGGCCGTGTCCATCTTGTTGATGAAGATAAGGTGCGGAATCTGGTGCTGGTCGAGAAATTTGAGGATCGGCGCCGCCGTCAGGGCGCGGGCCTGCCCCGGCTCGCACACCACCACGGCGGCATCGGCGATCATCAGGGCGTTATGGGCATCCTGCAGCATGTCGATGGAGCCGGGACAGTCGATGAAGGTCCAGGGATCGCCCAGGTAGGGGGCGCTCACGATGTTCATTTCCGTGGACATCTGGCGGGCCCGGGCCTCGGGCGAGCCGTCGCCGACCATGTTGCCGTCCTTGACGGAGCCCTTGCGGTCAATGACCTCGCATTGACGCAGGATTTCCTCGAGTAAAGATGTCTTGCCGCTTAAGTAGGGGCCGACCAGGGCAGCCACGCGGGGCCGGTTGTCGGATGTGGTCATCGTTACCTCCCAAGTGCGTTTTTTGTCGCAGGAAGGGGCCGTTCAGTCGGCCTTCGAAGTCCGTTTATGGTTAAAGCCTATCCTTCCCAGAGGGGGATTCAAGAAAATTCCGGGAATCAGACCGATATTTGCCATTGTGCGGGCTCCAGGCCGGGCAGACCGGCGGCAAGGACAACAAACCCTTGGCGTTAGTGGACAACCCCCCCATATCCGAGGCTAAACTGGCCTTTCTCGGCGCCCCGCCGTGGCAGAAGCAACGACACACCATGAACATCAAGACACATAGCTATTCGGAAACGACGCGCGACATCCGCGTCAGCGTGACTCCCCAGTACCTTCCCGATCAGTCCGCGCCCGAGGACGGCCGCTATGTCTGGGCCTATACGGTACGGATCGAGAACCAGGGCACGGAAACGGTGCAGCTGCGCAACCGTTATTGGCGGATCACGGACGCGCAGGGCACTTCCCACGAAGTGCGCGGCGAGGGTGTGGTCGGCGAACAGCCGGTCCTGAACCCGGGCGAGGTTTTCGAATACACCAGCGGCACGCCTTTGGCGACGCCGTCGGGCATGATGATGGGGTCCTACGAAATGGAGACCCAGGCCGGCGATTTCTTCGACGCCACCGTGCCGGCCTTCTCGCTCGACAGTCCGCACGAACGCATCCATCTGAACTGAGCCTTAAACCCCAACAGAACCGGGAACCCCGACCGTGACCGCCAAGAAACATCTGAGTGTCGCCAACGTCACCGCCGAGGCGGCGAAGACAGCGGGCGGCAAGCCGTCCCGCGCCGAGGCCGAACAGGCCGTGCGCACGCTGATCCGCTGGGCCGGCGACGATCCCGCCCGCGAGGGCCTGATCGACACGCCCAAGCGGGTCGCCAGCGCCTATGAGGAATTCTTCGCCGGCTACGACGCCGACCCGGTGGAAATCCTGAAGCGCACCTTCGAGGAAACGGACGGTTACGACGAGATCGTGGTCCTTAAGGACATCCGCCTGGAAAGCCATTGCGAGCATCACATGGTGCCGATCATCGGCGTCGCCCATGTCGCCTACCTGCCGCACCGCCGGGTCGTCGGCATCTCCAAGCTGGCGCGGGTCATCGACGCCTATGCCAAGCGCCTGCAGATTCAGGAAAAGATGACCGCCCAGGTGGCTAATGCCATCAACGACGTGCTGGAGCCCAAGGGCGTCGCCGTCGTGATCGAGGCCGCGCACCAATGCATGACCACGCGCGGCGTCTCGAAGCCGGGCGTGACCATGGTGACGTCGCGCATGCTGGGGGCGTTCCGCGACGATCCGACGACGCGCCGCGAATTCCTGGCCATGATCGGCCACTAGCCTTTTCAAGGGGCCGGGCCGGCCCCGCGCCGCCGATTGGTTCCTTCTTTGTCCAAAATGCTCTAAACCTCGTCGCAACGGGGATAAGACGAGGCAAGGGCATGGATTTCCGTCCCATTCTGATGATCGTGGGCACGTTGCTGGCGACGCTGGCGCTGGTCATGTGCGTGCCGGCCGTGGTCGATGCCTCGCTCGGCAACCCGGACTGGGAGGTGTTCGCCGCCTCCGCCGGCGTGACCCTGTTTCTTGGCGTCGCCATGGCGCTGACGGCGACGACCGGCGGCGTGCGGAACCTGAGCGTCCGCCAGGCCTTCGTCATGACGACCTTGACCTGGGTCGCCCTGACGGTGTTCGCGTCCTTTCCCTTCATGTTCTCGGAACGGGACCTC
The DNA here is from genome assembly GCA_031655335.1 of Thalassospiraceae bacterium LMO-SO8. Lineage (NCBI taxonomy): Bacteria > Pseudomonadati > Pseudomonadota > Alphaproteobacteria > Rhodospirillales > Thalassospiraceae > Thalassospiraceae bacterium LMO-SO8. The sequence goes on along the minus strand of CP134226.1, from coordinate 2,002,910 downwards.
AGCTTCACCGATGCCTTTTTCGAGGCCATGTCGGGCCTGACCACCACGGGTTCGACCATCCTGACCGACCTGGACAGCCTGCCGCCCGGCATTTTGCTGTGGCGCTCCCTGCTGCAATGGCTCGGCGGCATCGGGATCATCGTCATGGCGATCGCCATTCTGCCCATGCTGAAAGTCGGCGGCATGCAGTTGTTCCGCATGGAATCCTCGGACCAGTCGACGGAAAAGGCCCTGCCCCGCGCGGCCCAGATCGCCAGCACCATCGGCGTCATCTACCTGTTCCTGACCATGGTCTGGGCCGGCGCGTTCTGGCTGGCGGGGATGAGCGGGTTCGACGCCGTGGCCCATGCCATGACCACCATCGCCACCGGCGGGTTCTCGACCCATGACGATTCCATGGGCCATTTCAACCACGCGGCCATCGACTACATCGCCTCGGCCGGCATGATCATCGGCGCGTTGCCCTTCATTCTTTACGTGCGCTTCCTGCAAGGTCAGTTCATGGCCCTACCCCGCGACCCCCAGGTGCAATGGTTTCTGACCACGGTCTGCGCCGTCGTCGCGGTGACCGCCGTGTGGCTGTGGCTGGAACAGGACAAACACCCGGCCGACGCGCTGCGCCTTGCGACCTTCAACATCATCTCGGTCATCACCGGCACGGGATTCGCCACGGACGACTATTCCATCTGGGGGCATTTCGCCCTGCCGATCTTCTTCTTCATCATGTTCATCGGCGGCTGCGCCGGATCGACGACCTGCGGCATCAAGGTGTTCCGCTTCCAAATTCTCTATGCCGCCTGCCGCACCCAGCTGCGCCACCTGCTGCATCCGCACGGGGTGTTCATCCCCTACTACAACAAGCAGCCGATTTCCGACGAGGTCATCATCTCCGTGCTGTCGTTCTTCTTCGTGTGGTTCCTCTGCTTCACGGTGCTGGCGCTGGGGCTGGGTTTCCTCGGGCTCGATTTCGTGACCGCCTTCTCGTCCGCCGCCACGGCGATCGCCAACGTCGGTCCGGCGCTGGGCGAAACCGGCCCGGCGACGACCTTCGCCGACCTGCACGACGGCGCGAAATGGCTGATGGCCATCGGCATGCTGTTGGGACGGCTTGAACTGTTCACGGTGATCGTGCTGTTCACCCGCGCGTTCTGGCGCAACTAGACGCCCGAATTCCGGCGCCGGCGGCGGATCGCCTGAAACACCACGAAACCCGCGCCGGCCACCAGCAAGGCCACGAACAGGCGGTGCTCGGCGGCCTGGATGTCGCCCCATAGGGTCTCGACCGCCTGGCCGCAGAAATAGCCCAGCGCCGTGAACGCCGCCGCCCAGACCGCCGCGGCCGCCACGTTCAGGATCAGGAACAGACCCGCCGGCACGTTGCTGAGGCCGAGTGCCACGGGACTGACCGTGCGCAGGCCGTAAATAAACCGGTAGCTGAGAATGAACTTGCGGGGGTGGCGTTCGATGGCGCCGAGCGCCTTTTCGAACACGGCTTGGCGGGTCAGGCGGCGGACCAGGGCGTGGCCGGCGTGGCGGCGGCCCAGGTAGAACCACAATTGGTCGCCCAGCACGGCGCCGGCGAATGCGCACAGGCCGACGGTGACGGGGTTGAGCACCGCCTGATGGGCGAGAAAGCCGGCGACCAGGACGATGGTCTCGCCTTCGAAGAACGTCCCGGCCAAAACCGCGAGCGGGCCGTACTGGGTAACAAGCGCGGTGATCTGTTCCATGGCGTCCTGCCCGGTGTGTCCGGCCACATGGTTACCCCGGCCGCGGGGGAATGCAAGCCGCCACCCCCGGCCGGGCGTCCGGCGATCAGGCGGTGATCGGCGCCGCCAGCAGGTCGTCAATGAACAGGCAAACGAATTGAGAGCGGCTGGCGACACCGGCCTTGGCGTAGATGCGCGCCAGCTGGGCGCGCACCGTGCCCTCGGCGGTGCCGCGGATTCCGGAAATCTCGGCGACGTCGAAGCCCTTGAGCGCCAAAAGGGCGACCTCGGCCTCCGCCCCCGTCAGGGACCAGTCGGCGAACCGCCGTTCGATCAGTTGGGCGAAGGCGCCGGACGCCGCGGTCGCCGCGTCCTCGGCCTGGCGGTTGCGCTCAAGGGTGCGGCGCATCTCGCGCCCGCCCAGGACGACGCCGACGAAAAGGGCCGCGGCGACGGCCCCTTCGAACAGGGTGTGCGGCGTGATGCCGCCCATCCGGAAATCGTCGACCACGTCGGCGACGAAGAACACGGCGCAGAGCACCTGCACCGCAAGCAGGGCGGAAAGCAGGGCGACGCGGCGGCTAACTGCCTGCCGCGCCGGTTGGGAAATCGTGTCGTCGCTCATCCGCCGTCTTGCATTCTCTTGCCGCCCTTCACCATGGCCCGAACCAGATTGACTCCAGTAAGCCAAGATTCCATCAGCACGCCACCGACATGGACCACGGCGAGGAACAGTAACATGTTGGCCGCGGCCTCGTGAATCTCCTCAAGGAATTCGCTGCCGCCGGAAGCGCGCTCGTATTCACGGAAAATGGCCATGAATCCGTCGCCGAGCCCGCCGCCCGTGGCCGGGAACGGATCGCTTTCCATCATCACGCCCGTGACCGCGACGACGATCAGCGTGCCCCAAAGCGCATAGACCATGAGCGCGCCCAGAGGATTGTGCGAACGATGCGGCCGCCGCCGCCCGGTGAGCAGGTCGGACAGATGTTCCTTGGCGCCGGCGAGGCTCGGCGGGAACGACGTGAACCGCGCCTCTTCCGTGCCGATGACGCCCCAGAGGAGACGCAGCACCAGGAAGGCGATGGCGGCATAGCCGATCCAGATGTGGATCAGCGATTCGTCCTCGACGATCAGGCCGTTGAGCACCACAGCGAGCGCGATACACCAGTGGGTCAGGCGGACCACAGGGTCCCAGGCGGGGGCGCTTTGCCTCCCCGCCTCTTCGGACTTGCCGGACATCAGTCGTCGGCCTTTACTTCCGTGATCTTGCCGGTTTTGGCGTCGAGCTTCAGTTCCCAGCGCTGACCGTTCTTCATGGCCTTGACCTCGATACGGCCGTGTTCCTGTTCGAATTTGACCAGGTCATATCCCTGCGCGGCCAAGGCGGCGGCGATGGATTTGTGGTCGGTTCCCAGAATCGTGCCCGGTGTCAAATCGGCGGCCAAGACAGCGCCTGTCGTGAGGACCGCCAGGGCGGCGGACAGGGTTAGTTTGCGGATCATGATGAAAATTCCTCGGATTATCGGGTTAAGGGTGCGCAGGGCATGTCCTGCGCTGTCGGGCAATTCTGTGCCCGCCGATCCGCGGTTGCGATTGGTTTCACGCTTACCCGAAGGCCCCTAAGCGTTTGCGTACGGCGTTGTCCTGTTTACCGCTGCGCGATGACGGCGAGCGCGACGACCGCCAGCATGGACAAGGCCATGGCGACATTAATGGCGAACTGGGTGCGTTTCGGCAGGTCCAGGCGGTGTAGGGTCACCCCGGCCCACAGCCAGAGGAAATGGATGCAGACCCAAAGCGCGTTCATGACCGCGAACTTGATCGCAAGCTCCATGGCCAGATTGTCCGGCATGAAGGCGAAGCCCGAGAAAAAGGCCGTGTTCACGGCATAGGCCTTTGGGTTGATCGCCTGCAACATGAGCCCCCCCATCACCCCCGGCGCGGACTGGCGTTCGATGAAGGCGATCTTCGATCCGGCGAAGGCGATGCGCAGCGCCAGATACAGAAGATAAGCGGCGGACGCATAAAGCAGCACCGTGCGCACATGCGGCACCGCCAACACGGCGGCGGCCAGGCCCGTGACCACGGCCAGCGCCACGAAGTTGGTGCCCAGGAACAGGCCGATCATGTAGCGCCGTCCCTGGGCGAAACCGAAGCCCGACCCGACACCGGCCAACGACAGCACCCCCGGCCCCGGCGTGATGAACAGGAAGAAGCAGGCGGCGGTGAAGGTCAGCATGAAAGCCTTCCGGCAGGGAGGGAACGGGATATCGCGGGATTATGGATGCGCGCCGGACATTGGCAGCCCGGGCACATGGTGCGGAGCCGCGCCCGCCGGGTCAAGTCCCCAGACGCGCGGGACGGCGAGTCAGCGCATCCAGTTGCCGAGGAAGCGGCGCATGTTGGTTTCCATTTCGTGGTCGAAATCCTTGAGGGCGGCCTCCATCATCGCGAACCAGGTCTTGTTCAGGTCGTTCAGAGTCACGTCCTCGGGCACGGTCTGGTTGCGGGTGGCCCGCGCCGCCGCATGACCGACGCGCCGGCCCTGGGGATCGAACACCTCGATCATGGCCGACATCTCCAGGTCGTATCGGGCATCCTGATCGGTCGTGAAGGCCCCCTTAATGCCCTGGGTGCGCGGCAGCTTGGTTTCGGTCACCTGGGCCCGTTCGATCGTCAGGCGCGCGACCGTCCCGGCGGCACCGCCCACGGCCTTGAGCCGGTCGCGGCCCCAGATCGCCATCGCCTTGGCCGGAGGCGTCTGCATCTTGTGTTCCACGTTGGGCGGCGCAAGGGGCGCCTTGTGAACATCGACGATTTCGACCCGGTCGACGGCAAGGTTCAAGGCCGGCGCATGCTGAAAGGTGATTTCCGGCAGGTTGACGCTGGGGTCCGGCGTGGTGCAACCGCCCAGCGCGACAAGGCCGGCGACAAGGGCGGTGGTCAGTGATCTGGTGAAGGTCATCGGTCGTCGTTTCCTCGCTCCAATGGGTTCCCCGGTGCCCGCCATACTGAGCATGCCCTGTGTCAGGATCAAGGCATGGGCCGAATTATCCTCGCCGCCAAGACGGACAGCGACATCAATCCCGGTACAGGGCTTCGATCTGGTCCGGGCCGAAGACATAGTCCGTGCGGCAGAATTCACAGGTTACCGTGACCTTGCCGTCCTCGGCCATGTCCTCGATTTCCGCCTGCGGGAAGGAACGCAGGGTCATTTCGACCTTGTCCCGGGAACAGCGGCAGGACTGTTTCACGGGCCGGCCTTCGGTCACCCGTACCCCGTCCTGATGGTAAAGGCGATAGAGCAGCCGGTCCGTGGTCACCGCCGGGTCAAGCAGTTCGCCCGACGACAGGCTGCTCATCAGAATCACCGCCCGGCGCCAGGCTTCCTCGGCCTCGTCCTTGTCGGCGCCGCGTCTGTCCGGCAGGCGCTGCACCATGATCGCCCCGGCGGCCAGCGGATCGGTGCCGGACGCCAGGAGAATCGCGGTTTCCAGCTGTTCGGATTGGCGGAAATAATCATGGGCGCAGTCGGCCAGGCTCGCCCCCACCAGTTCGGTGATACCCTGATAGCGGTCCGTGTCCGGCCCCTGGTCGACCGTGAAGGCGAGATACCCAGACCCGAGCAGCGCCGGAACCGGCGCCCCCTGGGCGCCCGAGGAATCGAGCGCCGCCAGGCGGTCCGCGTCATAACGGGCATAGCTGCGCACCCCGCCGGCCGAGGTCACGTCGGCCATGACCAGGCCGACCGGGCCATCGCCCTGAACCTGCAAGGTGAACACGCCGTCGAACTTGAGCACGCTGGACAGCGTCGCCGCCAGCACCACGACCTGCGCCAATAGGTCGGCGACGGCCGGCGGATAGTCGTGCGGCGCGACCAGCCGGTCGAGGATCGGCCCCAGGCGCACGACGCGCCCGTTGACGCCCAGTGCGTCCACATGGAACGGCTGAACAACGTCGTCGAGGGAAAGAGCGGCGTCAGGCATTGTCTCGGTCGGCGGTGTCGGGGAGGGCATCGTTTGAGGCGGCTTGTGTCTGTGTCCGATAATAATAGGTATGCGCGGCTTGGAAGCCCGCCAAGTGATAAAGCGCCATGGCGGGACGATTGTCCGATTCCACCTGTAGGAACAGGCGTCGGTTTCGATCCGTATCGGCGGCCCAGGCGGCAAGCGCGGCCAGCACCCGCGCGGCATGTCCCCGTCGGCGAAACCCGTCCCGCGTCGCCATGCACAGGATCAGCGCCCAATCGTCGCGGATCACGGCGGCCCCCACGGCGGCGGGCTCGGACCCGTCGTCGACCACCGCATAGGCCCGCGGCGCCGGCAGGCCTTCGGCCAGGCGGCAACGCAGGCCGCGTTCGCGGCCCTGCGCCAGGCCGCCGCCGTAGACCTGAAACCACGCCCCCGTGGGGCCGGAAAACAGACGCGCGCGAAAACGGATCGCCTGTCGATCGGCCAGGTTTTCCACCACGGACGCGGCGTCGGCGGTCATGACCAGGGTGCGCGCCTCGATGGCGTAGCCGCGGCGTTCCAACGCCGCGTCCAGGCCGCGCGGCGCGACGGCGCCGGAAATCTGAAACCGGCAGGGCAGGCCGCGCTGACGGTAGAATTTTTCCGCCGCGTCGATACGCAGGTCGAGGGCGCTCTCCCCCGTCTCCTCAAGCGCCAGAACGGAATTGGCGCGCCGTGACACGCCTTCGGAAAAGCGCAGTTGCCAGCCTTCCAGAATGCCCTGGCTGAACGGCGGCCAGCAGTCGGCGGCCCGGCGTTCCAGGTCGCGGATGCCCGCTTCGTCAAACATGAGGGGCGTCCTTCACCATCGTTCGGAAGATCCGGTCAGACGTCGCCCAGACACCAGGCCAGGATACCCTTCTGCGCGTGCAGGCGGTTTTCGGCCTCGTCCCAGATCACGGACTGGGGCCCGTCGATCACGGATTCGGTCACTTCCTCGCCGCGGTGCGCGGGCAAACAATGCATGAACAGGGCATCGGGCGCGGCCAGCTTCATCAGGCGATCGTCCACACGGTAGGGCGTCAGCAGGTTGTGGCGCGACCCCGCGTCGGCGTCGCCCATGGACACCCAGGTGTCGGTAACGACCAGATCCGCCCCGGCGACCGCCGCGTCGGCGTCTTCGGTCACCTGAACATCCGCGCCCTCGCCCGCCGCCCAGGCCACCAGGTCGGGATTGGGGGACAGCGCCTCGGGGCAGGCCAGGCGCAACTGGTAACCGAACCGCGCGGCCCCGTGAATCCACGACGCGGCGACGTTGTTGCCGTCGCCGGCCCAGGCCACGGTGCGGCCCTTGATCCCACCCCGATGTTCCTCATAGGTCATGATGTCGGCCATGATCTGGCACGGGTGCGAGGCGTCGGTCAGGCCGTTGATCACCGGCACGGTGGCGTATTCGGCCAGATCGTGAAGTTTCTGCGGATCGTCCGTGCGGATCATGATGACGTCGCAATAGCGCGACAGCACGCGCGCCGTATCGGCCACCGTTTCGCCGCGGCCGAGTTGCGATTCATTGCCCGACAGCACGACGGCGCGGCCGCCCAGTTGCTGGATCGCGACCTCGAACGACACGCGGGTGCGGGTCGACGGCTTTTCAAAGATCATCACCAGCGTCTTGCCGGCCAGGGACGGGGGCGCCGAGCCCGCCGCCCCGTTCTTCTTCATCGCGGCCGCGCGGTCGAGAATCCGGCGCAGAGTGCCCGCGTCGGTCCGGTCGAGATCTAGGAAATGGCGAAGCGCGCTCATCCCGTCTTCTCCTCGGCCATGTCCGCCGCGATTTCGGCGCAGCTTTTGTCGAGCGCGGCGACCGCCTCGTCGATGTGGCTTTCCTCGAGAATCATCGGCGGCAGCATGCGCACGACGTTGTCGCCCGCCGGCACTGTCAGCACGCCGTTGTCGATCATCTTGCCGACCAGGATGCCGTTTTCCACGGCGCAGCGCATGCCGACCATCAGGCCCTGGCCGCGCACTTCGGTCAGCACCGTCGGATGCTTGGCGACGACGGCGCCCAGCCGGTCCCACAGCACGCGGGCCATCTTGTCGACATTGGCGAGGAACCCCGGCGCCAGGACGACGTCCAGCATCGCGCCGACCGCCGACATGGCGAGCGGCGTGCCGCCGAAGGTCGATCCGTGGCTGCCCGGCGTCATGGCCTTGGCGGCGGCCTCGGTCGCCAGCACGGCGCCGACGGGGAACCCGCCGCCCAGGCCCTTGGCCGTGGCCAGGATGTCCGGCGTCACGCCCGCCCATTCATGGGCGAACAGCTTGCCCGTGCGGCCGTTACCGGTCTGCACCTCGTCCAGCACCATGAGGATGCCGAATTCGTCGCACATTTCGCGGATTCCCTTGAGGAAGCCCGGCGACGGCGCCTTGATGCCGCCCTCGCCCTGCACCGGCTCGACCAGGATCGCCGCGGTCTGGTCGGTGATCGCGGCGCGCATGGCGTTCAGGTTGTCGAACGGCACGTGGTCGAAGCCTTCGGGCATGGGGCCGAAGCCTTCGCGGTGCTTCTCGCTGGACCCGGCGGCCAGATCGGTCAGCGACCGCCCGTGGAACGAGCCGTCGCAGCTGATGATGCGGTAGCGTTCCGGATGCCCGGCGCCGTGGTGGTAGCGCCGTGCCATCTTGATCGCGGCCTCCACGGCCTCGGCGCCCGAGTTGTTGAAGAACACGGTGTCGGCGAAGGAGTTGGCGACCAGAAGATCGGCGACCCGCTCCTGCCCGGCGACCCGGTACAGGTTCGAGACATGCCACAGGGTCTTCGCCTGCTCGGTCAGCGCGGCCACCAGTTTCGGATGGCAATGGCCGAGCGAATTGACAGCGATCCCCGATCCCATGTCGAGGAATCGTCGGCCGTCGTCCGCCCAGACGTACATGCCCTCACCCCTGACCAGGGCGAAGGCGGTCCGCGCGTAATTCGGCATGACGGCGCTGATCATTTCGCTCTCCTTTGGCTCAACGTGTCAAAACGGAAAAAAGCCCCCGTTTTCCAGGAGCTTCAACCATCTTCCTTACCAGGAAAGCCGCCGAGTATCGATATCTCGTGCCCCCTTGTCAACGGCGGCAAGATGACCGTTCGGCGACGGCTTTTGGGCGGGCCTCAGGCCTTCAGCTTGTAGCCCGTGCGGAACATCCAGGTACACAGCCACCAGAGCGCCCCGTTGATCGCCGCCATGACCGCGACGCCGATCCACAGGTTGCCGTCCGCATGGCCGATGAAGCCGTAGCGGAAGCCGTCGATCATGTAGAAGAAGGGGTTGAAATGGGCCGCCACCTGGGCGCCGTGAGGCAGGCTTTGCACCGTATAGAAGGTGCCCGACAGGAACGACAGCGGCGTGATGACGAAGTTGGTGACCGCCGCGATATGGTCGAACTTGTCGGCCCAGATGCCGCCGGCGAGGCCCAGAAGCGACAGCATCAGGGCCCCCATGACCGCGTGATAGACGACGAAGAACACGTCGTGCAGGCCCATGTCCACGGTCATCGCCATGGCCGCACCCACGACGACGGCGACGGCGACGCCGCGGGTCATGCCGCCGATGGCGAAGCCGAACACCAGTTCATGGGCGTTGAGGGGCGCCATCAGGCTGTCGACGATGTTGCCCTGGATCTTGCCGATGATGAGGGAACTTGAGGTGTTGGCGAAGGCGTTCTGGGCGATCGCCATCATGATCAGGCCGGGGGCCAGGAAGGTCATGAACGGCATGCCGACCACGACCCGGTGGTCCCCGCCGAGCGCCAGGGCGAACACGGCGAGGAACAGCATCGTCGTCACCAGGGGGGCGACCAGGGTCTGGGTGTAGACCTTGATGAAGCGCCGCACCTCGCGCAGGTAGAGCGTCTTCAGCCCGATCCAGTTGACCGCCCCCATGGGGGGCAGGCCGTCGGTCGCGGACGGCATGGTGGGCAGGGCGGCAAGGGGTGTCTGGTCACGCATCATCGCGCTCCTTATAAGATATGGCCATGGAGAGTCCAATCGGTTCCGACGATCCGGCGCCCGCCAAGGGTGCCAGGCGCAAGCCCCGGGGGCCCAAGAAGGCGACGCAGAGCCGTCTTGCCAACGCCGCCCTCCATTACCTTGCGCGCTTCGCCACCTCGGCCGAAAACCTGCGCCGGGTGCTGATGCGCCGGGTCGAGCGGTCGGCCCGCCACCACGGTACCGATGCGGAAGAAGGGGCCGCCTGGGTCGAGGACCTGATCCAGCGCTACCGGCGGGCGGGCCTGCTGGACGACGCCGCCTATGCCGAGGCGCGGGCCGGCGACATGCTGCGCCGGGGCACGCCGGTGAAAGGCGTGCGGTTCAAACTGATGCAGAAGGGTGTGGGGGCCGACGACATCGACAAGGCCCTTGCCGCCGCGACCGAGGACACGCCGGAGCCCGACCTGGCCGCCGCCGCCGCCCTGGCCCGGCGCCGCCGGCTGGGCCCCTACGCCGCCCCGGACAAACGGGCGGACCGGCGCGACAAGGACTTGGCGACCCTGGCGCGGGCTGGGTTCGATTACGACACGGCACGGCGCGTGATCGAGGCCGAGACCGTCGACGACCTGACCCGGATGCTCGACGATGTCTAAGGGGCCGCCGCTATTTCGGAACTTCGATGGCCTCGCGGCGGCGGATCAGGATCAGCTTGCCCTTGAACGAGATGCGGTCCTCCATCAGCAGCGCGGTGCCGAACTGGGGCACGTACCAGGCGTTGATTTCGACCAGGTCCCATTTCATGGACTTGGGTCCCTCGATCACCTTTTGCGAGATGTCGACCAGGTGGGCGGTGAACTCGCCGGCCGGCAGTTTCAAGACCTTGGAGCCGCGCACGCACAACGACGACTGTAGCTTGAACACCGGCTTGCCGTCCTTCTTGCCTTCGACGACGTAGTTGGCTTCGTTGCCTTGCTTCAGCGGCCACAGCTTGTCGTATTCCGGCACCTTGAAATCGAAATTCCAGCCGCCGCCGCCGGCGACACGGGCGAAGGCGCGGTACAGGGTCACGTCCTGGATCGGCCCCTTTCCCTGGATCGGTTCGCGGAACCAGCGCACCTTGTCGCCGTCGATGGTTTTCACCCGATAGCGGTGGTGGGTCACGTCCGGGGTTTTCGAATCCGGGTTATGGGTGATCTTGAAGATGAAATTGGCGTTTTCAGCAGGCGACAAATAGGGAATCGGCGCGTCCCCGTCCTTCGATGCGATGCAGGAGGCGGACGCCCAGGCGGAAGATGACGACGCCATCGCCCCGATCAAGGCCGCCACAAATGCGATAGTACGGGACAGGCCCATTCGGCTCCCCTTGGCTGTCACGGTGCGGGACGGCCCCGCCCTCGCCCCAAGAAGCAGTTTTATCCGGGCAACAGTCTAGTCAAGCAGGCCCAACATACAATAAACAACTGTTATGAAAGACATGACCGAGTTTTGGAATCTGGTTGTCGACGTGTGGCAACACGGCGTGATCGGCATCGACGTCGGCCGCATGGCCGCCGCCCTGGGGATTTTCCTCGTCTTCCTGATGTTGCGCGGTCTGCTGACCCGCTTCCTCATGGGCTGGCTGCGCATGATGACCAAGCGCACGGCCTGGACCCTGGACGACCAGATCCTGGCGACCATCGAACCACCGGTCCGCTTCGTGCCCGTGGTCATGGGCCTGTTCTTCGCCTTCCAGGTCCTCAAACTCGTGGGCACGCCCGACCAGATGGCGTCGAACCTGGTGCGCTCGCTGATCGCCTTCACCATTTTCTGGGCGCTTTACCGGGCAGTCGATCCCTTGAGCGTGCTTCTCCATCGCCTCGACCGGATCTTTTCCACGGAACTGGTGGAATGGATGGCGCGTGCGATCCGCGTGCTGGTGTTCATCATCGGCGCGGCGGCGGTGTTGGAAATCTGGGGCATCAAGGTCGGCCCGATCATCGCCGGGTTCGGCCTGATCGGCGTCGCCGTCGCGCTCGGCGCCCAGGACCTGTTCAAGAACCTCATCGCGGGCCTGCTGATCCTGGCGGAAAAACGCTTTCACAAGGGCGATTGGATCCATGTCGAAGGCGTGGTCGAAGGCCATGTCGAGACCATCGGGTTTCGCTCGACCATGATCCGCCGGTTCGACAAGGCGCCGGTCATGGTGCCCAATTCGCAGCTGTCGGACACGGCGGTCATCAATTTCACCGCCATGACCCACCGCCGCATCAAATGGCTGATCGGGGTCGAATACCGCACCACGATCGACCAGTTGCGCCAGATCCGCGACCAGATCGCGGCCTATATCGAGGAAACACCGGAATTCGCCCCGGCGACGGATGTCTCGACCTTCGTGCGCATCGACAGTTTCGGCGATTCCTCCATCAACATCCTGGTCTACTGCTTCACCATCACGACGAAATGGGGTGAATACCTGGAGATCAAGGAACGCCTGGCCTACAAGGTCATGGACATCGTCCACGGCGCCGAGGCGGCCTTTGCCTTCCCGAGCCAATCGATTTATGTGGAAAGCCTGCCGGGCGACGACGCGCCGGAAATCTTCCAACCGCCCACGGGGCCGGGCTCCGCCGGGAAGGCATGACACCGGTCCCGCCGGCCACCGAACAGACAACAGGGGAGCAGCCATCATGGCCATCACCATCTATCACAACCCGAAGTGCAGCAAATCGCGCCAGACCCTTCAATTGCTGGAGGACAACGGCGTCGCCCCGGAAATCGTGCTGTACCTGGAAACCCCGCCCACGATGGACGAGATGAAGGAGCTGTTGCGCAAGCTCGGCCTGAAGGCCGCCGATATCCTGCGCGCCGCCGAAGCCAAGGAAGCGGGCCTTGCCAAGGACATGGACGAGGACACCCTGATCAAGGGCATGATCGCCAATCCCCGGTGCATCGAACGGCCGATCGTCGTCAAGGGCGCCAAGGCGGTTCTCGGGCGGCCGCCGGAGAACGTTCTGGCGCTTGTCTGACACGGACCTGACAGACCGCCCGAACCGCCGAGTTTTATTGTAATCCTCGTAGGTTACGAGGCTTGCGGTTCCGCCAGGGACACTTCAATATGTGCGCGCGGGGGGAGCGTGGTTACAGATCACTTCTCTGACCTGCCCGAAGATCACCCAAACGGGGCGCGGGCGGATCGGACGAACACTAGCGACAGCGGACAAAGGGGCCGCTGATATCGTGGAGGACTGATGGCCGCCGACGACCGCGCCAGCCCGGATCAATCCCCGGTGGACGTCAATGACGCCCGCGCCGCGTGGGAATCGCTTCCGGAAGAAGAACGCACGGCGCTCCGTGACCGCGAGGCCGCGCGCCTGTTCGCCATCGGCTCCGACCATCAACGGAACGGCCGCCTGGAAGAGGCGATCCCCGATTACACCCGGGCCCTCGCCCTCAATCCCAATCTGGCCGAGGCCTATAACAACCTGGGCGTGGTGCTGCGCGCCACGGGCCGGCCGGAAGCCGCCGTCGCCTGCTACCGGCGGGCCATCGCGCTGAAGCCGCGCAATGCGTCGTCTCATTCCAACCTGGGCAACGTTCTGCGCGACCTTGGCCGGTTCGAGGCCGCCGTGGCCAGCCACCAGCAGGCCGTGCACCTGGACCCGAAAAATCCCGACACCCTGCACAACCTGGGCGTGGCGCTGCGCGACCTGGGCCGCCGCGACCAGTCCCTCGACTGTTTCGAGCGCGCGCTGGACCACAATCCGGATCATATCCCGAGTCTGCTTGACCGCGGACGGTCGCTGTTGCTGGCGGGCGAATATGCCGCCGGTTTCAAGGACCTGGAAGCCCGCTTCCGAATGCGCCGCTTCCAGTTGCGCGGCATGGACACGCCGCGCTGGACCGGCGCCAAGGTCAAGGGCAAGACGGTGCTGGTGCCCTGCGAAGGCACCCCCGGCGACATCATCCAATTCGCCCGCTACATTCCCATGATCAAGGCCCAAGGCGCCAATGTCGTTCTCGAAGCGCCCGCCGCGCTGGCCGATCTTCTGGCCACGGTGCCCGGCGTCGATAAGCTGGTGATCCAGGGCGCGGCCCTGCCGAAATTCGATCTGCACGCGCCATTGCTGTCGCTTGCCGCCATCTTCAAGACCACCGCCGCCAAGGTGCCGGCCGCGACCCCCTATATCGCCCCGCCCGACCCGGGGGCCTTTCGCCTGCCGCCGGGCGGCGATTTTTTGAAAGTCGGGATCGCCTGGGAAGACGAGCGGACGCCGGTTCATGTCACGCCGACGCCGGGGCTGCGCCCGTTCCTTGACCTGGCCGGCTTGGCCGGGGTCACGTTGTTCGGCCTGCAGACGGGCCCGGCATCGGGCGACCTGAAGGCACAGGGCGCGGATGCCCTGATCATCGATGTGGCGCGCCGGGCCGGCGGGCTGGCCGGTCTTGCGGCTTATATCGATCAGATGGATCTGGTGATCGCCGTCGACGGCGCCGTCGCCCATATGGCGGGCGCGCTCGGCAAGGAAACCTGGCTGATCGCCCCGGCCTCGCCCGATTGGCGCTGGGGCACCTCCGGCGACGCCACGCCCTGGTATCCGACCATGCGCATCCTGCGCACGGAACGGCGGGGCGACTGGGCGGCCTTGCTGGACCAGACCCGGCGCGGCCTGCGGGCCCGGGTGCGGCGCGGCGATGGGGCCTAGGCCCTTTTCCTAGAAACGATAGCTGTAGCGCAGGCCGATGTTTTCCAGGCCTTCGTTGTGATCGCAGATCTTGGCGTTCGAGATATGGTCGAAGATGGCCGCGATCTTGTGATGCTCGGTCAACTGCCAGCCGAGGGTGAACGATTCCCGGAACAGTAGATGGCAGCCCAAGTCCTTCTTGTCCAGGGCCCCTGAATCCGTCTCGCCGTCGTGATAGGCGCCGCCGACGCTGAGCCCGGCGAACAGGCCCTTCCACAGATTCCATTCATAGCTGAGACCGGCGAACACCTGGCTGGTGTCGCCCTCGGAATTGATGTTGGCGCCGATGTGGGGCTCCGGGCTCCAGATGATGTCGAGGAACTTGGGCGAGGCGAAGCGGATTTCGATATGCCCGTCATAGCCGTCTTCCTTGGAGTTGGAGAACGGCCCGTCATCGTGGATCAGGGCGCCGATGGAAATTTCGGAAACGATGCCGCCGAGCGGCTTGCCCCGCGAACTGGCGCGGGCCCCCCGTTCCGTGCCGCCGGGCCACAGCGGTCCCGTTTTCGACGACATCGGCGCCGTGGGTTGGGCCTGCGGCTGCGGTGCCGGCGCGGAGGCCGGAACCGGGCGGACCTGAGGCCGGGGCGCCGGGCGCGCCGGCATGGGGGCGTAAACCGGCTGGGCCACGCGGCCTGCGGCGGGCTGTCCCGGCCGGGCCTGGTCCCACTCTTTGGCCGGGCGGGCGGCAAAAGGATGGGTCTTGCCCATCAGAATTCGGATGTCGTATCCGGTCGACGCACTATCCGCCCGCGCACCGGAAACAGCCACCATGCAGAGCCCCAAGCCCACGCACAATCCCTTGAACTTATTATACAAAATAGCCCCTCACTCGCTCACAGGACGCCGCTTTCGGCGTTCCTCTGTCCCCGGCCTTATCCCTGGTATTCAGCCACGATAAGGAAGCAGATCGGCCTTAAACAAGGGTAAACCTTCTTTCTGTTTAATGGACGGGGCGGCAATCGTCCAGCGCCGCCGTCGGCTCCGGTTGGATCAGGCAACCGGAGAATGGACGGATAGCGTTCAACAAGCAGGCCAAGGTCCGTGAACAGCAGGAAACAACAGTTCCGCGACAAGGACATCATCTTCCGCGAGGGGGATCCGGCGACCCGTGCCTTCACCATCATCGCCGGCAAGGTCGAACTGATGACCGAGGTCGACGGCAAGGAAAAGCATCTGGGTGTTCTTGGCCCGGGCAAGACCCTGGGCGACGCGGATGTCGCGCACGGCCGCCACAAATCGACGGCGATCGCCGCCGGCACGGTGACCTTGCGCCCGCTCGACCAACAGGCCCTGGCCCTGGTCAAGACGCCGGTTCAGGGGAGCGGCCTGTTGGCCCGCCTGCTTGCCCCCTTGGCCGCGCCGAACACCGGGGCACCACGCCGCCGGCTCTCCCTGTTCGGCTGGTTCCGCCAGATCAAGGAAGCCAGTCAGCCCGCCGACCCGACCCGCATCGAGATCCGCGTTGCGGCCCTGCCCCCCGAAGGCCAAGCCACGGAAGACTTCGGCGCCGACAGCGGCACCGCGCCGGACCCTGAAACCCTGATCCTCGACGCCTTCGCCGACCTGGAGGGCGTGCGCGCCCGGCCCTTGAAGAAGCCCCTCGCCCTCCCTGAGGACACGGAACCCGGGAACCGCGCGAACCGTCTGCATTGGGCGGCGCGCCAGGCCCTGGCCCAGGCCGAGGCAGACATCCTGATCTGCTTCGAGCTGGCCCCCGACGGCAAGCGCCTGACCCTGCGGTTCCTGCCCCTGGGCATCCAGAACGAGGACCCGCCCGGAATGTTTCACGCAGCCCAGGCGCTGGTGCTGCCGGCCCAGCCGGACCCGGCCCTGACGGCCCTGGCGACGGCCGTCGCCCTGACGGCGACGATCCCTCTGACCGAGGTCAAGAAAAGCCGCCTCGCCAAAGTCCTGCCCCAGGCCATGGAACGCGCGGCCCCGGCCATCGAAGCCCTGGGCACGGCACCCGACATCACGGACCGCGACCGTGCCATCGCCCGGCTGTTTTTCGCCAACCTGTTGACGCTTCAGCCGGGCCCGGCGGGACAGCTTGAGGGTTACCGCATGGCCGCCGATATCTACGGCCAGGCCATCGCCTTCCTGAAGGATGACAGCGACGCCTTCGACCGCGCCGTGGCGCAGCGCGCGCTCGGTGCGATCCTGCCGACCCTGGCACCAGAATGGGAAACCCTGGAGATGCCGGTCGACGACGAACACAAGGCGGCCGGGCCGATGGCCCAGGCGATGGCGCTTCTGGAAGCGGCGGCCGAGCAGTTCACCCGCGACCTCTACCCCAAGGAATGGGCGGCGTTGCAGAACCGGATGGGGCAGATCTGCTATCGCATCGACGCCCAGGAAGGCGACCAGGATCTTTTGAAACAGGCCCTGAACCACTATCAGGCCGCCTTGCAGGTGTTCAACCGGGTCGACCATCCCATGCGCTGGGCCGAGGTCATGAACAACATCGGCCAGGCGGCGGCGATCCTGGGCGAACAACTGAAATCGGTGGAGCTGTTCGAAAAAGCCATCGAGGCGTGCTCCGGCGCATTGGAAGTCCGTCACAAGCTGGACCATCCGCTGCTGTGGGCGGCGACCCAGAACAACCTGGGCTCGGCGCTGTTCATGCTGTCCAAGCTGACCCACGATCCGGGTCAGTTGGAGGCCGCCCGCGAGGCCTTTTCCCTGGCCAAGGGCGTGTACGAGGCGCGTGGCGCCCACCGCCTGACCATGATCACGGAAAAGAACCTGTCTCGGGTCGAGCGCCTGATGGATATCGCCCGGCCGAAGTCGCCGCCGCCCTTGCCGTGGGAGCCCAAGGATTACGCCCCGCATCTGGCCGAAACGTCCGGCGGCGCCGACGATGACGAGGAAGAAGGCGACATGTCTGTCTATGACGCCCCCAAGGACGACGATGACGACCGCGGCCTCAAGAGCCGGGCCGCCGGCGCCTGACCCCCGCCCGGCCGCCAAGGGGACTTGCACCCGGCGGCGAAGATATTACATTTAGGGCTCAGCGCCGCGACCAAGCCATCGGACCGGCGCCGCGCGATAACCCAAGGACCGCGGACGGACCCATGACCAGCTTACGTTCACCCATCGGATCGGAGATCACCTGGCGCCAGCCGGACGGTGAACTGGTGTCCTGCGAGGAGAAGCTGAAGGTCCTGAACGAGAACCTCGAGGAAATCCGCCAGTACTGCCAGGATGCCTTCGAGGATGCGATCCTCATGGGCTGCGACGAGGCCCAGGTCCGCGAAGTCCTGCAATCCGTCGTCGACGCGATCGAGAACCCCTACAAGGGCCGCGCGTCCTAACCTAATTTTTCAAGACGCGCCTAATCCGCACCGATGAAGCGGTCGGCGAAGGTGAAGGGATCGGGGCTGGGCTTGCCGAAATACCAGCCCTGGCCGTAGTCGATGCCGCAATAGAACAGCTTGTTGGCGGCTTCCTTGTCTTCGACCATTTCCGCGACCGTGTGCACGCCCGCGGACGAGCACATCTTGGCCATCGACGACAGCATGTCGCGGCCCTTGTCCGAGGCGCAGGCCCGACGCACCACGGGGCCGTCGAACTTGACCACGTCGACGTCGAGGGCATTGAGGTAATCGAAGCTGGCGGATCCCGCGCCGAAATCGTCGAGACAGAACTGGAACCCGCGCGAGCGGATTTCCTGGATCACCTTGTTCAGGGTTTCCAGGTCTTCGGCCTCGGCCGATTCCGTCAGCTCGAACATCACCCGGCGGTTCATGTCGCGGCGGCTTTCGAGAACCTGGATCAGGCGCTGCACGAACTGCGGCTGGGCCAGCGACAGGGACGACAGGTTGACCGCCACCGGCGGCAACGGCCCGCGCTTCGCCATATGGCCCAGAATGTCCATGACCTGACGGACCACGGCAAAATCGAAATCGACGATCAGGCCCAACTGTTCGGCAAGGGTGATGATCTGGAACGTGGTCTTGGCGCGGGTCTGGTCGCGGAACCGGGACAGGGCCTCGAAATGATGAACCCGGCCCAGGCGCAGGTCGCAGATCGGCATGAACACCAGATCGAAGTCGCAGCGTTCCGTCGTGTCCTTGATGAATTTCACGGTTTCCACCGTGTCCTGCATCATGTCGTCGAGCGCGTCGGACAGTTTCTCGACCGGCAACCTGGCCTTGCCGGTACAGAACTGCTGCATGGTATGGACCAGGGCGCGGGCGACCTGGTCCTCGCTGAGCCCGGCACCATCGGCGTCCAGGGTCGAAGAACGGGCGCCGAACTCGGCGGCCTTGTCGCCGAGAAGCTGTTGGGCCGCTTCCTCGACCTTCATGTTCACGGCCTCGGGATCGACGTCGCCGCCGTGGACATAGGCGAAGTTCTCGGCGTCCAGCTGGCCCGCGGTGCTGCCGCCGAGCGAATGGGTTTTCAGGATGCTGCCGACGGCGGTCATCAGGTTGCGTTTTTCACTCGCACCCAGGGTTTCGGTCAGGGACTTGACGTTGTCCAGACGCACGAAGGTGAGCTGCCCCCTGGCCCCCGTGCGGTCGTAGTCCTGGATACGTTCGATCGCGGCGCGGGTGAAGGACTCGCGCTCCAACACGCCCGACCATTCGTCCTCGATCAGGTCTTCGGCCGGGACATGGGTCTTGCGCACCGGTTCGACCTTCAGCGCCAAGAAATAGTGGTCCTCGAAATCAGGCATGCGATAGCCGGAAAACACCACGGGAATGCGTTTTCCGGCGATGCTTTTCAGGTCGAGGACAACGTCCTCCAGTCGGCCGTTGCGGCCGCCGCCGGCCAGCAGATCACGGGCATAGGTCTTGTGCTCGTCACCGACGAAGTCGAGAAACGACGAGCCCAACAGGGTTTCCGGCGTGGCGCCCAGCACCGGGGTCACCCCGGCGGCGAAGGCGATATTGTAGTTGCCGTCCAGTTCGAGAAGCAGGTCCGCGCGGCAGAAGGCCAGGGCCACGAAGCGTTCGCGGTCGGTCTTGCCTTGGATGCGGGATTTCGCCGCGGGTTTGGCCTTGGCAGCCGCACCCGTTTTCCCCACCGTATCGTCCCTGTCCGCGTCGGTCATGGCGGCCCCCAAACCATTGAGCGCGATCTCGTTCATGTCGAGCCTACCTCACCCCGTCGCCGGGGTCCACGGGCGGCCCCCCTGGCCGACCTTATGGGAAAAGCGTAGGGATGCGGGGCCGCGCCATCTGTGACGGGCGGCACAATTTTGAAATTAAAGGAAAATGAGTTGCGCGGCCGTTACGAGCCGGCGGCGTCCTCGACCAGGTCCGTCATGCGCTTGGCGATCGCGTTGTAGCGATAGTCGGAGATGCGGAACACCCACGGGCCGGTGCGCGCGCGCAAGCCATCGGCCTCGGCCGTGCCCTCACCGCCGGCAATGTCGAGCGACACCCAATATTCGGCCGCCGGCCCCTTGGGGTCGCCCTTGGGCAATTCGATCAGGGCGGTCACGGTCAGCCCGTCAAAGGTTTCGTATACGACGCGGGTCGCCGTGGCCGGATCGACCGGATGCTTTTCGCGGCGCGCGACGTCCATGATCTTGTACTCGTCAATGGCGGATGCGATGCCGTTGACGCTGAACCGGCTTTTCACCTTCTTGCCGTCGGGAACGCCGTTCAGGACGAAATCCAAATCCCCCTGCTGTTCCTTGAAGATGGAAATCTTCTCGCCGTCGGCGTGATGAATTTCGACGCGGCGGATGCGCTTGGTCGGAATATCGAAGATGTCGGTCTCGATCCATTCGGAAATCAGCTTGCCGATTTCGATGGAACCCTTGGCCAGCCAGGCCTGCTCCTTGCCGGGAATGCGGAAATAGGTGCCGCCCTCGGCCGAACCTTCGAGCGCACTGCGGGCCGTGCCGATCACCATGTCGACCATCGGCCGCCCGCCCTTGTCGTTGAGGCGCAGGCTGATCGCCTTCGATCCCACGGCATCGGGATCGCCCAGATCAAGCCGCGGAAACAGTTCCGGGGTGGCGGTCTTGGGCGCCAGATAGGTGAGTTCCGCCACGCGCAGCGCCAGCGCGTTCACCTGGCTTGCCTTCGCCGGGTACATGTCGCGGTTGGCAATACCCCAGTCCCCGGCATCCTTGGCGTTGCGCTTGAAGGTCAGCACGCCGCCTTCGTGGCTTTCGATGCGCACCGTGTCGACATCGTTCAGGTTGTCGATCAGGCCGGGCACCACCGGATCGCCCAGGTTCGCGTAAGCCGCGTCACCGGGACGGGTGATCACGGCGGCGGCGGCGGCAATGACGCCCAGCACCGTGGCGACGAGAAGGATCAGAAAGTTTTTCGCGCTCATGCCGGCTCTCCCCTATTCCGTCACCGGCCGCGCGCCGGCGCGGCTCAAGCGGCGAACAACGGCGATGACCAGGGCGGCAAATCCCAGGATCAGGGGGATGGCCGCGATGTTGAGGAACTTCAGCCAGGCGTCCAGCGCGTCGATATCCTTGCGCAGCGCGTGCTGCACGTTGCGCAGATCGTGGCGGATATCGATCATCTTGCGGCGGAATTCGGCGATTGCGGTTTTTTCCTCCGCCGTCAGGATGGCTTCGCCGTTGGCCCCTTCGCGGTTGGTCAGGCCTTCGATCCGCTTTTGCGTTTCCTGTAGTTCCTGGGCCAGCTTTTCCTGCTCGGCGCGGAACTTGCGCTCGGCCTCAAGCTGGATTTTCTCGACCATCAGGAACGGGCGCTTGGAATCCCCGCGCGAACGCAGGCCCAGCAGCACATCGCCGCCGGACAGATTCTCGACCGCGTTGATGACGAAGTCGCTGTTGCCCGCATAGGGCACCATAAGCTGTTCGCCGTTGACGTTGCGAATTTCCGCCCACAGGCCTTCGTGCAGAACGTCGGTATCGGCGACGATCACGGCGTTGAGCGGCTTTTGCGATTCCGCCAGATGGGTTTTGGCCTTCTCGGCACGGGCCTTCTCGGCGTCCGGGCCCTCGCCGATCAGCGGCGGCCCGTCGGGGAACGCCGACTTGACCGGGCCGGTTACCCGCGCGGCCATGACCAGCTTCTTGCCCGACGGCTTGAAATCGCGGAACAGGCCGACGATGTCGATGCGGCCCTGTAGCTTGGCGACGTCAAGGGCCTCGGAATTCTCCGAGGTGGTGACAAGCGGCCGAAACGTCGTGGTCGCGCCCTCGGCCGGCTCGATGATCCCGGCCGAACCGACGTTAAGGTCGCGGATGTCGGCGACCACCGCGTCGGTGGTGTCCAGATTACGCCGGTCGAGCGAATTCCACGCCACGTAATCGACCTGGGTGATCTGGCCTTCGTGACGGACGTTGACGCGGCGCGCCGATTGCAGGTCGGCGGCGACCTTGTCCTTGATGAAGGTGACGCCCCAGGATTTCAGAAGCCGGTCGATGTCCGACGGGCCCGCCGGCGCCTGAGGGTTGGGGGCCTCGGTTTCCGCGTTGGGGTCGATGAAGGCGAGCACCCGCCCGCCGCGCATCACGAACTGGTCGATGGCGTACAGGGTTTCGTCGCTGAGATTTTTGGGATGAACCAGCATCAGCATGCCGAATTCCGGCGGCACGGCGTTGAACTCGGCCGGCATGGTGCGGACGTCGAACAGTTCGCGGATCTGGTTGATCACGGCCCAGGCCGGCACCGGCCGCTGGCCCATCATGAAGCCGCCTTCGACCGGCAGGCGCGCGACCATGCCGACAACCGGCCGGTCCAGGGTCGCCAGCGAATAGACCAGCTTGGTCAAATCGTATTCCAGGAACGGCTCGCGCTCCGTCGTGAAGTAGGGAATGACGGCCTTGCCGTCGACGGAATTGGTGCCGGCCAAGCCGAAATAGCCGCGGTCGCCGGACTGGTCATAGGGCAGGCCTTGCAGGCCGAAGGTGACGGCCTCGTCCTCGACCTCGGAAAAGGCCTCCGGGTTCTTGACCTCAAGCCGAATCTTGCCGCCCGAGATGTTGACGTAGCGTTCCAGAAGCTCGCGCACGCGGTTGGCGTAGGCCTGATGGCCCGGATAGCTTTCGCCCAGCGCCCGGGTAAAATAGAGACGCAGCGTGATCGGTTCCGTCAACGAGGTCAGCACTTTGCGCGTGCCGTCCGACAATGTGTAGAGGCCGCGTTCCGTCAGGTCGACCTGGGCCGAGCGCAGGGACAGATTGACCGCCAGGTTGACGGCGAGGAACAAGACGGCGGCGAGGCCCACGCCGATCACGGCGAGACGGTTGCGGTCGATGGTCTTCAATGCGTTCATGACTGTTCCCGCCCCCTACGCCGATTTCTTCACTTCGACGACGATCACGTTGGTGAACAGGAAGAACGCGATCAGCGACACGAAGAACAGCACGTCGCGCAGGTCGATGACGCCGCGCATGACCGCATCGAAGCGGACCAGGAAGCTGAGGCTGGCCACCGTGTCGACGATCAGCGCCGGCGCCCAGGCCTGGAAGAAGTTGAGCACCAGGTCCAGGCCACTCATGGTGAACAGGAAGCAGACCGTGGCCGAAATGATGAAGGCGATCACCTGATTCTTGGTCATGGCCGACATGCAGGCGCCGATCGACATGAAGGCCCCCGCCATCAGGAAGCTGCCGACATAGCCCGCGACGATGACACCGTTGTCCGGCTCGCCCAGCACGTTGACGGTGACCCAGACGGGAAAGGTCAGCGCCAGCGCGATGCCGCAGAACGCCCAGGCGGCCAGGAACTTGCCGAGCACCGCCTGCGTCGTGGTCACGGGCAGGGTCATCAGCAGTTCGATGGTCCCGGACTTGCGTTCCTCCGCCCACAGGCGCATGGCGACGGCGGGGATCAGGATCAGGTACAGCCAGGGATGAAAGCGGAAGAAGGCTTCCAGATCCGCCTGGCCGTTTTCGAAGAAGCGGCCGAGATAGAAGGTGAAGGCGCCGGTCAACGCCAGGAAGATGACGATGAACACCAGTGCCAGCGGCGTCGCGAAATAACCGGCCAGTTCGCGCTTGGCGATGATCCAGATGTTACGCATGGCCACCCCCCTGGGTGATCGCGCGGAACACCTCGTCCATATGTCCGCGCTCGACGTACATTTCCTCGGGCGTCACGTTCTTGGACCTCAGCAAATCGCCGACCGGAAGCACGATGGACGCCCCCGCCTTGGGCCGGGCGCGGAAGGCCGCCGTGCCGTTCACCGGATCGCCCAGCGCGTCCACGCCCGCGACCTGATCGAGCGCCGCCAGCCCGGCCACGATGTCGTCGGCCTGATCGGCGGCCAGCTTGACCACGACCGCGTTGTGGCGTGCGTCGCGGCACAGAAGCTGTTCCGGCGTGCCGTCGGCCAACAGCTTGCCATGGGCGATGACCACGGCACGGGTACAGATGGCTTCGACCTCTTCCAGGATATGGGTCGAGATGACGATGGCCTTGTCGTGGGCCATGTCCTTGATGAGGCTGCGGACCTGATGTTTCTGATTGGGATCGAGGCCGTCCGTCGGCTCGTCCATGATCAGGACCTCGGGGTCGTGGAGGATCGCCTGGGCCAGGCCGACGCGGCGCTTGAAGCCCTTGGACAGGGTTTCCACCGGGCGGTTGAAGACCTCGTCGAGGGCCGCCATTTCGCGCACCCGGTCGACGCGGCGGCCGATCTCGGCGCCGTTGAAGCCGCGAATCTGAGCGATGAAGCGCAGGAAGGACGAGACCCGCATGTCGCCGTAGGTCGGCGCCCCTTCGGGCAGGTAGCCGATCGCGGCCTTCACGGCCATCGGTTCGGTCACCACGTCGTGGCCCTGCACCCGGGCGGTGCCGCTGGTCGGCGTCAGGTATCCGCAGACCATCTTCATGGTCGTCGATTTGCCGGCGCCGTTGGGGCCGAGAAAGCCCAGCACCTCGCCCCGCCGGACGGCCATGGACACGGCGTCGACGGCGGTCAGGTCACCGAACCGCTTGGTCAGATTCTCAAGAACGATCATGTCAGACATTGCGCGTCACCAACCCCCACTGGCGTGCGTGATCCCACGGGACGGGGACCGGCGCAATGATAATCGCGAATATGTCCGGAATGCGGCAATCGCAATTCACGGCCCCCTTCTCCCACTTGTTGCCGGTTGTTGATCAACCTTGAACGGCTGGGCAGATAGTCCCATCCAGCGGAAGTTTGCAACCCCCCCGACGCAAGAAATTTTACTTGGGGATGCCTAAACAGCCATGGAATGGCGTCCCGCCGAGGGGATGCCGACCGGGTTCAGGTAACCGTCGAACACAGCCGCCACGGCCCGCATCAAGGGGCGTGCGGATTCGGGAATGGTGACCCGGGCGCCCGCCACACGGACCAGGCCGTCGCCCTCCATGGCGTGGAGGCGCGTCAGCTCGGCGGCGAAGGCGGCGGTGCCGCCGAAGTGCTCCAGGTCGACCGCCATGTCGCACATCAGGCGTTCGATCACGGCGCGGCGGCGGCGGTCGTCGCCGCTCAGGGTCAGCCCCTTGACGGTGGCAAGCCGCCCGGCTTCGATCCGGCGGCGGTAGGTGCCGCTGTCGGGCGCGTTCTGGACATAGCCGCCCGGCAACTGACCGATGGCCGAGGCGCCGAAGGCGAGCAGCACGTCGGCCGTATCGGTGGTGTAACCCTGGAAGTTGCGGCGCAGGCGGCCCGCATCCAGCGCCCGCGCCAAGCCGTCGCCCGGCGTTGCGAAATGGTCCAAACCAATGCGCCGGTAGCCGTAGCGGGCCAGACGCCGGGCCGCCGCCTCGGCCTGCTCGAAGCGGCCATGGGCATCGGCCCGAGGCAGGCCGTCAAGCAGACGCTGATGGCTTTTCATCCAGGGCACATGGGCATAGCCGAACAGCGCGATGCGCTGGGCCTCAAGCTCCGCCACCTGGTCGACGGTGGCAAGCACGCGGTCGACGGTCTGCAGCGGCAGGCCGTACATGAGGTCGAGATTGATCTCATTGATCCCGGCGCCGCGCAACATGGCGACGGCACGCCGGACCACGGACAGCGGCTGCACCCGATTGATGGCCTGCTGAACGTCCTCGTTCAGGTCCTGCACCCCGATGCTGACCCGGGTCACGCCGGCCGCCGCCATGGCCTCGGCCATGTCGCCGGTGAGCACACGCGGATCGACCTCGACCGCCGTCTCCGTGTCCGGGCCGAAGGCAAAGGATCGCCGCAAGTGGCCCATCAAGGCGAGAAAATCGTCGGCCCCCAGGATATTGGGTGTGCCGCCGCCGAAATGCACATGGGACACGGCAAGCGGTTCCCCGACGTTCGCCGCGACCAAGTCGATCTCCGCCGTCAGGTCGGTCACATAACCGGCGATGGGGGCGTAGCGGCGGGTGATCTTGGTATTGCAGCCGCAATAGGTGCAGAGCTCGCGGCAATAGGGGATATGCAGGTAAAGCGACACCGGCCCGTCCCCCGGGCCGAGGGCCGTCAGCCAGTCCGCGTACGCCGCCGCGCCGATGCCGTCGTGAAACTGCGGCGCCGTGGGATAACTGGTGTAGCGCGGCACGGGACCGCCATATTTTTCAAGAAGATGCCGGTCCATGGTCGGGTTCCATCCGTTGGGCCGCGGGTCACCCGCGGGCAGGCGCCCATATCACCGCGGAACGGGTCGGAGGAAATTGATCTGGCGCAAATTCCGGGGAAATAAGCCCATGGGTCCATCAGGGCGCGGCGTTGATCCGCCAGTCGTAGGCATGGTCGTCGATTTCCGTGCGTCCGGCGAGGCGGGCCTTCAGGTCGGGCCCGGCGTACCGCGTCAGATGCGCCAGCACGCCCGCCTCCGTGCCGCCGAAATCATCGATGAACCAGTCGTAGATTTTGGACACGATCAGCCTTCCGGCGGCGTCGGTGCGCGCCCCGCGCGCGCTGTTGACGTAGGTTTCCGCCGCGGCGGTCAGCATGCGGTCCACCGTGTCGCCCGTGTAGGGCTGGGCCGCTAGGTCGGGGCAGCCGATGGACGCACAGTTGACCGCGTAATGCAGGCGGGGGTCGCGCCAGATCGGACGCAGGATGCGATGTTCGATATCGTCGAGGGCAAGTTTTTCACCTTCCACCCCGGCCAGCTTCTTGCCCCAGGGCCCGTCGGAAAACAGGCCTGGCGAGATGTCGATGTCGCGGATCGAGGACACCGGCCAATGATCGAGGATCACCTTTACCGTCAGCGCGTTATAGAGGTTGATCCAGAAGGCCATCTGTTCCCGCCGGTTCAGGCCGGAGACCGCGACCGCCTCCATCTTCGCGACATAGGCCGCGAGATCCGCATGGTCGGCCGCCGTGACGCGGGCATAGTCGACCCTGTTGGCCCCCCCGGGCTCGACGCGCAGGTAACGGGCGAGGAAGCGGCCCCAGGCGCCATGATTGACACGCGCCGTCGATGCCGGGTCGTGGGCCTGCCAGCGGTCCCACATTTCGGCCTTGGGCCCGCCGGCCGACGCGGGCGCGGCAAGGACGGCGACAAGCAGAAAGACGGCGGCGCGGATCATCGGCAAGGTCCTGAAAAGCAGGGAACGGCATCGGCGTCATAGATAGAATAATCCGCGGGCAGGCGCCCTACACAGCCGTTCACATCCCCGTCACCGGCCCGCGGATGCCCGGTCACGGGGCGGAAATCGCCCTTTAACGCCGGTTTAACTGGAAATCCGCGACGATGCCCCTTATATCGGGTCGTTAAATACCCTGGGAAAACGAACATCTTAAGCCTTTGAAGAGGTGCCTCATGGCGATCAAATGGACGCCCGACTCCTGGCGCGGCAAGCCGATCCTTCAGGTTCCGGAGTATCCGGACACGAAGGCCCTGGAAACCGTCGAAGCGCAGCTGAAGCGCCGGCCGCCGCTGGTTTTCGCCGGCGAGGCGCGCTCGCTGAAGAAATCCCTGGCCCAGGTGGCCGAGGGCGAGGCCTTCCTGCTGCAAGGCGGCGATTGCGCCGAAAGTTTCGCCGAATTCCATCCGGACAACATCCGCGACACCTTCCGCGTGCTGTTGCAGATGGCGGTCGTGCTGACCTTCGGCGCGGCCCTGCCGGTGATCAAGGTCGGCCGCATGGCCGGGCAGTTCGCCAAGCCGCGTTCGGCCCCCACGGAAGTCATCGACGGCGTCGAACTGCCGTCCTACCGGGGCGACATGGTCAACGGCATGGAGTTCACGCCGGAATCCCGCATTCCCGATCCCGAGCGCCTGATGCAGGTCTACAACCAGTCCGCATCGACCCTGAACCTGCTGCGCGCCTTCGCCCAGGGCGGCTATGCCGACCTGCACAAGGTCCATCAGTGGAACCTGGGCTTCGTCGCGGACTCGGCCGAAGGCGAGAAATACGCCGACATGGCCGACCGCCTGGACGAAACGCTGGGCTTCATGGCCGCCTGCGGCCTGACGTCCGAGACCACGCCGCAGATTCGCGAAACGGATTTCTACACGTCCCACGAGGCGTTGTTGCTGTGGTACGAGCAGGCCCTGACGCGCATCGATTCGACCACCGGCGACTGGTACGACACCTCGGCCCACATGCTGTGGATCGGCGACCGCACCCGCGATCCCGACGGCGCCCATGTGGAATTCATGCGCGGCATCAACAATCCGATCGCCTTCAAGGCCGGCCCGTCCCTCGACCCGGACGAAATGATCCGCCTGATCGACCTGCTGAACCCGAAGAACGACCCCGGGCGCATCACCATCATCGCCCGCATGGGATCGGACAAGATCGCCCAGGGCCTGCCGCCGCTGGTGCGCAAGGTGAAATCCGAGGGCCGCAAGGTCGTCTGGGTCACGGACCCCATGCACGGCAACGTCATCAAGGCGTCCAGCGGCTACAAGACCCGGCCGTTCGACCGCATCCTGTCCGAAGTCCGCGACTTCTTCGCCGTGCATCAGGCCGAAGGCACCCATGCCGGCGGCGTGCATCTGGAAATGACCGGCCAGGACGTGACCGAATGCACGGGCGGCGCCCAGGCGATCACCGACACGGACCTCAGCGACCGCTATCACACCCATTGCGATCCCCGGCTCAACGCCCGTCAGGCGCTGGAACTGGCGTTCCTGGTGGCGGAAATGCTGAAGGAAGCCCGTACGCCCAAGCTGAAACAGGCCGCCCTGCCGTCATAGACGCGGACCGTCAGGCGGCGCGGCGGGGAGACATTCCATGGACGGGCCACCGGACGACATGGCCGACAAGACGCGGTTCGAGGACCAGATCACCCGCTGGGCCGATCATTATTTCCTGCGCACCAAGCAGGCGGTCCGCCGCTTCGGCGACACCCAGGTCACCTATGCGATCTTCATGCGCCGGCCCGTCGTGTTCGCGCCGCGTATCGCGCTGGACTGGCTGACGCAAGCCGCCCGCGCCCGGTCGACCGACTTCAAGGTCGAACCCAATTTCGCCGAGGGCCAGTGGGTCGGCGCCGGCGAGCCCCTGATGTACGTGACCGGATCGCTCGAACATCTGGTCGATCTGGAAACCCTGCTGCTCCAGAAACTGGGGGCCTGCTGCGTCGCCGCCAACAACGCCTATGTCATGTGCGCGACCCTGCCCAAGGTCGCCTTCATGGCCATGGACGCGCGCCACTGCGCCGGCACGGAAATGGCCGACCAGATGGCCTATGCGTGCTCCGTCGGGTCGCAGGCCGCGCGCGACCAGGCCGGGGCCAAGGGCTTCATCGGCAACGCGACCAAGGCGACGGCCCATCACTTCGGCAACACGGACGGCATGGGCACCATGCCCCACGCCATGATCGGCTACGCCGGATCGACCCTGCGCGCGGCGGAAATGTACGCCGAGACCTTCCCGGGCGAGCCGATGACCGTGCTCGCCGACTATTTCGGGGCCGAGATCACGGACGCGCTGGCCGTCTGCGCCCATTTCCCGGACCTGCTCGCGGCGGGCAAGCTCGCCTTCCGCCTGGATACCCACGGCGGGCGCTACATGGAAGGCCTCGACCCCCAGGAAAGCTACGCCGTGCTGGAACGCCACGTGCCGCTGGCCGTGCGCCGCTACCGCAATGAAAAGGAACTGCGCTATCTGACCGGCACGGGCGTGTCGGCGGCCGCCATCTTCCTGTTCCGCGAACGCCTCGACGCCGCCGGACATCACAAGGCCCGGATCGTCTGTTCGTCCGGCTTCGACGTCGAGAAATGCAAGGTCATGGCCGACGTGGAGGCGCCCATCGACGTGGTGGGCACGGGATCGTACCTGCCCAGCAACTGGAACGAGACCTACGCCACCGCCGACATCATCGCCTATGACGGCACGCCGCGCGTGAAACTGGGCCGCGAGTTCCTGTTGCGGCGGCCCGGCAAGGACACGTAACGCCGCCGATTCCGCGCCGGTTTCGTTGACACGTTCCCCCGCCGTCCCTACCCTGCCGCCGCCTGACCGACCCCTTCTGAAAACCCGAACACCGCGAAGCTTTCATGACCGAAACCCTGGCCATCGCCATTGCCCAGATCAACCCGACCGTCGGCGACGTCGCGGGCAACCTGGCGCTCGTCCGGGACGCCCGGGCCGCGGCCGCCAAGCTGGGCGCCGATCTGGTGGTCACGGGGGAACTGGCGCTGTGCGGCTATCCGCCGGAAGACCTGGTGTTGAAGCGCTCGTTCCAGGACAGGATCGAGGAAGCCGTGAAGACCCTGGCCACGGAAACCGACGACGGCGGCCCGGCCGTGCTGACCGGCGCCCCCTGGCGGGACAAGGGCAAGCTTTACAACGCGGCCCTGCTGCTCGACGGTGGCGAGGTCCAGGTCGTGCGCCTGAAGCATGAGTTGCCCAACTACGGCGTGTTCGACGAAAAGCGCCTGTTCGCGCAAGGCCCCCTGCCCGGCCCGGTGCCGTTCCGGGGGGCCAGGCTCGGCGTCATGGTCTGCGAGGACATGTGGTTCGAGGACGTGACCGAATGCCTGGACGAAAGCGGCGCGGAAATGCTGATCGTCCTCAACGGATCCCCCTATGACGTGGAAAAGGGCGACCAGCGCCTGTCCTATGCGGTTTCCCGGGTCAAGGAATCGGGCCTGCCGCTGCTCTACGCCAATCTGGTCGGCGGGCAGGACGAACTGGTGTTCGACGGCGGCTCCTTCGTGCTCGATGCCGACTGCGCCCTGACGGCCAAGATGGCCTGCTGGCAAAGCGACGTGGCCCTGACCAAATGGACCCGCGACGGCGAGGCCTTCCGGCCCGAGACGGCGGCGATCACCGCCGCCCCCGACGACACGGAATCCATCTACCGCGCCATGGTCCTGGGGCTGCGCGACTATGTGAACAAGAACGGCTTTCCGGGCGTGGTCCTGGGCCTGTCCGGCGGGGTCGATTCGGCGCTGTCCGCCGCCGTCGCCGTCGACGCCCTTGGGGCGGACCGGGTGCTGACGGTGATGATGCCCTCGCCCTATACCTCCGCCGACAGCCTGGAAGACGCCGCCGAGGCGGCGACGCTCATGGGCACGCGGCTGGAAAGCGTGCCGATCGAACCGGCCATGACCGCCTTCGACGCCATGCTGGCCCCCCTGTTCGCGGGCCGCGACAAGGACATCACCGAAGAGAACATCCAGGCCCGCACGCGGGGCCTTCTGCTGATGGCGATCAGCAACAAGTTCGGCCATATGCTGCTGACCACGGGCAACAAGTCGGAAATGTCCGTCGGCTACGCCACCATCTACGGCGACATGAACGGCGGCTATTCGGTGTTGAAGGACGTCTACAAGACGACCGTGTTCAAGCTGTGCCATTGGCGCAATCAGCATTGCCCGGCGGACTTCCTGGGCCCGAAGGGGCGCGCGATCCCCGAGCGCACGATCACCAAGCCGCCCAGTGCCGAGCTGCGCCCCGACCAGAAGGACCAGGATTCGCTGCCGCCCTATGAGGAGTTGGACGCCATCCTGATGTGTCTGGTCGAAAAGGAAATGGGCTTCGACGCCACGGTCAAGGAAGGCTTCGACGCCGAGGTGGTGCGCCGCATCTGGGTGCTTTTGGACCGCGCCGAATACAAACGCCGCCAAGCCCCGCCGGGGGTCAAGATCACCGGCCGCGCCTTCGGCCGCGACCGCCGTTATCCCATCACCAACGGATTTACAAAGCAGTTCTGATGACCCTTCGCCTGCACAACACCCTGACCCGCGACAAGGTCGATTTCAAACCGATCGACGACAAGAACGTGCGCATGTACGTCTGCGGTCCCACGGTCTACGACTTCGCGCACATCGGCAACGCCCGGCCCGTGGTGGTGTTCGACGTGCTGTACCGGCTGCTGAAGCGGCTTTATCCCGCGCCGGACCACAAGGTCACCTATGTGCGCAACATCACGGACGTGGACGACAAGATCAACGCCCGCGCCCAGGAAACCGGCCGCCCCATCGAGGACATCACCAAGGAAACGGCAGCCCAGTTCCACGCCGACATGGCCGCCTTGGGCGCCCTGCCCCTGCCCCGCAAGTACGAGCCGCGCGCCACGGACCACATTCCCGAAATGATCACCATGATCGAAACGCTGATCGCCAAGGGCTTCGCCTACGAGGCCGAAGGGCACGTGCTGTTCAGCGTGCCAGCCATGGACGACTACGGCAGGCTGTCGCGGCGCGACCGGGACGAGCTGATCGCGGGGGCCCGGGTCGAGGTCGCGCCCTACAAGAAGGATGCGGCGGATTTCGTGCTGTGGAAACCGTCGCCAGCGGAAGACGGCCTGCCCGGCTGGCCCAGCCCCTGGGGCCGTGGGCGGCCTGGTTGGCACATCGAATGCTCGGCCATGTCGGCCAAGATCCTGGGCCCGACCTTCGACATCCACGGCGGCGGCCAGGACCTGATCTTCCCCCACCACGAGAACGAAATCGCGCAAAGCCGCTGCGCCCACGGCACGGACGTGATGGCCAGCGTGTGGATGCACAACGGCTATCTGATGGCCGAGGGCGAGAAAATGTCCAAGTCCCTGGGCAACTTCTACACGGTCCATGACCTTTTGCAGGAATTCCCCGGCGAGGCCATCCGCCTGACGCTGCTGAAGACCCATTACCGCCAGCCGCTCGACTTCACCAAGGACGGCATCCGCGAGGCGAAGGCGGAGTTGGACGGCTTCTATGGCGCCCTGCGCGGCGTCCCCGTTGCGGACAGCGATGAGGCTTCGGCGGCCCTGATGGATGCGCTCTGCGACGACCTGAACACGCCGTTGGCGATCAGTCAGCTTCACAGCCTCGCCGCCGCCGCCAACAAGGCGGATCACGCGGCCAAACCGGCGGCGGCCGGGGTCCTGAAATCCGCGGCCGGCGTTCTGGGCCTTCTTCAGCAGGACCCGGAAGCCTGGTTCAAATGGCAGCCGCCGGTCAAGACGGGCGGGCTTTCCGACGCCGAGATCGACGCCTTGATCGCGGAGCGCGTCGCCGCCCGCCAGGCCAAGGATTTCGCCCGCGCCGACGAGATTCGCGGCATCCTCACCGCCGAGGGCATCGCGGTCGAGGACAGCGCCGGGGGCGCGACTTGGCGGCGGATTTAGATTAAGTGGATTAGCCGCCGAAGGCGCGGAAGCGGCGGCGGATTTCCTGTTCCGAGGCATCGCGCGGCGGCTCGCGCATGGCGGCGGCCTCCGCCTTGCTGCGCTTGGTCCCGGACCATGTTTCCGACGACGGGGGCAGGGGCGAATCGTCCGCCGCCAGATGCGCCGCGTATTTATGGAACAGGCCGACGCAACGCTGGTAGGCCATGACCTCCAACTCGTCGTAGCGCAGCTTCAACCCCGCCGGCAGGTCGAACCAGTCGACGTCGATGATCGCCCCCTCGTCCACGCGCCGCTCCATGACATGCAGGGTCGCGCCGAATCGGGTTGCCCCGTCGTACAGGGCAAAGCCCGCGGCCCAGCTTCCCGGATAGGTCGGCGGGCCGGGATGAAAGTTGTAGGCCGGGCCCGGCAAGGCATCGAGAACATCAGACGGCACCACGACCCCGGTGCAGAAAGCGATCAGCCGCCGGCCCGCGTTGGCGGCGGCCCCGCCCGCCAGATCGAGGGCGCGACGCAGGGAATCCGCGCCATCGACGTGGTTGACGTGAACGGTCGGGTTGTGGGCCATCAGGACAGCCGCCAGATGGGGCCCCTCGACGTCGCCGGTCAGCAGGATGATCTCATGCGGCATGGCCGAACGCTAGCACGCCACCCGCCATGCGGCGAGCCCGCTAAAACAATGTAACCTTTTGGCTAGCTTGACGGTTTCGCCCTTTCACCCGCTATAATGCGGAACAGGGTGAGCAAAATCCCCCGAACCCGCGGAAAACGGCCATCAAAGATGGTCAGGGGGCAAACACAAGCTGGTTCAATGGCGGACATCTACGAAATCAAGCCCGGCGCCCGGCAGGTGGGCGGGCGCCTTCAGAGCGAAGGTGACGCCACGGAAGAGGCCAACGAGACCCTTCTGGAAACCCTCAGTCACGACCTGCGCACGCCCTTGAACACCATCATCGGATTCGCCGACATGATGGACCAGGAAATCCTGGGTCCGCTGTCGAACCCTCATTACCGCGAATACGTCGAAGTGATCTCGACCGAAGGCCGGCGCATGCTGGACTTCATCAACGACCTTCTGAACCGCAAGCGCTTCGAGAACATGAAGCGCACGGAACAGGGTTTCCGCCACGTCATCGAACTGGCGCCGGACCTGATTGCCGTATGCCGCGGCGGCGCCATCGACCTGATCAACCCGGCGGGCGCGGACATGTTGGGCGTGTGGCCCGCGGTCGAACTGAAAGGCCGCATCTTCACCGACTTCGTGCAGGCCGACAGCCTGGCCCATTTCCAGGGCGGGATCGAGAACCTGACCAAGGAACGCCTGCGCACGCCCATGGTCCTGCTGCGGGCCGACGGCACGACCCTGGATGTCGAACTGGCGGCCCTGCCCTATGAGGAGCACGAGGACGACGGCGACGGCACCGCCTACATCATCATGGCCCGCGACGTCACGGAACGGAACCGCGCGCTGAAGGCCCAGGCGACGCGCGAGGAACACCTGCGCAAGATCATGGACACGGTCGCCGACGGCATCATCACCATCGACGAGACCGGCACCATCGAGACCCTGAACCCGACGGCCGAGGAAATTTTCGGCTACAAACCCGGTGAACTGGTCGGCTCCAACGTAAAGGTCCTGATGAACGAGGACGACGCCGGTAACCACGATCATTATCTGGCGCGCTACACCAACACGGGCGTGCGCCACATCATCGGTAGCGCCCGCGAGGTCATCGGCCGGCGCAAGAATGGCTCGCTCATTCCCATCGAACTGGCGGTCAGCGAAATGCGGTTTTCCGGGCGGCGCCTGTTCATCGGGGCGTTGCGCGACATCACCGAGCGCAAGGAGAACGAGGAACGCCTGCGCGACCTGGCGACCCGCGATCCCCTGACCCGGCTGCCCAACCGCAACCTGTTCACGGAACGCCTGGAAGAATCCATCGAACAGGCCGACACCTGCGGCGTCGGTTTTGCCGTGCTGTTTCTCGACCTCGACAATTTCAAGACCATCAACGACGCCCTCGGCCATCTGATCGGCGACCGCATCATCCAGCTGGCGGGCCAGCGCGTCTGCGGCTGCGTACGCGGCCAGGACACGGTCGCCCACCTGTCCGGCGACGAATTCATGGTCATCCTGGAAGGCATGGACGACGAGGCCCGTGCCGCCAAGATCGCCCGCGACGTTCTGAAAAGCCTGTCGCAGCCGTTCAAGGTCGATGGCCGCGAGGTCTTCACCTCGTGCAGCATCGGCGTGGTGATGTACCCGAAAAACGCCAATTCCCTGGTCGAACTGATGCGCAACGTGGACACCGCCGCCCACTTCGCCAAGAAGCAGGGCCGGGCCAATTTCCAGTTTTACACGGAACAACTGTCCGAGGACGCCAGACGGCGGATCGAGGTCGAAAGCGGCCTGCGCCGGGCCTTGGAGAACGACGAGTTCGAACTGGTCTTCCAGCCCAAGGTGGACCTGGAAACGCGCCGCATCATCGGGGCGGAGGCCCTGCTGCGCTGGGACAACGCCAACCTGGGCAAGGTGTCCCCGGTGGAGTTCATCCCCGTCGCCGAGGAGACGGGCCTGATCGTCGCCATCGGCAGCTGGGTGCTGCGCCAAGCCTGCGAAACGGCGGCGGTCTGGATCAAGGAAGGGCTGACCGCCTGCCACATCGCGGTCAACCTGTCGGCCATGCAGTTCCTGCACGGTGACCTGGCCGGCGAAATCAAGGACGTGCTCGACACCTGCGGGCTCGACCCGCACCTGCTTGACGTCGAGCTGACGGAAAGCATGCTGGTCTCCAACGCCGAGGAAACCATCCGCATTCTCAAGGTCATCAAGGACATGGGCGTCAACGTGTCGATGGATGACTTCGGCACCGGCTATTCATCGCTCAGCTATCTGACCCGCTTCCCGCTCGACAACCTGAAGGTCGACCGTTCGTTCGTCACGGGGCTGCCCGACGACCGCGACGCCTCGGCCGTGGCGCGGGCCATCATCTCGATGGCGCAGAACCTGAATCTGAACATCATCGCCGAAGGCATTGAAACGGAAAACCAGGTCGGCTTTCTGCATGCCCTGGGCTGTCAGGTCGGCCAGGGCTATCTGTTCAGCCCGCCGGTCAGCAATGAAAAGTTCATGGAGCTGGCGCGGGCGGGCTCAAGCGCCTTTCTCAAGACGCCGCCCGCCGCCGGCGAGTAACCGCCGGCCGCCGTCACCGTCAATTCAAGTGTCCCCCGCCCGCACGGCATTCAGGTCGCGATGATGGCGTCGATCTCTTCCTGGTCCATGGTCTTGGTCGCGCCATGGATGATGCCCGATGCGGTATCCAACAGGCGCTGGATCATGCGCGACATGACCGTCGCCTGTTCGCGCAGCATGCCCTGGTCCCCCTGTTCGATATAGCGTTCCAGAAGTTGGATGCTGGTCATGACGACGTTGTTCAACTGCGCCACCGTATGGTCGAAAGGCTCCCGGTAGACGGGCAGCACGTGATCGTAAGCCTCGATGGCCAGGTCCCGGTCGGCGATGGTGGAATCGCGGAAATGATCGGCATAGGCCTTGGGCCGCCACGCCTTCACTTCCTCCATGATCTCCGGCATGTCGGGGACCATTTCCAGCAACATGACGATTTCATTGAAATGGTTGAGGTAGTCCGTGGCCAGCAGGGTCTCGGAATCGAGGTTGGACGACGCGGCGCGCGCCTTGAGGTCGAGATATTCCGGCGATGGTTCGCTCACCATGTTCCTGCCCACAGCCGTCGCGGAATTTGACGCCACGATTGTTCCCTTCAGGTCGCCGTCCCTCCCGTCCCGGCGGCCGCCGCGTTCACGGCCGCCGAAGCGCCCGCGATACCGGCTTGATCCTTTGTTTTCACCCCGTCAACATAATCGCCCGGGCAGTAATTTCCAATCGGCCATTGAGAAATCCCGATCCCGGATGCAACCGCCCCCCAGCCGGGAACCCTTGAGAAATGCCGCCGCATTCGGCATTCTCCCGCAACCCTGCGGCGGGCGACGCGCCCGGGATCAGAAAACCGAGGCCAGCCCCCATGACGGACACCCCCGCCTATCCGTTCGACACCGCGCCCTGCGACAGCGTCGCGCCCGAAAGGGCCTGATCCGAGTCATGGCGGGCACGGATTCCTCGCGGCGCGGCGACGCCGACACAATCGACGCCTCGGGCGCGCCCGCGGTCGTTCTGGTCGAACCGCAGCTGGGTCAGAACATCGGCATGGCCGCCCGGGCCATGCTCAATTGCGGGCTGACGGACCTGCGTCTGGTCAACCCCCGCGACGGCTGGCCGAGCGAGCCCGCGCGGGCCGCCGCCTCGGGCGCCGACCTGGTGATCGACCAGGCCCGTGTCTATGCCACCGCCGCCGAGGCGGTCGCCGACCTGAACCTGGTCATCGCGACCACGGCGCGGTCCCGCGACATGACCAAGCGCGTCGTGACCCCGCGCCGCGCGGCCGAGGAAATCCGACAAATTCACGCCGAAAGCGGGGCCCGCACGGGCATCCTGTTCGGCCGCGAGGCCAAGGGCTTGGACAACGACGAGGTGGCGCTTGCCGACGCCATTCTGAACGTGCCGCTGAACCCGGCGTTTTCGTCCCTCAACCTGGCGCAGGCGGTGTTGCTGGTCGGCTATGAATGGCGGCTGACGGGCCTGGACGTGCCGGCCGAAGACCTGGCCATGCCCAAGACCACGCGCCCCGCCGACCATCAGGACCTGGTCCACCTGTTCGAACACCTGGAACAGGAACTGGAAACCTGCGGCTTCCTTCAGCCGCCGGAACGCGCCCCCACCATGGTC
Organism: Thalassospiraceae bacterium LMO-SO8; assembly: GCA_031655335.1. Classification (NCBI taxonomy): domain Bacteria; kingdom Pseudomonadati; phylum Pseudomonadota; class Alphaproteobacteria; order Rhodospirillales; family Thalassospiraceae; species Thalassospiraceae bacterium LMO-SO8. The sequence continues at coordinate 1,965,333 of CP134226.1, read as the reverse complement.
CGCAACCTGCGCAACCTGTTCGGCCGCGCGCGCCTGACGGATCAGGAAGTCCGCATCCTGCGCGGTGTGATCGTCGCCCTGCGGCGGGGCCCCAAGGACCCCGCCAACCAGGATTAATCCATCACGAACACGCCCTTGCCGGTCGTCTGGGTGTCGAACAGCTTGTAGGCCTCGTCGGCCTGATCCAGCGTGAAGCGGTGGGAAAACAGGGCGTCGACATCGATCTTGCGTTCGGCGACGAAGGCGGCGCAATCGGCCTGCCCGTTCTTCGAAAAGGTCCAGGATCCGACGATGGAGACCTGACGGCGCAGGATGTCCTGGCTGACGTCGAGCGTCACCTGCCCGCCCTCGCCGACGAAGCAGGCCGTGCCCCAGGCGCGCAGGCAGCGCACGGCCGAGGCACGGGCTTCGGCGTTCGACGAACAGTCGAGGGACTTGTGCGCCCCTTCGCCGCCCGTCAGGTCGCGGATCGCCGCGACCACGTCGTTGCCCATGGGGTCGATGACTACGTCGGCGCCGAAATCTTCCGCCATCTTGCGCCGCTCGGCCGAGATGTCCAGCGCGATGACCCGCGCCCCCATGGCCTTGGCCAACTGCGTCGCCGACAGGCCGACGGGCCCCTGGCCGAACACCACCACCGTCTCGTCGCCGGCCAGGTCCAGGCGTTTCAAGGCGCCGTAAGCCGTGCCCGTGCCGCAGGAAATGGCAGCCCCGGTGGTGAAGCTGAGATCGTCCGGCAGCCGGACCAGGGTATGGGCCGGCACCTTCATGTATTCCGCATGGGCGCCATGGCCCGTGGTGCCGTAGACGGTGATGCCGTCGATGCACATCTGCGACCAGCCGGTGCGGCAGTGCTTGCACACGCCGCAACCGGAATAGTGGTGGTCCATCATGCGGTCGCCGACGCGCGCCTGGGCGTCCGACACGCCCTCGCCGACCTCGACCACCACGCCGCAGGGTTCGTGCCCGGCGATGATCGGGCCCTTGCGTTCGCCCAGGCCGAGCGTCGGGGTGCCCGGCGGGTTGCGGTAGTACTTCAGGTCGCTGCCGCACATGCCCGACGCCTTGATCTTGAGAACGACCTCTCCCGGGCCCGGATGGGGGTCGGGGAAATCCATGATCTCGATCTTGCGGTCGCCGGGGAACACCACTGCCTTCATCGTCTTGGTCCTTTTGGTTTCTTCTCGGTCTTGGATTTTTTTTATGGAACGGGGTCAGATGCGCTCGGACAGCCAGATGGCGAGCTTCGATCCCCGCTTGATGACGCCCTTCAGGGCCTCGTAGCCGGGCGTTTCCTCGGCCCCCAGCTCCAGCGCCGTGTCGTGGTGTTCCAGTTCTTCCTGGCGGAATTTTTCGAAGGTGTCGCGCAGGTCGTCCTCGCCCTCGCCGTCCAGGCGGTCGATCTGGGCCGCGTAATGTTCGTCGATGGCCTCTTCCACGGCGACGGTGCAGGCATGGGCCGCTTTCTCGCCCAGAAGCGCCGTGCCGGCGCCCAGCGCGAAGCCGGCGAGATGCCACAGCGGCAGCAGCGCCGTGGGCCGGACCCGGCGGTCGGCCACCAGGTCGTTGAACGTGGCGAGGTGAACCTCTTCCTGCTCCGCCATATGCTTGATGGCACCGCCGCCGGCATCCTTGCCCAGCACGGCCATCTGACCTTCGTAGATGCGCACGGCGCCGTATTCGCCCGCGTGATCGACCCGCAGCATGCGTTCGACCATCGCGGCCTTGGACAGGTCGCCCGGCATGCGCCGGGGCTTGGCCCCGATCTTCGATGATGTCTTGGCAGAGGTCTTGGTCGCCATGGGTCCTTGTCGCGTCCTTAAACGCCCTGTCAGGCGGCCCTCATGCGGCGGACAGCGATAAAACACAGCCCGGCCATGACGGCGGAGAAGGCCGCATTATAGGTCGCCATGGAGAGGCCAAGGAAGACCCAGTCCACGGAATCGCAGGATTTTTCCGGCGGCGCCGACAATCCGGCCATCAGGTCCTTGGTCGATCCCACGTCGGCGACCGTGCCGCCGCACACGGCGGACGCCCACCAATGCTGTTCCACCCCGACATGATAGACCGCGATCGCCGCCCCGATGGCGAAGCCGAGAGCGGCCAGCCCGACCACGGCGCGCCCCGCCTTGGGATTGGGGCGCGTCATGCAGGCCCCCGCGAACAGGCCGATCACCGCATAGGGGACGCGCTGGTAAAGGCAGAGGTTGCAGGGCTCAAGCCCCAACACGAACTGGGCATGCAAGGCCAGGCCGAGGGCCCCTGCCGATATGGCGAACAGAGCCGCCGGATACCAGCGTTGCAGTTTGGGGTCGTCGAGCATGGACAGCATGGCGGGCTCCTACAGCACGAACCTGATAACCACGAATCCGCCGACCAGGAGAATGCAAAAGATCGTGAACAAAAGCCCCAGGTACTTCTCGATGAAGGCGCGGATCGGCTCGCCGAAATACCACAACAGCCCCGCCACCAGATAGAACCGGACCCCCCGCGCCAGCACCGAGGCGACGCAGAACACCCAGATATCCAGGGACGCCACGCCCGACAGGATGGTGATGACCTTGTAGGGGAAGGGCGTGACGCCCGCGATGAACACGGCCCAGGCGCCCCAGTCGGCGTAGGTCGCGCGGAACTGATCGAACTTGGCGGTATAGCCGTAGAATTCCAGCATGGGGCGGCCGACCTGGTCGAACAGGAAGGCACCGATGGCGTACCCCAACACCCCACCCAGGACCGAGGCGACGGTGCAGATCAGGGCGATGCGCCAGGCCTTGGCCCGGTCGGCCAGGACCATGGGGATCAGCAGCACGTCGGGCGGAATGGGAAAGACCGAGCTTTCGATAAAACTGACGAAGGCGAGCCAGGCCTTGGCGTGGCGGTGCCCGGCCAGTTCCAGGGTGCGGTCATAAAGGCGGCGCAGCATGGGCGTTGGGCCCCGTTCCGTCAGCGAAAGCGTCGGGCGCTTCTATCAGGTGGCCCGCGTCGAGACAACCAGCCCCGCACCTCTCTCGGGTCTTGTTTTTGGCACGGGTACCCGTATCCTTCGATCAGAAACATCTAACAAAAGGCAGACAGCGATGACCCATCCGACCCAGCCGCTGAACGGCGATTTCGGCATTTTGATCGACCAGGTCACACCGGGCGACCTCGCCGACCCGGATTTTCAGGCCTGGGCACGCGGCCTGTGGCTGGACCACGGCGGGCTGCTCGGCGTGCGCGGGGACGCCCTGGCCGATCTTGAGCCCGAGGCGCTGGTGCGCTGGTCCGAGGTGTTCGGCGTGATCGAGGACAAAATCCAGACGGCGCGCGAGGACAAATCCGTCGCCGGGTTCCCGATCCTGCGCATCGGCAACGTGCGCGACAAGGACGGCAAGATGGTCGCGCAACTGCTGCAGGTGCCGCAGCTGACCAGCGACGCGGACATCCGCTACAACCCGGAAACCCGCAGGCCGGTGTGGCATACGGATTCCACCTTCCGCGCGCGGCCGCCGGTCGGATCGGTCTTTCATTGCCGCAAGGCCCCGCCCGAGGGTGCGGAGACCCTGTTCGCCGACATGCAGGGCGCTTATGCCGCCCTGCCGCCCGAGGAACGGCGGAAGCTCGACGGCCTCGAGGCCGTGTGCTCCCTCGCCCACCACGACAAGAAGATCAACAGCTACTCGCCGCACTATCCGGTGCTGACGCCCGAGCAGCGCAAGGAAAACCCGCCCAACCGCGTGCCCCTGGTGCTGAAGCATCCGGTGACGGGCAAGCCGTCGCTTTACGGCCTCAACAGTTCGACCTGCGCCATCGTGCCGATCGGCCAGGACATCGACCCGGCCGACCTGGACAAATGGGACCTGGAAGGGGTGGAGGACGACAGCGTCATGATCTGGCGCGACATGCTGCCGACCGTGACGGGGCCCGAGTTCACCGTGAAATGGCAGTGGCGGCCCGGCGACATCGTGGTGTGGGACAACCGCTCGACCATCCATTCCGGGACCGGCTTCGATTACAGCAAGTACGAACGGGAAATGTGGCGGCTGACGCTGGTGGCCGAGGCCCGCGCGAACGCCTGAGAGGGAGCCTCCCTCTCCCCCGTGGGGGAGAGGGTCGGGGTGAGGGGGGGCGACCCACGTTCTGCGTTTGCCTGAAGCCCCCCGGGGTGCTAGAAAGTCGCCCCTTCCGACGGGCTTAAGCGGGCGTGGCGGAACTGGTAGACGCGCCAGACTCAAAATCTGGTTCCGGCAACGGAGTGGGAGTTCGATTCTCCCCGCCCGCACCAAACTACCGATTAGACAAGCACCCTATATTTAAAGTCAAATTTTATATTATGCGAAATTAAAGGTTCAAAAATTAAATTTAACCGCTAATTTCTCAAGTATAGCTATAAATGTACATTTGATTAGGCAGTACTTTAAATGCGTTTGGGGTGATTTGATGGCGGACACGATTCAAACTGAAATTATCGATCAAGATGGCGTTGCAGTTTGGAACGAGTGGCGAAAGTCGACGAATCCAGAACACACTGACTTATCTGGCGTATCCTTACCAGCACGTTATCTTCGGTCCGGGCATTTCCGCAACACTAACTTTGAAGGGGCAGATTTGCACGGTGCTGACCTTAATAACGCCGACCTTACTCAGGCAAACTTGGTCGGCGCAAATCTCGCCGGAGCAAACCTTCAAAACGCGAAGCTAGATGGCGCAAATTTGGATGGAGCTGTCGGGCACGGAGCCCACTTTGGTGGCGCTAGTTTAATTGGCGTCATCTTCACAAACGCTAATTTGGAAAACGCAAAATTCGGTTCGTCCGACTTAAGAAACGCTAATTTTAGGGGATCAAAATTTCTTGGCGCAGATTTCAATAGCGCGAAGATAGATGTCCGCACCCTCGGATTGGGAGCGATATCAAAAGAACAACGAAACCAAATAAGCATTGAAGATACAATTGTTACTCAAGAAGACTTAGAGGATACAAACCACCAAAGCGTTTCGGACGTTTCAATAAGGATGGCCAAGACCGCTGTGGGTCCAGCTAGTGCGATTCTCAAAGATTTGTCTATACCAAACCAATTTAATGAAGAGCAACGAAGCTTATTTCTTTCGCTTAGAGAGTCTGTTTTGGATCTCGAGAAAAAACTGGAAGAACTTTCCGACGACAACAAAAAAGTGCGGGATCACAACGCCGTTTCTGAGCAAGTTGTTGCGTCGCTTCCTATTTGGAAGCAAGCCTTCTTAACATTTGTTAGTGCTCTTTCAGGTGCCGCGGCAGCAGAAGGTGTTAGTTTCGTGGCAGGATATTCGGCAGGATTCGTTGCAGGCTTCCTACACGATACGTTTTCTCCTGAAGCAGCTTCCTGTCTCACGTAGACAATACAGTGGTTAATCGCCTTTTTTTGCTAGCGACGGATGATCCCCGAACCCCTTCGCAATAGCATCAGCATCGAGGCCATATTTGCTGTAGAGGTCGGCGATCGTGCCGCACTGGCCGAAGTCCTCGACACCCAGCGCCGTCACGCGGTGGCCCTGCACGCCGCCGAGCCAGGATAGCGTCGCCGGATGGCCGTCGATAACGGTGACCAGCTTGCCCCCCGGCTTGACCGCACCCAGCAGCTTCGCCGCATGGCTGTCCGCACCGTTCTTGCGCCAGTCGGAATAGAGCCGGTCCGGCGAGGTCACGGCGAGCACGCCGGGGCCGGCCTTGCCGAGCGTTTCCGCCGCGGCGAGGGCCTCCGGGGCCAGCGCGCCGGTGTAGACGATGGCGCCCGCGTCCTTCGACGCCGGCTTCTTCAGCCAATAGGCGCCCTGGATGACCTGATCGGCCAACGCCTTGTCCATCTTGCGGGCTGGCTGTTCCAGGGGCCGGGTCGAGAGCCGCAGGTAGATCGAGCCGCCGTCCTCGGCCTGCATGTGGGTGAAGCCCCAGCGCATCACGGCCTCAAGCTCGTCGGCGAAGGCCGGTTCGAAATAGGCCAGGCCCGGCTGGCCCATGCCGATCATCGGCGTGGCGACGGACTGGTGGGCGCCGCCTTCGGGGGCGAGCGTCACGCCGGCCGGGGTCGCCACCACCATGAACCGCGCGTCCTGATAGCAGGCGTAGTTCAGCGCATCGAGGCCGCGCTGAATGAACGGATCGTACAGGGTGCCGATGGGCAAAAGCCGCTCGCCATGCAATTCGTGGCTGAGGCCGAGCGCCGCCAGCGCCAGGAACAGGTTGTTTTCGGCGATGCCCAGTTCCAGGTGCTGGCCTTCGTCGTTGGCGCCCCATTTCTGCACGGACGGCACGTTCACTTTTCGGAAGGTGTCTTCCCGTTCCTCCATGGCGAAGATGCCGCGGCGGTTGACCCAAGGGCCCAGGTTGGTCGAGACGGTGACGTCGGGCGAGGTGGTGACGATGCGGTCGGCCAGGTCCTGGTCCGTGGCCGCCAGTTCGAACAGGATCCTGCCGAAGGCTTCCTGGGTCGAGCCCTTGCCCGTGCCCGTTTCCGCCAGCTTGGCCGGCACGGCGACGGGTTTGGCCGACATGCGGCGATCCTTGGACCCGGGGCCCATGAAGGGGGTCTTGGCGATGAAGTCCTTGAGCGCCTGGGCGCGGTCTTCCATGCCGGCGAAGGGTTCCCACTCCTGGCCCTCGCTGATCCCCAGGTCCTTCTGAAAGCCCTTCAGCTGATCCGGCGTGAGGATGCCCGCGTGGTTGTCCTTGTGACCGGCCAGTGGCAGGCCCCAGCCCTTGATGGTATAGGCGAGGAAGCAGGTCGGGATGTCGTCGTCGGCCGACTTGAAGGCCTCGCAGATGGTTTCCAGGCAATGGCCGCCCAGGTTGGACATCAGGTCCTGCAATTCGTCGTCCGTGTGGGAGGCGAGCAGTTCCGGCACGCCCGGTTCGTTGCCGATGTCGGCGGTCAGATGGTCGCGCCAGGCCGCACCCCCCTGGAACGTCAGGGCTGCGTACATGTCGTTGGGGCAGTCGTTGATCCATTTCTTCAGCGCCTTGCCGCCCGGCTTCTGGAAGGCGTTCAGCATCAGCTTGCCGTACTTCATGATGACCACGCGCCAGCCGGCGGCGCGGAACAGGCGGTCGATCAGGCGGAACAGCTTGTCGTTGACGACGCCGTCCAGGCTCTGGCGGTTGTAGTCGATGATCCACCAGCAATTGCGCAGGTTATGCTTCCAGCCCTCGAGGATCGCCTCGTACATGTTGCCTTCGTCCATTTCGGCGTCACCGACCAGCGCGATCATGCGCCCCGGTTCGCGCGCGCGGACGGATTCGAAATGGCGGCGGGTGTAATCCTGGGTCAGCGACGCGAACATGGTCATGGCCGGGCCCATGCCGACGGAGCCGGTGGAGAAATCCACGTCGTCCGTGTCCTTGGTGCGCGACGGATAGCTTTGCGCCCCGCCGAGGCCGCGGAAATTCTCAAGTTTCGCCCGCGTCTGGTTGCCCATGAGGTACTGGATGGCGTGGAACACAGGGCTGGCGTGGGGTTTCACGGCGACCCGGTCCTGCGGGCGCAGGGCGTGGAAATACAGCGCCGTCATCAGCGCCGCCGAGGACGCGCAGGACGCCTGATGGCCGCCGACCTTGACCTCGCCCTTGGCCCGGACGTGGTTGGCGTGGTGGATCGTCCAGGTCGAGAGCCACAGGATGCGCTTTTGCAGATCGGTCAGGCGGGCCAGGGTCTCCGCATCGGGGGCGGCGCCCGGATTGGGCTCGATCATCAGGTGGTTCGGGGTGTCGAGGGGGGCCATGGGGGTCTCCGGGCAGGAATGACGCGAAATCGCAGGATGTTGCGCAATCCTACGCCAAAATTATCGGTATTTCCTTGCGATCTGCGGCGCTGAATGGGATATTTACGCAATTAATACGCAGTTTTCGGCTTCGGATTGGTGAAAAATGCCCGATATCGACCTCGACGCCATCGACCGCCGCATCCTCAAGGCGATCCAGGCCAATGCCCGCATGCGCAACGTCGACCTGGCCGAGGCCGTGGGCCTGTCGGCTTCGCCCTGCCTTAGGCGCGTCAAGCGGTTGGAGGACGCGGGCGTGATCCGCGACTACGTCACCCTGGTCGATCAGCAGGCCGTGGGCCTGCCTGTCTCCATCTTCATCAGCGTGACGTTGGAACGTCAGGTGGAAAAGGCGCTGGAGGAGTTCGAGGCGGCCATCCGCTCCTGGCCCGAGGTCATGGAATGCTACCTGATGACCGGCGACGCGGATTACCTGCTGCGCGTGGTCACGGCGGACTTGTCCGCCTACGAGCGCTTCCTGATGGACAGGCTGACGCGGGTCACCGGCGTCGCCTCCATCAAGTCGAGCTTTTCTCTGAAACAGGTGGTCTACCGCACGGCATTGCCGGTGGCGGTATAAACGTCGTTATTTTTTATCGACGTCGATGTAGCCGCGCTCGATCGCGGTTTCGATCATCTGGGCGCCGTGGATCAGCTCGTCGTAGGAGCGGCGCAAAAGGTTCAGTTCACGCACCTGTTCGTCCGACGGCAAGCCCTTCGCGCCCTGGGCCAATTCGATCAGCCGTTTGATGTACATGCCCCGCGCCTTGGCCACCAATTTGAAATAGGGCGTCAACTCGGCCACGGACACGTTGGGCACAAGCTCGTGGATGGTCTCGCGGTTGATGTCGCGCAGAATGTCGTGCATCTGCATGCGCGCGCGGCCGATGTCCCGTTCGTCACTTGGCATTTGGCTGTCCTCCCACAGGCTCAGGATCGTTGCCCCGACGTTACGCCGAAGCGGGCCCGCCGCCAATGCGCGAAATCACAGAATCGGAAGGCGCCCGGGGGCGCCGGTCATCCCTGCGGCAGGTCTTCTTCCAGGATGGCGATCTGCAGGGAGTAGGACACCTCGCCCTCGTCCTCGTCGCGGTGCAGGACGCCGACGAAATGGTCGCCCAGATAGACCTCGACCGGATGACCTTCCTTCTTCGGCGGCTTCACGGTGAAACGGTTGTTGTCGAAGGCGGCGCGCAGATACTGCTGCAGGCGGGCGATTTCCGATAATTTCATGGCGGTGGGGCCTTCCCTGTCTTTATTGCGGTGGCGCCGGGTACGGCGTGCCTGAGGGCACGATCATACCCGACCTTGTCAAATATCCAGCACCAGCGCCGTTTTCGGCACGGAACAGCAGATCAAAATCTCGTCCGGGGCGTCCGGCTGATAGACGCCGTCGTCGCTGTATGCGATGTCGCCCGCGATCTTGCGGCACTGGCAGGTCGTGCAGATGCCCGACCGGCAGCTGTAGGCGAGCACCAGGTCCAGGCTTTCGGCCAGGTCCAGGATGCTGTCGTGGGAGCCGTCCCAGGTGCCGGTCACGCCGGACCGGCGGAACTCGACGGTCAATGGCTCAGTCATTGGCGCCCCTGACCGCGGCCAACACCGCGTCCGTGACCTGGCGGGTGGTGGCCGAGCCGCCGAGATCGGGCGATACCGCCTCGCGCGATCCGGTGACCCGCTCGACCGCCGCCATCAGGCGTTTCGCCGCGGCGGCCTCGCCCAGGTGTTCCAGCAGCATCACGCCGGACCAGAAGCAGCCGATGGGGTTGGCGACGCCCTTGCCGATGATGTCGAAGGCGGAGCCGTGGATCGGCTCGAACATGGACGGGAAGTCCCGTTCGGGCCGCAGGTTGGCCGTCGGCGCGATGCCGAGCGAGCCCGTGAGCGCCGCCGCCAGATCCGACAGCACGTCGGCATGCAGGTTGGTGGCGACGATGGTGTCCAGCGACTGCGGCTTCAGCACCATGCGCGTGGTCATGGCGTCGACCAGCATCTTGTCGGTTTCGACGTCGGGGTAGTCCTTGCGCACAACCTCGAACACGTCGTCCCAGAACACCATGCCGTGGCGCTGGGCGTTGGACTTGGTGACCAGGGTCAGCTTCTTGCGCGGCCGGGACCGGGCCAGGTCCATGGCGAAGCGCTGGATGCGCTCGACGCCCGCGCGGGTGAACACGGCGACATCCATGCCGACTTCCTCGGGCAGGCCCGTATGAACCCGGCCGCCGACGCCCGCGTATTCGCCTTCGGAATTCTCGCGCACGATGACCCAGTCCAGGTCGCCGGGCTTGACGTTCTTCAGCGGCCCGTCGATCCCCGGCAGCAGCTTGGACGGGCGCACGTTGGCGTATTGGTCGAGCGTTTGGCAGATCTTGAGGCGCAGCCCCCAGAGCGTGATGTGATCGGGGATATTGGGGTCGCCGGCGGAGCCGAAGTAGATGGCGTCGAAGGGCTTCAACGTCTCGACCCCGTCTTCGGGCATCATCACGCCGTGCTTGCGGTAATAATCGCCGCCCCAGGGGAAGGTTTCGACCTTGAGCGAGAATCCTCCGTCCCTCTCGGCGACCGCGTTCAGGACCTCGACACCGGCCTCGACGACCTCCGGTCCGATCCCGTCCCCGCCGATGGCGGCAATTCGGTATTCACCCATGGTCTAATTTTCTCCATAATTTAATCGGATGTTTCCCAATTATGGGCTTGAATAGTGGAATTTCCGCCCGGGTCAAGCCGCGCCTGGGCGGAAACGGTATAGTTCCCTCGCGGGAATAGTGCAAATTTAGGCGGCGAACCTGGACCGATGCCCCGATTGAACCACCACACTGCCTGGACTGTTTTTGTCGACTGGTGCCAGAACCGGGGGCTACGCCCCCTGCCGGCCAACCCGTGGACCGTGGCCGCCTATGCCCGCTGGTGCGAGACAAACCACCATTACCAGACCATCGTCAACATGGTGAAGGCGATCGCCAAGGAACACATGCGCAAATCGCGCAAGCGCCCGGACCGCCATCCCCTGGTGACGCGGACCCTGAACCTGATCGCCAAGCGCGAGGAAGAGCGCGAAGACGACAAGGTCCAGGCCGCCGCCCTGTTCCCGGAAGAGGATTTCGTTCCCGCCAAGGCTGCCGAGACCGCGACCGCCCGCGTCCAGCGCGAGGTTCAGACCCGCACCCAGGACGCCGCCAAGGGCCTGCGCCGGGCCTTGCGGGCCACGCCCAAACTGGTGTCGCGCCGGCCGTCCTTGACCTGACCGGCGCCGGGCAGGCCGCCGCACCCCCCTGTTCCCCGCCTCTATTCGATGTCCAACCGGCGTTCGATGCGGAAGGTTTCCTTGCCGCCGTCCTTGGTCGCGCGTTCCAGCACGGCGACGCCGAGGTAACTGCCCGCATGCCAGTCCACGGTCTTGCGCTTGCCGACGAAACGCATGTGCCGCGCCTGGGTCTTGTCCAGGGTGAAGGTCTTGGCCGCGATCTTGCGGTCCTTGGGTCCGGTGAAGGTCAGGGTCAGGCGGTCGCCCTGTTCGACCCAGAAGGCATCGACCCAGAACGCCAGCAGCGGCGCCTTGGCCGACAATTTGGTGTCGCGGTAAAAGCCCCGGCGCAGCGCGATGGGGTTGACCTCGACCGGCGCGAAGCCGGCATCGTAAAGCGCCGTCGGCGTACCCTTGAGCTGGCTCAGGGTCCGCGAATCCCATAACGGCGACGGCCCGGCGCCGCAGTTCGATGCGCGCTTGACCCCGACGAAGGGGTCCACGATCTTGCCGTTCAGGCGCACGCCCAGGTGGACGTGGGGAAATTCGGCCAGACCGGAAGATCCGACGGAACCCAGTCTGTCGCCCTTTTCCACCCGCTGCCCCGGCCGCACGGTGAGGGACCCCCGCCGCAGATGGCAATAGAAGGTTTCCCAGCCGCCGTCATGGCCGATGACGACGGAGTTGCCGCAGCCCTGGGACATCACCGCGTCGTGCCCGACCAGGGACACGTCGCCGTCCAGCATGCCGTCGCGCAGGCGCCGCACCGTGCCGGTCGCCGCCGCGACCACGGGCACGCCGTCCTCCATTTTGGAATAGTCGCGGATGGCGATGTCGACGCCCGTATGGCCGTTGTAGCCATGGGCGCCGCAGGCATAATCGCGCACGCCGGGGCCGGGATCGTGGTCGACATGGTTGACCAGCCAGCAGGTCCGCCCCGGATCGCAGGTCAGGGGCAGGCCCAGGGACGGCTGGTCGGCGGCGCGCAAAGGTGTGGCGGAAGCAAGCCCCACCGCCAGCAGAATCGCCGCCAAAATCACGGAAAACCGAGGAATTTCAATGAACCGCACAGCACCGTCCCTTTCCCGGGCATGCTACACGGGCAACCCCACCCCGCAAAACATTCCCTTGCGGGGACACATATTGCGGCGCAATATATGAACGCTGCGCTGCGGAATCCCGTTCGGCGCCAAAAAACCCCAATCCAAAGGTGTATTGGAGCGCGTAAATCATGGATACCCATACCGTCACCGCCCTCGACAGACTCCACGGTTTCTATTTCGAAGACCTGGAGGTCGGGCAGAGCGACGAATATTCCCGGACCATTTCCGAATCCGACATCCTGATCTTCGCGGGCGTGTCCGGTGACACCAATCCGGTGCACCTGAACCATGAATTCGCGTCGGAAACCATGTTCGAGGGCTGCATCGCCCACGGGCTTCTGACCGCCAGCTACATCTCCACCGTGATCGGCACCAAGATGCCGGGGCCGGGTTGCATCTACGTCGGCCAGACCCTGAAGTTCAAGGGCCCGGTCAAGGCCGGCGACACGGTCATCGCGCGGGCGACGATCCTGGAAAAGATCGAGGACAAGAAATTCGTCAAGATCCAGACCCAGTGCCTGGTCGGCGACAAGGTCGTGTTGGACGGCGAGGCCACCATCATGGTCCCGTCGCGCAGCAAATAATCCGGCCTCAAAACGGGGCAACAGGCCGGGGTTGACCAGGCCGGCACCGGCGGGCACCTTCACCGGCACGATGCGTATTTTTCGCCATTACCAGAACATCCCCGGCGACGCCCGGGGCGCCGTGGTCGCCATCGGCAATTTCGACGGCGTGCACCTGGGCCATCGCGCCGTGATCGGCGAGGCCGGGGCCATCGCCCATGCCACGGCACGGCCCTGGGGGGTGCTGACGTTCGAACCGCACCCCCGCGCCTTCTTTGCCCCCGGCACCCCGCCCTTCCGCCTGACCCCGTTCCACGCCAAGGCGCGGCTGATCTTCGGGCTCGGCGTCGACACCATCTTCGTGCAGCAGTTCAACAAGGCGTTTTCGTCGCTGACGGCCGAGGACTTCATCGAAACCGTGCTGGTCGGCGGCATCGGCGCCCGGCACGTCGTCTGCGGCTACGATTTCGTGTTCGGCAAGGGCCGGGGCGGCAGCGCCGAAATGCTACTGGGCTTCGGCAAGCGCCTGGGTTTCGATTTCACGGCCGTGCGCGCCCAGACCTTCGCGGGCGGGGACAGCGCCGAAACCGCCTATTCCTCGACCGGCGTGCGCGAGGCCCTGCGGGCGGGCGATCCCCAGGCCGCCGCCCGCATCCTGGGCCGCCCGTTCGAGATCGAGGGCCGGGTCATCCAGGGCCATCAGCGCGGACGCACCATCGGTTTTCCCACGGCGAACCTGGCGCTGGGCACCTATCTGCGGCCCGCGCGGGGGGTTTACGCCGTGCGCGTGCGCGTCGGCGAAGGACAGGAATACGCCGGCGTCGCCAACATCGGAAAGCGCCCGACCTTCGCCGGCGAGGCCGATCTGCTGGAGGTCTTTCTGTTCGATTTCACGGGCGATCTGTACGGCCGGCGGCTCGGCGTGCAACTCGTCGAATTCCTGCGCCCGGAAAAGAAGTTTGACGGCATCGACCAATTAAAGGCACAAATCGCCGCGGACAGCGACCAAGCACGCCAAATCTTATCGAAAACAGGGCCATGACCGTCGATTACAAAGCCACGGTGTTCCTGCCCCGGACCGACTTTCCCATGAAGGCCGGTCTGGCCGCCAAGGAACCGGACATCATTCAGAAGTGGGAAGAGGTCGGCCTCTACCAGCTTCTGCGCGAGGACGCCAAGGGCCGCCCGCCCTTCGTGCTGCACGACGGCCCGCCCTACGCCAACGGCAACCTGCACATCGGCCATGCGCTCAACAAGATCCTCAAGGACGTGATCGTGCGCGCCCAGCAGATGATGGGCAAGAACGCCAATTACGTGCCCGGCTGGGACTGTCACGGCCTGCCCATCGAATGGAAGATCGAGGAACAGTACCGCGCCCAGGGCAAGGACAAGGACCAGGTGCCGGTCGTCGAATTCCGCCAGGAATGCCGCGATTTCGCGCAGCACTGGATCGGCGTGCAGCGCGACGAGTTCAAGCGCCTGGGGGTTATCGGCGACTGGGCCAATCCCTACACCACCATGAGCTTCCCGGCCGAGGCGCAGATCGTGCGCGAGCTGCTGAAGTTCCTCGACAACGGATTGCTCTATCGCGGTTCCAAGCCGGTGATGTGGTCGGTGGTCGAAAAAACCGCCCTGGCCGAGGCCGAGGTCGAATACCACGATCATGAATCGGACACCATCTGGGTCAAGTTCCCGGTGGTCGCGGGCGATGCCGGGCTCGCTGACACGTCCGTGGTGATCTGGACGACGACCCCCTGGACCATCCCCGGCAACCGGGCGATCTGTTTTTCCAGGCGCATTTCCTACGGCCTGTACGAAGTCACCCAGGCGGCGGACGACAACTGGGCCAAGCCCGGCGACAAGCTGGTGCTGGCCGACGCGCTGGCCGCCGATGTGTTCAAGGCCGCCCGGGTCGAAGGGTTCGAGCGGCGCGGCGATGTCGCCGCCGATGTTCTGGCCGACCTGACCTGCGCCCATCCCCTGCGCGGCATGGGTTACGAGTTCGACGTGCCGCTGCTGGACGGCGACCATGTCACGGAAGAAACCGGCACCGGCTTCGTCCATACCGCCCCCGGCCACGGGCGCGAGGATTTCGAGGCCTGGACCGGGTCGGGCAAATTCCTGGCCGAGCGCGGCATCGATTCGCACATCCCCTATACGGTCGACGCCGACGGCCGCTTCACGGCCGAGGCCCCCGGGTTCGAGGGCGGCCAGGTGATTACCGAGACCGGCAAGAAGGGCGACGCCAACGACCGCGTCATCAAGGCCCTGGTCGACGCCAACCGGCTGATCGCGCGCGGACGACTGAAGCATCAGTACCCCCATTCCTGGCGATCCAAGAAGCCGGTCATCTTCCGCAACACGCCGCAGTGGTTCATCGCCATGGACCGGGATTTCGCCGTGCCGAACGGCGCCGGCCAGGCCAGCCTGCGCGACGTCGCGCTGGGCGCCATCGGCCAGACGCAGTTCGTGCCCGGCGGCGGACAGGCCCGCCTGCACGCCATGATCCAGAACCGCCCCGACTGGGTGATTTCCCGCCAGCGCGCCTGGGGCGTGCCGATCACCGTGTTCGTGCACAAGGAAACGGGCGAGCTTCTCAACGATCCGGCGGTCAACGCCCGCATCGTCGCGGCGGTCGAGGCCGAAGGCGCCGACGCCTGGTTCGCGTCCGAGCCGGCGCGCTTCCTCGGCAACGACTACAGCGCCGACGACTACGACCGGGTGATGGACATTCTCGACGTGTGGTTCGATTCCGGATCGACCCATTCGTTCGTCCTGGAACAGCGCGACGACCTGACCTGGCCCGCCGCCCTTTACCTGGAAGGCACGGACCAGCACCGCGGCTGGTTCCATTCGTCGCTGCTGGAATCCTGCGGCACCCGGGGCCGCGCCCCCTATGACGCGGTGCTGACCCACGGCTTCGTCATGGCCGAGGACGGCCAGAAGATGTCGAAGTCCCTGGGCAACATCACCGCCCCCCAGGATGTGTGCAACCAGCACGGCGCCGATATCCTGCGTCTCTGGGTGGTCGGATCGAACTATTCCGAGGACCTGCGCATCGGGCCGGAAATCGTCAAGTTCCACGCCGACATCTACCGCCGCCTGCGCAACACGTTGCGCTACCTGTTGGGCAACCTGGACGGCTTCAGCGCCGCCGAACGCCTGGACATGGCCGAGATGCCGGAACTGGAACGCTGGGTGCTGACCCGCCTGTGGCGACTCGACAAGATGCTGCGCAGTGCGTGCGACAGCTTCGAATTTCACGGCGTGTTCACGGAACTGCACAATTTCTGCGCCGTCGACCTGTCGGCCTTCTATTTCGACATCCGCAAGGACACGCTGTACTGCGACCGCGCCGATTCCATCGAACGCCGCGCCGCGCGCACCGTGCTGGACGAACTGTTCAACTGCCTGACCGCCTGGCTGGCCCCGTTCCTGTGCTTCACGGCGGAAGAAGCCTGGCAGGCGCGCCTCGCCCAGCCCGACGCCGCCGACAGCGTCCACCGCCGGCAGTTCCCGGAAATTCCCGACAGCTGGAACGATGAAGCCCTGGAGGCCAAATGGCGCACCGTGCGCCAGGTCCGTCGCGCCGTCACCGGCGCGCTGGAACTGGAACGCGCGGAAAAGCGCATCGGTTCATCCCTGCAAGCCCATGTCACCGTGCATGTCACGGCGGAACAGGCGGCGGCCCTCAACGGCCTCGACCTGGCGCAGACCTTCATCACCTCGTCGGGTGAGATCACGACCGCCCCGGCGCCCGAGGGTGCCTTCACCATGCCGGAAGCCCCCGGCGTCGCCGTCGTGCCGGTGCTGGCCACGGGGGCAAAGTGCGAACGTTGCTGGAAGGTGCTGGACGACGTGGGCGCGGACGCGGACCATCCGACGGTCTGCACGCGCTGCGCCGACGCCGTGCGTCATTCGTCCCTGGCCGCCGAATAAGGCCCCGCTTGTTGGCTGATCCCCGGACATCGCTGCGCATCCAGGGTCTGGGGCTCGCCTTGCTGGTCATCGTCCTCGACCAGATCACCAAGTGGTGGGTGCTGACCGACATCATGAACCCGCCCCGGGTCATTGAACTCACGCCCTTCGCCAATCTGGTCCTGGTGTGGAACCGGGGCGTCAGCTTCGGCCTGTTCAACACGCAATCGGATTACGGCCCCTGGATTTTGGCCGCCGTGGCGGTCGGCGTTTCCGCCATTCTCGCGGTCTGGCTGTTCCGTGGGCCGGAGCGCATCGTCGGCTGGGGAATCGGGCTGATTCTGGGCGGCGCGCTCGGCAACGTCATCGACCGGCTGATCCATGGCGCCGTCGTCGACTTCGTCGACCTGCACGTGGGCGACGCCCATTGGCCCGCTTTCAACGTCGCCGACAGCGCCATAACCGTGGGCGCGGTGCTTCTGATCCTTGATTCCTTGTTTCACCGGGATAAATCATCGTAGATTGGCTGGCCTCGGCGGGGGCCGGAACGGGACCCCGTTCCGCGAAAATCACCCCAGGGCGCAACCTGTTGAGCATGAAACGGCGGGCATGAAACGGCAAACGGCACGAACGACGGGTATTTTTCTGGTGCTGATGATGGCGTTCAGCCTGGGTGCCTGCGATTCCGTGAAGCGCGCGATTTCCGGCGGCAAGAAGGCCCCCGACGAATTCGCCGTCTACAAGCGCCCGCCGCTGTCGCTGCCGCCCGATTATGCGCTGCGTCCGCCCGAGCCGGGGCGTGAGCAGCTTGAAACCTACAGCCCGCGCGACCAGGCCCGCGCCGCCATGCTGCGCCGCCCGGTGCAGGCGCAGCCGCTTGCCGAAACCACGCCGGGCCTGACCGTGCTGATGGACAAGATGGGCACCGCCGATGCCGATCCCGCCATCCGCACGATCATCGACCAGGAAACGCTCGCGCTGTCCGAAGAGGACCGCCGCCTGATCGACAAGCTGATCTTCTGGGTCGACGATCCGAAATATTCGGGCACCGTGGTCGATCCGGCGGCCGAACAGCGCCGCCTGCTGGAAACCCAGGCCCTGGGCAAGCCGGTCAACGAAGGCAAGACGCCCGAGATCAAGCGCGAGACCCGCAAGAAGGGTATTCTCGGATTCTAGCCGGAAGTCCGCAAAAAGCGCCTGGCCGCCTTGAAATCGCCGCGATCTCGACGACAATCTTCCCAAAGCCTATACCCAGAAGCGTCCGCCGTTGCCGCGGGCGCCGTTCATCCCCATCTTTCGGGGGCACGCCGCTCCGCATCCCGCCACTGACCGCAACCCGCAACAGGCCCTGATCCCGACATGTTCATGCCCCCCACCCCCCGCCATCGGTCCGGCCGGCACCTCAGCCCGCTGATCGCCGCCCTGGCCCTGCTGGCCGCCGCCCTGACATTGGGCGCCACGCCGGCCCTGGCCAAGGTGTTCAGCCCGGAAACCTTCACCCTGAAGAACGGCATGCAGGTGGTCGTCGTCAGCAACCACCGCGCGCCCGTAGTCACTCATATGGTGTGGTACAAGGTCGGCTCCGCCGACGAAAAATCGGGCTATTCGGGGATCGCGCATTTCCTTGAACACCTGATGTTCAAGGGCACCAAGACGCGCAAGCCGGGTGAGTTCTCCAAACTGGTCGCGCGCCACGGCGGGCAGGAAAACGCCTTCACTTCCTACGATTACACGGCCTATCACCAGACCATCGCCCGCGAACACCTGGAGATGGTCATGGAGATGGAGGCCGACCGCATGACCAACCTGACCCTGACCGACGCAATCATCGAACCGGAACGCCAGGTCGTCCGCGAGGAACGCCGGTCGCGCACGGACAACAACCCGGCGGCGATCCTGAGCGAGCACGTATCCGAGGCGCTGTACCGCAACTATCCCTACCGGCGGCCGATCATCGGCTACGACCACGAAATCGTCGCCATGACCCGCCAGAACATCATCGATTTCTACAAGCGCTGGTACGCGCCCAACAACGCGATCCTGGTGGTCGCCGGCGACATCACGGCCAAGGAACTGAAGCCGCTGGCGGAAAAATATTACGGCGCCGTTCCCGCCGCCGCGCCGATCGCCCGCGCGCGCCCGGCCGAACCGCCGCAGGAGGCCGCGCGCATCGTCGCCATGCAGCATACCCAGGTGCGCCAGCCGTCGTGGCGCCGGTCCTACCTGGCCCCCAGTTATCTTTACGGCGAAACGCAACACGCCTACGCCCTGCAGGTCCTGACCGAAATCCTGGGCGGCGGCGGGACGTCGCGGATTTACCGCAAGCTGGTCATCGACGACCGCAAGGCGGTCTCGGCCGGCACCTATTACGATGCCGATTCCCTGGGCCCCAGCAGCTTCACCATCTACGGCAGCCCGCGGCCCGGCGTGACCCTGCCCGAGATCGAGCAGGCCGTCGATGCCGAGCTTGACCGGGTCGCCAAGGACGGCGTCACCGCCGACGAGGTCGCGCGCGCCAAAAAGCGGCTGGTCGCCAGCGCCGTGTTCGCCCGCGATTCCTTTACCGCCGGGGCGCGGACCCTGGGGGCGGCGCTTGCCGTCGGGCGCAAGGTCGCCGACGTCGAAGCCTGGCCCGACCGCATCACGGCGGTCACCGCCGAGGAAATCCAGGCCGCCGCCAAATACGTTTTCGTCAAGAAACACTCGGTCACGGCCTTTCTCGTGGAAGATAAGGAGAAGCCGGAATGAGCCGCCTTCTGTCCCGCGCCGCCCTGGCCCTGGCGGCGACCGTCTTCGTCCTCTACGCCATGCCGGCCAAGGCGACCCAGATCGAGCGCGTGGTCAGCCCCGGCGGGATCGAGGCCTGGCTGGTCGAGGATCACCTCAACCCCATCATCTCGATGCACCTGGCGTTTCGCGGCGGCAGTGCCCTCGACCCCAAGGGCAAGGAGGGGCTGGCCAACATGGTCTCGACCCTGCTCGACGAAGGGGCCGGAGACCTGGACAGCAAGGCGTTCCAGCAGACGCTGGAAGACAATTCCATCACGCTCCGCTTCAGCGCCGCGCGCGACAGTTTCGGCGCCCGCGTCCAGGTGCTGACCGAATACCGCGACCTGGCCTTCGATCTGCTGCGTCAGGCCATGACGAAGCCGCGCTTCGACGCCGAACCCGTGTCGCGCCTGCGCGCCCAGCTGCTGGCCAATCTGCGCCATGAATCGGAAGACGCCGACGCGATCGCCGGCAAGGCGTTGATGAAGGCGCTTTATCCGGACCATCCCTACGGCCGCCCGACCGGCGGCACCCCGGACAGCGTCGCCGCCATCACCGCCGACGACCTGCGCGCCTTCGTGCAGGAGCGGCTTGCCCTGGACACCCTGGCGGTCGGCGTGGTCGGCGACATCACGGCCAAGGAACTGGCGCCGCTGCTTGACAAGACCTTCGGCACCCTGCCGGCCAAGGCCGCCCCCTGGCAGGTGCCGGACGTGGCCCCCAAGACCGCGGGCCGCACCATCGTCATCGAAAAGCCCCTGAAGCAGAGCAACATCCTGTTCGCCGACCGGGGCCTGATGCGCAAGGATCCGGATTTCTACGCCGCCTATGTGATGAACCATATCCTGGGCGGCGGCGGCTTCACCTCGCGCCTGTATACGGAGGTCCGGGAAAAACGCGGCCTCGCCTACTCCGTCTATACCTACCTGCACCCCATGGACCACTCGGCGGTCTATGTGGGCGGGGCCGGCACGGCCAACGCGCGGGTCGCGGAAACCATCAAGGTCGTCGGCGACGAATGGGCCAAGCTGGCCAAGGACGGCGTGACCGAGGCGGAACTGACCGCGGCCAAGCAGTACCTGACCGGATCGTTCCCGCTGCGCTTCACGGCGACGGAACGAATCGCGTCCATCCTGGTCGGCATGCAGACGGAAGAGTTGGGCATGGATTACCTGGACAAGCGCAACAGCTATATCGAGGCCGTCGGCCTCGACGATATCCGCCGCGTTGCCCGGAAACTCTTGCATCCCGACGACCTGACCGTGGTCGTCGTGGGCGAACCCAAGGGCGTCAAACCGACGCCCTGAGCCCCGCCGTTGGCGGCGCTGGGGACGGATGGTACTCTCGCCGGCGCAACCGTCCCCCGGAGGATATGAGACCCCCATGCCGCCCCCCGCCCCAACGCCGGCTTGGCAGGCGCTCGCCGACCACCACCGGGCGGCGGCGGGCAGTCATCTGCGCGACCTTCTCGGCGACGGCAAGCGCACCGATGCCCTGACATTCGTTCTGGACGGCCTGTACCTGGATCTGTCCAAGAACCGCCTCACCACTGACACCCTCGCCCTGCTGGTCGCCCTGGCCAATGAGCGCGGCGTGGCGGCGCGGCGGGACGCCATGGCGGCGGGCGAGGTGATCAACACAACCGAGGACCGCGCCGCCCTGCACATGGCGCTGCGCGCCCGCGCCGAGGACGGTTTCGCCGTCGGCGGCGCGCCCGTCCACGGCGACGTTCAGGCCGTGCTCGACCACATGGCGGCGTTCGTCGCCGGCGTCGAAAGCGCCACGCGCGTCGGCGCCACCGGCAGGGCCTTCACCGATGTCGTCAACATCGGCATCGGCGGCTCGGACCAGGGGCCGCGCCTGGCCTGCCGGGCCCTGGCCCCCTATCGCCGGCCAGGCATCACGCCGCGCTTCGTGTCCAACGTGGACGCCACGGACCTGACGGAAACCCTCGCCGCCTGCGATCCGGAAACCACCCTGTTCATCGTGTCGTCCAAGACCTTCACGACCGCCGAAACCATGACCAACGCCCTGACGGCCCGGCGCTGGCTGGCCGACGCCCTGGGGTCGGGCGCGGTCGCCCAACATTTCTGCGCCGTCACCACCAACGACGACGCGGCGCGCGATTTCGGCATCGCCGACGACGCCCGGTTCGGGTTCTGGGACTGGGTCGGCGGGCGCTATTCGGTGTGGTCGGCGATCGGGCTGCCGCTGGCGCTGACGGCGGGCATGGACGCGTTCCGCGACTTCCTGGCCGGGGCCCGGGACATGGACCGCCATTTCCTGGAAACGCCGCTCGCCGAAAATCTGCCCGTGCTGCTGGCCCTGGCCGGCATCTGGAACCGCAATTTCGAAGGCGCCGACGCCCATGCGGTGCTGCCTTATGACCAGTTGCTGGACGGCCTGTCCGACTACCTGCAGCAGTTGGAAATGGAAAGCAACGGCAAGGCCGTCGACCGCGACGGCAACCCGGTCGCCCAGCCGACCGCCCCCGTGGTGTTCGGCCAGGCCGGCACCAACGGCCAGCATGCGTTCTATCAGTTGCTCCATCAGGGAACGGACCTAGTATCCGCCGACTTCATCGCCGCCGTGGAGCCGGCTCATCCAGCGGGCGATCATCACGCCAAGCTGCTGGCCAATTTCCTGGCCCAGCCCGCCGCCCTGGCGCGCGGCCGCAAGGCGGATCCCGCCGTGCCGCCCTACAAGGTCTTTCCCGGCAACCGGCCGACCACGTCGATCCTGCTCGACCGGCTGGACCCGCGCCGCCTGGGCATGCTGCTGGCGCTGTACGAGCACAAGGTGTTCGTTCAGGGCGTCATCTGGAACGTCAATTCCTTTGACCAGTTCGGGGTCGAGCTGGGCAAGGAACTGGCCGGGCCGTTGACCCGCGCGCTGACGGAGGGCACCGAGCCGCCGGACCTCGACGCCTCGACCCGCGGCCTGCTCGCCCGCATCCGCCGCGTGCGCGATGGCGGAGACGGGCCATGATCCCTGCCCCCGTGATCCGCCGCCTGCCGGAAACCGTGGTCAACCGCATCGCCGCCGGCGAGGTGGTCGAACGCCCGGCCTCGGCCGTGAAGGAATTGGTCGAGAACGCCATCGACGCGGGCGCCCGGCGCATCGAGGTCGTGATCCGCGACGGCGGGCAGACGGCGATCACCGTGACCGACGACGGCTGCGGCATGACGCCCGACGAAATCGAATTGGCGTTGGAACGCCACGCCACATCGAAGCTGCCGGACGACGACCTGATGGCCGTGTCCACCCTGGGTTTCCGGGGCGAGGCCCTGCCCTCCATGGCCGCCGTGGCACGCATGACCATCACCTCGCGCCCGCAAGGGGCCGCCCAGGCCTGGGCCGTCACGGTCGAAGGCGGCAGCCCCGCCAAGTCCCAGCCCGCCGCCCATCCCCATGGCACGCGGGTCGACGTGCGCGACCTGTTCTACGCCACGCCGGCGCGGCTCAAATTCCTCAAGGCCGCGCGCACGGAACAGAACCATGTGGTCGAAACCCTGAACCGCCTGGCCATGGCTCATCCGGAAATCGCCTTCACCCTGTCCGACGGCAGCCGCGACCTGATCAAGCTGAACGCGGTCACGCCGCGCCTGGGCGACGATGCGGCCACGGCGCGGTTGGAACGCCTGGCCGGCATCATGGGCCGCCCCTTCGCCGATAACGCCATGACCATCGACGCCATCCGCGAAGGCATCCGCCTTTCCGGCCATGCCGGGGTGCCGACCCTGAACCGCGGCAACACGGCCATGCAGTTCCTGTTCGTCAACGGCCGGCCCGTGCGCGACCGCCTTCTGCTGGGCGCGGTGCGCGGTGCCTACCGCGAATTCCTGGCGTCCGACCGCCATCCCCTGCTGGCCCTGTTTCTCGAAGTCCCACCAGCCGAGGTCGACGTCAACGTCCACCCGGCCAAGACCGAGGTCCGGTTCCGTGACGCCGGGGTGGTGCGCGGACTGATCGTCAGCGCCCTGAAGCATGCGCTCGCCGAAGCCGGGCATCGGGCCTCGACCACCGTGGCCGGGGCCGCCCTCGGCGCCTTCCGGCCCAGCGAAAACCCCGGCGGCGCCCTGCCCCTGGGGCGAAGCGGCGGCGGTTATGGCGGGGCCTATGCGCCCGCCGCGCGGCCAGGCGGCCTGTCGGATTTCTACGCCCCCCTACCCGATCTCGACCGCACGCCCAGCGCACCGATGACGATGGCCCCGGACGGCGGTGCTATGGCGGAACAGCCAGCGGCGGACTACCCCCTGGGCGTGGCGCGGGCCCAGGTTCATGCCACCTACGTGATCGCCCAGACGGCGGACGGCCTGGTCATCGTCGACCAGCACGCGGCGCACGAACGCCTGACCCAGGAAAAGATCAAGGCCGCCCTGGCGTCCGGCGGCGTCAACCGCCAGATGCTGCTGATCCCCGAGGTCGTGGAGATGGAGGAGCCGGCGGTCGACCGCCTGCTTTCCCGCGCCGACGAACTGGCGGAGATGGGCTTGGTGATCGAAGGTTTCGGCCCCGGCGCCGTGGTGGTGCGCGAGACACCGGCCCTACTAGGAGACATGGACATCCAGGGCGTGATCCGCGACCTGGCCGACGATCTCGCGGAATACGGCGAGACCATCGCCCTGGCCGAGCGCATCGGCGATGTCTGCGCGACCATGGCCTGCCACGGTTCGATCCGCGCCGGTCGGCGGCTCAATGCGGACGAGATGAACCGCCTGCTGCGGGAAATGGAGGCGACGCCCCATTCCGGGCAGTGCAGCCACGGCCGCCCGACCTATGTGGAACTGAAGCTGGCGGATATCGAAAAACTGTTCGGCCGACGCTAAGATCGTCCTGTTTTCCGCAACCGAACGTTCAGGCCCATGCTGCGTGAATGGCTCATCCACCGGACGACCCCGGCGCCGGAGCCGGTGAAGCGGCTCGGCTATCTGAAGGAACAGATCGCCATCGCCGCCCGCCACCGGCGTCTGCACCATGCCTGGAAGGAGCACCTGGAGCGCTCCCGCCGCTTCGTGTTGTGGTCGGCGGCCAACTGCCCCGGGCAGAACAAGGTGGTGATTTTGGGGTCGGGCGGGCTTCTGGACGTGCCGCTCTGTGATCTCGCCGACGACTTCGCCGAGGTCGTGCTGGTCGACATCTTCCATCCCCCCGCCGTGCAGGCCTGGACCGCGCAGTATCCCAACGTCTATCTGGCCGAGGCCGATCTGACTGGTCTGGTTGATGACTTGGCCCAAGGCGAGATGTCGACGGAGCCGCCGTTGCCGGACATCCCCGAAGCCGATGCGGACCTGGTCGTATCCCTGAACCTGATGAGCCAGCTGCCGCTGATCCCGGCCCGGCACGTGCCCGAAAAACAGGCCAAGGCCTTCGCCGCCGAAATCCAGCGCCAGCACCTGCGCGCCCTGCAGGCCCTGCCGGGCCGGGTCTGCCTGATCACGGAAACCGTGCGGGAATTTGTCGCGGATGGCGAGGTGGACGAGACGGAGCCCGCACTCGCCGACATCAAGCTGCCGGAACCGGAGGAACGCTGGATCTGGAACCTGGCGCCGGCGCCGGAGGTGGAGCGCGGCCGGGACCTGCGCCTGCGGATCGCGGGCTATTCCAATCTTTTCAGGAAATAGACCTTGGCCGCGCCGTAGATGCGTTCGTCCAGCGTCTCGAACCCGCGCGTCCCGGCCAGGCTTTCCTCGGCCCCGACCTCGACCACCACGGTGGCGTCGGGGGTCAGCCAGTTCTTGTTCAACAGGCCGCGCAAAGCCGGATCGGCCATGCCCTGACCGTAGGGCGGATCGAGGAACACCAGCCCGGCCGGCGTCTTGGCGGCGCGCGGCGGCACCGCCAGATGGGTGCAGTCGAGCCCCAGCATCAGACATTCCCGCCACAGGCCCATGGCCGCCGCGTTGTCCTTGGCGATCTTGAGGTGGACCGGATTGCGGTCGGCGAAGATGCCGAAGGCGGCCCCCCGCGACATCGCCTCGAGCCCCAGCGCCCCCGTGCCGCAGAACATGTCGGCGACGGTGATGCCGTCCAAATCCACGGCCGCCTTGCCGTGAGCCAGAATATTGAAGATCGATTCACGGGCCCGGTCCGAGGTCGGGCGCAGATCCCGGCCCTCGGGGGCGGCCAGCTTCTTGCCGCGGAACCGGCCGGCGACGATGCGCATCAGGCCACACCCCGCATCAGGATAGAACCTTGCCCAGCTGTTCCTTCAGGGTCTTGCCCTTGATTTCGTAAACGTCGCCGCGCGCCAGATTGCCCAGCTGGAACGGGCCGTAGGCCGTGCGGATCAGGCGGTTCACGGTCAGCCCCAGATGTTCCATCACCTTGCGGACCTCGCGGTTCTTGCCTTCGGACAGGCTGATGGTCAGCCAGTGGTTAGCGAAGCCCTTGCGCACCTTGTCGCCGGGCTCCATCTGGTCGATCTCGGCCTTGATCGGGCCATAGCGCACGCCGGATACGGTCACCCCACGGGCCAGTTTGGCCAGATCCTCGGGCTTCACCGCGCCGTGCACGCGCACCCGGTAGCGCCGGTTCCAGCCGTTGGACGGCAGTTCCAGGCGCCGCGCCAGGCCGCCGTCGTTGGTCAGCAGCAACAGCCCTTCGGAATTGAGGTCGAGACGGCCCACGGAAACCACCCGGGGCAGGTCCTTGGGCAGGCGGTCGAACACCGTCGGCCGGCCTTCCGGGTCCTTGTGGGTGGTGACCAGACCGACCGGCTTGTGATAGCGCCACAGCTTGGGCGGCGCCTTGCCCGGCAGGGGCTTGCCGTCGACCAGGATGAGGCTGGATTCCGTCACCGTCTGGGCCGGAGTCAGAAGTTTCTTGCCGTCGAGGATGACGCGGCCTTCCTCGATCCAGCGTTCGGCCTCGCGGCGCGAGCACAGGCCCGCGCGGGCGATCACCTTGGCGATGCGTTCGGGGGCGTCTGCGGTCTTCGCGGTCTTGGGTTTTTCGGCCATGGCGGGGACATTAGGGGCGGACGGCGGCGGCGGCAAGCATTGACGACGGGAGGCCGGCGAGTATGGTTGGCGCCATGGACAAACCGGCATCAAACAGCTTCATGAGCCAGGCCCTGGAAGAGGCCCGCGCCGCGGCATCGCGCGGCGAGGTGCCCGTGGGCGCCGTGGTGGTCGAGGCGGCGACCGGCCGCGTCCTGGCCCGCGCCGGCAACGAGACCGAGGCCACCCACGACCCGACGGCCCATGCGGAAATCCTGGCGCTGCGCCGCGCGGCGCAGGCGCAAGGCGCGCCGCGCCTGACCGACTGCGATCTCTACGTGACCCTGGAACCCTGCGCCATGTGCGCCGCCGCCATCAGCCATGCCCGCATCCGGCGGCTTTATTTCGGAGCCTATGATCCAAAGGGCGGCGGGGTCGAGCACGGCCCCCGGTTCTTCACCCAGCCGACCTGCCACCACGCGCCCGAGGTGGTCGGCGGCCTGGGCGAGACGGAGGCGGCGGCGCTGTTGAAAGACTTTTTCAAGGACCGCCGCTAAGCGGTTGAAATTCTAGGATTCAGGATTCCGCCGCGAGGGGCAGGTTGACCAGCAGGTTCTGCGGCTTCAGGCGCACGCGTTGGCCCGGGGTCATGCAGAGCGCCAGATAGATCGGCTTGCCCCGGACCTCAATGGCCATCTGGTTGGGGTCCTTGAAGTCGAGGCGGAACAGCGACAGCAGCCGTTCCATGCGCGCATCCTCGACATCTTCCCCTTCGTAGAGGTCGTTCAGCAGCGTCGAGGCTTCGGCGTCCAGGCCCAGATGCCAGACCCATTTCTCGTCGTTGATTTCCTGCACCGGCTGGATCGAGACCTCGGCCTGTAGGAAATGACGGACCCAGGCTTCGAGCACACGGCACAGCGCATCCAGCCCCGGCCGGGCGAAGGAGATGTCGAGCACCGTGTCGTAGCGTTCGTTGCGGTCCCAATAGATGGCCGCCGTGTCCGTCTGCAACACGTCCATGTCGACCTGGCGGGCGGCCGCGCCACTGCCGACCACCAGCTTGCCCAGGCTGCCCATGCCGGCCGTGGTGGCCAGCATCTCGACCGTTTCCGCATCGCCCAACAAAATCGCGCCGTCCTTCAAGGTCACCGTCTGTTCGCGGAACAGAAGTTCCGCCGCGCGGGCGCGGAACGGGTCGTCCGTGCCGTCGATGACGCGCCGCGCGACGACGTGGGCCATCTGATCGATGAACAGCGGCGGAATGGTGACGCCGTCCGAGCGGAAGATTTCCAGGTAACAAGCCTCGACCGTGCCCGCGCCCACAAGCCGGTCGCGGAAGGCGAGCAGCACCCGGTAGTTGTCGCGCGCGTCTTCGTCGGCCATGGCGTCGATGCGCCCGTCGCCGACGGCTTCGCGGGGATTGGCCATCAGGGCGCCGTGCAGGGCCCGTTCGGCATCGCAGGATTCCGCGATGGGGGCGATTTCCGGACGTTGCAGATAGGCACGCAGGAAGGCATCCGTCACGGCCAGATGCCCGGCCCCGTTCCGGGTCAGCAGATGGTAGCCGGAATTGGGCCAGAAATCGGGCGCCGGGGTATTCATGGGCTAGTTATGGCCGCTGATGTCGGCGTGCAGCGGCTTGGTGTCCTCGAAGGTCTTTTTCTGCGCTTCGTCGGCGGGCTTCTGGAACTTGTCCTTCCATGCGTCATAGGTCATGCCGTAGACGACCGTGCGCGCCGCGTCGTAATCGACGTCCTCGCCCTTGGCCTGGGCCTCGGCGGCGTACCATTTGGCCAGGCAGTTGCGGCAGAACCCGGCCAGATTCATCAGGTCGATGTTCTGCACGTCCGTGCGCTTCTGCAAATGCTTGATGAGGCCGCGAAAGGCGGCGGCTTCCACTTCCGTGCGGGTCTTGTCGTCCATGTCGTCGTTTCCTCCGTCTTCCGCCGCGCCGGTGTCCCGCGCGGCGGCTGTTCGTCTGTGCGGTCTATATAGGGGCCGGAGGCCGCCGGAAAAAGGGCGGCCCCGCCGGGGCCTATCGCTGGATCGCCCGCCAGCCGATGTCGCGGCGGCAGAACCCTTCGGGCCAGTCGATCAGATCGACCGCCTGATAGGCCCGGGCGCGGGCTTCCTTGACGTCCTTGCCGATCGCCGTGACGCCCAGCACGCGGCCGCCGTTGGCGGTCACCGCGCCGCCGGCACCCGCCGCCGTCCCGGCATGGAACACGACCACGCCCTCGACCGCGCCGGCGGCATCCAGGCCCTTGATTTCCGTGCCTTTTTTGTACTTCCCGGGATAACCCTTGGCGGCCATGACGACGGTCATGGCGACCTCATCGCGCCATTGCAGCTTGGTCTTGGCCAGACGCCCCTCGGCGCAGGCCAGGAGAACCTCCAGCACGTCGGATTTCAGGCGCATCATCATGACCTGACATTCTGGATCGCCGAACCGGGTGTTGTATTCGATCAGCTTGGGCCCCGCGCCGTCGATCATCAGCCCGGCGTAGAGCACCCCCTTGAAGGGCCTGCCCTCGGCCGCCATGCCCTTGATCGTCGGCTCGATGATCTCGGCCATCACCCGGTCGACCATGGCCTGGTCGATGACGGGGGCCGGGGAATAGGCGCCCATGCCGCCCGTGTTGGGGCCTTCGTCGCCGTCGTGGGCGCGCTTGTGATCCTGGGCGCCGACCAGGGGCAGCGCCGTTTCTCCGTCGACCAGGGCGAAGAAGCTGGCTTCCTCGCCTTCGAGGAATTCCTCGACGACGATTTCCGTGCCGGCGCGGCCGAAGGCTTCCTCGATCATGATCTGGTCGACCGCCGCATAGGCCTCGTTCACGTTGCGGCAGATGATGACGCCCTTGCCGGCGGCCAGGCCGTCGGCCTTGACCACGATGGGGGCCCCGTGCGTGCGGATGTATTCCTTGGCCGCGTCCGGTTCGTCGAAGCGGTCGTAGTCGGCGGTCGGAATGTCGTACTTCGCGCAAAGATCCTTGGTGAAGGCTTTGGAGCCTTCCAATTCCGCCCCCGCCGCCGTCGGCCCGAAGGATTTGACGCCGAGCGCGTCCAGTCTGTCGACCAGGCCCGCCACCAGGGGGCCCTCCGGCCCGACCACGACGAAGTCGATGGCGCTGTCCTTGACGAATCGGACGATGCCGTCCAGATCCTCGGCCTCGATATCAAGGTTGCGCGCGAGAGCAGCCGTGCCGGCGTTGCCGGGGGCGCAGAACAGTTCGCTGCATTTGGGGGATTTGGCGATGGCCCAGCAAAGGGAATGTTCGCGCCCGCCCGAACCGACCACAAGTACCTTCATCCTGTCCCAATCCCTCCCGGTTCCGGCGGTTCGTTCGGCGCTCCGCCTTGGTCACGGCCCGCCGTATTGTGTCCGTTCACTGGGCCTTGCATACTGCGCCCATGAGCGACAATTCCAGCGGCACCGCGCAGAGTCAACCCGGCGAAACCGAGACCAGCCATAACCTGCCGGTCTTTACCGTTTCCGAGATTTCCCAGGCCGTGAAACACACGGTCGAGGAGACCTTTCAATGGGTGCGAATCCGGGGCGAAATCTCGGGCTTCAAGCGGGCGGCCTCGGGCCATCTGTATTTCGCGTTGAAGGACGCGGATGCGGTGATCGACGGCGTGTGCTGGCGCGGCACCGCCGGGCGCCTGGCCATCAAGCCCGAGGACGGCATGGAGATCGTCGCCACCGGGCGGCTGACCACCTATCCCGGGCGCTCCAAATACCAGGTCGTGGTCGACCATATGGAACTGGCCGGCGAGGGCGCGCTTCTGAAGCTGCTGGAGGATCGCCGCCGCAAGCTGGAATCCCTGGGCCTGTTCGCGGCCGAGCGCAAGCGCGACATTCCCTTCCTGCCGGACGTGATCGGCGTCGTGACCTCGCCCACGGGGGCGGTGATCCGCGACATCCTGCACCGGCTGGCCGACCGCTTCCCGGTCCACGTCCTGATCTGGCCCGTGCTGGTCCAGGGTGAGAACGCCGCCACGCAGGTCGCCGCGGCCATACGTGGATTCGGCGATATCCAAGCCGGCGGCCCCGTGCCGCGCCCGGACGTGGTCATCGTCGCCCGCGGCGGCGGCAGCCTGGAGGATTTATGGGCGTTCAACGAGGAAGAGGTCGTGCGCGCCATCGCCGACTGTCCGATCCCGGTGATTTCGGCGATCGGCCACGAAACGGACACGACCCTGGCCGATTTCGCCGCCGACCGGCGCGCACCGACCCCGACCGCCGCGGCGGAAATGGCCGTGCCGGTGCGCCTGGACCTGTTGGCCCAGGTTCTGGAAGACGGTCGGCGCATCGCCAGCGCCGTGTCCCGGCGGCTGGCCGACCACCGCCGCAATCTGGACGCCACGGCCCGGGCCCTGCCCAACCCGGCGCGCATGCTGCAGGAACAGGCGCAGCGGCTCGACGATTGGACCGACCGCCTGGGTCATTCGCTGGGCAGCGGGCTGGAACGCCGCCGCGCGCGCCTCGCAGGCGCCGCCGCCGGGCTGACCCGGCCCGACAAGATCATCCAGATGGAGGCCGGCCGCCTCGCCTCGGAAGTGCGCGCCCTGAAGACCGCCGGCCGGGCCGCCGTGGACCGGGCGCGAAACCGCCTGACACAGGCCTCGGCTCTGTTGGAAAGCTATTCCTATCAGCGCGTGCTCGACCGCGGGTTCGCCCTGGTCACTGCCCCTGCTGGCGCGCCCGTGACCTCTGCCAAAGGGCTTAAGACCGGCGACCGGCTTGATCTGCGTCTCCGCGACGGAACGCGGCCAGTGACCGTTACGGGCAACGACACCCCGGACAAGACAAAGGCACCGGGAAAACCGAAACCAGACAAACCGGGCGACGGCCGACAGGGGCAGCTTCTGTGACCAATATCCTTCATACCCTCCTGCTTTCGGCGGCGATCACCGTGGCGGGCATTCAAAGTGCGTTCGCGCTGGAGCTTTCCGGCAAGTTCATTCAGGGCGGCCTGGTGACCGGCAAGGTTGAACCGGGGACCAAACTGACGCTCGACGGGCAGCCCGTGGCCGTGGCGCCCGACGGCAGCTTCATCATCGGCTTCGGGCGCAAGGCCAAGGCGAAGATGGTGCTGCGGGCGGAGCCGCCGGAAGGCCTGCCGGAAACGCGCGAGCTTGCCATCGAGAAACGCAAATACAAAGTCCAGCGCATCAACGGCCTGCCGCAACGCAAGGTCAGCCCGACCAAGCCGGAAGACCTCGCCCGCATCAAGAAGGACCAGGTCCAGATCGCCGAAGTACGCAAACGCACGACGCTCAAGACCTTTTTCGATACCGGCTTCATGTGGCCGGTCGAGGGACCCATTTCCGGCGTGTTCGGCAGCCAGCGCATCCTCAACGGCGAGCCGCGCAGCCCGCACAACGGCGTCGACGTCGCCGCCCCCCGCGGCACGCCGGTCAAGACAATGGGCGACGGCATCGTCGCCCTGGTCAATCAGGACATGTTCTTCACGGGCAAGACGGTGATGATCGACCATGGCCTGGGCCTGACGTCGGTCTACATCCACATGGACAAGATCACCGTGAAGGAAGGCGACTTCGTCACCAAGGGCATGCAGATCGGCACCGTGGGGGCGACCGGCCGGGTCACCGGGCCGCACCTGCATTGGGGCGTCAGCTGGTTCAAGACCCATCTGGACCCGGCGCTGCTGGTCGACCCGCAGAAGCCCATCGAATAGCCGGCGCCCTGTTCCCCGCCGATCGTCAAGAGTCGATCTGATAGACCTTATGGCCGTCGCTTAGATCCTTGATCCGGTCAATCCGGCCACCGTCCCAATGATAGCTGACGTGACGCCCCTGGACGGGAATGCCCATCACGTCCGGATGGAACGCGGCGAAACACTCGCCGCCCGCGTGCCGAACGCTGGGATAAACGATGCCGTCGCCGCCGCCGGCGCGGACTTCCCGCGCATAGGCCTGAGACGGCGCATAGTCGTCGGGATCGAGCAGGTCCGCGAAGCCACCGTCCCGCAAGTCATCCAAGGCGGCATCAATGCGACCGACGAGTTCGCGCAGGTCGGCGATCCACCCCGGCGCCTCCGCCGTCGCCCGGCAAAACCGGGCTTGATGGTGAACCGTTTCAAACAGGGCCGTTTCGTATCCGGCGGCGGCGTAAAAGGCGCCGAAGGTGCCGTCGTGAAACCGCCCGGGCCGATCCGGACTGACATGGGTGAAGGGCGCCATGACATAGGAAGCGCCCGCGCCGCCGACGCGCCGTTCCGGCGGCACAAGGTCGAGATTTCCGATGGTTTCGGCAAGACGCGCGTTGGTCTTTATTTCCGCCGATGCCAAAAGCAGCCAGTCCTGGGGGTCGGCGATATCCTCGAACAGGTCGATGGGGGGATACGCGGAATTGATAAGTCGATGATAGGACCACGCCACCTGTGACGTGGGCGCCCTCACCAGCCCCCCCGGACGGCGTCCAGGTACCGGCGCACCCGCATCAAATCGGTCAGTTGCCCACCCAGCATCACCGCCAGGGCAGAACGCTCGCCGAACGCCGCGTTGGGCCGCCTGATCCAGCCGTAACCGCGTTCCGCGTCCTTGAACAGCAACCGCAGCGCCTTGTGAATCCCCAGCAGATTCGACAACCGCGCCGCAAGGTCGGGACCGACCCGGCCATATTCCCCCGCCTTCCAGCGTTGGAACGTGCGCGGCGCGATTTCACCCAGCAAGGTCGCGGCCTGGGTGTCCGTGATGTCCCAGCGGCCGAACAGGTTGATCACCGCCCGTTGCATGGCGTGAACCTCCTCGGCGGAGAAGTTCGGCCCCGGCGGGGCGGGGTGCGGTTCAATAAGACGAAGATGGGGCACCGGAACGATCCTTTGCAAATCGTCAAAAGACATTTGGCGCTATAATACATAAATAACGACAAATGTCAATGTTCCGGCCCTTATTCTCCGCCGTTGGGCCAGCGATTGTGCAGCCACAACCACTGTTCCGGCGTGTCGCGGACCCATTGTTCGACCTGGTTGTTGATCTGCGTCATCGCGGCGAGCACATCGGCCTTGTGGTCGCCGGTCTTCTCGAACCGGACGGGGGGCAGGGCCGTCATCTTGAAGGTCGCGCCCTTGATCCGCGTCACCCGCGCCGCCACCACGGGGCAGTTGTGGCGCAGCGCCAGTTCGGCCAATGCCGGGGCGGTCATGGCCGGGCGGCCGAAGAACGGCACGGCGATGCCGTCGTTCATTTTCTGATCGACCAGCATGGCCAGGTGGCTGCCCGAGCGAAAGGCGTTGAGAAGCTGGCGCACGCCCTGCGGGCCCTTGGGGATCAGCGCCCCTTCGACGGCGGCCCGGCCGTGGCGGTACAGCCATTCGACGAGACGGTTGTTGGCCTCGCGGTAGACGCGGTCGAGCGGCAGGCCCCGCTGCGTCGCGCCCAGGGCCAAAATTTCCCAATTGCCGATATGGGCAGAATAGAAAATACCCGCCTCATTATCGTCGCGCAGCTGGTCCACGTATTCGCCGCCTTCGACGGTCACCCGGCCGTTCCCGGCGTAGACGTCGATTTCCTGTAAATGGGGGAATTCGGCGGCAAGCCGGCCCAGGTTGTCCCACATGCCGTGGACGATGCGCTCGACCTCGGCCGCCGCCATGTCGGGAAACACCGCGCGCAGGTTCCGGCGCGCCCGGTCGGACAGGCGCAGGCGCGGCCCGATGGTGCGCGCCAGAAGACCGCCCAGCCCAGACGCCCAATCGAGCGGCAGCATGCGGAAGAACATGTAGACGGTGAACGCCGCCGCCGCCTGGACGGGGTGAAGCACGTATTTGTTCAGCGGGGCCGGCGCATGAGCCATGGAATCGGCAGCCTGACTAGGGTTTGGCGTTTTGCAACAATCGGTCGAGGGCCGCTTCGTCGTCCCATTGCAGGGTAATTGTCAAGACTTCAATGCCCGCGCGGTCACCGGCGGGGATCCGCTGGGCGTCCTTTTCCGTGGTTATCAAAACCCCCTTCAGGGCTTCCGCACGACGTTTCAAGGCCGCCAGATCGGCAGAGCTGAAGGGATGATGGTCAGGGAAGGCTTGCGTTCCCGCGAGGCGGCAGCCGTGATCGCGAAGGGTCTGGAAGAACTTTTCCGGATGTCCGATCCCCGCGAAGGCAACGCCCAGGGATTTTGAAATTTGGCCGATCTCGGATCCAGGCACGACCCGGGCCGTCAACAGGGGTAGATTTTTCGGGCCGAACCGGCGCGCCGCGTCGCCCACGCCCCAGGCATCGTCCCCGATGACGACCAGGGCGTCCGCCCGCGCCAGCCCCGCCCGCAGGGTTTCGCGGAGCGGCCCGGCCGGGATCAGGAAACCGTTGCCGAAACCGTAACGGCCATCGACGACGACGATGGACAAATCCTTGGCGAGCGACGGGTCCTGAAAACCGTCATCCAGCACCAGGGTCCCGGCCCCGGCGTCCGCGACGGTACGGGCCGCCTGGGCCCGGTCGCCGCCGACCCAAACCGGTGCGGCCTTGGCGATCATCAGCGGCTCGTCCCCAACCTTGTCCGCCGTATCCGCATCCGGGTCCACGGGCCGGGGCGTGGCATCGGCCTGGCCGCCGTAACCGCGGCTGACCACATGGGGCCGCCGTCCGGCGGTGGCCAGGCGGCGCGCGATATCGATCACCACCGGCGTCTTTCCCGCCCCGCCGGCCGTCAGGTTGCCGACGCAAACCACGGGCACGCCGGCCTGGGCCGGTCTTCCTCCGCGCTGCCGCAACGCCGTCGCGGCGCCGTAGATCAGGCCGAGCGGCGACAGCACGGCCCCCAGAGCCGACGGCGCCGCATCGTACCAGAACGCGGGGGCCTTCATGCGGCCCCCTTTGCGCCGTCCAGACGCTGTAGGTAGGGCGTGAGTTCCGTCATCAGCCGGTCGATGACCCCGGCTTCCGCCTGGGCGAAGGTGCGGGCGCGGGCGGCGATGGCCTCGGCCTCGCCCTTATCGTCAAGAAGCCGGCCGACGGCGCGGCTCAAGGCCGCCCCGTCGGCGACCGGCAGGGAGGCCCCGGCGGCGGCCATGCGGGCCCCCATGTCGGCGAAGTTGGTCATGCGCGGGCCGTACAGCACGGCGCAGCCGAGGCGCGCCGGCTCCAACAGGTTCTGGCCGCCTTCGGCGGACAGCGACTTGCCCATGAACACGACAGGGGCCAGCGTGAAGAACAGGCCGAGTTCACCCATGGTATCGGCGACATAGACGTCCGTTCCGGCGTCGGGCATGCCCCCCGCCGCGCGCCGTTTGACCCGCGCCCCTTGGTCCGCAAGCCGGGCCGCGATCTCCGCCCCCCGGTTCGGGTGGCGCGGCACGATGACGGTCAACAGCCCCGGATGAGCCGCCATCAGGTTCTGATGAACGCCCCAGGCGATATCTTCTTCCCCGGCCCAGGTGCTGGCCGCCAGCCACAGGGGCCGGCCCGCCGTGGCGGCGCGCAGGTCCGCCAGCCGCGCCGCATCGACGGGAAGGGGATCGGCCGCGAATTTGAGATTTCCCACACTGCGCGCGCCCGCCGCCCCCAGCGCGCGCAGGCGCTCGGCGTCGCCCTCGGTCTGGCCCAGGCAGAGGGCGAAGCCGCCGAGCAGCCCGGCGATGAATTTGGGTGCCCGCGACCAGCCTTTGAACGAACGGGGCGAGATGCGTCCGTTGACCAGGATCAGGGGATTGCCCCGCGCCGCCGTTTCCGAAATCAGGTTGGGCCAGAATTCCGATTCCGCCCACAGCGTCAGGTCCGGCCGCCAATGGTCGAGGAAGCGGCGCACGTAGGCCATGCGGTCGACCGGCACGTATTGATGAACCGCCCCCTTGGGCAGGCGGTCAGCCAGCATGCGCGCCGAGGTCACCGTGCCCGTGGTGATCAGGATGTTGGCGGCGGGCACCGCGTTCTTCAAGCGGGCGACCAGGGTCAGCAGCGACATCGCCTCGCCGACACTGGCCCCGTGCAGCCAGATCAAGGGTCCGTCGGGGCGCGCCAGGGCGGCCCGGCCCAGCCGTTCGTTGAAGCGATGGGGATCTTCCTTCCCGGCCTTGATCCGCCGCCCCAGGTAGATCTGGATCACGGGTGCGCCCAGGGTCGTCAGGAAACGATAAAGACCGAGCATCATCGGGCCGTCTCCACCGAAGCGGGTTCGACCGGGACGCGACCGGTCAGGCGGTCGGCCTCGACGGTGATGGCGTTGAGCGCGTTTTCAACCTGCAAACGCGCGGCACCCAGCGCCGCCGCATCGGCGTCGCGGGCAACGTCGATGGGATCGCCCCAGACGATGACGCCCCGCCCGAACGGCCAGGCGACCAGGAAGCGATCCCAGCTTTGCAGCACCCGCCCCCGCGCGGCCCCGAAGGTCGCCGGGATGATCGGCACGCCGGAAAGTCTGGCCAACGCGACGGCGCCGTCCGACGCCCGCATGCGGGGCCCCCTGGGGCCGTCGGGCGTGATGCCGACGCAGTCGCCGGCCTTCAGCGCCTTGACCATGGCGCGCAGCGCCTGTGCCCCGCCCCGGGACGACGAGCCCGCCACGGTCCTGATGCCGAAATGGCCGACCGTGCGGGCGATGATCTGGCCGTCCCGGTGCTGGGAAATCAGCATGTGGATCGCCTTATCGCGAGGCCAGCAATGGGGCATCATCAAAATCCGGCCGTGCCAGAAACACAGGATGAACGGCCTGCCCGCCGCCCAATGGGCGCGCGCCGCGTCGCCGCCGACCACCCGCCACCGCCCCGTGGCATGGACCAGCCGGATGTAAAGCGAGCCCAACCAGCACAACACCCGGCGCAATCCGTCGCTTTTCAGGAGCCGTTTCAGCATGGCGGGATCACCGGCCCGGGCCGGTTACCGTCCCGCCGCCTGGCGGGCGGCATCCCCGGTTTCCCCGGCGAATTGCAGTTCATAGAGATGTTTGTAGTGGCCGCCCCTGGCCAACAGTTCCGCATGGCTGCCCTGTTCGGCGACGCGGCCGTCGACGATGACGCAGATCAGATCGGCGCGCACCACGGTCGACAGGCGGTGGGCGATGACCAGGGTCGTGCGGTCGGTCATCAGGGCGTCGAGCGCCGCCTGCACCTGACGTTCGGATTCCGTATCGAGGGCTGAGGTCGCCTCGTCCAGCAGCAGGATCGGCGCGTTCTTCAGCATGGCCCGCGCGATCGCCAGGCGCTGGCGTTGGCCGCCGGAAAGCTTGACCCCCTGTTCGCCGACCAGGGTGTCGTAGCCGTCGGGCAGGGCCGCGATGAAGTCATGGGCGGCGGCGTTCCTGGCCGCCTGAACGATGTCGTCCTCGCTCGCCCCGGCCCGGCCATAGGCGATGTTGGCGCGCACCGTGTCGTCGAACAGGGTGACTTCCTGGCTGACCAGGGCCATGGCGCCGCGCAAGGACGCGAAGGTCAGGCCGCGCACGTCCTCGCCATCGACCAGCACCGCGCCCTCAGCGACGTCGTAGAACCGGGGGATCAGGTTGAGGATGGTCGACTTGCCCGCCCCGGACGGACCGACCAGGGCCACGGTCTTGCCCGCCGGCACGGTGAGGGAAAGGTCGTTGAGGGTCGCCCGGTCCGGGGTATAGGCGAAACCGACGTTGCGGAATTCGACCGCACCCTTGACCGGCGCGGGCAGGCTGCGGGCATCGGGGGCTTCCTGGATCGCCGGTTCCATGTCGAGCATCTGGAACAGACGGTCGGCCCCGGCCAGACCTTGTTGCAGGGCGGCGTTCAGATTGGCCAGCCGCTTCATGGGCTCGTAGGCCAGAAGCAGCGCCGTGATGAAGGAAAAGAACGATCCCGCGTCCGTGTTGCCATGGATCACCCGGTAGCCGCCATAGAAGATGACGATGCCGACGGCGACGCCGCCCAGCGTTTCCATGATCGGGCTGGACAGTGCCCGCGTGCGTTCGGCCTTCATGGTCAGGTTGAACACGCGCTCCACGATTTCACTGACGCGGGCGCGCTCGTAGGCTTCCATGGAGTACGCCTTGACCACGCGGATGCCCTGGATGGTCTGTTCCAGGAGCGTCGTGAACAGGCCCATTTCACGCTGCGTGTTGGCCGTTACCTTGCGCATGCGCCGGCCCAGCTTGACGATGGGCAAGAGGGCGGCGGGGAAGATGATGAAGGCGATCAGCGCCAATCGCCAATCCTGGTAGAAGGTGACGCCGATCAGGCCGATCAGGGTCATGGCGTCCTTGCCGAGCGAGACCCAGGCGTTGGACACGGCGCCGCGCATCTGATTGATGTCGACCAGGAAGCGCGAGATCAGCCCGCCCGTGTTGGAATCCTGAAAGAATTTCACGTCCATGCGCGACAGCTTGTCGAACAGGCGGTTCTGGTTGTCGGTGACGATGCGCAGCCCGACATAGGCCATCAGCGTCGCCTGCCCGTAGTTGGCCAGGCCTTTGACGATGAACACGGCGAACACGGCCAGGCCCACGGGCATCAGCATGGTTTCGTCACGGTTGACGAAGATGTCGTTGACCACCGGTTCCATCAGCCAGGCGCTGGCCGCCGTCGCCGCCGCCATCAACGCCATGCAGGCAAGCGCCGCGAAAAACCAGCGCGCGTAGCCACGCATGCTTTCACGGAACAGCCGGCCGAGCAGGCTCGCCGTGGAGGCATGGACGGGGGAGTGGGTATCGATGGCGGACGCCACGGGCCTCGGGTCCTTCCGAAGGTTCCTGGGACAGGGTCGGACCTTTTACCACGTAGCCTGAGAAAGGCCAAGAATCCCGCGTGATTTCAGGGATTTATAAGCGAGTTCTAAAGGCCTCAGCGAAACACGTGCAGATTGCCCTCGAACTGGTCGAAACTGGCGTCCCAGGAATATTTCAGGGCGTGGTTCCGGCAGGCCTCGGCGGGAATCGCGAGCGCCCCCTTGACCGCCGCCGCGAGATCGTCGGACAGCACCCCGGCCCCCGACTGGTTGACCACGTCCAAGGGGCCCGGCACGGGATATGCGGCGACGGGCACGCCGGACGCCATGGCCTCGAGCAGGACCAGCCCGAAGGTGTCGGTCCGGGACGGAAACACGAAGACGTCGGCGGCGGCGAAGTATTTCGCCAGTTCCTCCCCCTCCTTCACGCCGACGAAACGCACGGCGGGGTATTTGCGTTTCAGGTCGTCCAACTGCGGACCGTCGCCGACCACGTATTTGGTACCGGGCAGGTCGAGCTTGAGGAACGCCTCGATGTTCTTTTCCACGGCGACCCGCCCGGTGAACAGGCTGATCGGCCGGGGGGCGTCCAGAAACGCCTTGTCGCGGGGCTTGAACAGGTCCGTCCACACGCCGCGCGACCAGCGCCTGACGGGCGGGCGGAAGCCCCGGGATTTCAGGTCGTCCTCGATGGTCTGGGTCGCCACCATGATCGCCGAGGACGGCCCGTGGAACCATTTCATCACGGCGTAAAGCCAGCCGAGCGGCAACGGCACGCGGGCGTGGACGTATTCGGGAAACCGCGTGTGATAGGCCGTGGTGAAGGGATAGCCGTTACGCAGGCAATGGGCCCGCGCGGCGACGCCCAAGGGCCCCTCGGTCGCGATATGAATCGCCTGGGGCCGGAAGTCCTCGATCATGGCCGCGACCTTGCGCCCCGGGAACAGGGCCAGCCGGATTTCCGGATAGGTCGGGCAAGGTATGGTGCGGAACTGATCCGGCGTCACCAGGCGAACCTGGTGGCCGCGTTTCTCCAGCCCCTGCCTCAGCGTGTCGAGGGTTCGGACGACACCATTGATTTGGGGAAGCCAGGCATCGGTGACGATGAGGAGTCGCATGCGTCTTCGTCCCTTAGAAAGGATAGGCCGCGCAGTTCCGCCCATTTGAGAATTTCCAGGCGGCCGTCCTCGTGTTCGACCAGGGCCGTGCAGCTTTCGACCCAGTCGCCGTCGTTGCAGTAGAGGATGCCGTCCATGTCACGCATCTCGGCGGTGTGGATATGGCCGCAGATCACGCCCTGCACGCCCAATTTGCGGGCTTCGCCGACCACGGCCGCCTCGTAACTGGACACGAATTCGACCGCGTTCTTGACCTTGTGTTTCAGGTAGGCCGACAGCGACCAGTAGGAGAACCCCAGCTTGCGCCGGACGATGTTCAGCCACAGGTTCAGCATCAGGGCCGCGTTGTAGGCATTGTCGCCGAGGAAGGCCAACCACTTGGCGTATTTCACGACGCCGTCGAACTGGTCGCCGTGGATGACCAGGAAGCGCCGCCCGTCGGCCATGGTGTGGTAGGCCTCGTTCAGCACGGCGACGCGCCCGAACCGGTGGTTGGAGAAATCGCGGAAGTTTTCGTCGTGGTTGCCGGGCACGTAGACGACGCGGGTGCCCTTGCGCGCCTTGCGCAAAATCTTCTGGATTACGTCGTTATGGGCCTGGCGCCAGTACCAGGCCCGGCGCATGCGCCAGCCGTCGATGATGTCGCCGACCAGATAGAGGTATTTCGATTCCGTGTGCTTGAGGAAATCGAGCAGCATTTCCGCCTGACACCCCCGGGTGCCCAGGTGAATGTCGGAGATCCAGATGGAACGGAATTTCAATGACGTCTTCTGTTGAACTGCGTTCATGTCGTCCACGGCGGTTGTTATCGCATGGCCTATATTTAGTGGTGACTTTTATGTAATCGGCCATATGTCCGCCATTACTTTCAGGCACTGTCATTGAAACTTCACACACGGGAAATACATTTGAAATTATAGTCGAAACAAAAGTGACACATTCAATGGTCTAAACGACACATCATGCCCGATTCAAACGCCCTACCGGGGGAGCCGGACACGCTGATGGCTGCTCCCCGCAAGGTTCTTGTGATCTTCAATCCGACCGCCGGCGCCCGTCGGCGCGCGCGCCTACAGCGTATTCTGGAGATCATGTGGAGCCTCGGCGCCGACGTCACGCTGCACGAAACCCGGGCGCGGGGCGACGGCGAACGCACGGCCCGCGAGGCCCCGGCGGAGGTCTATGACGTGATTGTCGCGGCCGGCGGCGACGGTACCATCAACGAGGTCATCAACGGCCTGGCGGGACGGCAGGTGCCGCTCGGCATCATCCCGCTCGGCACCGCCAACGTGCTGGCCGCCGAATTGGACCTGCCGACAGACGACGTCGGCCTGGCCCGCACCATCGCCCTCGGCCGCACCCGGCCGGTCACCCTGGGCGAGGTCAACGGGCGGCGCTTCGTGATGATGGCCGGGGTCGGCTTCGACGCGCATGTCGTGGCCTCGGTCGATGCGGGACTGAAACGCCTGATCGGAAAGATGGCCTATGTGTGGGAAACGCTCCGCGGTTTCTTTCGCTACAAGTTCCGGTCCTACCGGCTGATCGTCGACGGCAAACCCTATGACGTGGGCTCGGCCGTGTTCGCCAACGGCCATTTCTACGGCGGGCGCTTCGTCTGCGCCAAGGACGCGGCGCTCGGCGACCCCCGTCTGCATGTCTGCCTGTTCAAGTCGGTGGGGCCGTGGAGTGCCCTGCGTTACACCGTCTGGATGATCCTGGGCCGGCTCGACAAGCTGCCCGACTACGAGGTCCTGCCCGCGACCTCGATCATCGTCGAGGGCATGGCCGGCGAGCCGGTGCAGGGCGACGGCGACATCGTCACCCGCCTGCCCTTGGACGCCCGCATCGCGGCCGACCGCCTGGACATGTTGGTCCCCGCATAACGTTTTTTCCAACCTTGCCCTTTGTCGCCCGGGCCGTTCCTTCCTAGACTGCGCCCGACAGCCAAAGGAGCCCGCCATGTCCACGCCCGCCCTCTATCAGGCCTTTGCCCGATACAACCGCGCCATGAACGACGCCGTCTACGCCGTTTGCGCCGATATCCCGGATACCGAGCGCAAGGCCGACCGGGGGGCGTTCTTCAAATCCGTGCACGGCACGCTCAACCATCTGATGTTCGGGGACAACGCCTGGATGAACAGGTTCGACGGCGGCAGCCGCCCGACCCCCGGCACGGGCGTAGACCTGTTTTCCGACTTCGACGAAATGCGGGCCGCGCGGGAAACCTTGGACGATGAGATCACGGCCTGGACAGCGGCCCTGACGGATTCATGGCTGTCGGAAACGGTGGCCTGGACGTCGCGCACGGACAACCTGACCTTCAACCAGCCGCGCTGGGTCCTGGTCAGCCACATGTTCAACCACCAGACCCATCACCGGGGGCAATTAACGACGATCCTGACCCAGATGGGGCATGACGTGGGCGTCACGGATTTCCCGAAGCTGGTCTAGAGATCAGTCCTCGGCGCTGATCCGCACCACCTGCTTGCCGAAGTTCTCGCCCTTCAGCATGGCGATGAAGGCGGCGGGGGCGGCGTCCAGGCCGTCGGCCACATCGATCCGGTATTTGATCTTTCCTGCCTTCAACCAATCGATCATCTCCGCGTCGAACTCGGCACGCCGGTCGGCGTGGTCGGAGACGATGAAGCCCTGCATGCGGATCGCCTTGCGCACGACATGGGTCATGTTGCGGATGCCGGGGGTTTCGTCGCGGGTCAGGTTGTACTGCGAGATCATGCCGCATTCGACGAAGCGGGCGAACCGGTTGGCGGCGTCGAGGGCCGCTTCGAGGATCTGTCCGCCGACATTGTCGAAATAGATGTCGATGCCGTCGGGGGCGGCAGCCTGAAGCGCACCCAACACATCGTCACCGGCGGTCCGGTAATTAAAGGCCGCATCGAAGCCGAGGTCGTCCGTAAGATACGCCACCTTGGCATCCGTGCCCGCCGTACCGACGACGCGGCAGCCGCGCAGGCGGCCGATCTGGCCGACGATCTGTCCCACGGCGCCGGAGGCGGCGGAAACAAACAGGGTGTCGCCCGGTTTCGGGTCGGTGAAGCCGAGCCCGACCCAGGCGGTCATGCCCGGCATGCCCAGCGCCCCCAGGTGCCAGGTCAGCGGCACGTCGGCGGCGGCGGGATCGATCTTCTTCAGCCCCTTGCCGCCCGGCG
Organism: Thalassospiraceae bacterium LMO-SO8; assembly: GCA_031655335.1. Classification (NCBI taxonomy): domain Bacteria; kingdom Pseudomonadati; phylum Pseudomonadota; class Alphaproteobacteria; order Rhodospirillales; family Thalassospiraceae; species Thalassospiraceae bacterium LMO-SO8. The sequence continues at coordinate 1,922,092 of CP134226.1, read as the reverse complement.
CCAGGGTGACATCGGCCCAATCGAGCGTGCCGAACACCAGGGTGCCTTCCGGATAGTCGGCGTTTTTCGAGGCCGCGACCCGGCCGATCACGCGGGCTTGCAGCGGGGCGCCGACCTGGAAGCTGGCGGCGTAGGATTTGCTCGCATCCATGCGCCCCCGCATGTAGGGGTCGAGTGACATGTAGATCGCGCGGACCAGCACGTCGCCGTCGCCGACATCGGGCATCGCCGTATCGCGGGCGTCGAAGTTGTCCAAGGTCACCCAGCCCTCGGGCCGGGATTTGAAAATGATCTGGCGGTTCGTGGTCGTGGTCATGCCGTCATTTCCCGGCCACGGTCATGCCGTCGATGCGCAGGGTCGGCGCGTTGGTGCCGTATTTGAATTCCAGATCATCGGCCGGGGTGACGGCCTTGAACATGTCCTTCAGATTACCGGCGATGGTCAATTCGCTGACCGGGAATGTCAGTTCCCCGTCCTCGATCCAGAACCCGGAACAGCCGCGCGAATAATCGCCGGTCACGCCGTTCACGCCCATGCCGATCAGCTCCGTCACGTAAAGGCCCTGCTTGATCCCGCCGATCAGGTCCTTCGGCGAAATGGTGCCCGCCTCCATGTACAGGTTCGACGCCGACGGCGACGGCGGCGACGAGGTGCCGCGCGACGCATGGCCCGTGGTCGCGAGCTTCAGTTGCCGGGCGGAGCGGCAGTCGAGAATCCAGGTCGTCAGGCGACCGTCCTCGACCACGTTCAGGCGCCGCGTCGCCACGCCCTCGCCGTCGAACGGTTTGGAGCGCAGACCGCGGCGGCGGTGCGGATCATCGACGATGGTCACGCCGTCGGCGAAAATCTGCGTGCCCATGGCGTCCTTGAGGAACGTCGTGCCCCGCGCCACGGAAGACCCGTTGATAGCCGAGGACATATGCCCCGGGATGGTGTTGGCGACGCGCGGATCGAAGATCACCGGCGCCTGCTGGGTTGAGACCTTGCGCGGGTTGAGACGCCTGACCGTCTTTTCACCGGCCGAGCGGCCGATCGCTTCGGCGTCGGCGAGGTCGGCGGCGTAGACCTTGGTGTCGTAATCGTAATCCCGTTCCATCGCCGTGCCCGTGCCGGCCAGGACCGAGACGCCGATGCTGTGGCGCGACGCCTGCCGGGTCTGCGCGAAGCCGGTGGAGGTCACCAGCGCGATCTCGCTCGAACTCCAACTGGCGCTGGCCCCTTCCGAATTGGTCACGCCGGGCACGGCGCGGGCCGCGTCCTCGGTCCGGGCGGCCAGCGCGATCAGATCCTCGGCCGTGGGCTCGGACGGATCGAAGTCGTCGATGTCGGCAAGTTCGGTCGCCAACTGGTCCGGGTCGGCAAGACCGCAGAAGGCATCCTCGGGCACGTTGCGGGCCATGGCGACGGCGCGCTCGGCCAGCTCATCAAGGGCCGAATCGGACATATCCGACGACGAAACCACCGCCTGACGCTTGCCGACGAACACGCGAAGGCCCAGATCGTTATCCTCCGACCTCATCAAATCTTCGGGATTTCCCAGCCGCTGCGACAGCGACAGCGACGCCGAACGGACGAATACCGCGTCCGCCGCGTCGGCGCCCAGCGCCTCGGCCTTGCCGATAAGTGATTGAAGCCGGTCGATAATATTGCCTGTGGCGGTCATGATATTCCGTCTTGGTTGTGGATGCGCGATGGGTTCCGGTCTTAAATATGGCCCGCAAGGGTCCCGGGGCCAGGATAATCGTGGACTGTAACACTACTTAAACTGTGGTTGTTCTGCGCCATGGGGTGCACTAGATAATTTGCAATCATGAAGTAACGGCCTCGCAGGGCGGTTCTTCAAGGCATCGACGGCTGGCGGGCGCCGGTCGTGAGCCCACATCGCAACCGCCGTTTCCATGAACGCCGGTTGAACGTCAATGGATCGCCAACATATGTCCAACACCGCACTTGCCGAGAAATCTTCCGTCCCTTCCCACCGCGAAACCGTCGAATCCGCCGTCGTCCGCTTTGCCGGCGATTCCGGCGACGGCATGCAGTTGACGGGCGGACAGTTCACCCTGGCCACCGCCTTCGCCGGCAACGATCTTTCGACCTTCCCCGATTTCCCCGCTGAAATCCGCGCCCCCGCCGGCACGACCTTCGGCGTGTCGTCGTTCCAGATCAATTTCGGCTCGCGCGTGATCAAGACCGCGGGGGACGCCTTCGACATGCTGATCGCCATGAACCCGGCGGCGCTGAAGGTGGAATTGGGAGGATTGAAGCAGGGCGGCATCATCATCGCCGACACGGGCAGCTTCGGCGAACGCGACCTGCGCAAGGCCGGCTACACGGAAAACCCCCTCGAGGACGGCAGCCTGGACGGCTATCGTCTGGTCGCGCTGGACATCTCCAAGCTGACCATGGAAGCGGTCAAGGACACGGGCTTGTCCAAGCAGGAGGCGCTGCGCTGCAAGAACATGTGGACGCTGGGCTTCGTCTATTGGATGTACGGCCGCGACCGCAAGCCGACCGCCGACTGGTTGATCGCCAAGTTCGGCAAGCGCCCGGACGTGGCCGCCGCCAACGTCGCCGCCATGGACGCGGGGCACACGGTTGCCGAAACCATGGAACTGCCCGACGGCGTCCACGGCTTCCACGTCGACGCCGCCGACATCGCGCCCGGCACCTACCGCACCGTGACCGGGGCCGACGCCCTGGCCTGGGGTCTGGCGGCGGGCACGCACCTGGCCGACATCAAGATGGTGTTCGCGTCCTACCCCATCACCCCGGCATCACAGATTTTGCATTCCCTGTCCAAGATGATCGACCACAACGTCGTCACCTTCCAGGCCGAGGACGAGATCGCCGCCGCCTGCGCCGCCATCGGGGCGTCGTTCGGGGGATCGCTCGGCGTCACCTCCTCGTCGGGCCCCGGCATCGCGCTGAAGACCGAGGCCATCGGTCTCGCCATTTCGACGGAACTGCCCCTGGTCATCGTCAACTCGCAGCGCGCCGGGCCGTCGACCGGCATGCCGACCAAGACGGAACAGTCGGACCTGTATCAGGCCGTTCTGGGCCGCAACGCCGACAGCCCCCTTTGCGTGCTGGCCGCGCGCTCGCCCGCCGACTGCTTCGAGGTCGCGATCGAGGCCGTGCGCATCGCCATCAAGTACATGACGCCGGTGTTCATCCTGACCGACGGCTACATCGGCAACGCGGCCGAACCCTGGAACATCCCCGACATCAACGATTACGCCAAGATCCCGGTCAATTTCCGCACCGACCCGGAAGGCTTCCATCCCTTCATGCGCGACGCCGACACCCTGGCCCGGGTCTGGGCCGTGCCGGGCACGCCGGGGCTGGAACACCGCATCGGCGGGATCGAGCGCGATTACGATTCCGGCAACATTTCCTACGATCCCGGCAACCACCAGAAGATGACCGACACCCGGTTCGCCAAGATCGACGGCATCGCCCGCGACATTCCGGCCCAGGGCGTCGAGGACGGCGCCACGTCGGGCAAGCTCGCCGTCGTCGGCTGGGGATCGACCTACGGTCCGATCAGCCGCGCCGTCGCCAACCTGCGCACGCAAGGCCTGGACGTCAGCCATATCCACATCCGCCACATCTGGCCGTTCCCGGAAAACCTGGGCGACCTGCTGAAGGGCTTCGATCAGGTGCTGGTGCCGGAAATGAATCATGGGCAGCTCGTCAACGTGCTGCGCGCCGAATACCTGGTCCCGGCCGAGGGCCTGAACAAGGTGTCCGGCCAGCCCTTCAAGATCATCGAAATCGAGGACGCGATCCGCGCCCGGTTGGAGAACTGAGATGAACGTCGTCACCCCGCCCGAGAAGCTGACGCCCAAGGATTTCGCCACGGACCAGGAAGTACGCTGGTGCCCCGGCTGCGGCGACTACGCCATCCTCAAGGGCGTGCAGAAGACGCTCGCCGACATTGGTGCCAGGCCTGAAAACACGGTGTTCGTGTCCGGCATCGGCTGCGCCGCGCGCTTTCCCTATTACGTGAAGACCTACGGCTTCCATACCATCCACGGCCGGGCCCCGGCCTTCGCCACGGGCCTGAAGCTGGCCAATCCGGGATTGGATATCTGGGTCGTGTCCGGCGACGGCGACGCCCTGTCGATCGGCGGCAACCACCTGTTCCACCTGCTTCGCCGCAACGTCGATTTGCAGTTCCTGTTGTTCAACAACGAAATCTACGGCCTGACCAAGGGGCAGTATTCGCCGACCTCGCGCCAGGGCACGCGCTCGCCCTCCACGCCCTGGGGCTCGCTGGACAATCCGGCCTCGGCGACCGTGTTCGCGCTCGGGTCCGGGGCGCGCTTCGTCGCGCGCGGCATCGATTCGAACCAGAAACACCTGCCCGACGTATTGGCCCGCGCCCATGCCCACAAGGGCACGTCCTTCGTCGAGATTTTCCAGAACTGCAAGGTCTACAACGACGGCGTGTTCGAAAACTTCACGGCCCGCGACGTGGCGTCGGACCGGCAGATTTATGTCGAACACGGCAAGCCGCTGACCTTCGGCAAGGACGGGGAAAAAGGTCTGCGCCTGAACACCCAGACCCTATCTTTGGAAGCCGTGGTGATCGGCGAGAACGGCGTGAACGAAAGCGACATCCTGGTCCATGACGAAACCAACCGGATGATCGCCACCCTGCTCGCCCATATGGAGCCGCCCGCCCTGCCGGTGGCGCTCGGCGTGCTCTACTCGGCGCCGGGACAAAGCTATGACGACGAGGTCGGCGACCTGGTCCGCAGCCACACGCCGGCGGAAAAGCCCGACTTCAACAAGCTGCTGCGCGCCGGGCGGACATGGACGGTGGATTGACCTTACCGCAGGTAGGGGTTAACCAGGACCGATGACCATCACCGTCGCCATCATCGGGTCGGGCCCCGCCGGTTTCTACACGGCGGATGCTCTGGTCAATGGCGGCTGCGACGTCCAGGTCGACATCATCGAACGCCTGCCCACACCCTACGGCCTGATCCGGGGCGGCGTGGCGCCGGACCATCAGACCACCAAGAAGGTCGCGCGCAAGTACGAGCAGACGGCCCTGTTCGAACAGGTTCGCTATTTCGGCAACGTCGAGGTCAACAAGGACGTCTCCCTGGCCGAACTGCGCGAGATGTACGACGCCGTGGTGTTGGCCGTGGGGGCACCCAGCGACCGCAAGCTGACCATCCCGGGCGCCGACAAGGCCGGCGTGCACGGCTCCGCCGCCTTCGTCGGCTGGTACAACGGCCATCCCGATTTCCGCGACCTGGAACCGGACCTCAACATCCGGGCCGCCGTCGTCATCGGCAACGGCAACGTGGCGCTGGATTGCGCCCGCGTGCTGGTGCGATCGCGCGAAGGCATGGCGGGCGCCGACATCGCCGCCCATGCCATGGCGATGATCGAGACCGCCCCCCTGACCGACGTCTACCTGACCGGCCGGCGCGGTCCGCTCGACGCCAAGTTCACCAATGTGGAACTGCGCGAACTGGGCGAGCTGGAACGGGCGGTGCCCCTGGCCCGCGCCGAACAGCTACCGGACAGCGTCCCCGACGACATGGACCCGCGCGACAAGCGCCTGGCGGAACGCAATCTGGCGAACCTGCGCGACTACGCGACGAACGACCCGGACGCCAAGCCCAAGCGCATCCATTTCGAATTCTTCGCCCAACCGGTGGCGATCCTGGGCGACGACCGGGTCGAGGCCGTGAGTTTCGAGCGCACCCGCGTCGTCGACGGCCGCGCCGAAGGCACGGGCGAATTGTTCGAAATTCCCTGCGGCCTGGTGATCGCCGCCATCGGCTACCGCTCCGACCCCATCGAGGGCGCGCCGTTCGACGACAAGGCCGGCATCATTCCCAACCGGGACGGGCGGGTCGATGACGGGCTGTACGCCGTCGGCTGGATCAAGCGCGGGCCCACGGGGGTGATTTCATCCAATCGGCCCGACGGCGTGACCGTCGCCGAATACATCTGCCAGGACTTCAAGGCCATCGCCGAAAACGGCGGCGGCAAGCCGGGACGCGCGGCCCTCGCCCCCGTTCTTGAGGAACGCGGCGTGCGCGTCGTCAACTTCGACGACTGGAAGAAGATCGAGGCCGCCGAGGTCGCCCGCGCCGAAGGCAGCGGCAATCCGCGCGAGAAGTTCGTGACCGTCCCGGAAATGTTGAAAGTGCTGGACGCCTAGGGCCGGCTGCGCGATACATGGGCCGCGTCTCGGAACGGGCCGAGCGAACCAGGAACGACACCCATGACGGACGGATACGCCGGAGACATTACGCCCAAGGACGCCTGGGAGCTTCTTCAGAAGGACCCCAAGGCCGTGCTGGTCGACGTGCGCACCCATGCGGAATGGGCCTATGTCGGCCTGCCGGACCTGTCGCCGCTGGGCAAGGAACTGCGGATGATTTCCTGGGTTCTGTTTCCCAAGGGTGACGTCAATCCCGAGTTCACGGACGACCTGGAGGATCAGGTCGCCGACAAGGACGCGACCGTGCTGTTCCTGTGCCGCTCGGGCGTGCGCTCCATCGCCGCCGCCAAGGCCGCGACGCAGGCGGGCTACGCCAAGTCCTACAACATCCTGACCGGCTTCGAGGGCGACAAGGACGCGGACAACCACCGCGGCACCACGGGCGGCTGGAAAGTCGACGGCCTGCCCTGGGTGCAGAAGTAACCCCGGCCCGGGCCGCCCTCTGACCGGATCAGCCGTTCGCCGCCTTCAGGCCCCGCGCCAAATCTTCCTTCAGATCCTCGACATCCTCGAGCCCGACCGACAGCCGGATCAGCCCGTCGCCGATGCCGAGTGCCGCGCGGTCTTCCGGCGTCAGGCGCTGGTGCGTCGTGGTCGCTGGATGGGTGGTCAACGACTTGGTGTCGCCGAGGTTGTTGGAGATATCGACCAGGTTGAGGGCGTTGAGGAAGCGGAACGCCGCCGCCTTCCCGCCCGCCAGTTCGAACGACAGCATGGTCGAGCCCGCCGCCATCTGCTTCATGGCCAGATCGTGCTGCGGATGGGATTTCAGTTCCGGATAGAGCACCTTGACGATCCCCGCCTGGTCTTCGAGAAACTCAGCCAGGGCGCGCGCGTTGGCGCAGTGCTGGCGCACGCGGATATTGATGGTCTCCAGCCCCTTCAGCATGGTCCAGGCGTTGAACGGGCTCATGGCCGGGCCGGTGTGGCGCATCCAGGGCACCAGATGGTCCGCGTAATAGGCTTCGTCGTTGGTCAGGAGTGCCCCGCCCATGCAACGGCCCTGACCGTCGACATGTTTGGTGGTCGAATACATCACGATGTCGGCCCCCAGGGTCAGCGGCTTTTGCAGTACCGGCGTGGCGAACACGTTGTCGACGATCAGCCGCCCGCCGGCCTTATGGGTCAGGTCGGCCACGGCCTGGACGTCGATGATGTCGAGACAGGGGTTGGACGGCGTTTCCAGGAACACGGCGACGGTCGGCTTGGACAAGGCCGCTTCCCATTGCGCCAGGTCCGTGCCGTCGACCAGGACCGTCTCGACCCCGTATTTCGGCAGCAGGTCCTGAACCACATACAGGCACGACCCGAACAGAGCCCGCGACGCGACCACCCGGTCGCCCGCCTTCACGAAGCTGGCGAGCGACGCGAACATGGCGGCCATGCCGCTGCCGAAGGCCATGCCGAATTGGGCGCCTTCGAGAAGCGCCATGCGGCGTTCGAACATGACCACGGTCGGATTGGCGTAACGCGAATAGATGTAGCGATCGACCTCGCCCTTGAAGGCCTGTTCCGCCTGTTCCGCCGAGGCGTAGACGTAGCCCGAGGTCGCGAAAATGGCCTCCGACGTTTCCTCGAAGTTGGAACGAAGGGTGCCGCCGCGCACCATCTGGGTCGCCGGGCGCCAGGTTTCGGGATTGTTGTTGTCGTCAGTCATCTCACGCTCTCTTCATTATTCCAGGCAGGCTGAATTACAGGTTCGGCCCGGCCATAAAAAACCCCGACCGCTAAAAAACAAAGGGTCAGGGCGAGAACGCCACAGACCGTTTAGCGGGATTTTTAACGTGGCCGCAAGCTGGTCGAACAAATCACCACGAAGCTGAAAAATACAGCCGCCCCGGAAAACGTCAAGGGCCAAAGGGGCCAGCAAGTGTCTCGGCATGAGCGGCGGCGCACGGTATGTTGCCAGCATACCGAAGGAGCATACCGTGCCAGATGATCAACCGCCGCTATCAGGTGCCTGCCGTTGCGGCAATACCACGTTCAGCGTTTCCGCCCCCGCCGTAATGACCTCGGCCTGTCATTGCCGGGGCTGCCAACGCATGAGCGCCAGCGCCTACTCCCTATCCGCCATGTTCCCGGCCGAGGCCTTTCAGGTCACCAAGGGCACACCGGTCAAGGGCGGCATCCAAGGCCCCGACCTGGACCATTATTTCTGTCCGGACTGCAAAACCTGGATGTTCACCCGGATCGCAACCCTGCCCGCGCTGGTCAATGTCCGTCCGACCCTGTTCCAAGACCCCGTCTGGACCAAGCCGTTCATCGAAACCATGACAGCGGAAAAACTTCCCTGGGCCGACACGCCGGCAAGGCGCAGCTACGCGGGATACCCCCCGCCGGAGGAGTTCGAGCAACTGCTGGCGGATTTCGCGGCCGCGCACTGAGCAGCCTTGCGCAGCACGGTCGAACGTCGTCTGTAAATATACCGTTTGCGGCCGGTTAAAGGTCCGGCGTCGGCTTTCCGTCCGCCGATTTTGAAATCACCCGGCGCATGCGCTTAACGCCGAACCATATGCCGGCGACCACGGGCACGAAGGCGGCCAGGACGACGACATAGGGATCAAAATGCGACAGGCCCGCCGTCTTCGCCCCCTTGGCCAGGTAGGAAATGAGCGACAGCAGATAGTAGCTGATGGCGACGACGGACAGGCCCTCGACCGTTTCCTGCAGGCGCAGTTGCAGCCGCGCGCGGCGGTTCATGGATTCCAGGAGATCGCGGTTCTGGGCTTCCAACGCCACGTCGACCCGGGTCCGCAGCAGCGAGGTCGCGCGCGAGATGCGCCCCGACAGGCTTTCCACCCGCGTCGCCAGGTTTTCGCAGGATTCCATGGCCGGCGCGAAGCGGCGGTCGAGAAAGTCCATGGCCGGCGGCACGCCTTCCATGCGCTCTTCCCGCATCGACGCCATGCGCCGCTTGATCAGTTCGTGATAGGCGCGGGCGGCGGCGAAGCGGTAGGCGGTCGCCACGTTGACGGCCTCGGTCTCGGCCGCCAGCGCCGACAGATCGTCGAGCAGCTGGCGTTCGTCCTCGACCGCCTCGCGGGTGCCGAGCCGCGCGATGATGCCGCCTAGCTTGGTTTCCACGGCGGTCAGGCGCGGGCGCGATTCCTTGGCGAGCGGAAAGGCCAGCATGGCCATCATGCGGTAGGTCTCGATTTCCAGCATGCGCTGGATCAGGCGGCCCAGGGTCGGCGGCGTGATTTCGCCGACGTTGAACAAAAACCGGGTGAAGCCGTCCGCATGAAGCTGGAAATCCGTCCACAGCCAGGCGTTGCCGCCGGACACGATGGAGCCGTTCAACGGGTTGTTGTCGAACAGACCGGCCAGGTCGGAGGGCGTGCGGTGGCTGCCCTGGCCCGTTTCCACCGCCACGTGGCAGGCGGCGATGACCCGGCCCGGCAGGTTCGTCAGCCAGTCCTTGGGCAGGCCATCCACGGCCGTGCCCTTGAACGGCTGGGCGAAGGCGCCCGGGCGGATGATGGTGAAGGTGGAGAATTCCGTATGGCGTTCCCACTTCAGGCCGATCTCGCCCAGTTCGGCCGAAAAATGGGTCGCGTCCGCCGACGGCGGGGAGACCCGGAAGTGCTTGCAGAGCGCTTCCAGATGGGCGACGTGGGGCGCCATGCCGTCCTCGCCCGAAATCAGGGCGATATGCGAGACCTGCACGGGGGCCGTCAGGTCCGCCGGGGGGCGGGCATGAATTTCTTCCGCGAGGGCGCGGCGCAGGGGATGTTCCTTGAACATGGTCACCCGTATACTCGAAAATGCCTTCAACGGCCCCTATATAACCAGGACAAGGGCGTTTCGCGCCCATTAAATTTCAACGCCGCCGCTTAGCCCCGCCGTTTAACCCTAAGGGATGCCATGACCGATCTTGCCGCCACCGACGACCTGTTCTTCAACCGTACCGGCATGGACCGGGGCCGCGTGCAGGGCCTGCTCGACAATGCCCTGACCGGCATGGACGACGGCGAACTGTTCCTGGAATACCGGCAATCGGAAAGCCTGGTGCTCGACGACGGGCAGATCAAGACCGCCAGCTTCGACACCGCCCAGGGCTTCGGCCTGCGCGCCATCGCGGGCGAAAGCACCGGCTATTCCCACGCCTCGGAACTGTCGGAGGCCGCCATCGGCCGCGCCGGGGAAACGGTGAAGGCCGTGCGCCGGGGTCATACGGGCAGCCTGGCCGCCGCCCCCAACGGCACCAACCGGGCGCTGTACATGGAAGACAATCCCTTGGCACTCGTCGATTTCCAGGAAAAGGTCGACCTGCTCCGCGCCATCGACACCTATGCCCGGGGCAAGGATGCCCGCGTGCGCCAGGTCTCGGCGTCGATCCTCGGCAACTGGCAGGCGGTGCAGATTCTGCGTTCGGGCGGCCATCGGGTCGCCGACATCCGCCCCCTGGTGCGCATGAACGTCTCGGTCGTGCTGGAACAGGACGGGCGCATGGAAACCGGCGGCTACGGCGTCGGCGGGCGCGTGACCTACGAACGCTACATGGACGCGGCCAGCTGGAAGGCCGTGGTCGACGAGGCCTTCCGCCAGGCCGAGGTCAATCTGCAATCCGTTCCCGCCCCGGCGGGCGAGGTGCCCGTGGTGCTCGGTCCGGGCTGGCCCGGCATCCTTTTGCACGAAGCCATCGGCCATGGGCTGGAAGGCGACTTCAACCGCAAGAAGACGTCGGTGTTTTCCGGCCTGATGGGCGAGCGCGTGGCCGCCAAGGGCGTCACCGTGGTCGACGACGGCACGATACAGGACCGGCGCGGCTCACTGACCATCGACGACGAGGGCACGCCGGCCGAGAACACCGTGCTGATCGAGGACGGCATCCTCAAGGGCTACATGCAGGACCGCACCAACGCGCGGCTCATGGGCATGGCGCCCACGGGCAACGGGCGGCGCCAAAGCTACGCCCACCAGCCCCTGCCCCGCATGACCAACACCTACATGCTGGGCGGCGACAAGGACCCCAAGGAAATTCTCGCCTCCGTGAAGAAAGGCGTTTACGCCGTGTCCTTCGGCGGCGGCCAGGTCGACATCACGTCGGGCAAGTTCGTGTTCTCCTGCACGGAAGCCTACGAGATCGAGAACGGCAAGATCGGCCGGCCCCTGAAAGGGGCAACCCTGATCGGCGACGGCAAGGACGTGCTGAACCACGTCGGCATGGTCGGCAACGACATGGAAATGGACCCGGGCATCGGCACCTGCGGCAAGGACGGCCAGGGCGTGCCCGTGGGCGTCGGCCAGCCGACGCTGCTGGTCAATCAGCTGACGGTGGGCGGCACGGGGGCCTGATTTCAGGCCACGTCCGCCGTGTCCCCGGCCGCGCCGAAAAAGCCGAGCCGTTTGCCGAGCCGGCCGACGAAGCGGTCCGGCCCGGAGGCCCGCAGCACGTCATGGAAGGCGGCTTCCGTCTTGGGCCCGATATCCCCGTCCTCTTTCAAGGGCCGGTAGGTTCCGCCCCATCATTTCCTGCCCCAGGTCGTTGACGGCCATCTGCAGGCCATAGCCTTCGGGCCGCGGCCCGCCCGGCCGCGCGGTGCTTGCGGGAAACAGCGGCGCAAAGGCCGTTTTGGCCGCCGTTCTGAGGCCTCCGGCCTCGGCATTACGCACAAAGCCGTCGAACCGTCCAAGCGCCAGTCCCTCCTCGACCCCCGGGCGTCCCCAGGCCGCCGCCGCGCGGCGCAGGGCCGCACGCACGACGGAGTTGCTGGTTTGGTCGGGATCGTCCGGTTCCGTATCCGCACGATAGGAAAGTCCGGCCGCACCGATTTCTTCGGCCTTCCGCCTCATCCGCATCCAGACCTTGTCCAGGTCGGCCGCCGCGATATCCAAGCGCCGCGAGGGACGTGAGTCAGGACGCTCACCAGCCTCATACTTGTCCTGGCTCTGATACAGGCTTTTGCCGACTTCGGCCTGAATGGCCAAGCCGCCGTTGCGGCCCCTGGAAGCTGAACGGAATCCGGGTCCGCCACGGATCACTTCCGTGTCGCCGTTCGCCTTGCGGTAGACGAGATAGGCATGCTTGTCGTCCCAAAGATTAATCCCGCTCGATTGAGCGGGCGTAAGTTCTAGGTAAATTCCAGGCTCCATGGATATGCTCCTTTAAAGTGCATTTCAGAACGAACATTCGATATGGCGTGTGGAGGTGTTACGGATGTGGAAGGACCGCAAGTTGGGCGTAACCGGCCTGACGATCATGATCGCCTATTTGCTGGGGCTACCCGTTCTTGCGTTTACGTTCGCCGATGCCATTCAGGCATTCCGGCTGCCCGCCGGCGTGGTGGCGTTCATTGAAAGCCTGCCCAAGCCGGTCGCCTTGGCGATTGTCGCGTCGCCGGTCTATCTATGGACGATCGTTGGCGGGTTGATCGCCAAGGTGGCGTTTCTCGACATCGCCGTGCGACCGCCCGTCGTGACCCGGCTTCGGGATATCCTGCTGATCGAGCTGATCATTACCCTGCCGATCACCCTGATCGCGGTCGGCTTGAGCCCGGTGTTTTCCTTGTTGTCGGATAACCCGCTTTTGGCGCTCGCGGTTTGGACGACCATTGCCTTCGCCTGCGCCGAGGGGGCACTGCGTTGGAAAATCCTGGCCCTGTTCCCGGATGCGAGGCGGACGTCTCTTTTCCTCGCCGTGCTCCTGCCGACGTTGTTCACAATCCTGATGAGTGGATTCCTGGCGACGGCGTCGATGTTTCTGGGAGTCTGAATTTCCAGGGCAGGGCCAAGATCGCGGACGAGGCGCCGCGGCCGCACGTCCCCCGATCGGACGCATCAGACATAGACAGTTTTGTCGGCGAAATCAAGATTTTATTCCTATATTACGGATAAAGCCTTTTCGCCATTGGAAAAACCGTGACCGCCGCAGCGGATTTCCTTGCCGGAAGACCCCGAACGTCAGGCGCTTTGCGCCAGGTCCTCGCCCGCCAGCGCCCGGTCGATCAGGGCGACGGTCTCGTTGACGCCGTAAAGGGCGATGAAGGAACCCATGCGCGGGCCCTGGGACTGGCCCAGCAGGATTTCATAAAGCGCCTTGAACCAGTCACGCAGGTTCTCGAAACCGTGGCGCTTGCCGACCTCGTAGACCTGGGTCTGCAACTCCTCGGCCTCCGACGTCGCGTCCATGCCCTTGAGGGTGTCGGCAAGGTCTTGGAGGGCGGCGCGTTCGGCATCCGTCGGCGCACGGTAGACCTTGGCCGGCTTGATGAAATCCCGGTAGTAGGCGATGGCCGTGCCGACCAGCCCGTCGATGAAGGGGGCGTTTTCGGCCGTCAGGTCCGGGCGGTAGCGCGAGATGAAATGCCAGAGGACGGACTTGTCCTCGGTCCCGCACACACCGGCCAGATTGAGTAGGATCGAATAGCTGAGCGCCGCCTGGGGGGTCGGCGGATTGCCGGAATGGATGTGCCAGACCGGATTGGCGAGCTTCTGCGCGGCGTCCTGATCGGGATAGGCCGAGAGGTGCGACAGATAGTCGTCGACGTTCTTCGGGATCACGTCGAAGTGCAGGCGTTTCGCCGTCTTCGGCTTCTGGAACATGAACAGGGACAGGCTTTCCGGCGGCGCGTAGGCGAGCCATTCTTCCATGGTCAGGCCGTTGCCGCGGGACTTGGAAATCTTCTCGCCGTTCTCGTCGAGGAACAGCTCGTAAGTGAAGCCCTTGGGCGGCTTGCCGCCCAGGATGCGGCAGATGGCGCCCGACTGCTTCACGGATTCGATCAGGTCCTTGCCGGACATTTCGTAATCGACGCCGAGCGCCGTCCAGCGCATGGCCCAGTCGGGCTTCCACTGTAATTTGCAATGGCCGCCGGTGACGGGGGTTTCGACCTTTTCGCCGTCCTCGTTCTCGTAGACGATGGTGCCGGCGTCCGGGTTGGTTTCCAGCACGGGGGCCAGCAGCACGCGCCCGGTCTTGGGGCAGACCGGCAGGAAGGGGCTATAGGTCACGCGCCGTTCCTCGCCGAGCGTCGGGATGATGACCTTCATCACCGCGTCATAGCGTTGCAGCAGGGTCAGCAGCGTGGCGTCGAACTCGCCGGCCTTGTAGCACTCGGTCGAGCTTTTGAATTCGTAGTCGAAGCCGAAGCCGTCGAGGAACGCGCGCAGCCGCGCGTTGTTGTGATGACCCATGCTTTCGTGGGTGCCGAAGGGATCGGGGATCGAGGTCAGCGGCTTGCCCAGGTTTTCCGCCAGCATGTCCTGGTTGGGCAGGTTTTCCGGCACCTTGCGCAGCCCGTCCATGTCGTCCGAGAACGCGAACAGCCTGGTCGGCATGCCGGTCAACGTTTCGAAGGCGTGGCGCACCATGGTCGTGCGCGCGACCTCGCCGAAGGTCCCGATATGCGGCAGGCCCGAGGGGCCGTAGCCCGTTTCGAACAGCACATAACCTTTTTCCGGCAGCTTGCCGCCGAGCTGCTTCAACAGCTCGCGGGCCTCGGCGAAGGGCCAGGCATTGGCGTTTTCGGCTATTTCGCGCAGATCGGTCATGATTCGGGCTCTTCGGGTCTGAAATGGAGCGGGAACCTAACCCCGCGCCCGGCCCGGGGGCAAGCAAAGTTAGTAGGCGTACTCCGTGAACACGGGGTCGATGTTGCCCTTCCAGCGGCGTTCGTAAGCGACCAGCAGCTCCTCGGCCGGAGTCATGCCGGAATCACAGATCTGGTGCATGGGCTTCAGGAAATGGCTTTCGTCCAGCCCCACGGCGTCGAGCCGCGCCCGGTTCTTCAGCCCCTGGCGGGCGATGCACAGCGCCTCGCAGGCGATGTCCTTGACCTGGCGATCGCGAAACGGGATCTTGAGCGCCGTGCGGGGCACGTCCCGGCGCATCGCCTCGCGTTCGTCCTCGGTCCAGTCCTTGACCAGATCCCAGGCGGCGTCGCGGGCTTCGGTATCGTACAGCAGCCCGACCCAGAAGGCCGAGAGCGCGCACAGCCGGGCCCAGGGCCCGCCGTCCGCACCCCGCATTTCCAGGAAGGTCTTGAGCCGCACCTCGGGGAAGGCCGTGGTCATGTGGTCTTCCCAGTCCTTCATGGTCGGCAGTTCGCCCGGCAGGGCCGGCAGCCGGCCCGCCATGAAATCTCGGAACGACTGCCCGGCGGCGTTGATGTAATTGCCGTCGCGGTAGACGAAGTACATGGGCACGTCGAGGACGTAATCGACGTATTGTTCGAAGCCGAAGCCGTCCTCGAACACGAAGGGCAGGGTGCCGCAGCGGTCCGGGTCGACGTCGGTCCAGATGTGCGAACGGTAGGACAGGAAGCCGTTGGGCTTGCCGTGGCGGAACGGCGAATTGGCCCACAGCGCCGTGGCGATCGGTTGCAACGCCAGGGCGACGCGGAACATCTGGCGCATCACCGCCTCGGAATTGAAATCCAGGTTGACCTGCACGGTGCAGGTCGACTGCATCATCTCAAGCCCCAGGGAGCCCTTGGTCGGCATGTATTCCCGCATGATCGCGTAACGGCCCTTGGGCATCCAGGGCATGTCTTCGCGCGTCCATTTGGGGTTATAGCCCAGGCCCAGAAACCCGATGCCGAGCTCGCCGGCCACGGTCTTCACCTGTTTCAGATGCTCGGTCACTTCGCTGCAGGTCTGGTGAATGGTTTCCACGGGTGCGCCCGACAATTCGAGCTGCCCCGCCGGTTCCAGCGAGATCGAACTGCGGTCCGGCTTCGACAGGGCGATGACGTTGCCGTTCTCCAGCACCGGGGTCCAGCCGAAGCGGGTCAAGGCGTCGAGCATCTGGCGCACGCCCGGCGTTCCGTCATAGGTCAACGGGCGCAGGGTCTTCAGGTCGTAGGCGAATTTTTCGTGTTCCGTGCCGATGCGCCAATCGCGCGCGGGCTTGCAGCCCGCTGCCAGGTATTCGACCAGGGTGGCCTTGTCGGTGATGGGCTGGGACTTCGGAGAACTGTCATTGGCCATGGCCGGGTCTTTCGTCGTTGGAGGGAACGGGCGGAAGGAAGATCAAGGGTTGCCGTTCCTATATTTGGTCAGGTCCAGTCGCCTACAACCGCCTGCCATACGGCAAGTGCGGCAAGGCAGGCCGTTTCGGCGCGCAGGATGCGGGGACCCAGCGTTACCGGGGTGATGAAGGGAAGCTTAGCAAACCTGTCAAGTTCCCGCGCCTGAAAGCCGCCTTCCGGGCCGACCAAAAATCCGACCGCCGCACCCGCCGTCCCGGCAGCGGCGGCAAGGGACGCGCCGCCGCCGGTCTCGTCCAGAACGAACAGAGGGCGGTCCCGGGGCCAATCGGCCAGCAGGGCATCGAGGTCGATCATGTCGGAAACGTCCGGCACGGACAGGCGTTCGCACTGTTCCGCCGCCTCGACAGCCTGGGCGCGGAGGCGCTCCGTATTCGTGCGCCCGGTCTGGGTATTGGCCGTGACGACGGGCAGCAGCCGCGATGCCCCCAGTTCCGTCGCCTTTTGAACGATAAAATCGGTGCCGGTCTTCTTCACGGGCGCGAAGGCGAGCCACGGGCCCGGGGACTCGGACTGATCCCGGGTTTTTTCCCGGATGATCATCTCGGCCGCGCGCTTGTCCATGCGCGCGATCTCGGCCCGCCATTCGCCGTCACGGCCGTTGAACAACAGGACCGGATCGCCCACGCCCAGGCGCATGACCCGGCCCAGGTAATGGGCCTGATCGGCCGTGGCCGCGACCAGCGCGCCCTCGCCAAGGGCGCCGTCGACGTAAAGGCGGATCCCAGCCGCCATGGCGCTTTTCCCCTTTGAATGTCTCGGGTTCCGCCCCTATTACTTGAGGCCATGGATGAACGACAACAAGTTTCGGCCTCGGACATTCCGCTGCAAAGCTGGATCGACCGGGTCCCGGGGGCCGGAGTGCGGCCTTACCTGCGCCTCGCGCGCCTGGACCGGCCCATCGGCACCTGGCTGTTGCTGCTGCCCTGCTGGTGGGCGACGGCGATGGCGTCGCCCGGTTGGCCCGACCCCTGGTTCATGGCCCTGTTCGCCGTGGGGGCCCTGGTCATGCGGGGGGCGGGCTGCACCATCAACGACATCGCCGACCGGGATATCGACAAAAAGGTCGCGCGCACGGCCGATCGGCCCATCACGTCCGGCCAGGTTTCGGTCGTCCAGGCCCTCGCCTTCCTGGCGTTGCAGCTCGGCATCGGGCTCGCGGTGCTGCTGCAGTTCAACACCTACACCGTGATTCTGGGGGCGTCGTCGCTCGCCCTGGTCGCCCTCTATCCCTTCGCCAAGCGAGTCACCTATTGGCCCCAGTTCGTGTTGGGCCTGACCTTCAACTGGGGGGCCCTGGTCGGCTGGGCGGCGGTGACGGGGGGGCTGGAGGCGCCGGCGGTGCTGCTTTACGCCGCGGGCCTGCTGTGGACGATGGGCTACGACACGATCTACGCCCATCAGGACAAGGAAGACGACGTCCTGGTCGGCGTCAAATCGACGGCGCTCAAGTTCGGCGATGCGACCGGGCCTTGGCTGGCCGCGTTCTACGGTGGCACGATCACCCTGCTGGCGGCGGCGGGCATACACGCGGCCCTGCACCCGGTTTATTTCGCGGGCCTGGCCGTGGCGGCGCTGCATCTTACCTGGCAGGTTCGCAGCCTCGATCTGGACGACGCCAAGATCTGCCTCGCGCGGTTCAAATCCAACCGGGATTTCGGGTTGATCGTGCTGGCCGCCATCATCGCGGGGCGCCTGTTGGCGCCGGCGGGCTGACCTTCTTCCCTTCCCCTTTCCACCCGGGACCACAGACCGCGTCCTCGCCCTCGATCAGGGCGGCGGCGATAAAGGCGGGCCAGCCGCCGTGGCGAAGCATTGCGCAGATATCGGCCTTCAATTCGACCCGGTAATGAATCGCGGCGGCCCCCAGAACATAAAGCGCGATCATCATCACGGTGACGGAGAGCGGCGGGCGCGCCGCCCTGGGATGGAGCGGCACCACCCGCTTGTAGCGGTCCGCCCCCAGGTCCGCGCGGTCGAGGGTTCCGGCCTCGGCCGCGTCCAGCACCCGGCGGGCGAAGTGCCGCACCCAATGAGGCATGCCGTGGTCGAACAGGAAGGCGACGAACACGGGCTCCATATCCCGGTCGTCGGCCGGGCGCCCGCTCCAGCGTTCGAAGGCCAGGCGGAACAGATCGTATTCGCTGATGCGCAAGACGGCGGCCGCGGCGCGCACGGCGCGGGCATCCTTGCTTTCCGGTTCGGTGACAAGGGCCATGACGGTTTCATCCACCCCGGGAACGACCGGGCCTATCCACCCCCCTGCGGATCATACATCACCTTGGGTCCGCCTGCCCAAACGCCGGTACAACTGCCAGGGCGTCAGCACCCAGGGCTCCCGCAGGCCGAGCACGCGCTTGACCGCCTCGACACAGGTATAGGGCCGCCAGGCCTGGGCACGGGGCGGCGGCACCCTTGGCCGCGCCAGACGCAGGCGGCAACCCCGCCGGCGAAACACGCGCAGCAGGCCCAGCAGCGGATAGGCGCCGATCGCCGAGGCGAAGGTGTAATGCGCCATGGGGTCGTAATAAAGCCAGTTGCCCCGCGTGCGCAGCAGCACGAAGCAATGGCGGAACCCGGGTTGCAGCAGGCGCAACCAAGGCAGGGTCGCCCGCCCGGTAAAGGCGACCACGGCCAAGTCCGGTCCGGCCAGGGCCTCGTCGTCGCTCATGCCAGGATGCCCTTGCGGCGCAGCACCGTCGCCATGCGGTCAAGCGCCTCGTCCCACAGACGGGCGGGCCAGGCCTCGTCACGCAGGCGGGCGTCGGGGGGGCGGTCGCGGGCACCGAATTCCAACAACGTGCGCAGATGCAGGCCCTTCAGCACCCGCGCCCGCACCAAGGATACGGCGGCAAGGTAGACGTCATCGGCTTCGCACGGCCGGGCCATGCCGCCGCCGGCCTCGAACCGCTGGCCGTCGCGCCGCGCCCGATGGGCCCGCATGAACCAGAACCAGGCCTCTTCCGCCGTGTCGAAGGGCCGAACCGCACCGGCGGACTGGGGACGCGGAAAATAGCGTTTGCGTTTCACGGGATCGGCCTCCTTGTGGCTTGAAACGAACAGAACATTTCAAGAACAAATACAGATAATCAGCCTAAAATTCCCATGTCAACGATTTTTGAGGTTGATTTTCCTATTTATACAATCCGCCCATTCCAGATGCAAAACGGCCTGCCGTGACGATTCTCTATGGAAATTACCCACGAATTGTAAGACAATGTTCCCATGTTGCGGCATTCAAGCGTATGGCATGCAGTTGACCGGCTGGCCCGCGAACACGGCCTGTCGACCTCCGGTCTTGCGCGCAAGGCCGGCCTGGATCCGACCACCTTCAACAAAAGCAAGCGCACGACGCGCGACGGCAAGCTGCGCTGGCCGTCGACGGAAAGCATCGCCAAGATCTTGCAGGCCACGGGGGCCAGCCTGTCGGAATGGGTGTCCTACGTGGACGAAACCGAAGGCGGCGGCGTCTACCGCAATGTGCCGCTGATCGGCTTCGCCCAGGCGGGCAACTCGGGCTTTTTCGACGATGCCGGCTATCCCGTGGGCGGCGGCTGGGATGAAATCCCCTTCCCCGGCCTGAACGATCCCAACACCTTCGCCCTGGAAATCAACGGCGACAGCATGGAGCCCGTGTTCCGCGACGGCGACACCATCATCGTCGCCCCCCATGCCTCGGTCCGGCGCGGCGACCGCGTCGTCGTCAAGACCACGGAGGGCGAGGTCATGGCCAAGGTGCTGATCCGCCGCACGGCGCGCCACATCGACCTGCAATCCTTGAACCCGGCGCACGAAGACCGCTCCCTCGACCTGACCCAGGTCGAATGGATTTCCCGCGTGGTCTGGGCCAGCCAGTAAGGCCGCCGCGCCCCGGGATAACTTTTCCGCCACACGTCGGAATTCCACCGCAAAGAACTGTAATGACTTGATTTTCCGCCCTACCCTTGGCCTTTCGGCCTCCAGGGGCTATGCTGCACATGCGAAGGGAGTGGCGCTGGCTTTGGGAGTTTTGAAAGGCCGATGCCATGAAATACGGACAAAGCAGGGGCGGCAACGCCATCAGTTGGATCGACGGCGAATGGCATGACGACGAGCCCGCCGTCGCCAAGGCAACCGATCACGCCATGTGGCTGGGATCGGCCGTGTTCGACGGAGCCCGGTCCATGGCCGGCAAGGTGCCCGACCTGGAGGCCCATTGCGCGCGCGCCATCCGGTCGGCCCGCATCATGGGCATGGCCCCGGGCGTGACGACGGAAGACATCGTCGACCTGTCCCGCGAGGGCATCCAGAAATTCCCCGACGACGCCGAGCTTTACATCTGCCCATTGTTCTACGCCTCGGGCGGTTTCGTCGTGCCCGACCCGGACTCGACCCATTTCGTGCTGACCGTGGAAGAGGCGGCCCTGCCCGAGCCGACCGGCTTCAAGGCCTGCCTGTCGCCGTTCCGCCGCCCGGCCGCCGACATGGCGCCGACCGAGGCCAAGGCCGCCTGCCTGTACCCCAACGTGTCGCGCGCCGTCGCCGACGCCAACGGGCGCGGGTTCGACACGGGCGTGATGCTGGACCCGGACGGCGACGTGGCGGAATTCTCGTCGGCCAACCTGTTCATGGTGAAGGACGGCGTCGTGCACACGCCGGAAATCAACGGCACGTTTCTCAACGGCATCACCCGCCAACGCGTGATCCAGCTTCTGCGCGAGGCGGGGGTCGAGGTCGTGGAACGGCGGATCACCTATGACGACCTGACCGAAGCGGACGAACTGTTCGCCACCGGCAACTATTCCAAGGTCGTGCCCTGCACGCAACTGGACGGCCGCGCCCTGCCCCGAGGCCCGATGTTCCGGGAAACGCGGGACATGTATTTCAGCTACGCCGACGCCTGCTGAGGCCTATTTCCAGATCGGCCTGCCCGATCCGGGCAGACCGTAATCGGCCCACTTGCGGGTGACCTCGTCGATCACGTCGTCCGACATGCGAATCTTGCGGCCCCATTCGCGCCGCGTTTCCGCCCCCATCTTGGCCGTCGCGTCGATCCCCATCTTGCTGCCCAGGCCGGGTTCCGGCGAGGCGAAGTCCAGGTAATCGATCGGCGTGTGCTCGATCATCGTCACGTCGCGGGCGGGATCGACGTTGGTCGAGATCGCCCAGATCACGTCGTTCCAGTCGCGCGCATTGATGTCTTCGTCCACCACGATGACGAACTTGGTGTAGGTGAACTGGCGCAGGTAGGACCATACGCCCATCATGATCCGCTTGGCGTGACCGGCGTAGGCCTTCTTCATGGAGACCACGGCGACGCGGTAGGAGCAGGCCTCGGGCGGCAGCCAGAAATCGACCACTTCCGGAAACTGCTGGCGGAACAGCGGCACGAAGACCTCGTTCAGCCCTTCGCCCAGGATCGAGGGTTCGTCCGGCGGCCGGCCGGTGTAGGTCGAAAGATAGATCGGGTCGCGGCGCATGGTGATGGCCGAGACCGTGAACACGGGGAACGGCTCCACCGAGTTGTAGTAGCCCGTGTGATCGCCGTAGGGCCCTTCGTCGCTGTAGTCCTCGAGCGAGACGTGCCCTTCGATGACGATCTCGGCCTCGGCCGGAACCTTGAGCGGCACCGTCTTGCAGTCGACCAGATCGACCCGCTTGCCGCGCAGCATGCCGGCGAACTGGTATTCGGACAGGGTGTCCGGCACCGGCGTGACGGCGGCCAGGATGGTGCCCGGATCGGCGCCGATGACGGCGGCGGCGGGCAGCGGTTCGGGCCGGGTTTCCTTCCACCTTGCATGGTGCTGGGCGCCGCCCCGGTGCTTGAGCCAGCGCATCAGGGTGGTATTCCGGCCGGTAACCTGCATGCGGTAGATGCCGAGGTTGAAACCGTCGCGCTTGTCGCCGCCCTTCTGCCCGGCCTGGGGCCCCTGGGTCACGACCAGCGGCCAAGTGATGAGGGGTGCGGGCTCGCCCGGCCAGCAGGTCTGAATCGGCAGGGCGGACAGATCGATGTCGTCGCCCTTGAGGACGATTTCCTGGCACGGCGCCGATTTCACCGTTTTCGGCTTCATGGCGACCATGGTCTTGAGCAGCGGCAGCATGTCCATGGCCTGACGCAAATTTTCCGGCGGCTCCGGCTGACGGAGGAAGGCCAGCGTCTCGCCGACCTCGCGCAGTTCCGCCGGCTCGCGTTCCATGCCCCAGGCGACCCGTTCCACCGTGCCGAACAGATTGACCAGCACCGGCATGCCGTAGGGCTTGCCGCCGGCTCCCACGACGTTCTCGAACAAGACGGCCGGGCCGCCCTCGGCGATCAGGCGGGTCTGGATTTCCGTCATCTCCAATTCCGGCGACACGGGGGCCGTGACGCGCACGAGGCGGCCCGCCGGCTCCAGCCGGTTGAAGATGAAATCCCTGAGCGAGGCATAGGCCATGTGTGGTTCCTTGGCCGCCGAAAGGGTTTTCCGGCGCGGGGCCCGACGTTAGCGGCTGAATCCATTGGGCAAAAGGTGAAAATGCCCGGCCCGCCCCCAATTACCCATCGGGCCGCGTTGAGTTGTCACGGGGGGCAAAGGCGGATACCCTTTCCAAAGCTGATCGATGACATTAACACCCTGTAAAACATCGACGGTTTAGGATTTCGAGGGAATTCCGGTTGGAGAGGCCGGAACGGCTCCAAGGCACGGCGGGAAGTTGAAGACCTCATTGGTGAAACATGTCCGGTGACGCAATGACGGCGCAGACCGATCCGGCGCTGAAGAATTTTCAGCGCCTGATCGACATCGGCATCGCGCTGTCCGCCGAACGCGACATCAACCGATTGATGGAAAAGATTCTTTTGGAGGCCAAGGACCTGACCTCGGCCGACGGCGGGACCCTTTACATCAAGACGGACGAGGACGCGCTGAAGTTCGAGATCATGCGCACCGATTCCCTCAAGATCGCGCTCGGCGGCACCACGGGCAAGGACATCACCTTTCCGCCGATCCGCCTGTTCGATCCGGAAACGGGCCAGCCGAACGAAAAAAACATCGCCAGCTACTGCGCCCTGACCGGCGAATCGATCAATATTAAGGACGCCTACGAGGCGGAGAATTTCGACTTTTCCGGGACCAAGAAGTTCGACGAGGGCACGGGCTACCGGTCCAAGTCGTTCCTCACCGTGCCCCTGAAGAACAGCCAGGACGAAATCATCGGCGTCATCCAGCTGCTCAACGCCACCGACCCGTCGGGCACGGTGATCGAGTTCTCCAAGCAAATCCAGCCCCTGGTCGAGGCCCTGGCCTCCCAGGCCGCCGTGGCGCTCGACAACCAGCAGCTGCTGGAAAGCCAGCGCAAGCTTTTGGAAAGCTTTATCGAGCTGATCGCGTCGGCGATCGACGCCAAGTCGCCCTATACCGGCGGCCACTGCCAGCGCGTGCCCGAACTGACCAAGATGCTGGCCAAGGCCGCCTGCGACGACAAGGACGGCCCGTTCAAGGATTTCGACCTGACCGAAGAGCAGTGGTACGAGCTGCACATCGGGGCGTGGTTGCACGACTGCGGCAAGGTCACGACGCCGGAATACGTCGTCGACAAGGCCGTGAAGCTGGAAACCATCTACAACCGCGTCCACGAGGTGCGCATGCGCTTCGAGGTGGTCAAGCGCGAGGCCGAGATCGAGTACTACAAGGCGCTGATCGAGGGCCGGGGCGACCCGGACGCGCTGAAGGCCGAACTGGACGCGACCCTGGCCAAGATCGACGCGGACTGGGAATTCGTCGCCAAGGCCAACGTGGGCGACGAGTTCATGGCGCCCGAGGACCAGGAACGCATCCGCGAAATCGGCAAGGTCCAATGGACCCGCACCCTGAACGACCGCCTGGGCCTGTCCTTCGAGGAACGCAAGCGCAAGGACCGCACCCCGCCCGTGCCCGTGCCGACGAAAGAAAACCTGCTGGCGGACCGCGACGACCATGTGGTCTACCGCGACGCGCTCGAGCCCACCGCCCAGCCCGACAACCCCTTCGGGTTCAAGCTGAACATCCCCGAGCACAAGTACAATTTCGGCGAAATCTACAACCTGTGCATCGCCCGCGGCACCCTGACCGAGGAAGAGCGCTTCAAGATCAACGACCACATCGTGCAGACCATCATCATGCTGGAGCAGCTGCCGTTCCCCAAGCACCTGAAGCGGGTGCCCGAATACGCCGGCGGCCACCACGAAAAAATGGACGGCACGGGTTATCCCCGAAAGTTGACCGAGGAAGACATGTCCGTGCCGGCGCGCATCATGGCGATCGCCGATATCTTCGAGGCCCTGACCGCCGCCGACCGCCCCTACAAGGACCCCAAAAAGTTGTCGGACAGCATCAAGATCATGTCGTTCATGAAAAAGGACGCGCATATCGACGGCGAGTTGTTCAAACTGTTCCTGACCTCGGGCGTGTTCCAGGAATACGCCGACAGGTTCCTGGAGCCCTATCAGATCGACGACGTGGACATCTCCAAATACCTTGAATAACCAGCCCGCCCCACCCCCCGCCCGCCCGGTCCGCCCGCGTTCCGTCTCGCGGGCGCTGGCCTACCCCTATGACGTGCCCGACCGTTCATTCGTCATTCACGCGGGCCATGTCCAGGCGGTCGAGAACGACGCCCATTTCATGGAATTGGCGGGCGGCGACCTTGCCGGGCGCGTGCCGGTGATCGCCTGCGGCTCGAACCAGGCGCCCTCGGCCCTGGCCTGGAAATTCTCCCGGCCGGAGGACGGCGCCGTGCCCGTGGTGCGCGTCCACCTGAAGCATTTCGACAGCGTCTACTGCGCCCATTTCGCGGGTTACGGATCGGTCCCCGCAACCCTGCATCCCGCCCCCGGCACCGTGGTGTCGCTGTTCGTCAACTGGCTGACGCCGGCCCAGCTCGCCCACATGCACACAACGGAAACCACGCGCGGGAATTACGTCTTCGGCGAGCTTACGGATCTGGAGGCCGAGGTTGAATTCGGCCCCGCCGTGCGCAGCGCCGGCGCCTACATCTGCACCCGGGGGGCCCTGGCCATCGACGGGCGTCCGGTGCCCCTTGCCGAGATCCCGGCCCGTGACCGCACCCATCCCGCCCTGGGCCAGCGCGACCTGATTCAACGCCTGCTCGCCCTGCACGGCCTGGCCGACACGGTCGAGACCTTCGTCCAGCGCAACATCGACGACGAGGACGAGCGCACCCGCCGCCAGGCGCTGTTGCGCATGGGCGCCCTGCCCTTCGATTACCCGGCCTTCCGCCCGGCGGACTAAGCCGCTCCCCGCGAATCGCCGGGGCGGCCAGGGTGCCCTGCCCCCCGCATCGCCGTCGTTCGGCCCCGGCCAGCGCCCCGCAGGCGGGCGATTGGGCCATTCCCCTGTGCAAATCAGGCATGGGCGGGTATTTTTTCCGGTCATGGAACAGTTTCTGTCGGACCTAGTGCTGATCCGTGACGGGGTTCTGAACGCGACCGCGGACCTGTGGGTGCCGCTGGTGGAAACCGTCGCGACGATGCCGACCTGGGTGCTCGCCGCCGCCGGGGCGGGGGCGCTGGCTTTGCTCGGCGTGCTGCTGTTCGGCGGCCGCAGGCTTCACGGCGGTGACCGCCTGGACCGCCCCGACCCCATCCTGCGCGGTCAGCCGACGGCGTTGGACACGCCCCCGGCCGGCGCAATGGCGCCCGAACCCATGGAACCCACCCCCCTGCCCGACACGCCGGAAATTCAGGGCCTCGCCGAAATTCTCGCCGAACAGGGGGTCGACGATCAGGCACGCGACGGACGGCTGCGTTCCTTTGCCGGGGAACTGGACGACTTGCGGGCGCGGCTCGGCACCGTCAGCGCCGGGTCGCCGGCGGCGGCCAAACTGCTGCATGACGCCCGGGGCGCCATCGCCTCCGGCGACATCGTCCGCGGCACGGACCTTTTGATCCGCGCCGCCGAGGAAGAAGACACCACCGGCCACAAGCATGCCTGGACCGCCGGCGTTCATGGCCGCGCCGCGGCCCTGGCCCGCCTGGTCGCGGGCGACCTTCTGGCGGCGCGCGGCGACGCGGAGGAAGCCGCGACCCTGTTCCGGCTGGCCACCGACGCCGTGCCCGAAGACGATCTGGAGCTGCGGGTCGAATGTCTGGGCCGCCTGGGGGCGTTGGCCCACGGCCGGGGGGACTACAAAGCCGCACGCAAACATTTCGCGGCCGCGCTCGAGCTGCTTGAAGTCTCGGGCGCCGCGAGCCATCCCGATCTGGGCGGCATTCTCAACAACTTAGGCTTAGCCTGCGATCTGGCCGGCGACGCCAAGGCGGCGGAGCTGTATTACCAGCGCGCCCTTGCCGCCGACGAGACGGCCTGGGGCGATAACCACCTCAACGTCGCCGCCGTGGTCAACAACCTGGGCCTCTATTACCGGCGCCGGGGCAAGACCCAGGCGGCGGAACCCCTGTTCCGCCGCGCCGTCGCGATCAAGGAAAAACACCTGATGCCGGGCGATGCCTCGCTCGCCCTCAGCCAGGTCAACCTGGCCGCCGCTCTGCGCGCCCTGGGGCGCGAGGAAGACGCCCAGGATTTGGAACGCCGGGCCGGCCTGCCGCCCCCCGAGCCGCCGGAAACCGAGGAACCGGCAGAAGAAGATTCTCCGGAAACCGATCAGGACCGCGGCAATCCGGCGGCCCCGGAAGCCGTTGAGACGGACGAACGGCCCGTGCCCGCCGGTTGACGCGGCGTCACCCTTTCCCCTGACCCTGAAATCTGTATAGTCGGCCCACTTTCCCGCCCGGAGGCGATGACCAGGCGGCGAAAGATCAGACCATTCCGTCGGCAATGGCGCCGGCGATCGCTCGAAGGCAAGGACCAAGCGAATGCCCAACATGACTGACACACCCCAAAAAACCGGCATCATGATCTGCGGCCACGGCAGCCGCGACCAGGGGGCCGTCGACGAATTCGGTACCCTGGCGGGCCATTTGGCCAGGCGGTTCCCCGATTACGACGTGGAAAGCGGATTCCTGGAATTCGCCACGCCGGTGATCCGCACGGGCCTGGACAAATTGCGGGACCGGGGCGTCAACCGCATCATCTGCGTGCCAGGCATGCTGTTCGCGGCGGGTCATGTGAAGAACGACCTGCCCTCGGAAATCAACAGTTTCGCCCATGCCCATCCGGACCTGGACGTGCGTTTCGGGCGCGAACTGGCGATCGACGCCCGTCTGCTGCGCGCCGCCCGCACCCGCATCGAAGAGGCCGAGGCCGCGGCCAACGCCGCCAAGGGCGAGATCGCCCGCAAAGACACCCTGTTGATGGTGGTCGGGCGCGGGACCAACGATTCGGATGCCAATTCCAACGTCAACAAGGTCGCGCGGATGCTGTGGGAAGGCATGGATTTCGGCTGGGCCGAGGTCAGCTATTCCGGCGTTGCCTATCCGCTTGTCGACGAGGGCCTGAACAAGGCGGTGAAGCTCGGTTTCAAGCGCATCATCGTGTTCCCCTATTTCCTGTTCACGGGCATCCTGGTCAACCGCATCTACCGCTGGGCCGACGAGTGTGCTGCGGCACACCCCGAGACCGATGTCGTCAAGGCGCCCTACCTGAACGACCATGAAGACCTGATCGACTGCTTCGCCGACCGGGTCGAGGAAGCGCTGAACGGCGACAACAAAATGAACTGCCTGCTGTGCAAGTACCGGGAGCAGATCATCGGCTACGAGGACGACCAGGGCGCGCCCCAGGTCGGCCACCACCACCATGTCGTCGGCATCGGCACGGACGGCCACGGGGCCGCCGACCACGGCATCCACCACGGCAAGCACGGCCATCATCACGGGCACGATCATGGTCACGGCCATTCCCATGGGCATGACCATGGACACTCCCACGATCACGGGCACAGCCACGAGCATCCCCACCGCCACGACGCCGACACCTGACACCGGGGGCCCGATGTTCGATTACGTCCGCGACCCGGCGGAAATCTACCGCCGTTCCTTCGCCGCCATCGAGGCGGCCGCGGACCTGTCGCGGTTCCGGGGGGCCGAGCGCACCCTGGCCGTGCGCCTGATCCATGCCTGCGGCATGGCGGAGATCGCAGGCGACCTCGTGCTGTCCGGTGATCCGGCCGAGACCGGCAAGGCCGCCCTTGCGGCGGGCGCTCCCATTCTGGTTGACGCGGAAATGGTCGCCCGCGGCGTCATCGCCGCCCGCCTTCCCGCGGACAACCGCCTGATCTGCACCCTGAACGACGACGGTGTGCGGGACCGCGCGACGAATCTGGGCACCACCCGTTCCGCCGCCGCCGTCGACGCCTGGGCGCCGCACCTGGCGGGCGCGGTGGTCGCCATCGGCAACGCGCCGACGGCTCTGTTCCGGCTGTTGGAACTGCTGGCCGAGGGCGCGCCTCGTCCCGCCGTGATCCTGGGCTTCCCCGTCGGCTTCATCGGCGCCGCCGAATCCAAGCAGGCCCTGATCGACCATGCCGGCGGCATCCCCTTCGCGACCCTGCCGGGGCGGCGGGGCGGCAGCGCGCTGGCCGCCGCCGCCGTGAACGCGCTTTGTCCCGCCCCGGAACAGGCGGAGGCCGCCCATGGATAGGTGGCTGTCCGTGGTCGGCATCGGCGAGGACGGGCTCGACGGCCTGGGGGCCCGCGCCCGCGCGCGGATCGACGCCGCCGAGGTCCTGGTCGGCGGCGACCGCCATCTCGGCAAACTGGCCGACGATGCGCGCCCGCGTCTGACCTGGGGCGACGGCCTGGACGCGGGGATCGAAGCGATCGCCAAACATGCGGGCAAGCCCGTCTGCGTGCTGGCGTCGGGCGATCCGCTCAACTTCGGGATCGGCAAGCGCCTGGTCGCGCGCTTCGGCATCGATGCCATGGACATCCTGCCCGCCCCCGGCGCCTTCGCCCTGTTGGCCGCGCGCATGGGCTGGTCACTGGCCGACGGGACCGTGCGCCCGGTGAGCTGCCATGCCTTCCCGGTCGAGGTCCTGAACCGCCATCTACTGCCGGGCCTGCGCCTGCTGATCCTGGCCCGCAACGGCGAGACCCCGGCCCGGGCGGCGGACCTGCTGCGCCGGCGCGGGTTCGGCGAAAGCCCGATGACCGTGTTCGAACACATGGGTGGACCTGACGAAGGCCGCTACGACACCGTGGCCGAGGAATGGGAAGGACGCCGGGTCAAGGACCTGAACGTCATCGCCTTCCACCTGTGGCCGAGCCCGGGCGCCACCATCTGGCCGGAAACGCCGGGCCTGCCCGAAGCCGCCTTCCGCCACGACGGCAAGATCACCAAGCGCGAGGTGCGCGCCGCCACCCTGGCCCGCCTGCAACCCCTGCCGGGACAATTGCTGTGGGACGTGGGGGCCGGATCGGGCGCGGTCGCCATCGAATGGCTGCGCGCGGCGGCGGGCACGGAAGCCGTCGCGATCGAACGCGATCCCACCCGCTTCGACGACATCGAAGCCAACGCCTTGAACCTGGGGGTGCCGCAGCTGAAACTCGTCAAAGGCGACGCCCCGGGGTGCTTCGCCGACGCGGGCCCCGCCCCCGATGCCGTGTTCGTCGGCGGCGGGCTGTCCCAGCCCGGCGTGATCGACGGCGCCCTGGCCGCGCTTAAACCGGGCGGCCGTCTGGTCGCCAACGGCGTGACCCTGGAAGCCCAGGAAACGCTGATCCGCCACCACCGCGCCCTCGGCGGCGAACTCGCCCGCATCGCCGTCGCCCGCGCCGACGCGGTCGGCGGCCTGACCGGCATGCGCCCCCTGATGGACGTGCTGCAATGGGCGGTGACCAAGCCATGACCGCCCCCGGCACCCTCTATGGCGTCGGCGTCGGCCCAGGCGACCCGGACCTGTTGACATTGAAGGCGGTGAAGATCATCGCCCAGGCGCCGGTGATCGCCTATCCGGCGGCGGAGGGCACGGACAGCCTCGCCCGCGCCATCGCTGGCCCCCATATTCCGGCGGGCAAGACGGAAATCGCCATCGTCACGCCCATGGTGCCGGGCCGCTTTCCCGCCAACGACGTCTATGACACGTATGCCGCAGAGATCGCGGGCCATCTCGCGGCGGGGCGCGACGTCGCCATTCTGTGCGAGGGTGACCCCTTTCTCTACGGCTCGTTCATGTATCTGTTCCTGCGCCTGGCGGGCGACTATCCGACCCAGGTCGTGCCCGGCGTGTCGTCGCTGGCCGCCTGCGCCGCCGTGGCAGGGGCTCCCCTGGTGTCGCGCAATCAGGTGCTGACGGTGATCCCGGGGCCGCTCGACGAGGCGGACCTGGAAGCGCGTCTCGCCAACTCCGAAGCCGCCGCCATCATGAAGGTCGGCCGCCATCTGCCCAAGGTGCGGGCGGTGATCGAAAAGCTGGGGCGGCTCGACCACGCGCAGTACGTGGAGCGCGCGACCATGGCCGACCAGAAGGTCATGGCGCTGGCCGACGCGCCCGACACGGCGCCCTATTTCTCCATGATCCTGGTGCGCTCGCCCGAGGACGTCGAAACCGCGGAGCTCCTGACATGACCGCCACAGCCCCCGTGATCCTGGCCGTGACCGAGCCGGGGGCCGCGCTCGCCCGCCGCCTGCAATCCGTGATCCCGGGCGCCCTGGTCCATGGCCGGGTCGGCCGGGTCGCCGAGGCCGATGATTTCTTCGCCGAAACCACATCCCACGCCGCCCGCCTGTTCCAGACCGGGCATCCGGTGATCGGCGTCTTCGCCTCGGGCATCCTGATCCGCGCGCTGGCCCCCCTGCTGGCCGACAAGGTCGCCGAGCCGCCGGTGATTTCCGTGGCCGAGGACGGCAGCGCCGTGGTGCCGCTGTTGGGCGGGCATTCGGGGGCTAACGTGCTGGCCCGCGAGATCGCGAAGGCGCTCGGCATCAGCGCCGCCGTGACCACCACGGGCGACCTGCGCCACGGCATCGGCGTGGACGATCCGCCCGCCGGCTGGTCCGTCGCCAACCGCAAGAAATCCCTTTCCGTCGCCGCCGCCCTGCTGGCGGGGTCCCCCGTGCGCCTGACGGTCGAGGCCGGCGAGGCAAGCTGGCTCACGGACGCGGGCCTGCCCATCGACCCGGCGGCCGGGCCCGGTATCCAGGTCACCGACCGCGCCCCGGGGGATACGGATGATCTTGTCCTGCATCCGCCGGTGCTGGCCATCGGCGTCGGCTGCGAACGGGACGCGGACCCGGCCGAGGTCCAGGCCCTCGTCACCGAGACCCTGGCGAAGCATGGCCTGGCGGCGGGCGCCGTCGCCTGCGTCGCCTCCATCGACGTGAAGATGGACGAGGCGGCGGTGAACGATCTCGGCGACGCCCTGGGCGTGCCCGTGCGGTTCTTCGACGCAGGCCAGTTGGAGGCCCTGACACCGCGCCTCGCCAATCCGTCCGACGTCGTCTTCAACGAAGTCGGCTGCCACGGCGTCGCCGAGGGCGCGGCCCTGGCCGCCGCCGGCCCGGATGCCCAGTTGATCGTGGAGAAGAGCAAGTCCAAGCGCGCCACCTGCGCCGTCGCGCGGTCGCCCGGAAACATCGATGCGCGGACCGTGGGCCGGGCGCGGGGGCGCCTGACCGTGGTCGGCACCGGGCCGGGCACGCCCCTGTGGCGCACGCCCGCCGTGTCCCGCGCCGTGGCGGAGGCGACGGACCTGGTCGGCTACGGCCTCTATCTTGACCTGCTGGGCCCCGCCGCCGAAGGCAAGGCGCTGCATTCGTCGGACCTGTCCGAGGAAGAAGCCCGCGCCCGCAAGGCCCTCGACCTCGCTGGCGAGGGCAAGCAGGTCGCCCTGGTCTGTTCCGGCGATCCCGGCGTCTATGCGCTGGCGACCCTGGTGGTGGAGCTGATCGACCGCGGGGACGATCCCCGTTGGAACCGCATCAACGTGACCGTCGAGCCCGGAGTCAGCGCCCTTCAGGCCGCCGCCGCGCGGGCGGGGGCGCCGCTCGGCCATGATTTCTGCGCCGTCTCCCTGTCGGACCTGCTGACGCCCTGGGAGGTCATCGAAAAGCGCCTGACCGCCGCCGCCCAAGGCGACTTCGTCATGGCCCTCTACAATCCCGTGTCCAAGCGCCGGCGCTGGCAGTTGGAAACCGCGCGGGACATTCTGCTCGCCCACCGCCCGCCGGAAACGCCGGTGATCCTGGCGCGCAACCTGGGCCGCGACGGCGAGACGATCCGGGTCATCGACCTGAAGGACCTGACGGCGGACCAGGTCGACATGCTGACCCTGGTGATGATCGGATCATCCGACACCCGCGCCGTGACGCGGGGCACCCGGCGCTGGGTTTACACGCCGCGCGGCTACGCCGGAAAGATGCAGAAACAGGAGACCGGCACATGACCGTCCATTTCATCGGCGCCGGGCCGGGCGCACCCGACCTGATCACCGTGCGCGGCCTCAACCTGATCAAGGCATGTCCGGTGGTGCTTTATGCCGGGTCCCTGGTTCCGGCCGAGGTCGTGGCCGAGGCCCCCGAGGGGGCCCGCGTGATCGACACGGCGCCCCTGAACCTGGACGAAATCATCGCCGAGATCGAGACGGCCCATGCGGCCGGCCAGGATGTCGCCCGCGTTCATTCGGGCGATCCGTCGATCTACGGCGCCGTCGCCGAACAAATGCGGAGGCTCGACGCGCTGGGCATTCCCTATGACGTGACACCGGGCGTGCCCGCCTTCGCC
Organism: Thalassospiraceae bacterium LMO-SO8; assembly: GCA_031655335.1. NCBI lineage: Bacteria > Pseudomonadati > Pseudomonadota > Alphaproteobacteria > Rhodospirillales > Thalassospiraceae > Thalassospiraceae bacterium LMO-SO8. The sequence continues at coordinate 1,889,211 of CP134226.1, read as the reverse complement.
GCCGCGGCGGCGGCGCTCAAGCGCGAACTGACCCTGCCCCAGGTCAGCCAGACCATCATCCTGACCCGCACCTCGGTGCGGGCGTCCGACATGCCCAAGGGCGAGGACCTGGAAACCTTGGGCCGCAGCGGCGCCACCCTGGCCGTGCATCTGTCCGTCAACAACCTGGCCAAGGTGGTGCGGGAATTGACGCCCCATTACGGCGCGGACTGTCCCGTGGTCGTCGCCTACCGCGTCACCTGGCCCGACCAGCAGATCGTTGAAGGGACGCTTGCCGACATCCGCGAGAAGGTGAAGGCGGCGGGCTTCACCCGCACGGCGCTGATCCTGGTCGGCCGGGCCTTGGGCGAGACGGCGTTCGACGATTCCGCCCTTTACGCCGCCCATCACCACCACGTGCTGCGCCCCAAAAAGGCGCAACCCTCCTAGAGGCCGTCGAGCCAGACGAGCGCGCCCTCGACGCTGTCCGCATGGGGCGGTGGCGGCGGGGCGGGCGGATCGATCAGGATAACCCTGATCCCCAGTTCCAACGCCGCATCGACCTTGGCCCGCGAAGCGTCGCTGCCGCCGTTCTTGGCGACCAAGGTGTCGATGGCGAATTGCTGCAAAATGCTGCGCTCGTCCTCAAGCGTCCCCGGGCGGCCCGTCAGCACCTGACATTGCCCAAAATCGGGCGGCGTTTGCGGCGGATCGACAAAGCGCAGCAAGAAGAAACGGTCTTTCAAGCTATTGAATTGATTTATTTCTTGTCGGCCAATGGCGAGAAACACGCGCTTTCCATCCGTTTCCAGCGCCGCTTTTGCTGCGTTTATGCTGCGCACATGCTGCACCGCAGCATTTTGCACAAAAACCCACGGCGGGCGGGCCAGAACCAGCCGCGGAATATGTGCGATTGTTGCAGCCTCTGCCGCACTTTTGGAAATCTCGGCGGCGAAGGGATGGGTGGCGTCGATCAGGGCGTCGACGCCTTCGGCCGCGATGTAATCTGCCAAGCCCGCCGCGCCGCCGAACCCACCGGTCACGACCTCGCCCTCGGGCAGGTTTGGCGCCACCGTGCGTCCCGCCAGGGACGTGATGACGCGGCGGTCGGGCCAGCGCGCCAGGACGGCGGCGGCGAGTGCGCGGGCATCCGCCGTGCCGCCCAGGATCAGAAGCGTGCTAACCACCGGCCCGCCCGGCGAGTTGGCCCTGGCGGTCGAACACCAGGACCTCGACCGCGACGTCGCCGGACAGGGCCGCCAGGGCAACCTCCCGCGCCCCCTGGGCGACGCGCTCGGCCAGCGGGTGGCCCGCCGCCTGGGCCAGGGTCAGGGCCTCCATGCCCGTGTTGGCGGCCTTGATCCCGGCGGCCAGGGCCGCGTCGTCGTCGGCGAGGGCGGCCAGCTTCTTCATGTTGAGGGACGAGCGCGCGGAATGCAGGTCCAGATGCCCCTGGGCCAGCTTGGCCAGCTTGCCGAAACCGCCCGCGAGCGTGAGCCGCGCCACGGGATGGCGGCGCAGGTATTTCAACAGCCCGCCCGCGAAATCGCCCATGTCGATCAGCGCCCGGTCGGGCAGATCGTAAAGCGCCTTCACCGCCGCTTCCGAGGTCGAGCCCGTGGCCGCCGCGATATGGTCGAGCCCGCCCGCCCGCGCCACGTCGACGCCGCGGTGGATCGCGTGGATCCAGGACGCGCAGGAATAGGGAATGACGATGCCCGTGGTGCCGAGCACCGACAGACCGCCGACGATGCCGAGCCGCCCGTTCATGGTCTTTTCCGCCAGCACTTCGCCGTCCTTGATGGCGACCGTGATCTCGATGTCGGAGGTGCCCTTCAGGCGGCGCGACAGATCCTTGATCACGCCCGTCATCATCTTGCGCGGTCCCGGGTTGATGGCAGGCTCCCCAGGGGGCAGCGGCAGGCCCGGCAGCGTCACCGTGCCGACGCCCGGCCCGGCGCGGAAAGTGACGCCGGAACCTTCCGCCCCCGGGCGCAGGGACACCGAGACCTCGGCGCCGTGGGTCACGTCCGGATCGTCACCCGCGTCCTTGATGACGGCGGCGGTCGCGGCCCCGCCGTCCAGGGCCGTGCGGGCGAGATCGAAGGTCGGCTCCTCGCCGCGCGGCAGGGTGATGGTCACCGCAGGCGGGAAGGCCCCGGTGACCAGAGCCTCATAGGCGGCCGCCGTCGCCGCCGTGGCGCAGGCGCCGGTGGTCCAGCCGCGTTTCAGGTTTCCGTCGGGTTTGCGTGCGGGCATGGCGGGAATCTAGCGCATTGACCCGCCGCGGCCCAAAGGGGAAAACAGGCGGGGGCCGCAGCGCCCCCGGGGACACGATCAGGTAAGGAGTATCTTCATGGCCGATCAAGCGACGCCGCCGGGCACGGACCCGGGTCTGTTCGACGCCTACGCGCCGGCCCAGATGGCGCGGCGTGTCGAGGTCGCCGGCGTGGCCAAGGCCGGATTGCCGCTGCTGCCGCTGTTCACCCTGGCCCTGCTGGCGGGGGCCTTCATCGCCTTCGGCGCCATGATGTTCACCCTGACCATGACCGACCACGGCATGGGCCTGGGGCCGTCGCGCATTCTGGGCGGGGTCACGTTCTCGCTCGGCCTGATCCTGGTCGTAGTCGGCGGGGCGGAGTTGTTCACGGGGAACCTGCTGCTGGTCATGGGCTGGGCCGACCGCAAGATCGCGACGGCGGCCCTGCTGCGCAACTGGATCGTCGCCTATGGCGGGAATCTGTCAGGCGCCGTCGCCATGGCGTTTCTGGCCCATTGGTCCGGCTACATGGACTTAGGATCGGGTGCCGTCGGCGCCACGGCGGTCAAGATTGCCGCGGCCAAGGTGGATTTGGATTTCGCGACCGCCTTCGTACGGGGAATCCTGTGCAACACCCTGGTCTGCCTGGCGGTCTGGCTGTGCTTCGCCAGCCACAACGTCATCGGCAAGATTTTCGCCATCCTGTTCCCGATCACCGCCTTCGTGGCCCTGGGGTTCGAGCATTCCATCGCCAACATGTTCTTCATCCCCGTCGGCATGCTGGCGGCGGGCAACGACGTCTACGTGGCGGCGGCGGGCCTGCCGGGGACCGGGGCCGGGCTGACGCTTGCGGGTTTCGTCGGCAATCTGGTGCCGGTCACTCTCGGCAATATGGTCGGCGGCGGCCTGTTCGTGGCGGGGACTTATTACATTGTCTATTTGCGGCCACATTCGTGACCAACAAGGGTTGATCCGGCGGACAAAGTCCGTACCTTTCCCGCACATCAGAACAACCGGCAACGAGGCCATGACCGACCACCCGAACAAGACCGTCTCCCGCCTGCGCCTGGTGCGCCGCGTCGCCATCGGCCTGGCCGCCATTATCCTGGTCGCCGTCGTCGCCGTGATCGCGGAACAGCGCCTGACCGATACGCCCCGCACCGGCACCGCGCCGGAAGTGAAGATCGGCGGCCCCTTCACCCTGACCGATCACACCGGCCGTCAGGTGACGGAAAAGGATTTTCAGGGCAAGGCCATGCTGATCTTCTTCGGCTATACTTATTGCCCGGACGTCTGCCCGACCTCGCTGACCGAAATCTCGGCGGCCATGGACAAGCTGGGGCCCTTGGCGGACAAGGTCGTGCCGATCCTGGTTTCCATCGACCCCGAACGCGACACGCCCGAGGTGTTGAAGGACTACGTCGCCCACTTTCATCCCGGCATCGTCGGCCTGACCGGCACGCTGGAGCAGATCAAGCAGGCCGCCAGAGTTTACCGCGTCTATTTCGCCAAGGTCCCGGACAAGGGCGGCGACAAGGACGCCTATCTGATGGACCATTCGTCGGTGATCTATCTGATGGGACCGAACGGCAAGTTCCTGGCCCATTTCAGCACCCAGACGGACGCCGAAACCATGGCGGCCAAGATCAAGTCCCTCCTGTGACCGGCGGTTTGCCGCCGGGAATCGTCATCGCCGCCCCGTCCTCGGGCAGCGGCAAGACGCTTTTGACCCTGGGTTTGCTCCGCCATTTCCGCGACGCGGGCCTGGCCGTGGCCTCGGCCAAGGTCGGCCCGGATTATATCGACCCCGCGTTTCACACGGCCGCGGGCGGGCGAACCTGCCCCAACCTGGATCTCTGGGCCATGCGGGACGCGACCCTGGCGTCGGTGCTCACGGCCTCGGCCCAAGGGGCAGATCTAATCGTCTGCGAAGGGGTCATGGGCTTGTTCGATGGCGCCAAACTGGACGTGGGGTCGACCGCCGATGCGGCGCGCGCCTTCGATTGGCCGGTCGTCCTGGTGGTCGATGCGGCCGCCCAGGGGGCGTCGGCGGCGGCATTGGTCGGCGGCTTCGCTCGCCACCGGGCAAACGTGACCGTCGCCGGGGTGGTGTTCAACCGCATCGGCAGCCCCCGGCATGCCGACATCCTGCGCGCCGCCATGGCCCAGGACCATCCGGATATTCCCGTGCTCGGCTGCCTGCCCCGCCTACCCGATCTGACCCTGCCGGAACGCCACCTGGGCCTGGTCCAGGCAGGCGAACACGGCGACCTGGAAACGTTCCTGGACGCCGCCGCCACGGCCGTCGCGGCCCATGTCGACACGGCCGCCTTGCGCGCCATCGCCGGCGCGACACGGGTCGCCGATACCGCGCATGAGCCGCCCCTGCCGCCCTTGGGCCGGAAGATCGCGGTCGCCCGTGACCAGGCCTTTTCCTTCGCCTATCCTTATGTTCTGGACGGCTGGCGCCGGGCCGGGGCCGAGATCGCGTTCTTTTCCCCCCTCGCCGACGAAGCCCCGGCGGCGGCGGCCGATGCGGTCTACCTACCCGGCGGCTACCCTGAGTTGCACGCGGGCCGCCTTGCCCAGAATGCCTGTTTCTTGGCCGGACTGCGCGTCGCCGCCGCCGCCGGCCATACCGTGTTCGGCGAATGCGGCGGCTACATGGTGCTGGGCGAGGCCCTGACCGATGCCGAGGGCCACGCCCACGCCATGGCCGGCCTGCTGCCCCTGGAAACGTCGTTTGCCAAACGCAAACTGCATCTGGGCTATCGCCGGGCGGTCATCGCCGATGCCGGGCCACTCGGGCCGACCGGCACGGCGGTGCGCGGCCATGAGTTCCATTACGCGACGATCCTTGCCGAAGGACTGGGCGCCGGTCTTGATGTCCCCCTGTTCCACGTTTCCAACGCCGACGGCATGTATCTGGGCGCCCTGGGCCGGCGGCGGGGCAGTGTCATGGGATCGTTTGTCCACCTCATCGACCGGGAGGACAGCCGCGCCTGAGGGCGGTATGCTGTCGCCCATCATCATCGCCGGGGAAAGAAAACGTCCATGTTCGGACTGTTCAAGAAGAAGAAACGCGACCTGCCGCCGCCATTCTGGAAGACCAAGGGTCTTGCCGAGATGTCGAAGTCGGAATGGGAATCGCTGTGCGACGGCTGCGGACGTTGCTGCCTGAACAAGCTTGAGAACGAGGCCACGCGCGAGGTGCTATACACCGACGTCGCCTGCCGCCTTCTGGATACCGACAGCTGCCGCTGTTCAAGCTACGAAGACCGCAAGCGGTTTGTCCCCGAATGCCAGATTCTCACGCCGCGCATGGTCAAGAAACTGGGCTGGCTGCCGTCGACCTGCGCATACCGCTTGATTTCCGAAGGCCAGGACCTTTATTGGTGGCATCCCCTGGTTTCCGGCGATCCGGAAACGGTCCATTATGCGGGTATCTCGGTGCGTGGCCGCGTGGTTTCCGAACGCGACACCGACGACCTGGAAAATCACGTGGTGGGCTGGCCCAAATAGCCGCCCGCCACCCGGCAAGCAGGCCGGACAACCCTGCGAAGGAGAGAGACATGAGTGCGAGCAACCTGGAACTGACGGGCGTCTATGCCGCCGTTCTGACCCCGCAGTTGGCGGACCTGAGCCCCGACCACGGCCGCCTGGCAGCGCATTCCCGCTGGCTTCTGGCCAACGGCTGCGACGGCCTGGGCATCCTGGGCACCACGGGCGAAGCCAACTCGTTCACGGTCGCCGAGCGCCTGGAAATTCTCGACAAGCTGGCGGAAAACGGCGTGCCGACCAAGGGCATGATGCCGGGCACCGGCTGCTGCGCCATTCCGGACACGGTCGAGATCACCAAGAAGGCGCTGGAAATCGGCGCCGGGTCGGTCCTGATGCTGCCGCCCTTCTATTACAAGAACCAGTCGGACGAGGGCCTGTTCGCCGCCTATTCCGAGGTCATCCAGCGCATCGGCGACGACCGCCTGAAGATCTGCCTCTATCACTTCCCGCAGATGTCGGGCGTGCCGATCTCCATGAACCTGATCGGGATGCTGCGGAAGGCCTATCCGAACACGGTCGTCGGCATGAAGGATTCGTCGGGCGTATTGGAAAACATGCTGACCGCCACCCGCGAATTCCCCGGCTTCTGCGTGTTCTCCGGCGCCGACGACCTGATGCTGCCGGTTCTGCGCGAAGGCGGGGCGGGCTGCATCACGGCCTGCGCCAACATCGCGTCCGACCTGGCCCAGGCGGTCTATTCCGAATACCGGGCGAACGGCGACGACGGCAACGTGGAAGAACATCAGAAACCGCTGGCCGCCGTGCGCAAGATCATCTCCGGCTATCCGCTGATCCCGTCCCTGAAAGCCATGGTCGCCCGCCACACGGGTGATAACGCCTGGCTCAACATGCGCCCGCCGGTGCTGGCCATGGACGCGGCCCAGACCCAGCGTCTGTACCAGGAATACGACGGTGCCGGCCTGGCCATGGCAGAAGCCGCCTGAGTTGACGGGCGGCGGGCGCGGCCGGACCTTACAGACCCTGGGCCTCGACCTTGACCGCGCCGACGGCGGCGCGGTGCCGCTCACCATCCGCCGCAACAAGCGGGCGAAACGCCTGATCCTGCGCGCCGACCCGGCGACGGGGGCGGCGGTGGTGACCTGCCCGCCCTGGGTCTCGGACGCGGAGGCGCATGCCTTCGCCGAGAAACAGGCGGGCTGGATCCACGCCCGTCTGGCTTCCGCCCCCAAGCCCCTGCCCTTCGCCGACGGTCAGGTCATTCCCTATCTGGGCCGCCCGCACGTCATCCGCCACCGCCCGGACGCGCGTGGCGGTGTATGGGTCGAGGACGGCGAGGACCTGGGCGAAATTCACGTCACCGGCCAGGAGGAACACCTGCCCCGGCGGCTTGCCGACTGGCTGAAGCGCGATGCCCGTCGGCGTATCCACCCTTGTGTCGAGGCCGCGGCGGCGGCCCTCGGGGTGAAGCCCGGACGCATCACCCTGCGCGACACGAAAAGCCGCTGGGGGTCCTGCGCCGTCAACGGCAACCTCAACTTTTCCTGGCGGCTGGTGCTGGCCCCGGACCGGGTGCTGCGTTACGTCGTCGCCCACGAGGTCGCCCATATCCGCGAACACAACCACGGCCCCCGGTTCTGGGCCCTGGTCCGCGATCTGGCGGACGACATGGACGCCTGCCGCAAGTGGCTGCGCGACGAGGGCGCGGCCCTGTTCCTGGTCGGGCCTGTCTCGGACTAGAATTACCCCGCAAGCTTCGGATGGCCTGATCCGGACCTTGGGCGTAGGCTTTCCCCATGGATCACGCGACACACCAAGACCCGACCCTTGAGGACGACCGCTGGCGCCAGGTGCGCGAGCGCCGCACCGGCGGCGATTTCGTCTACGCCGTCACCACCACGGGCGTCTATTGCACGCCGGGATGCGCCTCGCGCCGGCCCAAGCGGGACAACGTTCGCTTCTTCGACACAGGCCCCCAGGCGGAGGCCGCCGGATTTCGGCCCTGCAAGCGCTGCCGCCCAAACAATGGCCGCCTCGTCGATCCGCGCCTGGCCGCCGTCGCCGAGGCCTGCCGCCGGATCGAGGCGGCCGAGACCCCGCCGACCCTGGGCGCCCTGGCCGGGGCCACGGGCTACAGCCCCTTCCATCTGCAGCGCATGTTTCAGGTCATGGTCGGCGTCAGCCCCAAACAGTACGGCGACGCGGTGAAGGCGGAGCGCCTGCGCCGGGGATTGAAGGCGGGCGGCGGCGTGGCGGGGGCGCTGTACGGCGCCGGCTATGGATCGGCGTCCCGGGTCTATGAGAAATCCGCGGCGTTGCTGGGCATGACGCCGGCAAGTTACGCCGCGGGCGGGCGCGGGGCGGCGATCCGCTTCGCCATCGCCGAGGGGCCGCTCGGCCGGGTGCTGGCGGCGGCGACGGACAAGGGGCTCTGCATGGTTGCGCTTGCCGACGACGACGGGGCGCTGGAATCCGAACTGCGTCACGATTTTCCTCTGGCCGAAATCACCCGCGACGACGCGACCCTGAAGCCCCTGATGGAAGGCGTGTTTGCCTTTCTCGACGGCACGGAAACGGCGGAAGCCCTGCCGTTGGACGTGCGGGCGACGGCCTTTCAATGGCGGGTCTGGCAGGCCCTCACCGCCATCCCGGCCGGGGAAACCCGGACCTACGGCGAGCTGGCCGCGGAACTGGGCAACGACGGGGCGGCCCGCGCCGTCGGCCGCGCCTGCGCGACCAACCCGGTCTCGCTCATCATTCCCTGCCACCGCGCCGTGGGGGCCAACGGGTCGCTGACAGGATACCGCTGGGGCGTGGCGCGGAAACGGACACTTCTCGCCCGCGAACGGGGGCGGAAGACCTAGACGCCACGCACCAACCGATCCGCCGCCGCGCGGGCGAAGGTCAGGGTCTGCTTGCGCCGCCGATTACCGTTCATGGACGTCTCGTCGGCCGAGCGCAGAACCGCGCCGTCGTGGCCGTCGGCGACGATCAGCCCGGCGTCCGCCGGCAGAATATCCTGGGGAAACCCGGGCGGCACGGCAAAGTAAAACCAATCGCAGAAATCGGCATATTCGTGCCACTTGCCGTCGGCGCGGAAATCCGCGACCGACGACTTGACCTCGACGAACAGAAACCGGCCCTGACCGTCCAGTCCCGCCACGTCGATGCGGCGGTTCGTGGTCAACTTGAATTCCGTGAGCGGGCTGAACCCCATGCGCCAGAGCAGGCGCACGACGCCTCGGGTCACGCCCAGGGTCACCTGCGGGCGGGGGGCATCCGGCAGGGACAGATTATCGCGGGCCTCGATTTCGTTCATCTTATGTTCTTTTCCTGTCTACCCTGATTACCCGCCCGGCGCGGTTCTGACAAGCCCTTGCCGCCGGGGCCCGGGAAGGCTAAGCATCCCCCATGCGACAGGCGCAGCATGAATTGGGCGTGGCCACCGACGGCCCCGGCCTTTACGAGATCACCCGCGACGTCGCGGCCTGGGCCGGCGCCCAAGGGATGACGGCGGGGCTGTTGACCCTGTTCTGCCGCCATACCAGCGCGTCACTGACCATTCAGGAAAACGCCGACCCGGACGTGTGCCGCGACCTTCAGGGCTTTTTCGAACGGCTTGTGAAGGAGGATCCGTCCCTTTACCGCCACACCGCCGAAGGCCCGGACGACATGCCCGCCCATATCCGCAGCACCCTGACCAACGTGCAGCTGTCCGTGCCCCTGGCCGGGGGCCGGGTTATGCTCGGCACCTGGCAGGGCATTTATCTGTTCGAACACCGCCGCCAGGCGCATCGCCGCCGGGTGTTGCTGCACCTTCAGGGCGAATAGGATCAGCGCATGGAAAACGGTTGGAAGCTCGTCGTCATTCTGGTTCTCGCCGCCGTGGCCGGCGTCCTGCTGCGCCGTCGGTTCCTGACCGGCGACGCCCCCCTGCGCCATTGGTTCGAAACCCGCGTGGCGCCGCTGGGCGGCAAGCTGGTCACGGCGTTCTGCCTCCTTACCCTGGTGGTCTGGGTGGCACTTTGGGCCGCCGCCAGCCCGGAAGAACGCGCCCGCCTGCCCGGTGAATTCCAGAAGGTTCTGAAATCCATGGAATGGGGCCAGAAGGACACGTCCGAGAAGGACAAGCCCGGCGGCGCAGTCCCGGAGACCGCGCCGCCCCCGGCCCCCCCGGTCCACGGCCCGGCACCGGAGACGCCGAAGTGAAAAAGCAGAAGCGGCGGGCCAATCCGGGAGCATCGAAAAAGCGCAAACGCGCGGCCCCGTCCGCGCCGGTGACAAAACCCCGCCCGCAGCCACACCCGGCCCCGGCCACGCCGGGACTTGCCGGCTTCGCCCCGCCGGCCATCGGACCGCTGCTGGATCGCGCCCGCGCCGCCCTGACGCAGGGCGATTGGCAAAACGCGCTGGCCGCCGGGCGCGACGCCCTGATGGCGGCCCCCGACGACGCGGACGCGCTGAACGTCACCGGCGTCGCCGCCTTTCACCTGGGCGACCGGGCCGAGGCCTTGACCCTGTTCGACACGGCCCTGGCCTTTCACCCCGGCCATGGCGAGGCGCTGATGAACCGGGGCAATGTGCTGTCCGACATGGGCCAACGGGACGCGGCCGAGGACGCCTACCGCGCCGTCCTGAAATCCGATCCGGGCCATGGGGGGGCACGCTTCAACTTGGGCATCCTGCTGGAGGTGTCGGGCAAGTTCACGGAGGCCGAAGCCGTCTTCCGCCGTATCCTGGACCGCGAACCCGATCATGCCGAGGCCCTGTTCCACCTGGGAAACATCCTGAAGGCCCTGAACCGCCTGCCCGATGCCCTGGCCCAGTATGACGCGGCCCTTAAGGCCCGGCCAAGCCATGCCGGGGCGGCGACCAACCGGGGCGCCGTGCTGCAGGAAACGGGCAAGCCGTTGGAGGCCCGGGCCGCCTATGCCCAAGCCCTGGCGGCGGAACCGGACAACGCCGACGCGCGCTATAACCTGGGCACCCTGTTGCAGGAGACCGGCCACCCGGCAGAGGCGATCACCGAATACGAGGCCGTGCTGGCCCAGGAGCCCGGCCATGCCGGAGCCCAGGTCAACATCGCTTATGCGCTGCGCCAACTGGGGCGGCTAGACGGCGCCCTCGAGGCCTCCCGCAAGGCCATCGCGCTGGCCCCCGATTACGACAAGGCCTGGGTCAATCTGGGCGACCTTTTGCTGGAAATGGGCCGCCCGGACGATGCCGTCGCCGAAACGGCGGCCTTTCTCGCCGCCCACCCCGGCAACACCTCGGCCCTGGCGTTCCAGGCCATCGCCTTGAACGAGACCGGCAACCGGGCGGACGCGGCCCAGCTGCTGGATTTTGACCGGCTCTTGCGGCCGACCGAGATTACACCGCCCAAGGGCTTCGCCAGCGTCGCTGAATTCAACAAGGCGCTTGCCCGCCATCTGCGCGGCCATCCGTCCCTGGCCTATGCCCCGGCCAGCCACGCGACGCGAAAGGGCCGCCATTCGGGCGAGCTTCTGATCGGCGACAAGGGCCCCGTGGCCGGGCTTGAGGCCGCCATCATGGCCGCGGTCGAGGCGTACCGAACAGCCCTGCCGATTGATCCGGACCATCCTTTCCTGGCCCAGCGGCCGGGCAATCTGTCGCTGTCGATCTGGGGCGTGGTGATGGAAGACCGGGGCCATCAGATCGCCCATATCCACCCGGCGGCCTGGCTCAGCGGCGTCTATTATCCGGAAATCCCCGATGTCGTGCGCGGCGACGACCCGGACCACCAGGGCTGGATCGAATTCGGGCGGCCGCCCGGCGATTTTCACGCGGCGGCGGCGATCACCACGCGGCTATGCCCCCGCGAAGGACTGATGCTGCTGTTTCCCAGCTACCTCTACCATGAGACGGTGCCGTTCCACGCGCCGGTGGAACGGTTGTCCGTCGCGTTCGACGTGATCCCAGGGGACTAGAACTCGCCCTCGACCACGGTCAGGCCCAGACTGTGCCAGGTCTGCATGCCGCCCCGGTAGTACAGGATCCTGTCCGCCGGATAACCTTCGCGCAGCATCGCCTTGATCGCCATGGGCGACTGGCCGCACCACGGGCCGTTGCAGAACAGCAGCACCTTTTCCGCCTTGGCGCAGTCCCATTTCTTGTCCGCCCCGCGCACGCATCCGACCTCGTTCAGGCGCTCCGCCATCTGGGTGTAGGGCATGTTGATCGCCCCCGGGATGGTGCCCTTGACGTGCCATTCGACCGTGCGGCCGTCGATCAGCTTGCCGCCCGCCTTGGCGAATTCCAGCAGCTCGACCTCGCCCACGGTGGTCACGCCGGGCGCGACCTGCATGGGCTGGATGCAGAACGGTGGGCACTTGCGCGAGGTCTTGGCGTAGTCCTCGTGGATCTTCGCCCCCAGGTCCTGATTGCGCATGATCTTCACGGGGCCGTCCTTGGTCGGCACGGTGACGCTGGGCATGCGGGCGTTGATTTTGACCTCCAGCTTGTCGTCGTCGGCGCGGGCCGATGTCGGGGCAAGGCCGGCGACGAACAGGCAGAACAGGGCGGCCAGGGCAATGGGAAGGCGTGTCATGGGGATGGTCCTCTCCTTGGATTTCGTGGGCCGCCGCCGGGCCGGTTCCGGGCGGGCGGCGGTACGGGCGTGGCCCGCGGCAGGGCCCCGCCAGATACTTTATTATTTGTGAATATGACAGGCAGGATTGTACAGATGTCAAGTGGAGAATAGGCCGCGCCGGTCTGCCCCCAAACCGGCGCCAGGACGCGGGCGAGCGGCACCCGTTGGCGTTCGCCGCCCGACGGGCGATCGGCGAGAATTTGGGGAGTCATTGAAGGAAATGGTGCACCCGGCACGATTCGAACGTGCGACCTCTGCCTTCGGAGTGGGCTCACCTATCTATCCTCTAAATTCCTTAACTGTCATTATAATAGCAAAATCAATCAGTTATAGATATTTTCTTTGCCGCAAGATTCCTTTTGATGTTAGTGATTTCCTCTCTGCTGCTTCCGTATTGCTTCCGTGGAAGCGCGTGACATGGAGGTCACTGTGCCAAAGATAACTAAGAAATCAGTCGATGCGGCCGAGCCCAAAGATACCGAATATTTCGTTTGGGATGATGACCTCGCGGGATTTGGACTTCGCGTGTTCCCGTCGGGGAAGAAGTCCTACGTTGTTCAATATCGCCAGCACCGCCGAACGCGGCGGATGGCTATCGGAGCACATGGCGTATTCACGCCGGACGAGGCGCGGAGGGAAGCGAAAGGTGTTCTAGGCGAGGTCGCCCGTGGCGGCGACCCGGCTGAAATCAGGGCACGTGCCCGCGAAGACATGACTGTTGCCGATCTCTGCGACAAATATATTGCCGAAGGCTGCGGCCATAAGAAAGCGAGCACCATAGAGACGGATAAAGGCCGGATCGAACGGCACGTGAAACCTCTACTCGGCACGCTCTTAGTCCGGAACGTGACGCGCCACGATGTTGAGAAGTTCATGAAGGCAGTCTCGGACGGAAAGACTCGTGCCGATAAGAAGACTAAGAAGCGGGGACGCGCTATCGTTCGCGGCGGCAACGGTACCGCTCGACGGTCAGTGAGCATGTTGGGCGGCATCTTCACCTTCGCATCGAAATCGTTGCTCCTTCGTCCGGACAATCCAGTCCACGGCGTCAAGAAGTCTAAGGACAAAAGGCGTTCGCGTTTCCTAAACCAGGATGAGTTCAAGCGGTTAGGAGATGCGCTTATTCACGCGGTAAATCAGGGCGTGAACCCGAAAGCCATTGCAGCGATTAAACTCCTGATCCTGACTGGCTGTAGGAAATCAGAAATCCTGACTCTCAAGTGGAAGTATGTGGATTTCGACAACAAGGTGTTGAGGCTGCCGGACTCGAAAACAAACGAGAAGACGATCCCTGTCGGCAGACCAGCTCTCGATATTTTGAAAGGCATCGACCGGATCGAAGGGAACGATCACGTGCTCCCCGGCGCGACTGATGAAGGTCCCTATGTCGGTCTCCAAAAGGAATGGGAACGGATCAGAAAATGGGCCAAGATTGAGGACGTTCGAATTCATGATCTGCGCCGCTCATTCGGCAGCACTGCGGCATCCAATCGAGAGAGCCTGATCGTCATCGGGAAGATCCTTGGGCATGCCGACCCCAAGACGACGCAGATATACGCCCACCTAATGGATGATCCGTTGCAAACTGCTGTGGAGGACACGTCGTCGCTCATCGAAGCGGCGATGGGATTGTCAAAGTCGTAATAAGCGCATTTCTATGGGTGCAACGTGGTTATCACTTTCAAACACGATGACGGTAAATTCTCTCTTCTCGTTGCCGACTTAGAAACGTGGTTTGAGGAACGACAGGTTATCTTTGAAGCAGGCGTCAACGCCGCACTTTATGATGCTTTGCATGTCTGCAAACATACTGACTACCCGATGCCGGCATGGGTGTTGGACGGGGCGATCAAAGTCGTGCGAGAGCGAACGGTCCGGGGCGCATCGAAAGGCAAAGGGCCGAAGGCCAATGATGCGAAAGCCTTCTACAAAGATCACGATCATTTTCGGAGATGGCTTGCCGTCAAGAAACTTCTGAGGGCGGGCGAGCCGCACGACAGTGAAATCTTTGCCAAGGCCGTTCCGCTTTTAGATGCGGTTGGAGCTAAATGCAGCGAGGGAACTGTGAAGCGGTCATTCGGGATCGTTGAGAAAGATATGAAAACCCCTTCAAATTCACGAAAGTATTATCTTCCACTTCGCGAAATAAGAATTGCGCTCGACATTAAGCCTCTTTTGAAAGGCGTGACGTTCGCAAAACCTGATTAAAAAACATAAAGTCTCGACTTTATTAGGTTATGAACCCACCGGCATGTTCCGGCATCTTTCGGGCCACAGTTAATCGCCTTGTCCGAAGGATAAACATCATGAACATCAAAGAGAAAATGCGCGCACCTCACGCCGCGCAGTACCTCCGCCTCTCAACTTCCACGCTTGCGAAGATGAGATTACGTGGAGATGGCCCGCCCTACTCGAAGGCCGGCCCCCGCATTGTACTCTACGATCGAGCAGATCTGGACGCTTGGCTGATATCTCGCCGGCGCCGCTCCACTTCCGAGTACTAATCCGTAATTCAAGCTCACTTGTTCACCTCATTGCACGTAGGTGCATCATGACCAAAAACCTCAGAAACATTTTCGGTGGAGAAGCCAATCTCTCTTTGGGATTTGGAACTCCGAAACAGGGTCGCGGCGAGGCCAACAAAGCTGGGGCCGATGCCTTCGCTGAGAAGATGCGACCGATACTCCTGAAACTCTCTTTGGAAGCTGGTGTCGTCTGTGGGTCGGTTGTTCTTGCCCGGATGTTGAACGAGCAGGGCATTCCGACAGCACGCAGCGGTAAGTGGCACCCTGAGACGGTGAAACGGCTGTTGCGCCGGGTGCAGCCGAACTTCGACGAAGAACTCTGCGAGTTACGAAAGCAAAAAAGCGCGGCCTTCTTCTCAGGACTAAAGAAGACGGGGCCAGCTTTTCCGTCCGATGGAGATGACTAATGAGCACGAAACAGTGGAACGAAAAGCAGTATCAAGTGGCGAAGACTGCCGAGGCTGAGCTGTGGCGCAAGCTGCGTAGCGCCTGCGAGTCGGGAAAGTTGAAGCGCGCAGACTACCTGACCCAGCTCTATTTTAAGTCCCATCACGTGAAGTATTTCCACGCCGTCGAGGCGTTTCGGAATCTCAAGCCGCACAAAAAGAGCAAAGACATCGACCTGAGCTATCTTGCTGATACCGTAAATGTGCACAAAGCCTCGACGGAACCGGTTGTCTTCGACATCAAATCGAAGAATTCGGGGCACGATTATCGGCACGTAAAAGACTACGGGATCGAGAACAGAACCAAGCAAGGGATCGTTCTCGCCGTGTTGAAAGCGCGAACGCACCTCCACCCGAACCAATTCGCCAACGTGGGCGGTAAGAACGATGCGGCGAAGCTGGTCGTTCAGTACTTGAGTGCAGGCTTTGGTTGGTGTGTTGAACTAGACATAAATGATTGTTTCCCATCTGTGTGTGTGGAGGCCTTGTCGGGATACCTCCCCATACCAGGCACAGTGATCAAGCACGTTCTCACGTGCGAAGAAAGCTGTGCTATCCCAGGTAGTACTCTCATGAACCTGGTAGACCCCGAAGGCGATCTCAGCCTGATGACAGAGGAGCCCGACCTCCTTGCTGAGACGCTCAAGGAGGGCCGGCAGGGCATACCCCAAGGGTCGACCGTATCGTCGTACGTATTTGAACTGCTATTAGCGCCAGTCTTCGAAGACGTCCCGGAAGGCGTCAGGTTGGTTGGCTACTCTGACAACATCCTTGTGATGGGCAGGACGGAAGACGATGCGGTGTCGATGTTATTTAGCCTTGGGGCCGCTCTCAAGAAGCACCCTGCCGGCCCGTTTACGTCTAAGTGTGGGAAGATTACGTCACCCAGCCAAAAATTCGAGTTCCTGGGTTACGAGTTTCAGGCGTGCCCGAATGGTACAACGCTCGTTCCGAGCGGTCAGAACCGTGCTGAGTTTCAGCATAAATTCGACAAAGGCATAGGCCGCATTGCCAAAGCCGGAATGACAAAAGAACGCAGGAAAAAGGAGAAAGAAAACCTTCGTCGGTATGTGCGGGGATGGTGCGCGGCTTTTGGACTTTGGGATAAAGCAGAGCCATTTAAAGAGAACCGGATGAGGGATATCGGTGATGCTTGCGTAGAAGCGGCGGGCTGATCAAAAGACGCCAAACAACTACTCGATTCACGTCATCCTACTTCTCCTTCCCGCGGATTGTTATGTGTGTCCATGCCCCCCTTAAGGGCCTCTCAGGCCATCTTAGTTCTGTACTTCATTAAGCTCGCGCGACGTTGAAACGCATAGGTCATTCCAACTTGGATTTCGGCTTAACCCCCGCCCTGGCCTTCGGTTTCACCAACTGCGTCGATGGCAATTTTTGTAGCTGATGCGAATAATTGTTTACACAAGATTGTCTGATTGAAAGTGTGTTTTTGCAATCAATTGCAATGAGTTACACAGATTATGCCCATCTTGATCGACAAACACTGCCGGATATACCCATCCCCCGAAGATGGCACCCGGCTACTCGTGATGCGTTATTGGCCCAGGGGCATGGGTAAGGATTGCTTCGACCATTGGCTGCCGAATTTGGCGCCTTCACCTGGATTGCTGAAGTGGCTGATGGATCGCTCGGAAGGGCCGAAATGGACATCCGATGAGGTGTGGGAACATTGGTCCGTGTTGTATCGCCACGAAATGAAGGTACAGCGGGACACGATCCAGGAGCTTCGTTGCCGTCACGAAGACATGGAGACCATCACCCTCCTTTGTGCATGCCACGATCAAAGAAGGTGTCATCGCCGATTGTTGCGCGACTTGATCCTAGATAGCGAACAATCGTGAAGTCGCTCACGGCCCGCGACGCGACATTATCCAGAACACAGGAAGCGACCGACCAGTCGAGTGCAATCAGTTGCAATCGAACTGCCTTCGAATACGTGCGGGCGTCTGTCGCCGACAACACCCGCCGCGCCTATAGATCAGACCTGGCGCACTTCCTAGAATGGGGCGGTAGTATCCCTGCGTCGGACGTAGTCGTCGCCGACTACCTAGCGGCGCATGCTGGCAATCTTTCCGTCGCGACTCTTTCGAGGCGTGTTGCGTCGATCTCCAAAGCTCACACCTCAAAGGGCCTACAAAGCCCGACGACCTCTGACCTTATCAAGGCCACCCTGCGCGGCATTAAGCGCACTCACGGCGCACCACAGCGGGCCTCATCCCCTCTCCTGGTCGAGGACCTCCTCCGCATCATGAACATGCTCGGCGATAGCCCGAAGGACACGCGGGATCGCGCCCTACTGCTGATCGGGTTCGCGGGCGGATTCCGTCGATCGGAACTCGTCGCACTTGATGTCGAAGACATCCGGCAGGTACGACAAGGCATGGTTGTTTCAATCCGGCGGTCCAAAACAGATCAAGCCGGGAAGGGTCGCGAAATTGGTATTCCGCTCGCACGGGGACGGTTCTGTCCCGTCAAATCTTTGGAGGAGTGGTTGCAGTTTTCAAGCATTGAGGATGGCCCGATATTCCGTTCTGTTAGTCAACATGGACAGATCGGCGAAGCACGCTTGTCTTCGGAGGCCGTCGCCGGTGTGGTCAAAGTACGAGTTGAGCAAGTCGGACTTGATCCAAGGAGCTTTTCTGGACATTCCCTTCGTGCAGGCCTAGCGACCAGCGCCGCGATGGCGGGGGTCAGTTCCCTCGACATCCGCAAGCAGACTGGCCACCGCTCCGATGCTGCACTGGCACGGTACGTCCGCACGGGCGAATTGTTCGTCAACAATGCCGCCGGAGGCCTGTTGTAGGCATCCTACCCGAGGAAAAAAAGACTCTGCACGGCTCTTAAAACAGGCCAATGCCATCAGGTGATGTGTTTATTTTTGAGGTGGTGGTGCCCACATCGGTTGCGGCGAAGGCGGGGTATTGGTTTCCTTATATTGAACCCGCCGGTCTGGCGTTGAACTGGTTTTTCCCGCGATCAACTTTTCTGCAAGATCGCGGTCGGCATACATGGGCGCTAGCTTCTGAACTTCTTCCAACCCCGCCACCGTCATCCTGGGATACAGAAGCCGGTTCCATCGCGCAATGACCGGGCCGGGGTTTTGAAGAATACGCCGGATGTTCCGGATACGCTGGACCGACAGGGGATGGCGGTCATCGACATAAAGTTTGGTCAGGGCCTGTTGCCGGGAGTCGTGTTTCTCGAACCAGTCGATCCACTCAATCGCGTACTCCTGCTTCCCTTGCAGATAGAGCATCACGACGGCGTATTCATCGACCGTTTCTTCATTGTCGTAGCCCGGTAGGCCCCACAGGTTGAGAAGAGTGTGCCCCATCTCATGGAACATGATCGCCGATAAGGCCCCCTTCTGCCCCCCCAATGCCATCCCCATGAACATTTCGGAGCAAATGGTGATATCGCCGGTTCGGCTGTTCGAATAGGCATTGTCCTGGCCACAGGGCTCAACTCTCAGATCGAACTCCGGCACCTCGAACATTGTGGATACGGCGGTCGAGCCTTTTGCGAGGCCGTCTTCCAACGCCTGCCTTTTATCCTGGTCGATCCGGTCGCGGACAAAAACTGTGAAGGAGACCTTCTTCTTCACGACCAAGCTGAAACTATTATTGATTAAGAGGTAGAGCCGCTCGGTGGACCGGGCTGGGGCGCGGAATGTGAATGATCCTTTGCCCCGATTTACTCCTGCACACCTTGCAGGTCGTCCGGCCCGATACAACGATAATTCCCGCTCCGTACAAACCAAGGCATCAACGTCGTTGTAGATTTTGTTGTGAACCGTGATGCCCACCTCCAACTCGGCGTCAGAGAAAGTGGGCAATGGCTTAAACCAGAACTTGCCAGCCTGCACTTCAGCATGCCCATCATCGACCTTGAACCGGAGAACATCGGCGACATACCCACCAGCAAATGCCTGGGCGGATGCCAGTAATCCTACAAGCGTTGAAATTCCAAATGCGCGAATAATTGAATTCATGAGCAACCCTCCGACGCCATTCTATCTGCCAGACAATGGCCGTCCATAACGAAGGCTCGGCGTGGAAAATTAGTCGATGGTTTCAACCCTTTATCTGTCCCCTTTTCCCCATTAACGTATCCCATGGAACCAAGACGCACGGTTCCGGGGCGTAGTAACCCCTGATGTGAGCGGTCTGGTGGGGCCGCAAAATCCACCCCTGACCTCTGCGGTCGGGGAGCCTGTGACGTATGTCCAGGGCTCTCCGCCTAAAGGTCACAGGGGCCGACTCACATCGGTTTACTAACTCCCCGATCACCAGGGTTCATGTGAAGTCATCTTACGGCGGGCGCGCCGTAGGCTCTGACCTCCATTGTTTCGGGAAATTCTTATGGCTTTGGAAGACTGTCCATCTTGCGGCAAGGCGATCTCGGAGAACGCTAAGCATTGTCCGAAGTGCGGAGACCCACTTGAACGGGGTTGGGTAGACAAGGCGGTTCGCAGACGATGGAGGGGGCGGCTGCGGCAATTGGTGATCACCATCATCGGGCTCGTCGTCATCGCAATTCTTTGGGGCAACGATGACGCGGAA
Organism: Thalassospiraceae bacterium LMO-SO8; assembly: GCA_031655335.1. Lineage (NCBI taxonomy): Bacteria > Pseudomonadati > Pseudomonadota > Alphaproteobacteria > Rhodospirillales > Thalassospiraceae > Thalassospiraceae bacterium LMO-SO8. The sequence continues at coordinate 1,869,289 of CP134226.1, read as the reverse complement.
AAGTCCGGGCAGGCCGTTCCACCGCAAGGGATGAAGATATCGGAGCGATCACGACCGGAAGACCTGATGAAAACGATAACGACGGTGGCTGTAGGAAGCGCATCGAGTGGACAAATCATGCGTGCAGACAGTTTTCCGAACACTTGGACACTGATCCCTGACCAAGGCGTTCTTAAATGCGAACTCGGCCCCGTCTACAACGGCAAGCCGAGACCGCTGGTCTTGTTCCTGACGGATGGTAAGACATATGCGCTCAACGGCGCCGCCATAGGAACGGAGGAATATCTGAACGGCCGGGCTTTGGCGAAGGACGGGAACCTACAGACGATCCGTGACTTGATCCCCATCGGCATCGCGATGTGCGACAAATTAGCCCAGTCCCAGTGTGGGGATGAGCTGAATGCTTTTACATCTGCTCAATTGGCTGTTCAGCGGCGGATGAAAAACCCAGACAGCGCGGATGTAAGCATGTTGCACGCTCAGACCACTATGACGTCGTGCGGCGTATGGCTAGTGCAGTCACACGTTGATGCAGAAAATGGCTTTGGAGCCGAAATCCGCACAAATTTCACCGCAAAAATGACTCGTCGCCCCGACGGTCAGTGGGAGGCGCAGGTCGTCTTCAAGAATTAATTGAAGCCGACACGATGAACCTAGTTCAGAGATAACGTTGGGGAGCGTATGCGAGTTATTACTTGGAATGTGGCAGGCAGAAGAAGTCGTTCAGAACAGCAGGTTAGTGCTTTAGGGGCCTTCGGCCCGGACATTGTCGCGTTACAAGAAGTGAGAATTTCCACCATAGACGACCTGACAGTCGGTCTAAAAAAATTAGGCCTTCAAAATGTTCTTAACAGTTTTCAATTGGCTAACGATCACTCGAAGCTGGTAGGCCCACGGCAATACGGCGAGATAATTGCCACAAGGTTTCCTATAGAACCGCTTCGCCCGGAAAAATTCCGTATTCCCTGGCCTGAGAGGGTTCTGTCTTGCCGCATCAAACATGCGGTAGGTGATGTGGATTTTCACACAACGCATATCCCTCCTGGCGTCACTAATAAGTGGATTAAAATCGAGACCTTTGAAGGGATTTTTGAAAAATTAGCATTAGACACTCAAGCCAATCGCATCCTCTGTGGGGACTTTAATTCACCAGACCAGGAGTTCTCGGATGGAAGGGTGAAGGTTTTCGGTGAGCGGTTAAGGAAAGATGGTTCGATAGTTCCGCAAGATCACAGGGGTCAGCCACCGGGAAGGTGGTCGAAAGGCGAGAGAAGCGTTATCACCGGACTGTCAGAGATTGGCATGCCCGATGTATTTCGCGCTCTTCATGGTTATGAAGTGGCTGAGGGAAGCTGGTTTAGTCAACGCGAAGGAAAGCTGACTGTTCGCAGGTTTGACCACATTTTCGCCTCACCACAGCTAAACCCAACGAAAGCTCAATACTTGCATGCGCTTCGTGAAACTAAGCTCAGCGATCATTCACCTTTGTTGGTAGATTTTTCCCCCAGCTAATCTTCACGAGCGATTAGTCCGCTTGAGACTTGAAGTAGACGTTTATCGTTTCGTTCGTGAACGACTGCTTCTAGCCAAAAACGGCCCTTGCGACCCGCACGAAAAAAGAATGGAAACGAAGAGCAGACTCATCCTGCCTCATTGACAGTCGCTTCGATAAGGCCGGTTGCGTCCAGGAGACAACGGATTCGGAATTTGATCTCTAGGTTGAAGCTATTTTTTGCTGAGAAGGTCGAATGAACTGCCGTCCGACCATTGGCATGTTCGTTAATCGCTAGGTCAAGCACACGCGAAAAATCAACAGTGTTGGGATGGGTCGCGACTTGGCGAGCATACTGCTCGCACAGCTGGATAGCGATGCTTTGGCTTATGTGTCTCGCGGCTTTGAATGCCTTCCCTGATTTCAAATCTTCTTCGGAAAACCAGACGTTGAACGCTTTCGTTCCAGCGCCGCAGGTGACAAAAAAAACCGGTCGGTCAGGTGTTGATCTCGAATCTGAAAGATACGCACTTGCCGGGTCGATTTCCTTGCAGCGTTCATTCTCACGATGAATCTTGTTCACGCCCGTAATAATGGTTCCTTTGTAGGGAGACGTATTCTTGTCCCAAATGAAGTCTTCCTCGGTGAAAACTCGAATGCCAGCGGTGTCTCGGCGCTGGCCACGGAGAAACCGGGAGGCCACCCAACCCCGATGGCTTTCTTTCAGCCAGTCCGGTTTAACGACTTCAACGTATGACCAGCCGCCTTTTTGGCAAACTTCTAGCACGGTGACGGTATAATCGACTTGAACATAGTGGGTTTTGCCGAGCGTTTGTGTGGCTTTCTTGTTGATGACCTTGTCGTAGCTTGTTCCTGGTCCCTCACGGATGTTGATCCCGGATCCGGTAATGCCATACTCAACGCCGGTGTCTTTCGCATCCGCGCATCGTTGTGAAGCCGCCAGGCTGGGCTGGATTTGAACCACCTGATTTTTTTCGTTTTCGTCGTCCGAGCCGAACAAACCAAAAAGGAAAAATCCCGCGAAAAGTATTAAGACGATTCCGAAAACGGTCTTCATGAGTGCCGTGATAAGGCTCATTCCGATCTCCGGTGGGCCTCTCGTATTGGCCCTTGCACATTAGAAAAATACTACCGGCATTCATTACTGGTTCAAAGCATACTCTTATCGGCATGACGACGTTAAGATGTCAGATGAGAACGTGATTTTGGGCGCGGTCTGCGTAATTCTGGAGGGGCGACGAAGCGTTGGTGCAGCTAATAGTGTCCGCCTTGGGTCATTAGCGGACCTTCCGCCCCCCCCTAGTTCACTACTTCCCCATCGAACTTGATGTCCGACAGGTCTAACAGCGCTGCCCGGACCTGACCCCACACGTACACGCCTTGTTTATCTCCGGCGGCGGCCAGCTCCTCGCCGCGTTCCAAGCAATGGTCCGCCGCGCCCTTCAATCCGTGCCGGTCGAGCAGCAGCTTGACCGTCGCGTAGATGTCGCGGGGAGTGGTCATGAGCAGCTAAATATATACTTGTAGTTGCCATCCTTGCCGGTAAACACGCTGCTCTTCCCGAATTGTTGGCAGTGGCGCGCGGCGGCCGCGTAAACGGGTGCCTCTTGGGCATACGGCGTCCGCTCAAATATCACTTGTTTGTCGTTGGCACTGAGTATCGTTGGTTCGATTGGCAAAACGCGTGCCGTGCAAGCCGCAACGAACACTGCCACAAGCAGAACAGAAATTCTCATCATGTCTCCCCAAAACAAATTTTCCGGCAGCACCATCCACGCTACCGTCCCCACGACTATTGTCGTTGGCAATGAGGTTAGCGAGCGTGGCGGGCATCATTTCCGGCCCTGCGTCGGCGCAACCACCCTGATATAACGGGTCAGCAGTCCGATGAATATGTCGCCGTCGTATTCGGCGTCCGGAGAGATCTCCTTCGCCCGCCGGTTCGCAACATGTACTCGGGGCTTGCCATTGAATGCCTTCGCAAAGATCGCATACCGGCCTGTCGGGTTTTCCGGGTCAGCGTTGGGCAGGCATTCAGCGATGTCTCGCCCGGTTTTTTCGATGATGGCATGCGGATGAAAGTAGTACTTCTCCGAAAAGGCCCGATAGTCGCTCTGGCCCCAGTCGCCGGGCGGGAGGCCGATAACAGGCTGCTGCAGATTGCCTAACTTATCAACTTGCGACTTCACTTTAGCCCTCCCCAACAAAATTCCAGTGAACCCTCCAACGAACCCCACCGGCAGTGCCGCATTCCACGCATTGCCGAACGCTGCGATCCCCATCGAAGAGCCGAAAAACAGGCCGAGCACAACACCCGCTCCGCCATAGATAAGCTGCTTCCTAGTCATCGTCCGTTTACACCTGCGCCAAAGCCAACCCTCTAGCCCTTAACCATGCCATATGATCTCGCTCTAGGCGCTCAGCATCTTTGCCAGTGAACTTCGCCCCTTTGCTCATGTTCAGCGCCGCGCTGGCCAAAGATACGTTCCACGGGACATGCAGACCGCATACTGGGCGTCCGGCTCGCTCGCCGCTCAGCGGCACGATATGCTCGACGTGATGCTGGGTTCCCGTCACCTCACTAATCCGCCGCCGCGCCCGTTCGATCTTCAGCATCTCATCCCGGTGAAGCCGGGCGATGGGCGCTTCCTTCTGGTTCTTGCGTACCCGCCGCTTCAGCTCGTTTAGGCGGGACAACTCACGATCTCGGCAGCGCCGACACCAGAGAAATCTGCCGCCCGGCCCGCGACCGGTGCCGTTGGCTTCAAGGAACTCGATGTCGTCTTTGTCTTTGCCGCAGCGGTTACAGGAGATCATCACCACCACTCCGGCTCCGCCCGGCCATTGCGTAGATGTCGCGTGTGGTGATCATGGTTTACTTAACCCAGACCGCCACACCTTGAACCACCTCGGCTTCGGACGATCCGATGAATGTGGCACCGCCGTAAGCTGTAAAGACCTGGGTTTGAGTGGATGTGCCCCGGCCAGTCAGAACAACGGCATTCGCCCCCACCTTTGCTGCTTGCTTCTTCAGTTCCTCGACGGCGTAGTCAAGGTCACCTTGTTGCGTTAGCCCCGCGTCTGATGACGCCTTCACTATGGCGATTTCTTCGGCACCGGCTGGCATAGTGGTTAAAATTTTGACAGCCGCGTGGTTCGTAATTGGAGTTCGCGCTTGTCCGGTCACTAGGGCCGACCCCGATGCGCAACCAGAAAGAAAACCGACTACCAAAAGCAGCCCAATAATTAAGCGTCTCATCGACAATACCCCGGCAGCCTCATTCGTGCCGCCGCTCCCTCCGCTTCATCACCAGCATAACGCGAACGTGAGTACCTTGGACAGTCCAGCGCGAGACCGGCGCGGACGACGGCGCGCCCGATGTCTACGCTCTCCAGGAAGCAGACACCGACCCAGCGGTCATACGTCTTCTCGCCGTTCAGCTCGCAGCGCACATGCTTGCCGAGGACTAGGTCGACCATGAAGGTCTTCGATTTAACCCCAAGCGGTTCATTCATCTCCGGGGCGCTGATGCCATTCAGCCGAATTGGGATGCTTTTAACCTCGATGGTGTCACCGTCGCGGACGTGGGTGACAGTGCCGGTAATCATCATTCCGGAATTGATGGTCGAGGTATCGGGGGCGGCTGCCAGGGCCGGTAACGAAGCGATCAAGAAGGCGCATAAAAGCACACGCATGATAATTATATTTAGCTGAGCTTTCGCGTCATGTCCGTCGTATTCTGGTCTAATTCCAAGTGGCCAGGAGCGCAGCATGGGCGGCGCAGGATCAAAACCCAAACGCCACCATCAAGTATCCCGTTTTTACCTTGAGAAATTCGCGGGTAACGACCCGACTGGGCATGTGTGGACGTACGACATGGAAACCGGAGGTATCTGGCATGCCGCAGCGGACAACACTGCAGTCGAGACCCATCTCTATAGCGTAACGCTTGATGACGGCACGCGGGCGACCGAAATCGAAGAGTTTCTTGCGAAGGTCGAGGGCAAGGCCGCAGGGCCATTTGAGAAGGTCTTGCGCGGCGAGAATGTCGAAGGACAAGAGCGAGCAGACTTGGCCAGTTTTTTCGCCATGATGTTCGTGCGAACAAACTCATTTCGTCGCACCTATGCGGAGGCGTTTGCGGGATACATGAATATCAAGCTGTATGCCACGGCGCAGCACGACGGCGCATTTCGTACCGCGATGGAAGAATACGAAGCCGAACACGGTCCATTAAGCGATAAAGAAAAAGAAGACCTGCGGGACGGCATGCTACACCCCAAAAAATTCAAGCTAGCCGTTGATCGCGAATTCACTTTGAGTGCGCTTACAGTCCATGACGGGCTGGCCCCGATCTTGTTTGATATGGACTGGTCGACGCTCATCCCTCCTGAAGGCCGCTATTTTATCTCCAGCGACAATCCGTTCACACGCGAGGTTCCATCTCAGCATCTGCACCCACTTGAAGGACCGGGGTTTCTGCACAAGCACGTCGAGGTTCTATTCCCGCTCTCATCTAACCGCTGTCTACTCGCACACTGGAACAAGGACCGGCAGCAACTCCTCAACATCCCTCCTGAATTGGTGAAGCTTGCCAATAGGACGAGGGCCGTAAATGCGGAGCGGTTTCTGTTCGGGCCTGTGCGGGACAGCGGCATCGCCGCGTTAGGAAGAAAATACAGGGACGTGAAGGCGGGTATGAAAATCGGAGGGTTCGGACCGGAAGAATTTTCGGCGGTGGAGGTCAAGAAGCTCAAGCCTTAATTGCCCCCGAGCTTCCTTGAGGCTATTATTCCCCCATCATCAAGAGAGGGCTGACGCCCCGCCAACCTGCAGCTCGTGCAAGGTGGCACCCACGATGAGGCCGGTAAGGCAATATCGAGCGTCAGTCCTCTTTTGGAAAACGAAGGAGGACTTTTTCATGGGTAAGATAATCTACGATCGCGAAATCACGCGAGCAGAGGACTTGCCGAAGCTCAAGCACACGGGTCCGGCCATCATCATGGGGGCGAACCTCAGGAAGCGGCAGGATTCTATTCAGACCGAAGCTAGCGAAGTCGAGAGTGAAGAAGAGGAGAAGTCCGATTAACCCCTTTTTCCGGACACGAACCGGCGTCGGGCCGGATGTCGCCTAATAGCCAATAGCGGCCATCCAACACTTCGCGTCGGAGGTTCAGAATGAGGCCATGGTGAGAGAGGTGGCCGCGAGCATCAATCGCGGCTTTGCAGGTTCAGTTCACATAGTTCTTGTATGGACAGACAACATCCTCAAATGCGGCATATTTGCTTCTAGACCGTGTGGCATTTGTAAACTCTGGCTTACTGGTCCGGGCCACACGAAAGTGTCCAAAATCGTTACGTGTCAAGACGCAGGCCACCAAACCTCACAAAAGGCAGCAAGGTCAACATGAATTGCCTCATTTATTGCGGAAAAAATGTACTTCAAACCCAATAATGTGCGAGGACAATTAACTAACTTTGAAAAAATTGCCTAGTTGATAGTGCTTCTCTGCACCGGAGCGCAAAATGATAAAGCGACTGAACGAAAAAGTACTGAAGCCTGGTGATGTAATCCTAACCACAAGCGACGCGAAGATCAGTAAATTCATCCGCACCACCACCGCCAGTCCAATTTCTCACGCCATGCTGTATATTGATCATTGCGCCATCATCGACGCTACAGAAGATGGAGTGCATTCAGCGAACACACAGCGACTGTTCTTCGAGCAACACAACGCTGTATTTGTCCTACGTACTAAGGATGCATTGGACCCTTCCGTTGCAATAAAAATCTGCAACTATGTTCGCGAACGCATCGGCAGCGAATACGCGAAATTGGAAGCTGCGAGGGCGTGGCAGGGACTTGGCAAGAAAGGCACGACTAAACAGTTCTGCAGCCGTCTCGTCGCGCAAGCTTATGCCGCCAACGGTTTTGATCTCGTCAAAAATGCCAATTTCTGTACCCCGAAGGATCTTCTGAAGAGTGAGAAACTTGTCGAAGTTGCGGATGCTACCGTGGATGTCTCCGACGAGGAGTATCAGGCGTGGCAGGCGCATCCCAGCGGTCTAGAGCTGATGCGGAAATCTACGAATCATATCCTGAACGGTGCTCGGAAGATTGATAAATCCATCCAAAATCTTAGTGACGTTGACAAACTTGTGCTGGAACATCCCGAGCATGACGAGACGATCATGCAGCTTTATTTCGATTCTGGGTTCCTTGAGGTCTGGAGAGCCGACCACGAGATTAACCCATGGCACTACGATGCAAAGCTCATGGAGGAATTAGGTAGTCGACATCCCAATAGTGTTCGGTTTTATTGCGAAATCATATCTTCAGAGGAGTCGCGTATAGAGAATCGATACACAACGAATGCTAGGGTCTACCAAGAATATCAGAATATCAGACCGAGAAAGACCATCATGATGCTCATGAATTTCTATCTGATGTTGGCGGAACAACAAACCAATCGTCTCTCTATCGCAGAGGATTGGCTCGATAAGCATCCGCGAAATGACTGAAGCGGAGATTGCGGCGCGAACCATGGGCGGCAGGAAAGTCCGCATTGCAGACATTATCCCAAGAAGTTCGCGCTTCTGCTCCGGGTCACAAAGCGACCATCGTTGCTGGCCGCCGGCACGGTCGCTTTTTAGCCAGCAGCAGACCGAATTTCTTCAGCGTAGTCCGGATCAAGCCCGTGTAGCGACCTATCGGTGCCCCCTGCAATCGCGGAAAACAATCGGCAATGTTCGCCCGGCATTTGCTGCCCTCATTCTGAATGCGTACTTACTAACCTCATCGACCCACAGCAAGCGTGCCCCTAAGTCGGTGGGCAGGGTCGGATTTTGAATCATGTTGAGCCTAATGCCATCGCCCGTGAAGGCCTGCTCATCAAGCGATGGAAGGACGAAGAGCATCACACCGATTGGCATGTTTCGGGCCGGGTCGGCAGGCAAATAGGTAGCTGTCCCCCAAATCGAACGGCCTTGTGCCTTGAACTCCGTTGGGAACTGTCTGGCAGCCCGAAGGCCAGTAGAGATAGAGTTGCTTTTGTCGAAGAGCATGAGAGTGCGCTGACCATTATCGCATGCAATCACACCCTCAAGCTCGCGCTCACGTTCATTTAGCCTGAAGGCTGCCACCACTGATCCTCCTCGTTGTTCAATTACGAACGAGGTGTTACCGGACGGATCGTAAATGATCCGCATGCGCTTCCCGAGGCCCACCGGCACCCGGAATAATTCATCTTCAAATGAGGAGGTGGACGCCAGGACGAACACAGATAGATCAACCCCCATGCGTTCAATATACTTAGCCACAACGCTACTGATGATCTGTGCATCGTCACCTGATACGGATCCCGCCGATCTACCAAAACGATGGATGCCGTAGATATCATCCTCTCCGTACGAGCGGGTAACGCCGCCCAAGAAGGCATATGCGCATGCAGAAACGCAGAAGGATTTCTTGTAAGAGTAAACATTCATGACGCCGTCAAGTGAGATTGATCGGCCGATGAAGGTGTTCATACCAGCCTCGCGGATCATCTGCCCGAGTTCAAGTCCGGCCATGAGATCGCCGCCCGAAGAATGCAGGTAAATGTTCCGAGTCAACTTCGCGTCATAGGTATGGAGAAACCTAGCAAACTCCTTGGGCGTGTCCTTGGTGATGACGCCAGTGGCTTGGAGCCAGACAATCGCCATACTCATTTGCTGGCCTTGAAACGTCATCGGCTTGCTGTCGTCCAAGGGAAGCCGATTGTATTCGGAGACGGCAGTACATTTGCCATCTCCAGCTTGAGGGAAAAATCCCGCCGGGCACCCTTCCTCAGCATGGGCGCTCGATACAATCACCGTGATTGCTGTTGCCAATTGCAGCGCAGAAATAAATATTTTCAGCAAGAGTAGGTTACCTTAGTGAGACTTCGGTACTACGTCTGACACGTCTGCACCGGAGATGTACAGTATGTCCGGATCGAAGCAAGAAAAGCCACTGGATCGTTATGTCGGGGCGTTGTCCGCCGACGAAATCGCAGCGGGGATAAACGTCGCTGCGCGAAATGCCGCCCGACTGGCATCCGACGCAAGAATTCTCCTTGATGCTCACCGGTTCCCGACAGCTGCATCAATTGCGGCTCTCGCTATCGAGGAAGCTGGAAAGGTGAGTATCCTTCGACGGCTTTCTATGGCTCGCGATGAAAAAGAAATAAAGAGCGTCTGGCGGGAATACAGAAGTCACAGAGCAAAGAGCACCTCATGGATTCTTCCGGACCTCGTGGCTAGAGGAGCGATTTCCCTCAATGACTTTAAAGACGCTGTAGACCAGGAAGGTGAACATACTTTGATCCTTGATGCTGTAAAGCAGATTGGGTTGTACAGTGATTGCTACGGCGACCGTCACTGGTCAGAGCCATTTGAAGTAGTAGAAGAGAGCCTAGCAAGACAACTGGTGATGACAGCCGAAGTCTTGTCGAAAAGGGATGAAGTCTCGCCCCGCGAGATCTCTCTTTGGAAGGAGATTTTGGGGCCTGTATGGGAGACGCCAGCGATGACCGAAGCTCTTTTGCGCTGGCACTAATCAATGGTCGACGAAGGTTTGGCCAAGCACACTCAAAAGGATTTTGAGCGATTCGTGCTTGGCGCGAAAGCTGGTCCAGTTTCCGACGAAAACGAGGACATTTGAATAGTCTCAGATGTCCGCCTTGGGTCAACAGCAGCGGCGGGCCCCAGTGTCCGGCCACATCCGCTTAGAACCCATAACTAGACTATTCACTACGACCTAAGTTTCTACCCTCCGATAATCTTCAATTATCAGAAATTAGGCGGCGAGCGGCACCTTGATACATGGACCTACGCGACATCCGCGAAAATGCCCAGGGATTAACTGGCAAGCAAACAGAAATCAGGTTTTCTCAGCATTTCGATCTCCGTCCGAGACCGAACCATTGGGCCTACCGAAACGTCGCAAAACAATCTTGCGAAGCATATCCTGAATGAAATGCTTGTGGGCTGAACGAACATCCTCAACAACGGCATCAAGAGGCTTTGAGAAGTCGAAACGACGAATACCGATTGATGTGACTTTGATGTTAAATCGTTCCCTAACCAGTCGCCTCACGAACTCTTCTCTGAGCTCCAGCCAACTCAGTTGAAAACCTTCAGGGGCGCCAGGGGTCATCAAGCACCTCGTACTTGTAGAAGGACGACTCAAGAAACCGCATATGCCTCTTGTATGTGGCCTTTTCCGTTGCTTCCGTCACATCATATGCCCGAACAAAGAAGCGACACTCGTTTTCCTCGGACCATACGAAAATCGGTCTAGCCTCCGAAATAAACCCCTGCGGCTTCAGTTCCATATCATAGGGAATTTCGTTGATCGGCAGTCCACGAGATTCCGCCCATGGCGGTGTTGCAGCATGTCGGACAATTAGACCGCCACTCGTTAGTCCAATATCATAAATGTAACGGGGTTTTCCTGTTTCGGGATCAGCCCAGCATGCAGGTTTTTCGGTTCCTCGACCGTATCGCTCAAGCGTACGCTGCATGTTCGCGACCTGCCCCTGCTTCTGATCAAGAGCCTGCTCTGCATTGCTTAATCGCTTCTCCAGTTTTTCACTCTTCTCGTCCGCGGCATTGAGCTTACCTCTGATCCGATCGATGGCATGTTTTGAATCCTGAACATCCCGAAGTTCCTGCGTCAGCAATCCCGGTTCCTTTGAAAAACCTGCGACATCCAATGCCGTCTCCACATTCTCAAGCTTTGTGAGTTTCTCGACTAGCGTCGATACCTTTTCCTCCGTCGAACTGTCGGGGTCGATCGCAAACCGCTGCATGAGATACTCAATTTTCCTTTCCTGTTCCGTCAGTCTCACCAGTTCTTTTCTCATTTCCTTAAAGTCGGACTGCGACAACTGTTTCATGAGTGTTTCGAGTTTGGCCTGGCTGTCCCGGAGATCTAGCCGATAGGCTTCACGCTCGTCATATGCCTTCGTCAATGCTTGTTCCTGTTCCCAGAACAACGCGGCCAGGGCGAGCAGAAGTGAGAACAATAGGAGAAGTACGATCTCAGCCATTGTCAGCCCAAGAACAAGCCCTCGCTTGTAGGATAATTCGTTTCGGCTGATGCTGTTTCGCGGCATGGAAGCTATGCAACAGATTTCGCGAGCGCACGAGCCATCTCGGAGAGGTTCTTCTCTACCTCAGCCAACATCGCCCTGCTGCTAATGAGGGTCTCGGCAACCCCCGCATTGTGTGCCTTGAGAATTTTGATGCTCTCGGCACTTATTTCTTCATAGGCACCAAGCGTAGATTTCTGAGCTTCAATATTCCCAGACAGAGTTTCATCGGTTTCAACAAGCTTTCCGGACAGCGTCGAAAGCGTTTCTGCTGCTTTGCTAAGATTGTCGGTCACATCGTTGAGCGGACTTCTGTCTCCGGTCAGTGCAGCAAGGTTTTCAGAAACGCTCTCCATAGAATCGATCGTCGTTGCCAGTCTCAATTCCGCCTGTTGACGCTGCTTATCAGTAATCTCGTAAATCTGCTGCGCTTCCCTTGAGACCTTTTCTATGACCTCGACTGTTCTGTCGAAGGCATCATTGATGAGCTCGTTGGGCGGGCGGACCTTCTCCATACTCTCCACCAGGGCCTCAAGCGACGATACGGACCGCTGGGTTAGGTCATTGAAGCGATCGAAACGTTCCCCCAACAGGGCATTCCGCTCAGCAATTTCTTCGTTGATGTTCTTCGCAGCAATCGACAATTCGTTAGCGGCCGTGAGAATAGCCTCTTTGGATTTTTCGTTGACGTCGTCGAACGACTCGACAATTGACTGCTGCATTAGACTGCGGAAGGAGTTCATGTCCCGCACTGAGGCATATAGCTCGTTCTTAAGAGATGCCGAAGCCTGAGCTAGTTCGACACGGGACTGTTCCTCAACCTCGACCGGATCTTCCCGCATCTGAGAGAGCAAGACCCGGTACAGCACGCCAAGGATCGTCGAAGCAAGGGCGACACCGAAGTTCGCGACGATTGTTCCGATTTTGATGTCTAAACCTTGGAAATCGTAGAGGGCCAGTGACAACGCCGTAAGGGTGAATAGAAAGCCCATGTAGTAACAATTGTCGCCAAGCTGATCGAGCCGCAGCCGAAACCCTCTGAACGACAGGGAGACGATCAGGTAAGCCGAGAGAACCGCGGTCGGGCCAAGAATCACGAAAAGGGTATTATTGGTGAAATGATGGGCGACAAACTCGACGCTTACACCAAGCATGGTAAAGAACAGGAAGAATACAAGGTCCGAGAATTTTGCCGTTCCAGATGACAGGCGCGGAATGGACGCGCCGAGCCGATAGGCCCATGAATCAGTATTGCTTGATCGCTCCGCCGCACTCGAAACGAAAGTCCCGTCTTTCAAATTCTGGCTCCGATCCACCTGTTTCATGCGCTATCCACTCACGGAATAGAAGCGTTCAATTCGAGCGTTCTGGTTCTCCAAAAGCCCGTACCAGAACTCACGATGTTTTACGGTCTGCAGATCCCTTTTGGTTGTACGGTTCAGATAGAGTATCTCTACTGCCACGTCACGCAGATCGGTCTTTAAGCGTCTATAGACCGGACTGTTCTCGAATTTCACAAAATCCACATCCCCGCTGTAGTGCGACATAGCTTTCGAATGCTGGAGCAGGTCGCTGATCAGCACGAGCCTTTTCGGCACCTGATCAAGTTTGACCGGCCCAAACTCGGCCACAGTTACAGCCTGAATCGTTTCAATGATTGGTGACGCGGAAGCCTCAGACGGGTTAAGGACGCTCGTGAGAACTCTTCGGAATGGCTCGTCAAAGCTCTCGCGCCATGTGTTTTCCGCCCGAACAATCGACTCCGTCATTCGGTCAACATCATGTGCGTTGCCTGGATTACATGCTCTCGCGACAGGGACCGGAAGTGTTAGTAACGATTCCTTGATAGTGTAAATGACCAGTTCTCCGTACCTCGGAATGCTTTGCTTCACCGCATTGAACTGGTTCTCAATATCGACTGCCTGAACAGCGGAAAACGTGTCTGTCTGGTCAATCAGCACCACGACCTTCGATGACGGAGGTCTGTCGACCGGGCAGCCGTTGTCCTGAAGGGCAACAGGCCCTTCCGAGAGGACCCCATATCCGACAAGCACTACGATAATCGCTAAAATCGCGACACCACCGGTGCCGAGCAATATCTTGCCCACAACCCCAGGGCCGGAGGCTCGCCGGCTACCGAGCGATGGCCTGGACTTCCTGTTAGCCAACATTTCCTCCCGACATTGGTAGTTCGGACGACGCGATTTCCTCCAGTTTCTCCTTGCTAAGTAGCTGCGAGATAAGTCCGTAGCGTTTGAACGCCCGCTGGTGGGCCTCATCAACTTCCTCTATGGATCGCTCGATGAGCGTCTGCGTTTCCTCGATCATTCGTTCGACCTTTTCTTTGGGAAATATCTCGTCTGTCGAAGGCTCTTCCGTGGGCAGACGTTCCAGAACAAAATCGCGTTTGAAATGTCTTGGCTCGCCCTTTTTACGTGATTTCCTATTAGCTTCCCGATAAACGCTCAGGAGTCGTCGGGCAGAGTGCTCGAGGGATCTTTCATAGGCTTGGTACTTGCCAAGGAGACGGTTAATGGTTGCGGTTATCGAGAAATAATCCTGACGTCGGAAACCGAGCTCTGCTGAGACATTTTTTAGAGCGTCCTTAACGTCATCACGTTGACTTTGCAGGTGATCACCGATCTCCGCGAAAGTGTCCGCGTATCTCGCCTCAGTTTGGTCTCTCAAGCGCGACTGGCGGCCATAGTCCGGAAACGGGTCATCGTTCTTGAAGCCCTTGTAGAAAGCGACAAGACTGAACACGACACCGATAATCAGCATCAGTGGCGCCTGGTAGTCATGAAAATCGAGCGAGACTTCGAAAGTCTTCTTCCAAACCATCCTGAGGGCATCGTCCAGTACGGACGACTGCATGGCATCTCGTACGTGAGCAACGTACAGATTGAACCAGGCAACCGAGACCAAGTAAGTAAGGACTAACAAAACTCCCCAAAGTTTTTGTAGCGGTCGGGAGTGATGGGCAAATCTAAGTCCGAATATTCCTGCCGACCATCCGGTGATCACGTTGATAAAAGATAGCGATACCGCAAGTGTATAGGCGCCGATGTAACCCGATTCATGGGCGGCACCGATCAGGCCTGCATTCGCTAGGGTTTCCACGAGAAAAACCGCAATTAGAATGAATCCCGTTACCCAGATATTAGGTCGCTGGTGCGCAGGCCGGTCAATTGAGTGTCTGGTCTTGAATGCTTCAAGCGCATCGGTCGCCTCAATCAGTTCTCGTCGAAGCTGGTAGAGTGTGTTTTCGCCGTTGCGCGCTTCCTGCTCAAAATCGGTTACAGTCGCTCTGGTTTCAGCCTTAACGCTCGTCACCAACGAGTCGACATGCAGCCGTCGCAAACGCTCAGTACAGATACCAAGCTGACCATTCAGTTGCTCGTGCGCGTCCCGTTGATGTTCAACGACCCGGTCAATGATCTGGAGTTCAACTGGATCTAAAGCGGAGGCACCGGCAAGTGGCTTCCCCGCCCTGCCCTGTTCTTCGCCTTGCTCCTCCAACTGCATTGAGGACGACAGTTTGTCGACGTCGAGCGACGGAAAATCTAATAGGCTCGGAATCTCGTCAGACCGATTCCCCGACGCAATTTCGCGAAGTCTTCCAAGTGCGCTTTTCAATGGATCCGCCCCTCAAACAAGATCAAACCCTAGTGGTAGAAGCTTTGACGATCAACAGATACCGGTTGTCCTTTCCGCAGCCTCACTAGAGTCAGAAATTTGGGGCCCGCCAGCCTGCCTGAACTGCCTCTTCTTCCGAACAGAACCACCTTTCACCCTTGCCTTCATTGATTTTTGTGCGCGCATACCAGGGGCTGGCCGTCGTGTGATAGATTTTCTCGCCACTACCACTAATGTTCCCCTTGATGGAGCAAGGCTTTGCAGCCCCAGCATCCTGATTTACCCGCGATGCAGACATGTCGAGCCGTTTGCCACGTCGCCAATCCCAAGGCATAACAAATTCACCTTCCCATAGGCCTAGCCTCTCTTGCCGAGCCTTGCGTTCTTCTGCGACGTAATCGTCGGCGTACTTCTGATATGCTACCGCATGGCCCTCACGCACCATCCACGCACCAATGTCTTCATCGCTCTTCAGGCATCTGGCAATCCATCTGCCATACCGATCCGTTTCGATCATGTAACACCGTACATAATTGTCCGAGATGAACTTCTCGAGAGCAGATCGAGCTCGGAGGCCGCAGTTGACAGGCGCATCCTCAACCCAACACTGCTGACCGGATTCCGGAGCATCAATGCCGTAGATTCGTACCCTCGTGTCGCCAAATCGAATTGTGTCACCGTCAACTACGATAGGGATGCCGGTGAACTCCCCGGCGGCCACCCCGAAACACGTGGCAACCGAAAGCACCAATGCCAGAAGGGAAACCCGAGCACTCCGGAGATGACGCATCTTAGTTGGTCCTCACATCAAACCCGAAATACTGGAGAACCTTGACCATCCTGTTGGTCATCGGCGGGCACTCAATCGGTCGGATTGAAACAAAGAGTTTCTGAGCGCAGAAACGCCCAAAATATCTCAGCTCACGGGCCGGGATATACAGGACGTCATTCAGTTGCTGGGGAAAGTCTCCCGGGCCATGTAGCAGATAAGATAGGGGCTTTCGGACCCGTTCGATATTATTGCCGTTCGCACGTTTGAGCTCCTGCGGAAGTTTTGCCGCATCGTTCCAGACAAATCGTGGAATTTCTGCAAATGCGTATAGCAACATGAGCCCTTTCATCAACAACCAGCCCCCAATGACTGCCCAGTTTGAATGTTAGTGCATCATCGTTTGAGCCTCTATGGGGATGATGCTTTCAGATGCTTATGCCCTCTATCCGAGCTCTGAGATGGGGCAATAACGAGCGCTCCTCGCCTTGGCAGGCGAGAGTTATTCGGCCTCAGGCGTGTCACCGGACAAAAAAATATCGCCACAATGCTTCCGTATTGCTTCCGGAGAACGAAAGGCGATTGGGCGAACAAGGCCTAAGTCATTGAAGGAAATGGTGCACCCGGCACGATTCGAACGTGCGACCTCTGCCTTCGGAGGGCAGCGCTCTATCCAGCTGAGCTACGGGTGCTGCGCGGCGGAAACCTACGCTTTGCAACCCGTTAAGGCAAGGCTTTGATCGGAACGCTATTTGCAGATTGAATTTCTGATTTGACTCTTTGTGATAGGTATATTATCCTAATTATATACTTGACTGAACAGGGTTTGATTTAGTACAAATGGGTCAAGGAGATAGACCCATGAGCGACTTAACGAACCCCATCTTCACCAATGAAGACAAAGCCCGTGAGCATCTTGAGGCCATTCGTTGGCCCGATGGTCCGGTATGCCCTTCCTGCGGCTTCACCTCGACCGTGAAGGCCCTGGGCGGGAAGTCCATGGGGCCTGGCTGGTATCACTGTGGTTCGTGCCGCGAGAAGTTCACGGTCCGCGTCGGCACGGTCTATGAGCGCTCCAAGATCCCTTTGCATAAGTGGCTCCTGGCGACCCATCTGGTTTGCGCGTCCAAGAAAGGCATGTCGGCCCACCAGCTTCACCGCATGCTGGGCATCACCTACAAGTCCGCGTGGTTCATGCTTCACCGCATCCGCGAGTCCATGCGCGACGATAACCCCGGACCCATGGGCGGGGATGGCAAGTTTGTCGAGGCCGACGAAACCTACATCGGCAAGCGCGATAAGAAGCGCACCCTGAAAACGGACGGCACGCCCTTCCTCAAATCGGGTAAGGCCGCGCAAAGGGTGCCCGTTGTCTCTCTCGTCTCCGGCGGCAAGTCCCGCTCGTTCGCGGTCAATCGCGCCAACACGGCGACCATCCGCGAAATCCTCGTCACGAACGTGGACCGTGCGACCGAACTGCATACCGACGAAGCGCCCATGTACGTGAAGATCGGGGACGAGTTCAAAGCCCACAAGACCGTGAACCACTCCCGTCACGAGTACGTCCGCAAGGACGGCGTGACCACGAACCGCGTTGAGAACTTCTTTTCCGTCTTCAAGCGCGGCATGCGCGGCGTCTACCAGCATTGCCGCGAGAAGCACCTACAGCGCTATCTGGACGAATTCGACTTCCGTTACAACAACCGCGAAATCACCGATTCGGAGCGCCGTGACGTTGCCCTCAAGGGCATCGAAGGTAAGCGCCTGACATATCGGCGGACTGCTCAGCGGGCGTACGTCTAAACCCGAAAAGACTCGATCCGAGTTTCGCGCTATGCTTCGCGTAATACGCGAGGGGATGGAGCGTGAATATGAAAATCTACACAGCGATGGTCATCATTAGTGAGAACGATGACGGAAAGGGCGGCGCCGTTCACACAGTCGATGTAATCGAGCACGGAGACTATTTTTGGCTCGTGCCAGAATGGCTCGACCTCCAAGGAAAAGGAGTGAGTAAGCCAGCGCGAATAGTAAGCCTGAAGACAATCCCTCATGAGCGCGGCGAGGGCGATCCGGAGTTTGTTGTATCCGACCCAGTGCCCAAATCTGTCTTTGATGGCCGCGCCCCAGAGGAATTAGCGAAACGGTATATAGTGATTGAATCCCCGGAAATTGTTGTACCCCGGACGCACTAACTGGCTCTGTCATCCTTTTCCCTCAGCTTCCTCGGCTTCGGCGGCGTGTTCAGCATGCGCTTCAATACCTCGTCGCGCTTCGCAGCCGCTTCTTCCTCGGTGAGTTCGTCTTTCTGATCTTTGGTGGTGTCTGACATGTCTGATCCCAATGAATCGACAGAGGAAGAGTTCTACGAAGCAATCGGGGGCGCCATTATAATTTGGCAAAACGTGGAACGAGAATGCGGGCACTTGTTCGCCCACTTCCTTGTGTCGCATAATGGTCTTGGCGCATCCGGCGTATTCTACCACATCAAAAATCATTCAACTCGACTGCAACTTCTAGATATCGCTGCGCGGTTTCTTTTCGCTACTCATGATCGCGACGACATGCGCGACGAATGGAAACTTCTATCTGATCGCATCAGAGACGCGTCGGGCCTACGGAATCGAATTGCTCACTTCACTGTTGACGAAGAATTGACAGCGACGGGTTGGAAATTCTGGCTAAAACCGCAGCCTTGGGACCTTAGCCAGTACGACCCTTTAAACGCGGATAAATCTCTAGCGAAGATGAAATCCAAACCGCTCACTTATAGTCAGATCAATGCAGCAACAGACCAGTTCAGAGAACTGGCCACTGACTTAGCGGTCTTCGCTGGGCACGTATTCGCACTGATCGCGCCTCAAGGCGACGGACAACCTTAACCGTTAATCTTTTGGCGTCTTCGGCTGTAAGATTCAGAGCGTCGTCATCTAACAAAACGTCTTCTACCGCTTCTCGGATTTCCTCGAAGCTAGCGCCGGCCTGTCGCTGGTCCTTTTTCATCGAATCGCTCGTTCAGTCAAGTATATAATTAGGTATATTATCTTATTATCGGTATATATGAAAAATTAACCATTACCTTGGTTTCCGGTGCGCCCGCCGCCGCGTCACCTAGGCCCGGCCTTTTCTGACGGTTCGGACAACCTGAGACAACGACGCAAACCAGCGGACAACGCTTGCGAAAACCCGCAATGAGCCCCCGTCCGAACGGCAATCACGCCGTCCGACAAGGAATTCGCGCGCGTTTCGAACAGCGTCAGGCAAACCGCTTCGCCCCGTCGAAATGCGCCCCACCATTTCGCAAGGAGACGGAACGTGATTTCCCCCTTCAAACTGAACGCCACCCTGGGCCGCGACTACAACGCGGACCTGGACGACACTCTGCGCATCAAGAAAGCCTTGAAGAAGATCGGCTTTTTCGAAACGCCTTCTTATGGGATGACGGAATTTCCCGACGAACCCTTGTTCAAAGGGATCGAGAGGTTCCAGGAGCAATACAATCTTCAAAAAGACGGCATCATGAAACCCGATGGGGAGACCGCCGCGACTTTGGGCGCCGTCTTGGCCGAGAAGGACCGTCAAGCAGCCCTAACCGCGAACGGAAAAACAGGCCTGACTCAATCCACACACGCCATGGGCACCAACCCCCTCGGCATGAAACGTGCCACAACCAGCAACTCAGCACCGAAAACGAACAATGCCGACAATTCCTTTCAGTTGGCGTCGTTAACACCTAAGACGTCGGCCTCAGCATCGGCAACTGGCCCATCGAAGCCAAATCCGCCCCCTGAGAACGGCGCGATTCCAGAGACGGGAGACAAACAAGTCGCCGCAGCGATAGCGGCGCCTCTAATTCCGGTGCTTCCAGAAATTTCCTCTGCCGTTGGCGCTCTTCTTGGTATCCTTGGGCTTACCTTGCCGCTTAAAAGCGATACGTCTGAAGACGAAGAGCGAAAGCGAAAGTGTGAGGAACAAGTAGCCGAGGATGAAGAAATCTGCCGGCAAATTGCGGCCAAACACGGGCCACGAGCGGCTGAAAGGTGTTGGGCTTCATCGTTGCTAAGATACGGCAATTGCCGCGTTGGCCGCCCAATACCGCCACTTGATCGAGGAACTGATTGATTGTCTGAAGGTTACGAGTTGATCGCGCGAGTGAAAGGAGCGGACGGAGAAACAGCTCCGTTCACCCTTGCCGTCTCGGAGCCGCAGCAACGCTCTAGCGGTGAGTACGCCTGCACGATCTCTTGCCCCTTGTTCTCTTTCGACGGGAGAGATTTCCACGGCCAGAACGCACGTCAAGCCGTCGCCTTATGCCTTTGGCTGGTCCAAGACCAACTGCGCCATCATCAAATGACGATCATAGACGCGAATGGAGCATCTATAGACCTGCCCATCGACCGCGATGCGGTCCTGCCAAAATCGTCGGACGACAATCCCTTATGAGCCTGAGTGGACTCAAGCCTCCGTTTCTCAAACGTATTTCGCTGTTACCGGAAAAGGCAGATCGGGAGACTTTTCCATTCACGAGGTTTCCTGATCTGCTTGCCGACGATTTCTCTCTTGAGTTTCCCAAAGTCGTTACCCTTTTCGTGGGGGAGAACGGTACAGGGAAATCGACAATCCTCCAGGCGATTGCCAAGCTCTGCGGTTTCGCGACGGGCGGCGGCGACATCAATCACCAGCTGCATTATACCGCAGACACGACCGACACGACCCTTGCCAAGGCGATCCGGCCGTCATGGCTGCCGAAGGTTTCGAAGGGCTTTTTCTTCCGTGCAGACACATTCGCCGATGTCGCACGTTACATTGATGATGAGGGCAGCCCCACCACGCCAGGAGGGAAACTCGGCCACCGCAGCCACGGCGAGTCATTCATGGATGTGTTTTCCAATCGGTTTGGAACGTCCGAGCGGTGCATGTATCTGTTGGATGAACCGGAAAACGCTTTATCGCCGATGCGCCAGTTGGAATTTCTTCGACTGCTCCGCTTCTGGGAAAACTCGGGAAACGCCCAGATAATAATCGCCACCCATTCACCGATCTTGATGAGCTATCCAGACGCGGACATTCGCGAATTCAACGGTCAGACAATCGACCCCATCAGCTTCGATGACATTCAGCATGTCCGGGTGCTGCGTGGTTACCTTGCCAACCCCGAGCGCTATCTCAAGGAACTATTCGCCGACGAATAATGAGGATTTTGTGGCGCTGCGCCGCGTTGCCATCCGCTGCCATTCCCAACACCCAACAAAGCCATATCTGGCGCAAAAGGGCGGCGGAGTGGATAGCGTGCGGGGGCTTTAAGTTGTTGAGATTTAGCGGATTTCGGATTTAGCGGATTTGGAACCCAAGAGTTCGGAGGGCAGCGCTCTATCCAGCTGAGCTACGGGTGCCTCTATGGCGCGTCGCGCCATCGCATCGGGGCGGACCATACGCCGAACCCTTGCCTGCTGGCAAGCATTGCGCGCCTTCGAAATCATCGGCAGACTTCTCTCATATAACGGCCCGAGCCGCCCGAATAAGGCGGCCATGGCCCTGATCCTTGGGAGGACCACGCGCATGAAACAGAGCCTGATCAAAGCCGCCCTGGCCCTAGGCGCCGCCGTCGCCGTTCTTGCCGCCGCCCCCGCCGCCCGGGCCGCCGGCGAGGTGAAGATCACGCCCTTGGGCAGCCATGCCGGCGAGTTCTGCCGCTTCGACCGCGCCCTGATCCTGGAGGATCCGGACGGCACGCGGCTGCTCTACGATCCGGGCCGCACGGTGGCCGGGGCCAAGGACCCGCGCCTCGGCAAGATCGACGCCATCCTGGTCAGCCACATGCACGGCGACCACGCGGGCGACCGCCACCTGCCGGCGCCCGAGGCCGGGACCTGCGCCAAGCCCGATGTGTCGGCCAAATCGACCCCCAACACCAACGCCGCCAACATCGCCGTCGCCACCGGGGCCAAGATCGTCACCGGGTCCGAGATGCCGAAATTTTTCGCGGGCAAATTGAAGGCGCTGGGGGGTGATCCGAAAAAGTCGGTGCTGGTGCGCTTCGGCGCCTCGACCAAGGTCGGCGGCGTCACCATCACCACCGTGCCGGCCGCCCATTCCAACGGCATCGCCGGGGCCATGGTCGACGGCGAACTGGGCAAGATGCTGGATGCGGCGGGACTGACCGCCTATGCGGGGCCGCCCACGGGCTATGTTCTGACCTTTTCCAACGGCCTGGTCGCCTATCTGTCCGGCGACACGGGCGTGACGGCGGAACAGGAAACCGTGGTCGGCGGCCACTACAAGGCGCAGCTGGTGGTCATGAACATCGGCGACACCTACACCACCGGCCCCATGGAAGCGGCCTATGTCATCAACACCCTGATCAAGCCCGCGGCGGTCATCGCATCGCATGCCAACGAGACGGGCACCGAGGACGGCAAGGTCGTCGGCAAGCGGACCCTGACCTTCATGAAGGCGGCCAAGGTGCCGGTGCATGTTCCGCTGAGCGGCAAGACCATGTCGTTCGACGGGGCCGGCAAATGTATGACCGGCTGTTGACCGCTAGGGAGATTTCATAAGCACCTGGGCCGCCCGCCTGTCCGCGCCGGACGGCAGGGGGGCCTGGGCGTTTTCGATCCAGGCGAGGATGTCGCGCCACACCACCTCGGCCTTCAGGTCGCGCAGCAGCATGTGATAGCCGCCGTCATAGAGCGCAAAGGTCTGGCGATCCTTCGCCGCCGCCGGCAGACGGCGCACCATCTCGAACATCGGTTGTCCGGGAATGATGTCGTCCTTGCCGCCGTAAAGGATCAGCGCCTTTTCCGAGAACGCGGGGGCCGCCGCGAGGGCCTGGTCCATGAGCCCGACCAGGCCGTAAATGGTTTCGACCCGCGTGCGCTTGATGACCCGCCAGTCGCGGCCGAGGGCGCGCAGCATCTCGATGTTGTCCGACGGCTGAATGTTGAGCCCCTGGGCCGTCAGGCGGAAAGTCGGGATGGTATGCGCCGTGACCCACAACCCCGCCCGTTCGTACCAGGCCATGGCGGCGCGGCCCCACACGGCGGGGGCGGACAGGATCATGCCGTCGGCATCGGGCCGCGTTTCCGCCGCACCCGCCCCGGCGGCCAGGGCGACGGCGCCGCCCATGCTTTCGCCCAGCACGTAGACCGGCACGCCCGGATGGGTAC
Organism: Thalassospiraceae bacterium LMO-SO8; assembly: GCA_031655335.1. NCBI lineage: Bacteria > Pseudomonadati > Pseudomonadota > Alphaproteobacteria > Rhodospirillales > Thalassospiraceae > Thalassospiraceae bacterium LMO-SO8. The sequence continues at coordinate 1,846,089 of CP134226.1, read as the reverse complement.
GGCGCACCAGGGCCGTGAAATCCGCGAGGTCGCGGACATAGGCCGCCGTTCCCGCCCACAGGCCGATGCCGACGCCGTCGCCGAAGCCGCGCTGATCATAGGCGTAGGAGGCGATCCCCCGGTCCGCCAGCCAGGCGCCGGGCGCGGCGAAGAAGTTGGAATAATCGTTGAACCCGTGCAGCGCCACGACGACGGCCTTGGGCGGCCCCTTGGGCAGCCACGAGCGCACGGTCATGCGGATGCCGTCGTGGGCGACGAACCAGTCCATCAGGAAATGGGGCTTGGTGACCGCCGGTCCCGCCGGATAGGTCCGCGGCACGGCACAGGCCGCGAGCAGGCCGCAAAGCGCGAGAACGATGAGACGCCGCACGGCGCGACGGATCATTGCCCGGCGGCCTGCCGGCCGCCGTCCGTGGGGCCGCCGGACGTCAGGCGCAGGAACACGTCTTCCAGCGCCGCTTCCTTGGTCGACAAATTGGTGATGACATAGCCCGCGTCCTGCATGGCGGCGATGATCTGGCCCGAGTGAGCCTGCGACGGCGGGTAGGACACGGAAATCTGCCGGGGCGTGGGCAGGGCCGTGCGGAAGGCGCCGAGGGCGTCGGGAACATCGGTGATGTCGCGGTCGACGGTGATCAGCATTTCCTTGGAATCGAGGCGCGCCAACAGCGCCGAGGTGTCGTCGCAGGCAACCAATTCACCATGGTTGATGATGGCGACCCGGTCGCACAGCGCCTGGGCTTCCTCCAGGTAATGGGTGGTCAGCAGGATCGTCGTGCCGCGCGCGTTGAGGTCGCGCATGGTGACCCAAAGCTGGCGGCGCAGTTCCACGTCGACGCCCGCCGTGGGTTCGTCCAGGATCAGCACCGGCGGCGAGTGGACCATGGCCTTGGCGACCAGCATGCGCCGGCGCATGCCGCCCGACAGCGACCGGGCATAGGCGTTGGCCTTGTCCGCCAAGCCCACGGCGGCGAGAATTTCGTCGGACCGGCGGCGGCTGGCCGGCACGCCGAACAACCCGGCCTGGACCTCCAACAGTTCGCGCGGCGAAAAGAACGGGTCCAGGTTCAGTTCCTGGGGCACCACGCCGAGCGCCAGGCGCGCCGCCCGCATGTCGCGGTCGATGTCGTGGCCCCATACCCGGGCCTCGCCCGAGGATTTGATGACCAAACCCGACAGAATGTTGATGAGCGTCGATTTACCCGCCCCGTTGGGACCCAAGAGGGCGAAAAACGAGCCCCGGGGCACGTTGAGCGAAAGATCCTTGAGCGCCGCCACGGTCTGGCCCGTATCCCCGGGCACATTGCCACCGCGCCCGTAGACCTTGCGTAAATGGCTGATTTCCACCGCGAATTCGGGCTGGTTCCGGGCGGTATCGGACGTTCGGACCGTCATTGGCTCCTCGGGAGGGCACCGGCACGCCGGGCCAAGTCGGCCGGCGACGCCGGAATGATGCCGCTACATATTGATTGTCGGGCCGCAATCGGTATCATCCGCTCAAGCTCAGGGTCAACGGTCATGGCCTGACCCGGGCGGACAGGAACAGCGGATCAAGGGATACGACATGGACCCGGAAGAACCCATCTACGTGGACACGCTGATCGTCGCCTGCGACGGAGGCGGCGGGGCGCTGGGCCACCCCAAGGTGTTCCTGAAGTTCGACGAAGAGGCGGAGATCGTCTGCCCCTATTGCTCGAAACGCTATCTTCTCAACCCTGACGCACCGATCGCCAGCCACGGCCACTAGAGCCTGTCATCTTGATGCGGAATCGCTCCGAACACCCTCATTCGGACGCCATCATCCGGCGTCGCCGTGGCTTGGCCGCTGGATAGACGATCGGGCACCAGAACCGCGCGGTCGTGCCTTGCCCGCGTTCGCTTTCAATAATGAGATCGCCGCCGTTCAGGCGCGCCAACGCCCGCGCCAGGCTGAGCCCGAGCCCCGTGCCCTCGCTCGCCCGGTGGGAGCCCGCGCCAAGTTGAACAAAGGGCTCGAACACCTGATCCAGGTCTTCCGCCGCGATGCCGATGCCCGTATCGGTCACGGAGACCACCAGTCCCCGGCCGTCTTCGTAGGCCGCCGAAACCGATACCCGGCCTTCGGCCCGCGTGAATTTCACGGCGTTGGACAAAAGGTTCAAAAGGATCTGCTTGAAGTGCCTGGGATCGGCCGAGGCAGACGGCAAATCGTTCGGCACCGCAGCATCTAGGGTGACCCCGCCGCGGGCGGCGCGTTCCGCGACCATCGACATGCAAACATCGATTTCGTGGCCGATGTCGATGTCTTCCGGCGACACCTGGACGATCCCCGCCTCGACCTTCGACACGTCCAGGATGTCGCTGATCAATTGCAACAGGTGCTCGCCCGAGCGTTTGATGTCGCTGATGTATTCCCGCGCCGACGGATTGGCGAACTCGCCGTGAACCCCGGCCAAAAGCGCGTCGGAAAATCCGATAACGGAATTCAGTGGCGTGCGCAGCTCGTGGCTCATGTTGGCAAGGAACTCGGTCTTCGCGCGGTTGGCCAACTCGGCCTGCTCCTTGGCCTCGCGCAGCTGTTGTTCGGCAAGCTTCAGATCCGTGATGTCGAAGAACGTGAGCGCGATGCCGCCTTCGGGCGTTTTGGTTTCGTTCAGCACGTAATAACGGCCATCGGCGAACCGGCGCACGATCTCTCCGTCCTCGGGGTTCTTGTGGCGCGCGACCCGCCATTTGATGAACTCCTCCTCGCGGCCCACCGCATCCGGAATATGCCCGCGCCTCACATTGGCGCGCAACACATCCTCGTAGGTTCCGCCCTCGGCCATGACCTCGCGCATGGCCGGATTGATACTGATCGCCCGTTCGTTGGCGATCACAAGACGGTCGTCGGCATCGTAAAGGGTGAAGCCTTCGCTCAAGCTTTCCACCGCCTGGCGCAGGCGGTTCTCGCTCTCCGCCAGCTTCCGTTGCGCCAGCTTGCGCTCGGTGATGATCTGCGCGGTTCCCCTGTATCCCCTGAACGCGCCCTTGCCACTGAAAACAGGTACACCGCTGACACTCCAGAAATGGGACTGCCCTGTCGAATCGACGTATTCGTATTCGAAGTTCTGGAACGGTTCGTGCGCGTCCAAGGTTGCCTTGTGACGGCGCCAGATGTCATCCCTTTCCGGATCGCCGCCGGCGATTTCCCAACGCGTCTTTCCGATCATCCGTTCCGGATCGTACCCAGGCACGGTGTCGCCACGGGCGTAAACCTGCTTGTAACGGTGATGTTCGTCGAGTTCGAACAACCAATCGGATGCCGCCTGGGAAAAGTCGCGAAACTGTTCCTCCCGGTCCAGCAGCGCCTCTTCAGCCTGCTTGCGACGCGTGATATCGGTGCCGATGGCGCCGACGCCGGCGATGCCGTCCAGGTCATAGATCGGAAATTTGACCGTCAGATAGGTGACGGGTCCGTCCGCGGTCTCGAAAATTTCTTCTTCCTCGACCGCCTGACCGCTTTCGATGACGGCCCGGTCATGGGCGACGAAGGCGTCGGCGACGGCCTTGGGAAACAGATCGTGGGTGGTCTTGCCGATGGGATCCTCGGGATTCCCGAACAGGCGTGCGGCGCGATTGTTGATCAGGACGTAGCGGCCCTCCACATCCTTGATGTGGATCTTGGCCGGCGAATTCACGGTGATCGCCTGCAACAAGGTCTGGGTGCGGCGCAGTTCGGCGGCCTGGAACCGCAGATCGGCCTTCAGGTGATCGATGTCTTCCGCCGTCGGCGCATCACCGGCGTCTCCGGCGGCGCGGCCGCGCCGCGCAAACCAGACCATCAGGACAGCAGCCGCCACGGCGCCCGACAGCGCCGCGAGCAGCAAGGGACCGATGTCGAACATTGGCGACGGAACCCCCCGGATACTCACCCAATCCGCGTGTCGCGGTCTTAATTATTGGCCGGCGGGATGCTCTCCTTCCCGCGACGGCGCAAGTCTAACATCGGTGTTAAATCGATTGCGAGCGGCCAAAAGTCATAGATAACCCCTTCATGCCCACCCCCCCACCGGGCTATAACAAGGGGCGCGCCGCCATGGCCCGCCCAGCCAGCATTCCGATCCATCAAAACGGACCCCCATGACCGATCAACGCGAACATGTCTTTCTGGTCGACGGCTCGGGCTTCATCTTCCGTGCCTATCACGCACTGCCGCCGATGACGGCGCCAGACGGCACGCCGACCAACGCGGTGTTCGGATTTACCAAGATGCTGATGAAGCTGGTCGAGGACACGGAGGCCGATTTCGTCGCCGTCATCTTCGACCGCGCGCGCAAGACCTTCCGCAACGATATCTATCCCGAATACAAGGCCCACCGCCCGCCGGCACCCGACGACCTGATCCCGCAGTTCGAGTTGGTGCGCAAGGCGACCGAGGCGCTCAACGTGCCGGCCATCGACATGGAAGGTTTCGAGGCCGACGACATCATCGCGACCTACGCCCGCCAGGCGCGGGAACGGGGGGCGGAGGTCACCATCGTGTCCTCCGACAAGGACCTGATGCAGTTGGTCGACGACAGCGTGGTTCTGTTCGACGCCATGAAGAACCGTGAGATCGGCCCTGACCAGGTTATGGAAAAATTCGGCGTCGCGCCGGACAAGGTCATCGATGTGCAGGCCCTGGCCGGCGATTCGTCCGACAACGTGCCGGGCGTCGCCGGCATCGGCGTTAAGACGGCGGCGCAGTTGATCGGGGAATACGGCGACCTCGACACCTTGCTGGCCCGCGCGGCCGAGATCAAACAACCGAAGCGCCGCGAATCCCTGCTGGAACAGGCCGACATGGCGCGTATTTCCCGCGACCTGGTGACGCTCAAGGACGATGTGCCCGTGACGCACACCATCGACGACATGCGCAAGAAGGCGCCGAATGCGGAAACCCTGCTGACCTTCCTGCGTGACCTCGGCTTCAAGTCCCTGGCGACGACGGTGGAAAGCCGCCTCGGCACGCCCGCCAACGGTGGCAACGGCGCGGCGGCGGCGCAGTCGCCGGCGGCCCTCGCCCCGCGGTACGAACTGGTACAGACGCTCGACCAATTGCAGCCCTGGATCGACGCCGCCTATGCCACGGGCATCATCGCCGTGGACACGGAGACGGATGCCCTCGATGCCATGGGTGCGGGCCTTGTCGGCGTGTCGCTGGCGACCGAGGCGGGCCGCGCCTGCTATATCCCACTGGCCCATGTATCGTCCGTGCCCCAGGGGCAGTTGGACCTGGGCGACGGGGACGGCGGCGGCGGTGACAGCGCGCCGGAGCAGATTCCCCTGAAAGCTGCCCTCTCGGCGCTCAAGCCCATGCTGGAAGATCCGTCGATCCTGAAGGTCGGCCAGAACATCAAGTACGACATCCAGGTTCTTGGCCGTTACGGCGTCGAAGTGTTTCCCGTGGACGACACCATGCTGCTGTCCTATGTGCTCGACGGCGGCCTGCACGGCCACGGCATGGACGACCTGGCCCGCGATTTCCTGGATTACGACACCATCAAGTTCAAGGACGTCGCCGGCACGGGCAAGGCCCAGGTATCGTTCGACCGGGTGCCGCTCGACAAGGCATTGGATTACGCCGCCGAGGACGCGGACATCACCCTTCGCCTGCACAACCTGTTCAAGCCGCGCCTGGTGGCCGAGCACATGGTCACGGTTTACGAGACCCTGGAACGACCGCTGATCCCCGTGCTGCGTGACATGGAACGGCGCGGCATCAAGGTCGATGCCGGGGTGCTCAAAGGCTTGAGCGCCGATTTCACCGCGCGCATGGATGGCCTGGAAAGCGAAATCCACAAGCTTGCCGGCCACGAGTTCAACATCGGATCGCCCAAGCAATTGGGCGAAATCCTGTTCGACGAAATGGGCCTGGACGGCGGCAAGAAGACCAAGACCGGGGCCTATGCCACAGGGGCCGAGGTGCTCGACGACCTGGCGGCCCAGGGCCATGAGCTGCCACAGAAGGTTTTGGACTGGCGCCAGTTGGCGAAACTGAAAAGCACCTATACGGACACCCTGGTCGGCGAGATCAATCCCAAGACCGGGCGCGTCCACACCAACTATGCCCAGGCCGTGGCGGCGACCGGCCGATTGTCATCGAACGACCCCAATTTGCAGAACATCCCGATCCGGTCCGAGGAAGGCCGGAAAATCCGCACCGCCTTCGTCGCCGACAAGGGCTTCACCCTGATGTCCGCCGACTATTCGCAGATCGAACTGCGCCTGCTGGCCCATGTCGCCGACATCGACAGCCTGAAGCAGGCGTTCCACGCGGGCATCGACATCCACGCCCTGACGGCAAGCCAGGTGTTCGGCATTCCGGTCGAGGGCATGGACCCCATGGTCCGGCGCCGCGCCAAGGCCATCAACTTCGGCATCATCTACGGCATTTCCGCCTTCGGCCTGGCGCGTCAGCTGGGCATATCGCGGGGCGAGGCGGGTGAGTATATCGACGCCTATTTCGAACAGTATCCCGGCATCAAGGCCTATATGGAGCGAACCAAGGAGCAGGCCAAGAAACAGGGCTTCGTGGAAACCACCTTCGGGCGCAAATGCCATGTTAGGGGCATCAACGACCGCAACCCGAACATGCGGGGGTTCGCCGAGCGCGCCGCCATCAACGCGCCGATCCAGGGCGGTGCCGCCGACATCATCAAGCGCGCCATGATCCGCCTGCCCGACGCCCTGGCCGAGGCGGGGCTGAATGCCCGCATGCTGTTGCAGGTCCATGACGAATTGATCTTCGAGGTCCCCGACGCCGAGATCGAGGCGACCCGCGACGTGGTCCGCAAGGTCATGTCCGGCGCGGCGCATCTCAGCGTGCCGCTCGACGTCGATATCGGCACCGGCGCCAATTGGGACGAGGCGCACTGAGCCGTCACAGGGTAAAATTCTCCAGTATGTGATTATTTTCCTTTACACGACCGCCAAACCGGGGTACATCCCAGGGCAATGAACGACACCTGTGCGCCCGCTTTTCAGCGGGCGTTTTTTTGTTCGAGTCGCGCGCGGCCACCGGCCCCGCGCGCTTTTGCGTTTCAGGAGAACATGATGAGCGAATTCGAACGCGCGGCGGCCCTGCCGCCGGCGCCGAAGACATATGACGCCGCCGGTTCCGGCGACGCCGGGCTCGACGCCTCCCCCACCGGCCCGGACGAGATGAAGACGGGTTTGCAGAATGGTCTGGCGGGGGTCGGCGGCACCGACGGGTTCGGCGGCTTCGGCCGCTCGTTCCTAACCGATGCCGTCGGCCGCGGCCAAAGCAACACGCCGGAAGACGTATTCCAGGCCTCTTCGTTCCTTGCCGCGAACGGTCTCCTGCCGGCAGCCACGCGGAACGCCGACGAGGACTTCCTGCGCGGGATCGAGCAGGGCCAGAAACACCTCAACGGCCTGGCCGGCGGCGGCCTGTCGGTCGACGGCATCGCCCGTCCCTGGGGCCCCACGGAAATTCTCAGCCAACGGGCCATCTCGTCGGGTAGAATGAAAATGCCTGCCGCCGAGCCCGCTCCTCTGTCCATTTCCGCGACCTCTGTCGGCACACCATCCCCGCCGAAGCCGGTGCCGTCCCTGCTCGCGGCGGCGCCCGAAGACCGTCCATCCGCCGCCCCGCAGATCGCTGCAAGCGGCACGAAGGACATCCGCCAACCGGCCATGTCGCGTAGTTCCGGGATCGGACCTACGCCTCTTGGTGCGCCCGCCGCGGGTCCCGCCATTACACCGCCGCCTGTTCCCCTATACAGAAAACAAGTTATCAAAGGGCAGAAGGATGAATGGCCCAAGCAGCACGACGCCTTCACCCGCCTGCCCGGGCTTTCGGGATCGGAACATCGCGCCTACATGGAAATCTTCGCCGCCGAAGGCGGTGGGAACGTCAATCCCTCCAACGGCGCCACCGCCGGCATCACACGCACGACGCTGAACGACCTGATCGACCGGGGCAAGGTCACGGGAATTCCGAAAGGCACGGAGCCCAAGTCACTGGACAAAAACGAACGAGCCCAGGTCTACCGCGCCTATTTCGACGACGCCCTCGGGACGGTGGGCGGTAGCGCCGCGCTGCGCGGTGTGGGCGACCCGGAAACCGCCGCCGCCTTCGGCGACACCCTGTTCCGCCATGGCAGCAAGGGCGGCACAGAGATCGTGCAACGGGCCTTAAACGCGGCCGGGACGGCTCCGGTCGCCGTGGACGGCGCCATGGGTCCTGCCACCTATAGCGCACTCCGGCGGGCGGCGGGCGATCCCGCGATGCGGGCCCGGTTCCTCAACAGCCTCGCGGACGAACGCAAGCAAGCCGTGCGCCATGAAGCGACCGGGCGGAACGAGCACGCCCGCTTCGATCACTTCCGATTCCAGAAGGCGCCGTGATCGTCAGGGTCGAAATGTTCGTACAGGACCCGCCATCGCCCGCCTTCTCGGCGGAGTACGTAGGAGAAGTCTAGGTCCTGCCGTCCGCAGCGGTCTGGAGGGCAGCCCTCCCCGTACTGTTTCGTCGGGTCGTCCCGCGTGGCGGTGACACACTTTTCATCGGGCACACAATCCCACCACTCGACGCGCAGCGCCAGATCGCCAGGCTGCCATGGTGGCGGTTTGTCGTCCAGACGGACCCAGGCGCCCACATGACCGGTCCAAGCAGGGATCATGGCTTGCGTCAAAACCCGCTGCTCGACGATCCGGAACTTGGCGATTGCCAGTCCGGCAAGGCCCCGGTTCACCTTACCGTCCAGATAGACGGTCGTATGCCCGACGGCCCGGCACAGGCCAGCCTCGCTCCACCGCTGACAAGCCTCCAGTGTCTTGATCGCGCACAGCGGCGTCAATGGATTGCCGACACAGCCGTCGGCCTTCCCCGTGGCGTAGGGCAGAACCTCGAAGTCGTCGGCGGCGCGGGCCGGGCCGCCAAGGGCCGTGAAAAAGAACAGCGCCGCTGAAACCAAGTAATACATTCTTGAAGTGTATTCGGAATTCTGGCCGGTTCAAGACAGACGGCGCCATGGGCCCCGCCACCCATAGCGCACTCCGGCGACCGGGCGGAACGAGCACGCCCGCTTCGATCACTTCCGGTTCCAGAAGGCGTCCCAGAAGGCGCCGTGATCGTCAGGGTCGAAGTGCTCGTATAGAACCTGCCATTTCGCCCCCACCCGCCGCAGCACGTAGGTGTTATCGATGTCCGACCGCGTGCAGCTATGGTCGGGTGGACAGCCTTCACCGTACTGTTTCGTGGGATCGTCCCGCGTCGGGGTCACGCATTTGTCGTCCGGGGTGCAGTGCCAGAACTCCAGCCGCACGGCGAGGTCGCCCGGCCGCCAAGGTTCATATTGGATGCCTTCCATCACCCACAGACCGACGTTGCCCGTCCAATCGGGGATATCGCCCGGTTCCAGAGGGCGCTGATCGACGATGCGGAGCTTATAGATGGCCAGCGCGCCAAGGCCGGCGAAGCCGCCGTACACATATTTGGTCGTGTAGCCGATCGTGCGGCACAAATCCCGCCTGGCCCAGGCATGGCAGGCCCAGTACGTCTGGATGGCGCAGAGCGGCGTCACCGGGTCGCCGACGCAGCCGTCGGGCGGCTGCGCCTTGAGCGGCAGGATGGTGAAATCCTCCGCCGCCATGGCGCGAGGCGGCAGGACGGCGACGGCAAGGGCGACGAGTGGTATCAGAAACAGGAAACGCATCCTTGAAGTGTAGCCGCTTTTGCGGCCGCTTCAAGGCAGCACGCGCGCGTCAACCGGGACACGGCATACGGAGCGCCCGCGCCGCCCCCATCTTCCAGAAATTTTGGCACGGCCCTTGCTTCGGCTTTCGAGGGGACGACCCGCGCGCCCGCGCGAAAGCATAGGAGGACAATCATGAAAATCGATAACGTCGCCAGCATCTTGCTGCCGCAGAGAACCGACAAACCGGCGGCAGACGACGCCGGGTCCGGGTCCTTCGCCGAGATGATGGCCGCATCGGTCGCGTCCCAGAGCGGCGACGAAACCGGCCTGCCCAAGAGCGACCTGGATATCGTCCGCGAGAAGGGCTTCACCGCCTACGCGAAAGAGGTCGAGGAACGGAAGAGAGAAGAACTGCGCGAGAAGATTCTCAACCGCATGGGCCTCACGGAAGAAGATCTGAAGAAAATGCCGGCCGAACAGCGGGCCGCCATCGAGGACCTGATCGCCCAGGAAATCCAGCGCCGCATGCAGGCCAGCGCCGAATTGGAGAATGACAAGCCCGGCCTCCTCGGTGACGCGCCGGATCTGGCCCGCGACATCGCCGACACCTCCGGGACGGGCAGCGCCGGATCGGTTCTGCTGGCCGCGATGGAAGCCCGCGATGCCCCGGCCGATAATCCGGCGGCCGTCGCCGACAAATCAAAGGACGACGAATAAGTCCGGAAACCGCCACGAGGCGCCGCCACGATCCCAGCCGCCGCGACCCGTTGGCCGGAAACAATTGCCGCCTGGTTGGGAAAATTCTGCCCAACCCGGAAAAATTTTCCCAGTATTTGGACCTCGCCGGCACCACCCGGCGAGGTCTTTTTACAACCCCACCGCACGTGGGGTTGCCTATTCGCACGCACCCCGGCACCATTCAGGAAATTCTAATTCAGCATGGAGAGAATGGGGATGCTGAGGCACGATATCCTTGCGCGCGTCTGTCTGCTGGCCGCCGGGTTGGCGTTCGCCGCCGGGCCCGCCGCGGCCGGGGCGGGGCACAGCCACAATACCGATGTGGCGCAGGCAAAGGCCCCGGAAATCACCATCGGCGCCAAGCCCGTCGCGGGCAAGATCATCATGCTGATGGGCGTCGGCGGATTTTCCGGCGGCAATGTCGCGGTGTTGCCCGGGCCGGACGGTCTGCTGATCGTCGACGACAAGCTGGAGGCCTTTTCGGAGAAGCTGGTGGCGGCGCTCAAGCCGTTCGGCGGCGGAATGCCCCGGTTCGTGCTCAACACCCATTGGCATTTCGATCATACGGGCGGCAACAAGCGTTTCGCCGAGGCGGTGATCATTGCCCACGACAACGTGCGCAAGCACATGGCCGTGGATCAGGAGTTCAAGGCCCTGGGCAAGACGATCCCCGCCTCGCCGCCCGAAGCCCTGCCCGACGTCACCTACAACGATCGTATGACGGTTCATTTCAACGGCGAGGAAATCCAGCTTCTCCACCTGCCGGGCGGCCATACGGACGGCGACACGGTGGTCTATTTCAAGACGTCCAACGTCCTGCATCTGGGCGATCTGTTCTTCAACGGCATGTTCCCCTTCGTCGATGTGGCCCACGGTGGCAACGCGCTCGCCCTGGCCCGCAACATCCGCGACATCACCGGGCGGTTTCCCGCCGACGCCAAGATCATCCCCGGCCACGGACCGCTGGCGACCATGGCCGATCTCGAGGCCTATCTGGACATGCTGACGTCGACCACGCTGTTCGTGCAAAGCGCGGCCATGGAAGGCAAGGACCTGAAGACCATTCAGGCCCAGGGCTTTCCCGAACAATGGAAGAAATGGGAATGGCCGTTCATTTCCCAGGCCATGTGGATCGAGTTGATCCACCAAAGTCTGAACAAGTGATGGCCGGCATGTAGCGGGCGTCGGCGGTCAGGCCGCCTGAACGTCCGCCCGGGCCGTGCGCGCGCGCAGCCGCGTCTTCATCCAGGCGGCGGCGCGATAGGCCAGCAACAGGCCGGCGATGCCGCCGTAGACCAGGGGTTCGATCTGAAAGCCCTTGCGCATCATGAAGAAGTGGACCGGGGCGGCGATGGCGGCGAGGTAAACCAGCTTGTGCAGGCGCTGCCAGTTGCGCCCACCCAGTTTCTTGACCATGGCCTTGGGCGACGTGACGGCGAGGGCCGTCAGGATCACCAATCCCAGCATGCCGACGGTGATGTAATTGCGCTTCAGGATGTCCTGCCAGATGGCGGCCCAGGCGAAATACTGGTCGAGCGCCACGTAGCTTGAGACATGCAGCAAGGCATAGAAAAACGCGTAGAGCCCCAGCATGCGGCGAAACCGCATGACCAGGGCCAAGCCCGTGATCCCCCGGACCGGCGTCACGGCAAGGGCGATCAGCAGAAGGCGGATGGCCCAATCGCCCGTATAGCGGTTGATGAATTCCGCCGGGTTCGGCCCGAACTGGCCAGTCAGGCCGAGCCACACCAGCCACCCGACCGGCGCCAGCGCGGCCACGTGGACCAAAGGCTTGATGACCCAGGTAAGGCGGGTTTCCTTGTTCATGACATCATCCTAGCGCAACCGGCGCCGATCGGGCACCGACGCGGGCCTCACCCAGACTTAGAAGAATTTCTTGAGGTCCATCCCCGCGTAGAGGCTTGCGACCTCGTCCTCATAACCGTTGAACATCAGGGTCGGCTGGCGGATCGGCAGGCCGAATACGTTGTTCACGCCGATCTTCTTTTCCGTGGCCTGGCTCCAGCGCGGATGGCTGACGTTGGGGTTCACGTTGGAATAGAAACCGTATTCGCGGCCGTTGGCGATCGACCATGACGTCGGCGGTTCCTTCTCGACAAAGCGCATGAGCACGATCGACTTGATGGATTTGAAGCCGTATTTCCACGGCACGATCAGGCGGATGGGGGCGCCGTTCTGGTTGGGCATGACCTGGCCGTGCACGCCGACCGCAAGCAGGGTAAGCGGGTTCATGGCCTCGTCCATGCGCAGGCCTTCCTTGTAAGGCCATTCCAAGTACGGCCGGCGCTGGCCCGGCATCTGATCCGGATCGAACAGGGTTTCGAAATAGACGTACTTGGCCTTCGACGTGGGGTTCAGGCGCTGGATCACCTTGGCCAGCGGCACGCCCAGCCAGGGCACGACCATGGACCAGGCTTCGACGCAACGGAAACGATAGACCCGGTCCTCGATGTCCTCGGCCTTGATCAGGTCGTCGATGTCGTAGGTGCCCGGTTTTTCCACCGCACCCTCGACCTTGATGGTCCAGGGCGTGGTCTTGAGGCTGCCGGCGTTGTCCGCCGGGTCGCCCTTGCCCGTGCCGAATTCGTAGAAATTGTTGTAGGTGCTGACGGCCTCGAACGACGTCGGTTCCTGGCCCAGGACCTGGGCGTTGTATTTCGGATGGGGCGTGCCGGCGAGGGCCTTGCCTTCGGCCGGGCGCCAGGCGGCGTCGGCCTGGGCCGGCAACCACATGGGCATGGTCGCCGCAAGGCCGCCGAAGCCAAGCGTCTTGAGCACCCTGCGGCGGTCTTCGAACACGTCTTGCGGCGTGATCTCGCTGGACGGGATGGGATGGCGGGGGCGCTGGCGAATAATCATGGCGGGTTTCCTTCCGGGGCGTCTGCGTCGATATCCCGCGCGCGAGATGGGCGCCGGGCAGGGGTCGTGCGGTCTTTCTGGTTCCGCGAAGAGTATAGGCCGGGAAGGTGCCGACCCAATAAGGCGAAGGCGGGGCAGGGCCGTCACATCTTCGCGAGGGTTTCGCGAGCGCCCGGCCAACTGGGGCGTTCCCATCCGCCGGAAAGCGGTGTAGGAGAAACCACCATGCGCACGCTTTATCACCTGTGGATGTCGCCCTTTTGCCGCAAAGCCCGAATCTTCCTGGGCGAAAAGCGGCTTGAGCACGAACTTCGGATCGAGAATATCTGGGAGCGCCGCGAGGAGTTCCTGGCGCTCAACCCCGCGGGCAACGTGCCGGTGCTCGTCGAAATCGACGGCACGGCGATTTCCGGGGCGGACGTGATCTGCGAATTCCTGGATGAGGTCCACGACGACCCGCCCCTGATCGGACGCACGCCGGTGATCCGGGCCGAGGTCCGCCGCCTGACCAACTGGTTCGACGAGAAGTTCAATCGCGAAGTCACGGACAATCTGGTCGGCGAAAAGCTGCTGAAGCGGTTCCTCGGCCAGGGCGAGCCCAAGGGGGCCCGCATCCGCGCCGGGCACGCCAACATCCATATGCACCTGACCTATCTGTCGTTCCTGGTCGAGCGGCGGCGCTGGCTGGCCGGTGACGATTTTTCCATGGCCGACGTGGCGGCGGCGGCGCACCTGTCCTGCGTCGATTACTTGGGCGACGTGCCCTGGGAGGACCATCCGGAAGCCCGCGACTGGTACGCGCGGGTCAAGTCGCGGCCCAGCATGCGGTCCGTGCTGTCCGACCGCATGCCCGGCTTTCCCCCACCCCGCCATTACGCGGATCTGGATTTCTAACGCCTCGGCGGCGCGCCGTCGGGTTTCACGTCCATGTTTTCGATATTCTGGCGCGCCGGTCCGGCCGCGGCGCTGTCGGGCATGGCGTTCAGGATTTTCATCCAATCCGCCCGGGCCCCTCGATCATCGCCCTTCAGCCGCCGCAAGATGCCGCGCTCCAACAAAGCCTCCGGATTCGCGGGGTCGAGTTCCAACGCCGTGTTGGCATCGGCCAGCGCATCGACCGCCCGGTCCAGGAATCTTCGGGCACTGGCCCTGAGCGCATAGGCGTCGGCGCGCGACGGTGACAGGTTGAGCGCCGCACTCAGATCCGTATCCGCCGCGTCATAATCGCCCCGCGCCGCCCAGGCCTGGGCCCGATCGACCAGCAGGTCCGGATCGCCGGGCCGAAGTGCGATGGCCGAGGTGAAGGCCCGCGTCGCGTCCTCGGGCCGCCCTTCCAGCAACCAAGCCTGACCCGCCTGATCGAACAGCCCGGCCTTGACCTGTGGCTCTTCGATGGAGATCTGGGCCAGGCGTTCCAGGCGTTTGGCCGCTTCGCCGTACTGTTCAAGTTCGATCAGGGCCACGGCCGCGCAATGATCGGCGGCATCGCCGCCGCCCAACGAACGCCAGCCGATGGCCGTTTCAAACCCTTCCTGGGGCCGCTTGCGCGCCAGGATCATGCAGCGCTGATATTCCGCCGCCTGGGCCGCATCCGATCTTGCGCCGGGCGAGGTCGCCGGCTTCTGGCCGAGCAGATCCTTGGCCGCCGCCGGCGAAAAAGAACCGGCGGCGGTCAGGATCAGCATCAGGCCCACGAACAGGCCGCGGCGGGCATGGCGACGAAGAATGGGCAGGCCCCCTGGCATGACGGTCTTGCTCTGGTTATAACCGAACCCGCTTATAGGGGGCATTCCGCCTCCTTGTCGACCAGGGCCGTACGCGCATGACCAACCTGTTCTGTTTTGGATTGGGCTTCAGTGCCCTGACCTTGGCCCGTGACCTGATGGCCGAAGGCTGGACCGTGGCCGGAACCTGCCGCACCCCAGGCAAGCAGGCGAAGCTGCGGACAATCGGGATCGACGCCCATGTGTTCGACGGCACGGCCCCCCTGGACGCCGACGGAGAGAGCGCCCTGGCCCGTGCGGATCACCTGTTGATGTCCATCCCGCCCAGCGCCGAAGGCGATCCCGTGCTGATGCATGCCGGACAGGCCCTTGACCAGGCCGCCGGGCACATCCACTGGGCCGGATATCTCTCGACCACCGGGGTTTACGGCGACACCGGCGGCGCCGTTGTCACCGAGGACAGCCCCCTGGCCCCGACCTCGCCCCGGGGTGAATTCCGCGCCGCCGCCGAAGCCGCCTGGCGGGCGTTCGGCCGCGCATCGGGCCTGCCGGTCCACCTCTTCCGCCTGGCCGGGATCTACGGGCCTGGGCGCAGCGTGCTCGACCAGCTGCGCCAGGGTACGGCGCGGCGCATCGACAAGCCGGGACATCGGTTCTCCCGTATCCATGTCGCCGATATCGGGGCCGTGCTCCGCATCTCCATGGCGCGACCGAATCCGGGATCCGTCTACAACGTCTGTGACGACGAACCTGCGCCCCAGGCCGATGTGGTCGCACACGGCGCCATGCTGCTGGGCTTGCCCGCTCCCGACCTTCTGCCGTTCGACGCCGCGGCCGAGACCATGTCGCCCATGGCGCGAAGCTTCTGGCGCGACAACCGGGTGGTCAGCAACGCGCGCATCAAGGACGACCTGGGGACGGTGCTGTCCTATCCCACTTACCGCGAAGGGCTGGCCGCGATCCTGTCGGTGGAGAATTGAGGCGCGGCCGTGGCGGCAAGTTGAAATTTTAAGATTCCTATATACGGATTATTTTCCTTGACTTGAGCAGGCCGCTCGGCTAAGGTCCCTTCCATCGACAGGGCGACCTGTGTCCGCGCTTCGGCGCCGGCCCGCTCCGACGATCTTTCCATCATTCGATACGGCCGCCCGGCCCCGCCTGACCGGCGCTGTCGCCGCAGGCGCGCCTCCTTCTGGAGACACCCCATGACAACGAAACAGATCGCGCCGCGCGCCCAACGCGGCGGCGGCGCGCACACCGCCTTCAACCGCCAGGCGCTCATCGATCAGCTGACCAGATCCGACGGCGGACTGGAGGACATTCTGGCCAAATCGCCCCGCGACCTGACCGAGGCAGAGATCCGCCAGATTGCAGAACGCCGGCTCGCTCTGCCCGCCGGGACAGAGAAAGAAACCCTCGACCAGTTCGAGCGCGCGTTCTACGACGACGCCTACGGCACAGACCCGGCGGATGCCGATGAGACCGGCCGCCTCCTGGCCCCGACGGCGCGCCGAACCATTAACGGGACTCCTGTCCCCGCCCGCACCATCGACGGCATGGACCTCACCCGCGCCGTCGGGCGCCTGGCGGAGCGGGTTGCCGACGTCGCGGAAACCCAGGGGTCTCGGGATGCCGTCCGCTTCCTGCAGCGGGGCCTGACCATCCTCAATCAGGCGGCGACGGCGGCCCAAGGCGCCGGCGCGGACCGGGCGCCGGCCCCGGGGCCGATGTTCCAGGACCTCAAGGACGACGGCGACCCCGGGCCCAAGACCCGGGCCGCCCTGCGCACGGCGGCGGCGCGGCTGGGGTCAGCCAAGATCGAGGAGGCCCTCGCCCTCGGCCGCTTCGAAGCCGCCCTGCGCGGCCTGGCCGGCGGCGCGTCGCCGGACGGTCTTCGCGCGGCCACCTCCGCATCCTTCGCCGAATTGTTCCGCGACCCCGCGGCGGGCGATCCCCAAACCCCGACCGAGGAAGGCGAGAGTCTCCAGATGTCGGTCAACGACCTGGGCAAGGTTTTGCTGGGGCCGCGCGGCTTCACGGCGCTGCGCGAGGACGGCATCATCGGGCCCAAGACCGAGGCGGCGCTGATGCGCGTGCTCAGGGCCGCCGGCCCCCGGCGGCTGACGGAAACCATGGGCCGCAACCTGGGTTTCTTCCTGTTCGAGCCGCCCAAACCGGGCCGCCGGTCGCTGCTGCAATCGGCCGCCACCGCTCAGCCGGGTCAAAATTTTGACAGTGTGTAGGATTATATTCTTGACACAGTCTGCATGATCTGCCATAACCAATCCAACGAACGGGCGAGGTGCGTCTGCGCCCCCGGACGTTTCAATCCCACACCTTAAGGAGACCCAGATGGGGAGCATGGAAAGCGGCCCGGTCTTGCCGCCGGCACCGCCGGCCGGTGACGACGACACGCCCGCCGGCCTGCCCGGCCGCGGCGGTTCCGACGGCTTCGGCGGGTTCGGACGGTCCTTTCTCAGCGACGGCGTCGGCCGCGGCCAAGCCAACAAGCCCGAGGACGTTCATCGCGTTTCCGGCTTCCTTGCCGGGAACGGCATCCTGCCCGCGCCGACGGACACCGCCGACGAAGACTTCTTCCGCGCCGTCGAGAAGGGCCAGGACCGGCTGAACGAACTGGCCGGCGGCGGCCGGCGCCGCGACGGCATCGTCAAGCCCTGGGGGCCGACGGAGGTTCTCGGCCAGCGGGCCGTGTCGTCGGGACGGATGAAGGCGCCCGATGAACCCAAGGCCCGCATCGATCTGCCGCCGCCCTATACCGACATTCCGCCGCCCGGCCCGGCCGCGCCGCCCCGGCCGAAGGATGACCACCCCGCCAGCTTCCGGGACCAGATGCAGGATCTCCTGGACCTCCTTGCGAAGCGGAAGGTGGAATACATCATTCCCGTCGGCCCGAACGGCAAACCGGACGACCGGAACGCGGTCAACCTTCGTGACGACACGCTGGAACGCTTGACGCGCATTTTCGACAACCTCCTGAGCGTCGGAACGTTGCTCAAAGCGCCGACCTTCTTCGAATCGACCGTCAAACCATCTCGGGATAACGACGGCGGCGCCTGACGGGATATAATCAGGGTCATACTCCCACCGCCCGGGACCGGATTTATGAAACATTGGGACAGCCGCATACCGTGGGCCGGCCGCCGCTTCCAACGATTTGCACGGCGCGCGGCCCTCGTCGCCGTTCTGGCCATCATCCTCCCGGTTTTGGGATTTGGTGGATACTATTCATACCAAGTCATCAGAACCGAATCGGAAAGCGGCGTCTTGGCGGCGGAAGGCGCCCTCATCGAAAGCTTCTATTTGGTTGCCCATACGTCGGACCACGGCGACCCGGCGTTCAAATACCCGGCCCGGAAATGGGGCGACATGGTCCCTGTCTATTTTCATCCATCCATGCCCGCCTGGCACCGGCGGATGAGCGAACATCAGATCAAGATTCTGTCCCGAATTTCCGGCATCCAATTTCAACGAACGGATACCCAGGATGCGGACCACGGCCTTTCATTCTTCTATGCGGAGGACGGCAGGTCCGTGGCGCAGATGGCGCGGGATTTCGGGGTCGACGCGGACCGCTTGCGACTGGCGACCTGCTTCGCCACGTACGAACCCGGTGCGGACCGCAAAATCGCCTGGGGAATCGTCGTGTTCCGCCGTCCGCCGGAAGAGCGGAGAACCCTGGCCTGCATCGTCGAAGAAACGGTTCAGGTCCTCGGCCTCGAGGCCGACCGGGCGACCTACTTTCCCACGGTCTTCACCAACGATCAGGCGCGCCCCGCGGCATTGTCCCTGAACGACATGATCCTGCTGCGCACGCTCTACGATCCCACCATTAAGGCCGGGATGTCGCTTGAGGAAACCCGGCGGCTTGTCCCCGGCATCATCCGCCGCTTGGTGACCGGCGTGAAGGCCCGGGGCGAACAGGCCCTCTATCAGGACTGACCCCACCGCGCCCGAGCCGGGCCGCCGGTCGCTGCTGCAATCGGCCGCCACCGCTCAGCCGGGTCAAAATTTTGACAGTATATAGGATTATATTCTTGACACAGTCTGCATGATCTGCCATAACCAAGTCAACGAACGGGCGAGGTGCGCCTGCGCCCCCGGACGTTTCAATCCCACACCTTAAGGAGATCCCGATGGGGAGCATGGAAAGCGGCCCGGCCTTGCCACCGGCACCGCCGAGCGGTGACGACGACACGCAGGCCGGCCTGCCCGGCCGGGGCGGTTCCGACGGCTTCGGCGGGTTCGGACGGTCCTTTCTCAGCGACGGCGTCGGCCGCGGCCAAGCCAACAAGCCCGAAGACGTTCATCGCGTTTCCGGCTTCCTTGCCGGGAACGGCATCCTGCCCGCGCCGACGGACACCGCCGACGAAGACTTCTTCCGCGCCGTCGAGAAGGGCCAGGACCGGCTGAACGAACTGGCCGGCGGCGGCCTGCGCCGCGACGGCATCGTCAAGCCTTGGGGTCCGACGGAGGTTCTCGGCCAGCGGGCCGTGTCGTCGGGCCGCATGAAGGCGCCCGATGAACCCAAGGCCCGCATCGATCTGCCGCCGCCCTACACGACCATTTTGCCGCCCGGCCCGCCCAGATCGAAAGACGACCAGCCCGCCGCCTTCCAGGACAAGATGCGCGAGCTGATGGACCTTCTTGCCAAGCGCCGGGTCGAATTTTCCATTCCGGTCGGGCCGGACGGCAAGCCCGACGATCCGCGGGCGGTCAATCTTCGCGACGACACGTTGGCTCGCATGACCCGAATCATCGACAACCTGTTGAGCATCGGAACACGGCTGCAAGCGCCAACGTTCTTTGAATCGACGGTGAAGAAACGTCAGAATGACGACGGCTGGATCTGAAACGCTATACTCCCGCCACCGTATCGGCTCGACTTCGGACGTGCTCCATGACACCAAAAAGCAAAGGTACCCCTCAGGCCGCCCGTCGTTTTCAGCGCTTCGCGCGCCGGGCATCGCTTCTCGCCATCCTCGCCATCCTCGCGCCGATCCTGTGGTTTTCGGGAAACTACGCCTATCAGGTCATTCGGACGGATCGTGAAAGCAACGTCCTGGCGTCGAAAGACGCCCTCATCGAAAGCTTCTATCTGGTCGCCCATACGTCGGATCTTGTCGACCGGTCCCATAAGCTTCCGCTCAACAAGTGGGGAGCGGACGTTTCCGTGTATTACCATCGGACTCTTCCAGCCTGGTACCGGCAGCTGACGGAACGTCAGTTTGCAATCCTGTCGAAGTACACCGGCATTCGGTTCCATGAGACCAAGCGTTTCGACCAGAACGTCGGCATATCGGTGTTCTATGCGCCCCCCGGCACATCAGCAGGCGAGATGGCGCGCACATTCGGCATCGACTACGACCGGATAAGACTGGCGACCTGTTACGCGATTCATGAAATCGGTGACGATGGCTTCATCGCCTGGGGTCATATCGTCTTCAGCCTGCCAGAGGGCGAACGCCAATCGGAATCGTGCGTCGTCGAGGAATTAGTCCAAGCCTTGGGCCTGCCCGCCGACCGGGCGACGTATTTTCCGACGATTTTCTCGGACACCCGCGCGCGGCCGGTCACACTTCCACTGAATGACAGAATCCTCCTGCGCGCCCTCTACGATCCGGCGATCAAGACCGGCATGACGATCGAGCAAACGCAGGACCTGATCCCCGGCATCATCCGCGGACTGGCCGCCGGCGTGAAGGCGCGGGGCGAGCAGGCACTCTACCAGGACTGATCCATTTCGCGCCCGAACCGGCGCCCCCAACAGGAGACCCAATCGATGAGGAACGACCCGGCCGCCATTCTGGCGGCGGCGGGCGCTTTGCTGTGCGCGGCGATGATCGCGCAGGCGCTGGCCTGACCGATGCCCGAGTTGACGGAAGGCGGCTGGGCGCTCTGCCTGGCCGCCGCCGACGGCGCCGTACTGGCCGGTCTGGTGTGGTGGCTCGAACGCCGGGCACGGACCCAGGCACAAGCCCTCGACGACGCCCGCCACGAGTTCGAGACGGGTCTGGCGTTCCTCGAAAGCCGCCTGCGGATACGCCGCAGGACCGCCGACAAACTTCCCTCCATTGATGACGAAGGAGCCTGACATGAGCCGTTCCCCAGATCACGCGCAGGCGGCCCAGCGCGCCGCCGACATTCTGGCGCGCACCCTCTACGGCGAAGCGCGGGGCGAGTCCGTGCGCGGCAAGGAAGCCGTCGCCGCCGTGGTCATGAACCGGGTGCGCCGGGCGCGGGCCGCCGGCGGAACCTACTGGTGGGGCGGCACGGTCGAGGACGTGTGCCGCCGGCCGTGGCAGTTTTCCTGTTGGAACGCGGGCGATCCCAACCGCGCCAAGATCGACGCCGTGGACGCGGACAATCGGGTCTTCCAGACCTGCCAACGCATCGCGCGGCGCGCCCTTGCGGGCACCCTGGCCGACCCCACCGACGGCGCCACCCATTACCACGCCAAGGCCGCCAATCCGCCCTGGGCCCGAGGCAAGGCGCCGTCCGCCGAGATCGGCAGCCATCTGTTCTATTCCGACATCGAGTGACGGCCATGCTGAGCGCATTGATCGCGCCCGTGATCGGCGGGCTGTTCAACGTCATCGACCAGGCGGTCGAGGACAAGGACGAAGCCGCCCGCATCAAGGCGCGGTTGCAGGAAATGGTGCTGACCGGCCAGATGAAGGAGATCGAGGCGGCGGCCCAGATCATCGTCGCCGAAGCCCAAGGCGACAGCTGGTTGCAGCGCAACTGGCGGCCCCTTCTGATGTGCCTGTTCGGCGTCATCGTCGCCAACAACTACATCATTCACCCCTGGTTCGGCGTGCCCATGCTGCCTCTGCCGCCGGACATGTGGGAGCTTCTAAAGATCGGCGTCGGCGGCTACGTCGTCGGCCGGTCCGTGGAAAAGGGAATCCGCGTATGGCGGGACCAGCCGTAATACGGCCCCGTCCTTGACCACCCCACCCCTGCTGACAATCCGGAGATACTCATGGCAGATCACATCCAGATCGGCGATATCACGCCGCGCAAGCGCTACGTTGCCGACGGCGTGCAGACACTGTTTACCTATCCCTTTCCCATATTCAAGGCCGTCGACCTGGAAGTATACCTCGACGGCGCCCTACAGGAGACCGGCTATGAGGTTTCCGGCGCCGGGCATGATCTGGGCGGCGAGGTCACCTTCGGCACGGCGCCCACCATGGGCGTCGCTGTTACCCTGCGCCGCCGGTTGACCATCGCGAGACAGTCCGACTTTCAAGAATCCGGAGCCTTCCGGGCGCGCGTCATCAACGACGAATTGGATTTCCTGACCGCCGCCCTCCAACAGGTCGCCGACGACACGCGGCGCGCCCTGCAGTTGTCGCCGACGGACCCGGACGCGGTATTGACCCTGCCGGACCGCGCGGCGCGGGGCGGAACCTTTCTCGCCTTCGACGCCGAGGGCAAACCCGTGCCCGGCGCCGGCTCCATCGGCGGTCTGCCTACCACGACCTTTATCACGACACTGCTCGACGACACGGACGCGCCGGCGGCGCCACGCTCAGGTTCTCCTGCGCGTGGCGCCGCCGGACGCCGGCGACGCGGGGGCGGTGCTCGCCGTCAACGCTTCCGGGTCACTCCACTACGACCCGACCCTCACCCATGGCGCCCATCTGACGGCGCTCAGCTTCGGCCTTTGAGGAGACCCAGACATGGCCACGACACCTGATTATCTCGGCGCCCGGAATTCCCAATGCACCATCATCACCAACGGCGACGGCACCACGGCCCAAATCATCTTCACCGCCGGCGCCAACGGGGCCCGCGTGCATCTGGTCTCCGCGTCGACGGATGACGCCACGCCGTCGCTCACCTTGATGAAGAGCGACGGCACCACGTCCTGCATCCTCGCGACCTTTCAGTTGCCGACCAACTCGGGCCGCGTGAACGGGGCGCCGGCGGTCGACCTTCTGGACCCTTCGGTGATCCCGTCCATCCCCGCCGACCCGGGCCGGTTCCTGACCCTCGGCGCGGGCGAGACCCTCGCCGTCGCCATGACCACCACCCTGACCGTGGACAAGACCGTGCACGTGGTGGCCGACGGGGTCGATTACTGATGAGCACGCGGGGCGGGGATGAGCCGCGCCGTCTGGGACCGAGTCCGGCCGCACCCCAGGCAAACGACGGCGGGTTGACCATGGGCCAGCACCGACAGACGGCGCATATGGATGATCCCGGCGTCAGGACTCACGACCGCCTGCACGGCATCGGGCCGTCGCGGCGGCCGGTCGACGGGTTTAAGCGCGAACGGCGCGTGGACATTCGAGTGGAAAACTGCACGGGGCTTCTGCAGAACGGCAACTGTGCCGGCGATCCTTTCTGGATGCCGCCGGACGGCGCTTGGTACACTTGGCCCGGGATCGGCGGCACGCCCACCAACCGCAACGGCGGCACGATCATGAATCAGGCCAACCCCGGAAACCCAACGGGCTATGATTTCGCCGGCGGGCAATCGACAACCAATGTGCCCCTCGTCGATTGGAACGTGCCGCAGCGCACGGCCTATGCCGTAATGTCCGACAGCGAACTGACGGTCGTCCGCCAGCGCAGTATCACCGGTTTCGGCCAGGGCACGGGTGGCGCCGGCGACGACAACTACAACTGCTATGCCAACTGCAACTGCAATTGCGCCTGCGCCTGCGCCTGTGTCTGCGATTGCCAATGCGACTGCTGTTTCCCGGCCGGCACGCCGGTCACCATGGCCGACGGCAGCCAACGCGACATCGCACTGCTGCAGCCGGGCGATCTGGTCAAGGGCGCCTTCGGCCTGGTCAACCGGATCGACCGCATGTTCGTCGGGCGGATCGGACCGCACAGCGCGTTCCTCGTCAACGGCCGCTATTTCGTCGCCGGTGCCCACCGCATGTGGTCGCTCACCCGCGGCTGGGTCGCCGCCGACCCGGCAAGCTGGTACGCCGCCATGAAGGAACCGGGCTCTCTTTCCCGCTTCGCCGACATTCACGGTGTCGATCAGCCACCGGCAGACGGCATATACGCGCCTGAAAGCGAACGCCCGAAACAGATGGTGATCGGCGACCGGCTGGCCTGGGGAAGCCTGGACAGCTTCCTTGCCGTCGAGCGCATCGATCCCGTCCATCACGACGGCACCCTGCTGCTCTACGAGCCGATCTGCCACAACGGGTCCGGCAGCTACGAAGTCCATGGCGGCCTGTGGGCCGTCGCCGGTCCCGACTACGCCTTTCCGTTCCAAAGCTACCTGCGAAAGGAGGCCCGCCATGACCCGCGACTGGTTGCTCAACTGGGATCGTGACACAGCCCTGGCCGTCGCCCCGCGGCTGGCTTGGCTGCATCCCAACTGGATCACCACGGCAAGCCTGGTTCTGGCGCTCGTCGGCCTGGGGTTCATCGCACAGGGCGCGGACTGGACCTCCGCCATGACCGGCGCGGTCTTGATCTTCGCGTCGCGTTGGATCGACTGGATCGACGGCCATGTGGCCCGGGCGACCGGCCGCGCGACCAATCTGGGCGGTCTTTACGACATCGCCGTCGGCTATGTGACCATGGTCCTCGTCATGGTCGCCATCGGCCTGCGTCAGGGCGACACGGCGCTGGCCTGGACCGGCGCCGGCGCCGCGGTCCTGCTGCGCCTGGCGCTGATGGGTGTCGGCTGGGGCCTGGCAAGGCGCCAGCGCCTGGACATCGTTCCCTGGAATCCACAGAAGCTCTTGACCCCGCGCCAGCGGCCCGCCATGCGCCGGGTGAAATGGACGCTCGACGTCTGCCGCAACGACTATTGGATCGTGCTGTTCGCAGTCGCCGGCGGGGCTGGGCTTCAGGCCTGGGCTTGGGCCTACACGGGTGTCGTCGCCGTGCTGATCCTCTGGCTTGCGGCCGCCACCCTGCGCTACCTCCGGCGGGTCAGCCCCGCCGCCCCGAAACACGACGACGACCATTCTCCGAGCGAGGCAGGCACATGCTGAAACGCGCGCGACGCATCTCGACCCTTGCCGGGACCGAGGTCGAGAACCTCGTCCATGACTGCACGGTGACGGCGGACCGCCTGCACCTGCGCACCTGGTATCGCCAGCGGGACGGCGTCAACCGGCCCGGTGACGGCGCTGCCGGCAGCAATATTTTCGGCGAGGATCTGGCGCCGCGCCTGACCGGGATTCTGTTTACGCCAATGGGCGACGTAACCCTTTCCTGGGACGAAGACGCCATGCAGGGCGGCGTGGTCCACTATCTGAGCACCCTGTGCAACGGCGCGCCGGCGCCCGCACCGTATCAGGTGATGGAGGTCGATTGGATGGCGGCCCTTTGTCCCGCCCCCCTTCGCGTACCCGCCAAGTACCCCCATTGGCAGCACAAGGAGTTCGTCTATATCTCCAACTTCATCAATCACATCTGCGCAACCACGGGCTTCGGCCTGGTCCCCGCCGTCAAGATCATAACCGACGGAGACGGAAGCGAAGGCTTCACCGGTGACAACGTGATCGTCGAAGCCCGCCTGGGGCCGCTTGGGTTCACCGGCGCCTTCGACCACACGGCGGCGGACAACGGCGTCGACTACTGCGATGCACGGCAGACCCTGGCCGACGGCACAGCCAATCCGGATCTCGGGTGCTTCTCCGTTCCGTCGCCAATGCCCGAAGGATGGGAGTTCGGATGATGGCCTATCGATTGACCATGCAGGGCGACACCACGCTCCACCTGCTCTACGACCCTGCAACCTCGACCCTGACCCGGGAAGACAGCGGCGAGCGGATCGTTCATCCGGCCTTCACGACCGGTGAGCCCGTTTCCTGGTCCGTGCCGCAGCGCGTATCGCCGGACAACCCCGGGCGCAAGGCCAATATCCGCACCCTGAAAATCCAGATGGGGTTCAAATGCAATTACGCCTGCGCCTATTGCAACCAGGCGAGCTGGAACACCTTTCTCGGCGGTGCGGTGGAGGACGCGAAGCTGTTTCTTCGCACCCTGGACAGCTGGTTCGTGGCCGGCGGCGCGGCCAAGGACGGCGGCCGCGATCTGCGCATCGAGTTCTGGGGCGGCGAGCCTTTCGTCTACTGGGCCAAGCTGAAGATTCTCGGCGAGGAACTGCGGCGGCGCTATCCCAAGGCGCGGTTTAACGTGATCACCAACGGCTCGCTGCTCGACGATGAAAAAGCCGATTGGCTGATCGCCCAGAAGGTGGGCGTGCAGATCAGCCACGACGGCCCGGCCCAGAAGTACCGCAACCCGGAAGACATTCTGGACGATCCGGAAAAATGCCGACTGATCCGCCGGTTGATGACGGCGGCGGGCCAACTAGGCGA
This sequence comes from Thalassospiraceae bacterium LMO-SO8, assembly GCA_031655335.1. Classification (NCBI taxonomy): domain Bacteria; kingdom Pseudomonadati; phylum Pseudomonadota; class Alphaproteobacteria; order Rhodospirillales; family Thalassospiraceae; species Thalassospiraceae bacterium LMO-SO8. The sequence goes on along the minus strand of CP134226.1, from coordinate 1,819,752 downwards.
CACGGACGGACCTTCCGGCAATGGACCGGCCTTCGGTCTGGGGTTCGGCACGGTGCTGACGCGGTGGAATTATTCCCTCGCCGCCGTGCGCCGCCATATCGAGGACAAGCTGGCCGTGCCGCCGGGGTCGATTTCTTCCAACACGGAAGAAATCCTGCTGCCCTATGACGACGACGCCCTGGCCTGCACGCCGCAGGGCGAGGCAGACCACCGGGCGGCCCTGCACACCCTGTTCGCCGAGGCCGCCAACGGCCTGACCGTGCCCGGCTGCAATTCCGTGCGCGGCAAGATCGAGGACTTCCTAGACTCGCTCGGCAAGAAGCGGCCGCTCGCCGCCCTCGGCCAGAAATGCGGCATGGACCGCGAGGATACCATCGCCGTCAACCTGATGGGCGAGGTCACGACCTGCCACAACGTGTCCGCCGATGATCCCCATCACAACCTGGGCAATGTCCGCGACCTGGCTGCCGTGCGCCTGGACACGGCGCATCACCACCAGACCCGCGACGAGTGCCGGAACTGCCCCGTCGTGCAGTTGTGCAAGGGGTCCTGCATGTTCCTGGAAGGAAAGTACTGGCAGGCCGCCTGCGACATCAGCTTCACCTACAACACGGCGATGATGGCCGCGGCCCTGCATTACCTGACCGGCATGACCCTGACCCGGATCGAGGCCCCAGCCGGCGGCATCATCCGCCGGCCGGGCATCACCTCGGCGGAGATCATCCGCCTGGCGCCTTCGGACCGGGCGCAGGCGGTCCATGCGTGACCTCGTTCAGCGGTCGGAACCGCTCCCGGGCGTCATGGCGTTCGATTTCGCCGGCGGGCGCATCGCCGCCATGAACGACCTGATCCTGGCGGAAATGCGCACCGCCGAGGTGACACCGGACAGCATCCACGGCGACAACATCCTGAACCGCCGGGCGACCCAATGCCTGTTCGACCGCACCCCCCTGCCGCCGGGACTGGGCGCGCTGGCGGAGCGGCTCTACGCCGCGTTGGCGGTCTATGTCGGGCGATGGCGTCCCGAGTTTGTCGGCGCGCCCTTTCGTCACCGGTCCTGGTGCAACCATTACAAGCCCAACGAGGGCGTTCCCTGGCACGACCATGCGGAGACCCCCGTCGTCGCCGTCTATTCGGTCAAGGGCGACGGCGGCGACCTGATCATTCAGGACGGCACCGACCCACAGCGCTGCCACCGGGTGGAAACGCCGCCGGGCCGGATGATCTTCATGGACGGCCGCCTGCGCCATTGTTCGACGCCGAATTTCGGGCCCGTCGCGGCGCGGGTTTCCTTGCCCGTCAACTTCACGTTCGGACCCGCTCCGCAACCGACACGCCCCTAGGGAGACCCCATGCCGCCGGTCACCTTCGCCGTCTTCACCGCCCTGTGGAACAACCTGCAGGGGCTGGAGACGCCGGACCTCCACATCCGCATGGCCAACTGGCTGGAGGACGAGTGGACCGGGGGCCGGCGGGAACTGCTGCTGATGGCGTTCCGCAATTCGGGCAAGTCGACCCTGGTCGGCCTATTCAGCGCCTGGATGCTGTGGCGCGACCCGGACCTGCGAATCATGGTGCTGGCGGCGGACCTGGCGCTGGCGCGCAAGATGGTGCGCAACGTCAAACGCATCATCGAGCGCCACCCGCTGACACGGGGCCTGAAGCCCACGCGGGCCGACCAATGGGCCTCGGAACAGTTCACGGTCAACCGCCGGGCCGAACTGCGCGACCCGTCCATGCTGGCCCGCGGTATCGGCGCCAACCTGACCGGGTCGCGCGCCGACGTGGTGATTTGCGACGATGTCGAGGTGCCCAACACCTGCGACACGGCGCCCAAGCGCGCCGACCTGCGCGCACGCTTGGCCGAAATCGAATACGTCTTGGTGCCGGGCGGCCTGCAACTTTATGTTGGCACACCCCATGCTTACGATACCATCTACGCGGCCCAAGCCCGGGCAGGCGCGGAGGACTGCAAGCCGTTCCTTTCCGGGTTCGAAAGGCTTGAGATGCCGTTGCTGGGCCCCGGCGGAGGATCACGCTGGCCGGAACGCTTTCCCACTGCCCGCATCGACGCGATCCGCGAACGCAGCGGCCCCAACAAGTTTCGCAGCCAAATGCTGTTGGAGCCCGTCAATATCCTGGACAGCCGCCTCGATCCAAACCGTCTGGTCGCCTACGCCCATCCGCTGGACTATGCGGAGCGCAACGGCACAGGCGTCCTGACCCTCGGCGGCAAACGCCTGGTCTCTGCCTCATGCTGGTGGGATCCGGCTTACGGCGCACCGGGAGCCGGCGACGCCAGCGTGGTCGCTGCCCTGTTCACGGATCAGGGCGGCACCCATTACCTGCATGCCATCCGATACCTGGAACATGACCCGGATGAGGCAGGCCGTGCGGCGGCAGGATCAAGTGATGTCGACCTGGACGAGGCTTCGCAACAGTGCCGGCAGGTCGCCGAATTTTTACGCGACAACCACCTGCCCTCGGTAACGCTGGAGACCAACGGCATCGGCCGATTCCTGCCTGGCCTGTTGCGCCGCGCCCTGGGGGCCGCCGGTGTCGAGGCAGCGGTGATTGAAGCGACCAGTCATCGCGCCAAGGACCTGCGCATCCTGGATGCCTTCGACGCCGTACTGGCGGCCGGGCGCCTGCATGCCCACGACAACGTCTGGCGAACTCCGTTCATCCGCGAAATGCGCGAATGGACACCCGGCGCAATTTGCCGGGACGATGGCTTGGACGCGGTCGCCGGCTGCCTGCTGGCGGAGCCGGTGCGCCTGGGCCGTGGCGTCCCGCCCGCCAACGGCCTGTCCCGCCGCAAGCCCAACTGGCGGGGCGGCGGCACCTTCACGGCAAAAACCGACTTCACTTTGTGACATCCCTTTATCGACCCGGCGACAACCCGGAATCTGACCTGCCCGAGACCGGCGGCATGGACGGGGCGCACAATCAGATCGCCCCCACGGATTGCTGCCGGTCCGGCACAAGATTGGGGAGTGACCCGTATGCCTTCTACCGTCGACACCGCCGACACTCCGGCCCTGCATACCGCCAACGAAGCCCTGCGCGAGGCGAGCCTCGCCCGCCAGGCCATCATCGCCCATGAGCGACAATGCGTGGAGCGGTCGCGCGAAGCAGCCCAGTCGTTCGACCGCATGGGTCAGGAACTGCGCGCCTTCATGGCCCAGACCCGCGATGCCCGCACGCGCCTGCACGACCGGGTCGACCAGACCCAGGACCGCATCACGGAAAACCAGGTGCAAGTGCTGGAGGGATTCGCCGCACTGCGTTCCGGCCTGATCCGGGGCCTGTTCGCGGCCCTCCTGACCTTGATGGGCGGGATCGGCATCATGGCTTGGTATCTGTTGACCGGACCGATGGCGGGGCGTCTGGCGTCCTAGAGCGTAAGGAGGGTTACGTGGCCGTCGATATCCGGTGGATCAGTTCCGCCATGGTTTCCTCGGCGATCGGATTGTCCGCCTGACAGGTACCCGCCGCGCGGTGGCCGCCGCCGCCGAAACGCAACATGAGTTCGCCCACATTGACTGGCGAGGACCGATCGAAGATCGACTTACCGACGGCGAACACGGTGTTCCTGTCCTGCTTGCCCATGACCACATGCATGGAGATGTTGCATTCCGGGAACAGGGCGTAGATCAGGAATCGGTTGCCGCAATAGATATCCGTTTCCTTGCGCATGTCGATGACCGCGAGCTTGCCGTGCATGGTGGTGCAGCGCCGGAGCTGGTCCTCGAACTTGGGCCGGTGTTCATTGTACAGGTCGATGCGTTCCTTGACGTCGGGAAGTTCGAGAATTTCCTCAATGGTGAAGTTCCGGCAGTCCTCGATCAGGCCCATCATCAGTTCGTAGTTGGGAATGCGGAACCCGCGGAAGCGGCCCAGCCCCGTGCGCGGGTCCATGATGAAGTTGAGAAGCGCCCAGCCCTGGGGGTTGAGCACGTCCTCCATTTCATACTGCGCGGAGTCCGCCTGATCGACGGCGTCCATCAGTTCGCCCGACACGTAGGGGAAGCCTTCTTCCCCGCCGAAGTAATTGTAGACCACGCGGGCCGCCGATGGCGCCGTCGGGTCAATGACGTGGTTGTCCTTCTTGCCGCCGACGCGCTCCATCTCGCTCAGATGGTGATCGAAGGCGAGATAGACCCGCTCGTCGAACGGCACGTTGGTCGAGATGTCGTTGTCGGTGAGGTCGACCTCGCCGTACTGCATCTGGCGCGGATGGACGAACAGGATGTCGTCGATCAGTTCCATCTCCTCGAACAGCACGGCGCAGACCAGGCCGTCGAAATCGCTGCGGGTGATCAGGCGGAACTGGCGGCCGCTTTCCTTCAGCGCCCGGGCAAGCGGCTTTCCGGCCCCCATGATGGGCGATTCGATCGGCATCGCGGCCTTCTTCGCCTCGGGCGCCGGGGACGGAGGCAGCGCGCTCTGTCCGCTCGGCTCCGCCGCCGTCTCCGAAGCGGCGGCCGGCGGCGCCGCCAGTCGCTGCGGCGTGCCGCCCTTGACGGCAATGCCGATTTCCAGGGTCTCGAACCAGTTGAGGAACCGGTCCACGTTGGCGCCGGTGAACACCAGGCCGCGCTGCGGCACGATGATTTCGGGGCCCAGGGCGCGCACGCGGCGGATCCAGTCGTCGCGCGCGGCGGGCGAGCCCATCCAGCGCTGGTGGAATCCGGTCAGGTACTGAACATGGCGGTCGAAATCGCGAACCGTGAATCCGTCGCGGTCATCGGGCGGCACCAGGGCGCCGCCGATGTCGCCCGAGAACAGCACCTTGGCGACGGGATCGAAGACCGAGAAATTGCCCGGCGAATGCAGGTAGTGGGCGGGGATCAGTTGCAGCCGGCCGCCCTCGCCGAAGCGGATTTCCATGCCCTCGTCGGGCACGGCGACGAAATCGGCCTCGCGGTCGTAATGGGTGACATAGCCCAGCCACAGCCAGGGGACATGGACCTTCAGTTCGTCGACGCAGACCTCGCGCCACAGCGGCAGCGACGATCCCGCGTCCGGATCTTCATGGGTCAGGATGACATGTTTGATGTCGACAAGCGGCACCTCGCGTTCGACGGCATCGAACACGGCGGGGAATATCTCGACGCCACCCGGATCGATGAGCACGGCCTCATTGCCCGCGCGCACGACGACCTGGTTGGAATCAACCAGATCGGGCGGCTTGCCGCTGTCTTGGCCGAAGATCAGCCAGGACCGCGTTCCGTCTCGGAACACCACTTCTGAACGCACTTATGGCAACCCCTGTCGTTGGATTTGGTTCAAGTGGCCTTCCTCTAGAGCACAATCGGTTTCTTATGTCTTCCCAGCCCCAACAATAGAAGATTTTTCTAAACCGCGCCAAGGGCTTGTGAATACCGGGAAAATCGACCTTCGTCCCATTTTGTCTGCAAGGCGGGCCGATTTGCCCCGCCAGCGCGGAAACCTGCGATCAAAGGACAATGACCATGCGCCCACCCCTCCCCAACACGCCAACTTGGCGGTTAGACCCATTCAACGCCGCAGGGGAATTCAGGCATGTCGCGGCGACCGGCCCAGGCCGGTTTCCACGTGACCGGTCCGGCAACGCCGATATCCAGGGATTCAAAATCGAGAAACACAAAGCCGATCTTCTGGAAAGCGCTTTGAAAACGCGGGGATTGGTCGACCAGGATGCCTTTTCTGAACGTCTGCGCCGACAGGGCAGCCGTCTTGAAGAAAGAGAGCGCGACCTTTTCAACGACCTTGCCGCAAACTGGTTCGAATCCTCCACGGATAAGGAATTTGAAGCGGTCGCCGCAAAGAGCCTTGAGACGCTGGCAAACAGGGAGCCGAGGGACACTATTCGCACAACAGCCACAGGCGACGCTCCCGGCGGCCAATGGCCTGCCGAACCCAAGGACGGCGACGCCGTGAATGACCCGAAGAAGGAAGGTGATTCGAGCGCACAGTCCGCACCTTCCAGTCCGGACCGATTACAGGCCGAGCTTGACGCCGCAAGCCGCAACCGACGGGCCGCGGTCGACCGAGCGATGGACAAGGAAGCCGAATTTCAAAAGGCTAAGAACGCCGTCAACGAGGCCTGGGACCGAATTGGACGGGAGGCCGCCAAGGCCGGCATTCAACTTGTCGCTGTTCTGGCAATGAAACGGGGACGTGTCGGGTCCCCCGGCTTGGCCGCGGCATTGGCCGAACGCGATCAAGCCGAGGCCGAAACACGAAGGCTACAAGACGAACTGCACGCCCTGCGACAGGACGTCGCGGCCTGGGACGAAGAGATTCGCGCGATCCTGACGCGCATGCGCGGCGGCAAGCCAATGGGATGATTTTCATCTCGTCTCCCGGCTGCAAAGCAGGGGGCCCCATGGTACAGTTTCCCCGAATTCTCCTCCGCAAGAGGCCGTCGGGAGCCCGATATGAAAATCGTTATTTCACTCATCATTGGCATAATTCTCGGCGCCGCCGCGACCAGCGGCCTGGCCGGCGCACAAGACCGGTTCGAGGCTTTCCAATTCGTGGATCGCGAAACCTACCTCGAAAAATATCCAGGCGACGCCCAGGCGACTTACCTTGAAGGACTGGCGGATGCCATCAGCTACATCCGCCCCAAAGATGCCATCGGCGCGGCCGTTTCGAAATGCCTCAAGGCCGCAGAAATAAACACCATCTTTCGCTTTTACCCGGCGGTGAATGATTTCACGCGCCAAGCTTCGCCCGGAGAACCCGTCGTCGCCGTCTTTTTGAACCTGTTCCGTGAAGCTTGCGCGGACTACATGAAGTAACCTTCGGGCAAGATCCGCCTACCCACACCATTCCCCAATCCCCAACCCGGACAACCCAGGGGCCGCGCCGCATTTCGGCGCGCCGAGGGCCCGGATTTATCTCGACGCCCCCGCGGCGGCGGGCCCGTTCAGGCGCCGCCACAACCGCCTGGACCGGCGTCCCTCCCCGCAACGCGACACGACAAAGGAGTCCGGATTTCCGGAGAACACGCATGTCGACACATATCGCACAATCCTTCATCAAGCACTTCCAGACGGACGTGCACCTGGAATACCAGCGCGTCGGCTCCAAGCTGCGCAACACGGTGCGGTCCAAGAACGACATCCAGGGCTCGTCCACCACCTTCCAGAAGGTCGGCAAGGGCACGGCCTCGACCAAGGCCCGCCACGGCATGGTCCCGGTCATGAACCTGGATCACACACCCGTTGAATGCCAGCTGCAGGACTATTACGCCGGCGACTGGGTGGACGAACTTGACGAGATCAAGACCAACATCAACGAACGCCAGATCATCGCCCGGGCCGGCGCCAACGCGCTGGGCCGCAAGACGGACGAACTGATCGTCGCGCAGTTGGACACGTCCACCAACTATTCCGGCGACGGGGCCGACGGCCTGACCAAGACGAAGGTGCTGACCGCCTTCGAAATGCTGGGCGATGCCGACGTCCCCGACGACGGTGACCGTTTCGCGGTCATCGGCTGGAAACAGTGGACCGATCTTTTGAAGATCCCCGAATTTTCGGACATGGACTTCGTCGGTTCCGACGACCTGCCGTGGCGCGGCATCCAGGCCAAACGCTGGCTGGGCACCCTGTGGATTCCCCATTCGGGCCTGACCAAAACGACCGGCGTTCGGTTCTGTTACTGGTACCACAAAAGCGCCGTCGGCCACGCCGTCGGCAAGGATGTGAAGACCGACATCACCTGGCACGGCGACCGCGCGTCCAACTTCGTCAACAACATGATGAGCCAGGGGGCCTGCCTGATCGATCCGTCGGGCGTGGTGTCCCTGCGCTGCCTGGAAAGCTAGGAGGCGACCATGGCATTCGTTTCGAAAGACCTGAGCGTTCTCAGCTACGCCAACGGCTTCACCCTGTGGCACTACACCACGGTTGACGCCGCCGCCACCGTGGACAGCGCCGGATACTTCAACGACGCGTCCCACATGCTGCGGACAGGCGACATCCTGGTGGCCAATGTCGACACTGACGGCACGCCGGGCGCCGGCCTGTTCCTGATCAGCGCCAATGCGGGCGGCACGGTCGACGTCGATGACCTGACCGCCGTGGGCGGAACGGACACCGACTAGTCCGCCGCCGTCTCATCGCACCTTGGGGGCGTTCCGGCATTCGCCGGGACGCCCCTTTGCGCGTGCACCCCTCCCGACCGATCACCGGAGACACCGTCATGGCGTTAAGTCAGATCGCTCTTTGTTCCCGCGCGTTGCTGAAACTGGGCGGCACCACCATCACCTCGTTCGATGAAGGCACGGCGGAGGCCGAGATCGCGGCCAACCTGTATCCTTCCGTGCGCGACGCCCTCTTGTCCGCCCATCCCTGGAGTTTCGCAACGGCGCAGCAGCGCCTCCCGGTCCTGGCGGCGGAACCCGTCGCCGATTACGCCAAGGCGTTCCAGTTGCCGGCCAATTTCCTGCGTGCCCTGTCGGCCGGCGGCAACGCCCGCGGGCACGGCCTGGAATACCGCATCGCCGAGCGGCGCCTGCACGCCAACACGGACGACGTAGTCATGACCTTCATCTTCCGCCCGGCCGAGATCGACTTTCCCCCGTTCTTCGACCAGGCCCTGATCACGCGCCTGGCCGCCGAGTTCTGCATTCCGCTGACGGAAAGCACCTCGCGGGCGGAGGCCCTGTACCGTCTGGCCGACCAGGAATTCCAGCGCGCCAAGACCATCGACGCCCAGCAGGAAACGCCGGGGCGCATCGACGACTTCTCCCTGGTGGAGGTGCGCGCCTGATGCCCCGCCTGACGACACATAAATCCAACTTCACCGCCGGCGAGGTTTCGGCCCGACTGCTCGGACGCAGCGACCTGCGATCCTACGCCAATGGGGCGTTGAAGCTGCGCAACGTCGTGATCCAGCCGACCGGCGGCGTCGCCCGCCGCGCCGGCACCCGCTTTGTCGGCATGGCGCCGGGGCCGGGACGACTGATCGCGTTCGAGTTCAATACGGAGCAGACCTACCTGCTGTGCTTTTCCCATCTCCAAATCGACGTCTATACGGACGGCATCAAGACCGCGACCATCGCCGCCCCCTGGAGCGAAGCACAGGTCACCAAGTTGGCTTGGGTGCAGAGCGCCGATACTTTGTTGCTCGTCCATCCGGACACAGCACCTAAGAAGATCACCCGCACATCGCATGCGGACTGGCAGATTGCGGATTGGACCTTCGCCGAAGCGAACAACCGCATCCACCAACCGCACCACAAGTTCGCGGCGGCGGACGTGACGCTGTCCGCCAGCGCGACCACGGGCACAATCACCGTGACCGCGTCGGCCGACGTATTCGACGCGGGTCATGTGGGCACACGGTTCCGTATCGCCGACAAGGAGATAGAGATCACCGCCGTCGCCTCCGCCACCTCGGCCACGGCGACGGTGAAGGAGACCCTTGCCAGTACTGCCGCCACCAAGGATTGGGAAGAACAATCGTTCTCGCCCGTGCGCGGCCATCCGGCAACCGTGACCTTCCACCAGGACCGTACGGTGATCGGCGGGTCGCGCGACCTGCCGAACCAGATTTGGATGTCCAAATCGGCGGACCTGTTCAACTTCGATCTGGGCGAGGGTCTGGACGACGAGGCCATCGAGTTCGCTCTGTTGTCCGATCAGGTCAATGCTTGTTCCGCGGTGTTCTCGGGCCGCCACCTACAGGTCTTCACCTCGGGCGCGGAATGGATGGTCACGGGCGATCCCCTGACGCCGGCGTCCGTGCAGATCCGCCGCCAGACCCGCATCGGATCACCCGTGGTCAGGTTCGTGCCGCCGCGCAACGTCGATGGCGCAACCTTGTTCGTGCCGCGTACAGGGCGCGAGTTGCGTGAATTCCTGTTCACGGATGTGGAGCAGGCCTATCAGTCACGCGACCTGGCGACCGTCGCCGAACACCTGGTCCATGATCCCGTGGATCAGGATTTCGACGCCCGCCGCCGCAACCTGCACCTGGTCATGGCCAACGGCACCATCGGCACCCTGACCCTTTACCGTGCCGAGGAAATCACCGGCTGGACCCTATCCGACACCCAGGGCGCCTTCCGCTCCGTCTGCGCCGTGGGCGACACCGTATATCTTTTGGTGGAGCGTACGGATGGGCACTTCATCGAAGCTTTCGACGATGGACTTCAGGTCGATTGCGGCCTGCACATGACGGATGTCGTGCCCAAGGCCGAATGGTCCGGTCTGGATCATTTGGAAGGCCGTGCGGTGAAAGTCCTCGCCGACGGCTCCCTTCAAAGCGACGCCGTGGTCACCGGCGGACAGATCACCCTGAGCGTGGAGGCGGTGGAAGTGACGGTTGGCCTCGGCTACACCCACGTCATCGAACCGTTACCGCCGGCGGTCAACGGCCTGCAGGGATCCAACCAGGGCGGACGCCTGCGCATGGTCGCCGCGACCTACCGCCTGAAGGATGCATCGGCGCTGCGCCTGGACACCGGACGCGGGTTTGTCGATGTCCCGTTCCGCGAATTCGGCAACGACCTTCTGGATGCGCCCCCCATCTCCTTTTCGGGGGACCGGACGATGCGCGCCTTCGGCTGGCGACGAGACGGGACACAATCCCTGTGGCGGATCGAGCAGGACACGCCCCTGCCCTTCACGCTGCTGTCCGTGACCGAAGAAGTGAACGTCAATGGTTGATCCTTCCCCGCAAACTCAAGGAGATCCACTTCATGGCAGAATTCGCCACCTTGGCCTTGTCCACCGCCATCAGCACGGGCCTGTCCGCAGTGCAGAAACAGGCCGCCGCGAAACAACAGGCCGCACAGGTCGAAACCCAGCGTCGTCAGCAGGTCGCGCAAATCAACCAACAGCAGGAGATCGAAACCAAAAAGCGGCGTGAACAACTCCGTCAGACTCAGGCCGCGCAGCGCGCGCGCTTCGCCGGCAGCGGCATCAACGCCAGCAGCGGATCGGCTTCGAGCCTTTTGTCCGGCCTGGCCCGCCAGGTCGACGAAGCCATCGCCGACACAGGCAACCTGAACAAGCTGCGCATCGATGGCATCAACTCGGCCGCCGCCGCCCAGCGCTCAAGCCTGCTCAGCGCGCCGCGCGAAACCCTGTTCGACGGGTTCCGCGGCATCGTGGCGGGCGGAATCAGACAGATGCCCTCGCTGTTCGATGACAAATCCAAAAAACCGACAGTCCATTGACGCCATCCGGCGAGCGGTCAGAAGCCGTCTGCCCAGGCTGATGCGCAAGGCGATGACCGACTACGCCGCCTTCGCCGCCCAGCCCGCCCCCGATGACGCCAAGGGCTTCGCCGGCCACCAGGCCGCCTGCAAGGCGGCGCTGGCCCATCTTGATGCCGGGGCGAAGCTGATCGCCTGGGCCGAAGGGCCCGGGCCATCGGCCAGCGACACGGACGATCTCGCCCGCCTGATCCAGGCGGCGGAGGACGCCGTCGCGACCGCCGATCCGGACAGCATCTAACCCGCGCACCGCTCGGCCCGTTCACCAAAACGCTAAGGAAAGGAGCCCCCGCCATGGGAGGAATCTTCAGTTCGCCCAAATTGCCGCCCGCCCCACCACCGCCACCGCCGCCGCCGGACCCGGAAGAAAGCGATCGCGAACGCCGCCTGGAGCGCCTGGAGCGTCAGCGCCGCGGCCGCGCGGGCCTGATCACCACATCGCGCCGCGGCCTGCTGGACGAGCGGCCGGACGGCGCCGGAGCCCCTGCCTCCGGCGCCAAGACAAAACTGGGAGAATGACCATGACGGAAACCACGACCGAAGCCGTGATGGCGCGATACCGGCGGGCCCGCGACCGACGCGCGACCTGGGAGCCTCTGTGGCAGGAATGTTTCGATTTCGCCCTGCCGCAGCGGGAAACAGCCCTGGGCCGCACCCAGGGGGCCAGCCGCAAGACCGACCGACTGTTTGACGGCACCGCACCCGATGCCGTCGATCAACTGGCCGCCAGCCTGCTGGCGCAACTCACGCCACCCTGGGCGCGGTGGTTCGGCCTGATGCCGGGCACGAAGGTCGACGACGCGCGGCGCGCCGGCCTGTCCCAGGAACTGGAAACGGCGGCGCAAATCCTGCAATCCCATTTCGACCGCTCCAACTTCGCCGTTGAAATGCATCAATGCTATTTGGACCTGGTCACGGCGGGCACGGCGAGCCTGATGTTCGAAGCCGCCCCGCCGGGCGAACCCTCGGCCTTCCGGTTCACCGCCGTGCCGCTGAGCCAGGTCGCCTTCGAGGAAGACGCCTCCGGCCGCCTCGACACGACCTTCCGCACCAGCCGCCTGACCCGCGCGCAGATCGTCGAGCGGTTTCCCAAGGCCAGGCTGCCCGACGCCCTGAAGGCCCGCAAGCCGGGCGACGGGCAGGAGCCGTCGGCGGACATCCTCGAAGCCCTGATCCCCGCCAAGGGCGGCTTCGAGTACATGGCGCTGATCGATCCCGGCGACGGCACGACGGGCGATCAGTCTGTGACGGTGCTCAAGACCGGGCGGTTCGAGCGTTCGCCCTTCATCAATTTCCGCTGGCTCAAGGCGCCCGGCGAGATCTACGGCCGCTCGCCGGTGATGAAGACCCTGCCCGACATCAAGACCGCCAACAAGGTTGTCGAACTGGTCCTGAAGAACGCATCCATCGCCGTCACCGGCATCTGGCAGGCTGACGACGACGGCGTGCTGAACCCCGCCAACATCCGCCTGACGCCGGGCACCATCATCCCCAAGGCCGTGGGCTCGGCCGGCCTGAAACCGTTGGAGGCCCCCGGCCGGTTCGACCTGTCCCAGGTCGTGTTGCAAGATTTGCGGGCGGGCATCCGCCGCGCCCTCCTGGCCGACCGCCTCGGTCAGATCGAGGGGCCGCGCATGACCGCGACGGAGGTTCTGGAGCGGGTCGCCGAAATTTCCCGTCTGTTAGGCGCGACCTATGGGCGGCTACAGTCGGAACTACTCACTCCGCTGGTCACGCGCGGGTTGTCGATTTTGATCCGCCGGGGCGAGGTGCCCGCGCTGCGCATCGACGGCCAGATCATCGACCTGGAGTACAAATCACCGCTCGCCCGCCATCAGGCGCAGCAGGACGTACAGGCGACCCTGGCGTTCCTCGACGCTCTGGCGCGTTTAGGACCGCAAGCACTGGCCATCGTCGATGTCCCTCAAGCGGCGCAAGCTCTCGCCGCCGCCTTCGGCGTGCCGTCAAAAGTCTTGAAAGCGGCCGACGGCGGCCCGGCAGCGGCACCCTCACCGCCGGCCGGCGATCCGCCGCCAGTGGACGGCGGTGACGGGGGCGGCGGGCTCGCCGCGCTCGCGTCTGCCCTGGGGGCGGCCCTGCCGCCCACCCCACCAGTAGGGTCCGCTTGATGACCGGCCCGGAAACCGAATGGCCCTGGCGGCCCGAAGATTTTTTCCAGTCCGCCACCGCTAATGCCGGAGCGACCGACGGCGACCGCGCCGCACGGCTGGCGGCCCGCTGTTTTCGCAGCACCGATGGCGCGGCACTGCTGTCTTATCTTAAGGCGCTGACCCTGGACCGGGCCCTCGGCCCCGACGCGACCGACGCAACCCTCCGCCACCTCGAAGGGCAGCGCCATCTGGTTCGCCACCTGTCCCATCTCATCGACCTGGGTCGCGCCGGCCCGGACGCTTCCCCCGCCTCGAAAGGAGACGATGCATGACCGATCCTCAAACCCTGTCCGCGATGCCGGACGCACCGGACGTAGCGCCCCCGCCCATGGACGGCGACAACGCCCAGCCCCCTACAGCGGAGATGGCGGCGACGGCGCCAGACTACCTGCCGCCCAAGTTCTGGGATGCGGAGGCAGGTCAAGTGCGGGTCGAGGATCTGGCCCGCTCCTACGCCGCCCTGGAACGGCGTCTGGGGGCCGCCGCCGGCGATACCGTACCCGATGACCCGTCAGGCTATCGGATCGAGCCCGCCATGGAGGGCCTGACCGCTGACGCGGAGGTCAACGCGCGGCTGATGGACGCGGGCTTCACCCAGGCCCAGGCGCAGCTTGTCTATGACCTGGCGGCGGAAAAGCTCGCCCCCTTGGTCCGCGATCTGGCCGCCGAAACGGTGCAGGGCGAACAGCGCCGCTGCCTGACCGACCATTTCGGCGGCGCCGACCGCTGGCAGACGGCGGCGGCGCAGATCGACGCCTGGGGCCAGGCCAACCTGCCGACCCCGGTGTTCGAAGCGCTGTGCAATTCCTACGACGGCGTGCTGACCCTGCACCGGATGATGCAGGACGGCGAGCCGCAACTGGTTTCAGGCGCCCAGCCCGCGCCGGCCGGCCGGTCGGAATCGCAACTGCGCCACATGATGCAGGATCCCCGCTACTGGCGGGACCACGACACATCCTTCGCCGCCGAAGTCCGGCGCGGCTTCGAGGACCTGTATCCCGACGAGGGGTGAGCGCGATCCCCTCGCGCGCCGCTCCCCCTCCCTCTCGGGACGGGGCGCCGGCGGCCTGTGCTCCCTTCAGGCGCCGGCGCCCCGGTTTTTTCATTTCACACGGACGGGAACTGACTCGGTGTACACGCTCCTGACCTACGCGCTGGATTCCGTCATTTCAAACTTAACGGAAGATCAATGACGACATTCAAACCGCTGTCGCTTCGAAAAACAGTCGGCTCCACCTACAACACCGATTTCGATGACATTCTCAATATCAAGAAAGCGATGCGTGACATCGGGCTTTATCAGGGCCTGAGCGACGAAGTGACGCCGTATGGTGACGAACCACTTTTCAACGCAATAAGACGCTTTCAAGAGGTCACTCGGCTTCAGGTCGATGGCGTGGTGAAGCCCGACGGGAATTGAACCGCACGCTTGGAGAGTTAGGTGTTGCCGCCAAATCACCCATTTATCGCTGCATCAACTGCGGCGCACCCCATGGCGGCGCCTACGGCCCATACTGCTGGTGGTGTTACCTGAAATTGAACTCCTGATGATCGAAGCCAATTCGATCAAGGATGCCCTTGCCCGAGGAAGTTGGCGATGTCTTCTTCAGCGTAGCCAAGAAGGCGGCCTAAGGTCACGTCATCTTCCTCGGACGGCGGCCGCGTCAGAGCGAACACCGGCTCAAGGATGGCGAGGGCTTCCTGGATACGCCAAGCCTCGCTTGGAATTGCATAGAGTACAACCCGCGTCGGAGGCATGTTTTTTTTACCGTCAATCGGGCGAACAATTCGCTGGTCCATGACAAACGCGCCCGACCGCACGAAGGCATCAAAGTCTTTGTCCGGAATTACGCCACTCTCAGGCAAGGTGTCGAAAAAAAGCGCCAGGGGCTTCTGTCCTGACAGCATCAACTCCAGTTCCCGTCCCTCGTGAGGACCAAAGGTTATTGAGTTGGGCGGATCGTCGGATTGATCGTCTGTCATCATCACGCACACTTGGACAGGGAATGACAACTATCCCGTACAGGAGCCAGGACAGTCCACAGCCTTTTCAAACCAACCGCAGAACGACGCGGCGATATGGGCAGCCTCCACCGGATGCTGACGGAAGACCGAAAATTTCATCCCATTGCCGCCAACAATGCGTCCAGCGTCCGCGTCATGCGGTCCAGGTCGTGATCTTCCGACAGGCGGTGGCCACCGTTCTTTATCAATTGCACCTCGACATCGTCCGACGTGAGTTGCTCTTGAATCCGCAGGCTCGTCCGCCACGGCACGTCCGCGTCCAAAAGCCCGTGAATCAGGCGCACGGGGATGTCCAGATCGATCGGGTTGTCCAGTAGAAGGCGCTTCCAGCCGTCGTCGATCAGCGGCTTGCAGATGCGGTAGGGCGCCTGGTCATCATAACAATTGGGCAGCTCGACAAATCCGTCGCGATCCATCTGCGCCTTCTGGTCGTCGGTGAAGGCGTCCCACAGCAGATCGCGGGTGAAGTCGGGTGCCGCGGCGAGGCCCAGCAGGCCCCGGATTCGCGGTTTTCGCGCCAGGGCCGCCAAAAGCATGATCCAGCCGCCCATGGACGAGCCGACCAGGACCTGGTCTCCCGTGGTCAGTTTATCGAGCGCCGTGACCGCGTCGTCGGCCCATTGGCCGATGGAACCCTCCTCGAAAACCCCGGAAGACTGCCCGTGTCCGGTATAGTCAAAACGCAGGAAAGCCCGGCCGCTGGCGCGGCAATAGGCCTCCAACGCGAGGGCCTTGCCCCCCGTCATGTCGGATTTGAACCCGGTCAGGAAGACGACGCCGGGAGACTTGCCAGCCATTTGATGGTAGGCAATAGTCCTGCCGTCACCACATTCCAGGAATTGCGGCGGAGTGTCGGGTGCAACGTCTGGGCCTGAAGACATGATCGGTTTCCATCCATGAACAAGATGCCGGACCATACCACCGGCGGCGGCGAAAGCGAACGCGCCCAATCCGCCCAAGGAATGGCCGCCCAAGGAATGGCCGCCCAGGGAATGGCCGTCCAAGGCGTGACGGGCGAAGGCCGCCTGGCGACCGTGCTACAGGTCCTGCCGGCGATGGGTGCGGCCGGCGGGGTCGAGCGCGGCACCGTTGAAATCGCGGGTGCGGTGGTGCAGGCCGGCGGCCGTGCCCTGGTCGCATCGGCGGGCGGGCCGTTGGTCCACGATCTGGCCCGCGTCGGCGCGGAGCACGTCGATCTGCCGATGGATTCCAAGAACCCGGTCACCATGTGGCGCAACGTCGACCGCCTGGCCCAGGTCATCCGTGCTGAAAAGGTCGATATCGTCCATGCCCGGTCACGCGCCCCCGCGTGGAGTGCGCGGGCGGCGGCCAAGCGCACCGGAGCCCATTTCGTCACCACCTTCCACGGGACCTACGGGGCGGGCAACCATCTGAAGCGGGTCTACAATTCCATCATGACCCGGGGTGAGCGGGTGATCGCCATCAGCCAGTTCATCGCGGGGCACATCCGCCAACTGTACGGCGTGCCGTCCAACAAGATCCGCGTAATCCACCGGGGCGTCGATCTGGAGCGCTTCGACCCGGCCAAGGTTACGGCCCAGCGGGTCGTCAATCTGGCAACCGACTGGATGCTGCCTGACGGCATGCCGGTGATCATGCTGCCCGGGCGCCTGACCCGGTGGAAAGGCCAGCCGGTGGTCATCGACGCGCTCAGCAGGCTGAAACGCCGCGACATCCGCTGCCTGTTGGTCGGCGGCGATCAGGGACGCGAGGACTACCGCGCCGAACTGGAATCCATGATCGCCGACCGAAACCTGAACGAGGTCGTGCGCCTTGTCGATCATTGTGACGATATGCCGGCGGCCTACATGCTGACGGACGTGGTGATTTCCGCCTCGACCGACCCGGAAGCCTTCGGCCGCGTGATCGCCGAAGCCCAGGCCCTGGGCCGGCCGGTGATCGCGACGGACCACGGCGGCGCCAAGGAAACCGTGATCCCCGGCGAAACCGGCTGGCTGGTGCCGCCGGGCGACCCGGACGCCTTGGCCGCCGCCATCGAAAAGGTCCTCTCTCTCGACAGCGCCCAGCGCAGCACCCTCGCCGGCAAGGCCATCGCCAACGTGCGCGACAACTTCTCCAAAGCCACCATGTGCGCCAAGACGTTGGACGTCTATGACGAGGTTCTGGGCATCCGCCCGTCTGCCTGACGCCATGGCCGCGCCCCTTTCCTCTTCCGGCAATATCCTGGTCATCAAGCTGGGCGCGCTCGGCGATTTCGTTCAGGCGCTGGGCCCCATGCGGGCGATCCGCGACCATCATGCAGGCCAGCGCATCGACCTTTTGACCACCCCCCCCTTCGAAGACCTCGCCTCGGCCACCGGCCTGTTCGACCGCGTCATCGCCCAGCCGCGCATGAAATGGCATCAGTTGGGCGCCCTGTGCGCCCTGCGCCGCGGCCTGATCCAGGGTGGGTATACGCGGGTCTACGATTTGCAGACCTCGGACCGATCCTCGTTCTATTTCCGCCTGTTCCCGGCCAGGACCAGACCGGAATGGTCGGGCATTGCGCGCGGCTGTTCCCACCCCCACGCCAACCCGGAGCGCGACCGCATGCATACGGTCGAACGCCAGGCGGACCAGCTCGCCATGGCGGGCATCCCGTCGGTGCCCGCGCCCGACCTGTCCTTCGCCGAAACGGACCTGTCTCGCTTCGCCCTGCCCGACGCCTTCGCCCTGATCGTCCCCGGCGGCGCCGCCCATCGCCCGGCCAAGCGCTGGCCCGCCGACCGCTTTGCCGCCCTTGCCCGCCATCTATCAGGCCAGGGCATTACGCCCCTGCTGATCGGCGGGGCCGACGAACGGGCCCTGCACGACGCCATCCTGGCCGCCGCCCCCGGAGCCCGAAGCTTATGCGGTGAAACATCCTTGCTGGACCTAGCCGCCCTGGCCCGGCGGGCGGCACTTGCCGTCGGCAACGACACGGGCCCCATGCATGTGGCGGCCCTCGCCGGGGCGCCCACGGTGGTGCTCTATTCCCACGCCAGCGACCCGGCGCTGTGCGCCCAGCGGGGAGCCCAGGTGACGATCCTGCGCGAGGCGCGGCTTTCCGACCTGACCCTGGAAGACGTCCTCAAGGTCCTGCCGGCCCTCCCCCTTCCCGACCCCGCACCGTGACACACGCTTGACACGCCGGGGCCACGCCCTACATTCCCCCCCTTATCCGATCCCTTTTTCAAACGGCCTGAGCATCATCATGGTTGCCATTACCCTTCCGGACGGCAGCGTCCGCCAATTCGACGGCCCGGTCACGGGTCTTGAGGTCGCCGCCGACATCGGCCCCGGCCTGGCCAAGGCCGCGCTGGCCGTGCGCATCGACGGCGAGTTGAAGGATCTGGCGACGACCATCGAAACCGATGCCAACCTGGCCATCGTCACGGCGAAGGACGAAGACGCCCTCGACCTGTTGCGCCACGACTGCGCCCATGTGCTGGCCGAGGCCGTGCAGGAGCTGTATCCCGGAACGCAAGTGACCATCGGCCCGACCATCGAAAACGGCTTTTATTATGACTTCGCGCGGGACGAGCCGTTTTCCTCCGACGATCTGGAGAAGATGGAAGCCAAGATGCACGAGATCGTCGACCGCGATTCCCCCTTCGTCCGCGAAGTCTGGAGCCGCCACGACGCGATCCGTCATTTTTTGGAGATCGGCGAGAAGTACAAGGCGCAGATCATCGAGGACCTGCCCGAGGGTGAGGACATCGGCATCTACCGTCAGGGCGAGTGGCTGGACCTGTGCCGAGGGCCGCACCTGCCGTCGACGGGCCGGGTCGGCCATGCCTTCAAGCTGATGAAGCTGGCCGGCGCCTATTGGCGGGGCGACCACCGCAACGAGATGCTGCAGCGCGTGTACGGCACCTGCTGGTTCAACGAAAAAGACCTGAACGCCCACCTGCACATGCTGGAGGAAGCGGAAAAGCGCGACCACCGGCGCCTCGGCCGCGAGATGGACCTGTTCCACATCCAGGAAGAGGCCCCCGGCTCCGCCTTCTGGCACCCCAAGGGCTGGACGCTCTACCGCCTGTGCCAGAATTACATGCGCGCCCGCCTGGAAGACGCCGGCTATGTCGAGGTCAACACCCCGCAGCTGGTCGACCGCGCCCTGTGGGAGGCCTCGGGCCATTGGGAGAAGTTCCGCGAGAACATGTTCATCTCCGAGTCCGAGGACAAACTGCTGGCCATCAAGCCGATGAACTGCCCCTGCCACGTGCAGATCTTCAAACAGGGCATCACCAGCTACCGCGACCTGCCGCTGCGCATGGCCGAATTCGGATCGTGCCACCGCAACGAGCCGTCAGGAGCACTCCACGGCCTGATGCGCGTGCGCGCCTTCACCCAGGACGACGCCCATATCTTCTGCCGCCCCGACCAGATCGAGGCCGAGACCAAGATTTTCATCGACCTGCTGTCCTCCGTCTACAAGGACTTCGGCTTCGACGACTTCGTCATCAAGTTCTCCGACCGCCCGGACGTGCGCGCCGGGTCGGACGAGACCTGGGACCGCGCGGAAAAGGCCCTGTTGGACGCGACCAAGGCGGCCGGGCACGACCCCATCCTCAACCCGGGCGAGGGGGCGTTCTACGGGCCCAAGCTGGAATTCGTGCTGCGCGACGCCATCGGCCGCGACTGGCAATGCGGCACCCTGCAGGTCGATTTCGTGCTGCCGGAACGCCTGGACGCCCATTACATCGCCGAGGACGGCGCCAAACACCGCCCCGTGATGCTGCACCGGGCCATTCTGGGTTCGTTCGAACGCTTCATCGGCATCCTGATCGAGAACTATGCCGGGCGTTTCCCGCTCTGGCTGGCGCCCCATCAGATCACCGTGGCGACGATCACCAATGAATCCGATGCTTATGCCGCCCAGGTCGCCAAGGCCTGCCGGAAGGCGGGTTTACGCGTTGAAATTGATACCCGAAACGAAAAAATCAACTACAAGATCCGCGAACACAGCCACGCCAAGGTGCCGGTGATCATGGTTGTGGGCGCCAAGGAGGCCGAAGCCGGCACGGTCGCCATTCGCCGTCTGGGCGGCAAGGATCAAGAAATCCTTGCGCTGGAACTGGCGATAGATACATTAGTGGCCGAAGCGGCAGGACCGTTGGGCGCCGGGGCCGGCCGATAAGCCGCCCCCCTAAAAATCATAAACAACGACCAGCGTTCGCGTTCTGCCGGAACGGGGTGGTTTGACCGCAACCACCCGAATTGTTGAAACCGACTGAGGAGCAAGGCAATAGCACGCCGCCCCATGCAACAGACGCCGCCGTCCAAGGACGGCCCGCGGATTAACGAAGATATTGATGTCGCCCAAGTGCGGCTGGTTGACGCCGACGGTGAAATGGTCGGCGTGATTTCCACCAAGGAAGCCATCGAAATGGCAGGCGAGGTGGGCCTTGACCTGGTCGAGGTCTCGCCCAACGCCGATCCGCCCGTGTGCAAGATTCTGGACTACGGCAAGTTCAAGTACGAAGCCCAGAAGAAGGCCAACGAAGCCCGCAAGAAGCAAAAGGTCATCGAGGTCAAAGAGATCAAGATGCGCCCGGGCATCGACGAGCACGATTATCAGACCAAGATGAAGGCCGTGCGCAAGTTCCTGGACAACGGCGACAAGGTCAAGATGACCATCCGTTTCCGGGGCCGCGAAATGGCGCACCAGGACCTGGGTATGAAGGTGTTGGACCGCGTCCGCGTCGAAGTGGACGAACTGGCCAAGGTCGAACAGTTTCCCAAGACCGAAGGCCGCCTCATGACCATGGTGATCGCCCCCCGGTAATCTTCCCGAAGGAAGGGGCCGGCCCGTGCTGTCCTTCTTCTTCTACGGAACCCTGATGGATCCCGACCTGCGGGCCGCCGTTCTCGGCGGCCCCTGCGGATCGCTGCGTCCGGCCGTGCTCGCCGGCTACCGCCGCCGCATCGTCGCGGGACACGACTACCCCGCCGTCACGCCCGCTAGGGGCGCCGACGTTTCCGGCCTGCTGGCCGAGGGCGTCAGCCCGGCCATGGCGGCGCGGGCAAGCGCCTATGAAGGCGAACAGTACGATGCTTTTTCCCTAACCGTGACGGCCGAGGACGGCACGCTCCGCGACGCCTGGATATTCCTGCTCGTGGCGGACATCCGGCTAAGCGCCCGCGACTGGTCCCTCGACGCCTGGCGGAAGCGCCACAAGGCCCTCGCCCTCAAATCAGCCCCCGCCGACATGACGGCCATCCCGGCGGGGGCGCTGCGGCGGATTGAAACCGATTGGGCCGCCCGAATGCGGCGGTCACGCCGCGCCTGATCACGGTTCCCGCGCACATCCGTTTTCCAACCTCATCACACAGGAGACAAACCCATGGGTGGAACCACCGGTGGCCCTAAAGACCTGCCCAATTCCCCAACCCCGATCGAGACGCCCGCCGCGAACCTCGACGACATGGAGCCCGGTCTGCCCGGGCGCGGCGGCACAGACGGGTTCGGCGGCTTCGGACAGTCATTCCTGACCCAAGACATTGGCCACGGTCAGGCCAACCAGCCCGATGATGTGTTCCGCGCCTCCAATTTTCTCACCGAAAACGGCCTCCTGCCCGCCCCGACCAGGGATGCGGACGATGGCTTCCTGCGCGGGATCGAGAACGGCCAGAAACGGCTCAACGAGCTGGCCGGCGGCGGTCTGCAAATCGACGGCATCGCCAAGCCCTGGGGGCCGACGGAGGTTCTCAGCCAGCGCGCCGTCTCATCCGGCAAGATGAAGCCGCCGCGACCGAATAGCCTCCCCTCTGTCATGGTTGAGAAAATGAAAGCGCGGGACGCAAGTTCACCCAGCAAGGATACCCGTCGTTCAGGCGGCCCCGCCGGCCTGCTCGCCGATAAAGGAGAACCTCCCGTTCCATCCATCATCAGCGAAGGCGGAGCCGGTCAGCGCATCGAAACCGATCCAGCGAAAATTCGCCCCCAGGCGGAAGAAGAGATCGCGCGCATGAAGGCCAACCCGGGCAGGCGGTTTCCAATCAGATACGAAGAAGCCCGGATATGGGCGCTGAAGAACGACGCACCGGCACGATTCGACATTGCCGATAACTCGCATCAAACGGGGGACGCCCCCTTCCGCCGACAACATAGCAAAGGAGTTGAGACAGTAAGGAAGTATGATCCGATCATCAATCTCGAGGCACAACGCCAAGGCGTAGACCCAAATCTAATTCGTGCCATAATGTATGTTGAAAATGCCGATGGTTCACATTACGGGCTTGAATCTGTGTTGACTGCGATGGGTGCCGCCAAAACGTTGATGCCCATGAACATAAATCCGAAGACCTGGGAAGGCATGGATGGCAAATCCATCAATGACTTTAAGGATCCGGAGAAAAACATTGCCGCTGCCGTTGCGCTAATTCGGCGAATTCGTGACCGCATAGAAAATCCGACACCATCAAAGATCGGCAGCATCTGGAATTTCACGGGCCGGGAGAAAGTCAACTCCTTGGGCGCCAGAATCGGAAGGGCCTACAAGGAACGGCTGTGGGAAAAGAAGCAATAA
This sequence comes from Thalassospiraceae bacterium LMO-SO8, assembly GCA_031655335.1. Taxonomy (NCBI): domain Bacteria; kingdom Pseudomonadati; phylum Pseudomonadota; class Alphaproteobacteria; order Rhodospirillales; family Thalassospiraceae; species Thalassospiraceae bacterium LMO-SO8. Next base: position 1,796,800 of record CP134226.1, on the reverse strand, counting down.
TTACACGACCACGGTGGGCCCGTGTCGCAGCAAGCCTGCTTGCAATCTACCTCCTTTGTTCCACTGTCCTCATATTCGTTTGGATTGGACTGGGGACCGTCGCCGCGATCGATCACAATAAAGATGCTGAATATTGCGATTATTCCGCCGCCCCTCCCGGTTACACAAATTTCATTAGCGGCCAGGACTGCAAGATCAGATGGGGTTACATCTTCGCCAAGCATGGGCTGGTAATCATAGCGGTCAGCCTGATCACGCAATCGCCGGCACTAGGGGCAATCTGGTGGCTTGGAAAGCGCTATCCGTCGAAAGAAGAAGAGGCCCCATGAGACGCAAGGCACCATTATGGGGTTACGTCATTCTAGGAAAAGTGGGCTTGTTCGGTTCAAGAATTGGCGGGGCGTGGAGCAAAGTGCCGCGGGGACGGAAATGAGCAGAACTCGGCCACTGTGGATCCAAGCAGCCACGGGCATTCTCGTGGTTTATTTGATCCTTTCCACTATCGCTATATGGGGATGGGCCGGGTTCGGCGCCTATGCCGGGATTTGGCACAATGGCGGCGCGGAGTATTGTGATTACAACGATGTCCCGCCCGGATACACGAACGTCATCAACGGGCAGGATTGCAGGATCAATTGGGGGTATGTGATCGGAACCCATGGCTACCTGATCATTGTCCTTAGCTTAATCTTACAATCGCCCGCCTTTGGCGCGGTTTGGTGGATCAGGCGCCGTTATCCGTTAGGAAGAGGAGCCCCGCCATGAAACGCACCGATGCGGCGGAACCCGGACGGCCCGGGCGGCATGAACTGACGCCTGCTCGCCGCCCTTGTCTTTCCGTTTGCGGTTGCCCTTCTTCTCCCTCGTATGGCGGATTTTACACTGGGCCGCTCAGCCAAGATCGCTGATCTCTGATTGGTTTTGTCTCGAGACGGGTCGCGTCGTGCGGCCAGCCCCCATCATATTTCAACCCCGTAACACAGGAGACGACCCATGGGTGGAACCACCGGTGGCCCCAAAGACCTGCCCAATTCCCCAACCCCGATCGAGACGCCCGCCGCGAACCTCGACGACATGGCGCCCGGCCTGCCCGGGCGCGGCGGCACGGACGGGTTCGGCGGCTTCGGGCAATCATTCCTGACCCAAGGCGTTGGCCACGGTCAGGCCAACCTGCCCGACGACGTATTCCAGGCCTCCGGCTTCCTCGCCGCGAACGGCCTCCTGCCCGCCCCCACGCGGGACGCGGACGACGGTTTCCTGCGCGGGATCGAGAACGGCCAGAAACGCCTCAACGATCTGGCCGGCGGCGGTCTGCAAATCGACGGTATCGCCAAACCCTGGGGACCGACGGAGATTCTCAGCCAACGGGCCGTGACCTCAGGGAAGATGGCCGCGACGTCCGTTTCAGCCGACCGGCCACCATCTGCGCACCAGGTACAGCCCGCCGCCGCCCTGCGGGAGCGGCAGGCCAAGGTGAATGCCTCTATCCTGCGCTCAGCCCGCGCACCTGACACCAAGCTGCCCCAACCGCCCTTCACCACCAGCAGCCTGCCGACCGGGGAGCCCCCAACCGCCGTCCCAGCAACGCCTCCGGCCGAGCCCAAGCGTTCTCTGGAGCAGAAATCTCTCGTCTCAGACAGAATAACGAATGCCACGCTCCCATCGATCGCGACGAAAAACCCGATTTTGACGGACCCGATCGAAAGAACAGACGCAATTCTGAATAATGCCTCCGCGCGGTTCGAGGTGAAAGAGAACCCGAACGCCGATGACAGCGATCCGTGGTACGCAGTACCCAGCGTCGGCAAGACGGCGGTCTTGAACTTCGAACCTCTCTTAATCGCCGAAGCGAGGAAGCAAGGTGTCGATCCCGATCTCGTCAAGGCGATCGTCTACGCCGAGAATGCTAGGGGGCACTATTTCGGAACCGCGAAAATGCTAGAGGGGTTTCAACTGGCCGGCACGATATTCCCGATGAATATTGATCCTGAAAAGTGGTCCGGCCTCGGAATTGACAAAAATTCAGCCTACGCTCCAGAATCGAACGTCAAAGCTGGCGTGACCTTGATAAAGCGCATTTTTGATAGAGTGCCAAATCCTTCTCCGGCAAAAATAGCCTCCGTGTGGAACTATGTTGGTCGAGAAAACGTCAATGATTTCGGCGCTTATGTCGCGCGTATTTATCGTGAGAAGCCGTGGACGAAGTAGATGAAGAACATCCCGATATGAAAACCCGCCGCGCCATGTACATTTTGGTTTCCGCGATCGCATGCTCGTTGGTTCTCGCGGCGTTTCCGGTCGTCCTGATTCTTGTACAGTCCGACGGCACGGAACCACGGGGCCTATGTGAGTTTGTTGCAGGCTCACAGGGTCTGCTGCCCCTGAACCCCAACGCGGGGGGCACGCATCCCTACTCATGCGATTTGAATTGGCTGCGGTCCGCCTTTTACGTCGTTCCCCTTGCGATGTTGCTGCTTTACCCGGTTTGGCGCCTTTCGGGATGGCTGTTGCGGCGTGACTAGCTGGCAGGCGCTTGCATCTCCAGGCGGAAGGCCTTAAGACGCCGACCCGTTGGTCACCACGAAGGAGCCCCGCCATGAAACGCAAGGCACCGGTGCGGCGGAACCCGGTGGCCCGGGCCGTGCGCACCCTGCGGCAGCAGAAGATCCAATCGGCCAAGGCCTACCGCCGCCGCGCCAAACATACGAAAGCCCGTCCCGACCAAGACAGTCAGGACGGGCTTTTCATTTTGCGTTTCAGGGGTCCGCTAAGGCCCCGCGGCATTACTCGGCGGCGAGCGGCCGGGCGCGGATGATTTCCATGATCTCGGCCGCGGCGGTCGGGATGTTGGTGCCCGGACCGTAGATCGCGGCGACCCCCTTGGCCTTCAGGAAATCGTAATCCTGGGCCGGGATGACGCCGCCGCAGACGACCAGGATATCCTCGGCGCCCTGGGCCTTCAGCTCGTCGATCAGGGCCGGCACCAGGGTCTTGTGCCCGGCGGCCTGGCTGGAAACGCCGATCACGTGCACGTCGTTTTCGATGGCCTGGCGGGCGGCCTCGTCCGGGGTCTGGAACAGGGGGCCGACGTCGACGTCGAAGCCGATGTCGGCGAAGGCCGTGGCGATCACCTTCGCACCCCGGTCATGGCCGTCCTGGCCCATCTTGACGACCAGCATGCGCGGGCGCCGTCCCTCAACTTCGGCGAAGGCGGCGACGTCCTTCCTGATCTTGTCGAACCCGGCGTCGCCTTCGTAGGCGGCGCCGTAAACGCCCGAGATGGAGCGGATCTGCGCCCGGTGGCGGGTATAGACTTTCTCCAGGGCGTCGGAAATCTCGCCCACGGTGGCGCGCTTGCGGGTCGCCTCGACGGCGAGTTCCAGAAGATTCCCCGCGCCGCTTTCGGCGGCCTGGGTGAGCGCGTCCAGCGCCGCCTGACAGGCGGCCCCGTCGCGGGTGTTGCGGATGGTGTTGAGGCGCTTGATCTGGCTTTCGCGCACGGCCGCGTTGTCGACGTCCAGGATGTCGAGGTAGTCCTCCTCCGCGCGGGCGTATTTGTTGACGCCGACCACCACTTCCTCGCCGCGGTCGACCCGTGCCTGCTTGCGCGCGGCCGCTTCCTCGATCACCCGCTTGGGCATGCCTTCTTCCACGGCCTTGGTCATACCGCCGAGGTCCTCGACCTGCGCGATCAACTCCCGCGCCGCCTGGGCCAGGGAAGCCGTGAGGCTTTCCACGTAGTAGCTGCCGGCCAAGGGGTCGATGACCTGCGGGATGCCCGTTTCCTCGGCCACGATGAGCTGCGTGTTGCGCGCGATGCGGGCGGAAAACGGGGTGGGGAGCGCGATGGCTTCGTCCAGCGCGTTGGTGTGCAGGCTCTGCGTGCCGCCAAGCACCGCCGCCATGCATTCGATGGTCGTGCGGATCACGTTGTTGTAGGGATCGCGCGCCGTGAGCGACACGCCCGACGTCTGGCAATGGGTGCGCAGCATGGAGGACCGGGGGTCCTTCGGTTCGAACTGGGCCATCAGTTCCGACCACAACAGGCGCGCGGCGCGCAGCTTGGCGACCTCCATGAAGAAGTTCATGCCGATGGCGAAGAAGAACGACAGGCGCGGCGCGAACTTGTCGACGTCCAGGCCCTTGGCCTTGGCCGCGCGCACGTATTCCAGACCGTCGGCGAGCGTGAAGGCCAGTTCCTGAACCGCCGTGGCCCCTGCTTCCTGCATGTGATAGCCGGAGATCGAGATCGAGTTGAAGCGCGGCATGTTGAGCGCCGTGTACTCGATGATGTCGGCGACGATGCGCATGGAGGGCGTCGGCGGATAGATGTAGGTGTTGCGCACCATGAACTCTTTCAGGATGTCGTTCTGGATGGTGCCCGACAGCTTGTCGGCCGGAACGCCCTGTTCCTCGGCGGCCACGATATAGCCCGCCAGCACGGGCAGCACGGCGCCGTTCATGGTCATGGAGACGGACATCTCGTCCAAGGGGATGCCGTCGAACAGGATCTTCATGTCCTCGACGGAATCAATCGCCACCCCGGCCTTGCCGACATCGCCGACCACGCGGGGATGGTCGGAATCGTATCCCCGATGGGTCGCCAGATCGAAGGCGACGGACAGGCCCTTCTGCCCGGCGGCCAGATTGTCGCGGTAGAACTTGTTGGAATCCTCGGCCGTGGAAAAGCCCGCGTACTGACGGATGGTCCAGGGCCGGTTGGCGTACATGGTGGCGCGCGGGCCGCGCAGATAGGGGGCGAAGCCGGGCAGGGAATCAATGTGCTCCAGCCCCTCCAGGTCCGCCGCCGTGTACAGCGGCTTCACCGCGATGCCTTCCGGCGTGTGCCAGATCAGGTCTTCGGGGGATTTGCCCTTCAGTTCCTTGGCGGCCTCGGCCGCCCATTCATCCATGCCGTTCTTGTCGACAGCCATTTTCCGTCACTCCTGATAGTCCCGCCAAAATCCCCCTTCGGCTCCCCCGGATTATACCGGCACCCCGGCCCGGCAAAGGGATTTTTTTGCATCTGCGGCCCGGAAATCCTCTCTAGTTTAGGATTTTATCAACAACACAACATGTATTGTGGATAACTATATGTGGTGGAGCTAGTTGACGGTCAGGCGAAATCTTGTAATTATTAACGCGTTCCAGCCTGATTTTCGGGCAAAAATGGGCATTTCAGGCCGATGCGGCCTGCAAATATCCGTTCGAGGGGCAAGAAATTTGGATTTCGGCCGCGATGCGACATCGGGCCGAAAAGCGGGAGGCAAGGGTACATGCAGACGACGTACGAATGGACGCCCCAGCGGGTCAACGCTCTGATCGCCCTGTGGGATGAAGGCCTTCCGACCAGCGAGATCGGCCGCCGCCTCGGCATCACCAAGAACGCGGTGATCGGCAAGGTCCATCGTCTCGGCCTGGCCAAGCGCGGATCGCCCATCAAGGAACGCCCCGACCGGCCCCAGGTCAACGAGAACCTGGTGACCATGGCCAAGCTGCGGCCCGGCATGTGCAGCTGGCCCGTGGGCGAGCCCAACGACCCGGATTTCCATTTCTGCGGCGAGGAATCGCTCGACGGCAAGCCCTACTGCCGCAGCCATTGCGCCAAGGCCTATATCCGGATTACCAAGGACGGGCGCAAGGTCGCCGCCGCCTGAGGCTCAGCACTCCGGCGGCCCCGAATTCAGGGCACCTTGAATTTTCGCGCCACAGGCCTATCATCAGGCCCATGACGACGGCATCGATCCTTCCGGCGACCGGAGACCTCCGGCGAATTATTGACCCGGCCTCGTAATCGAGGACCGGGCCTTCCTGATTCGCCGTGACCGGCATTCCCCTCGCCAAAGGATTTTCCGATGCAGACGCAAGACCGCGGGCACGCCCCGCATTCATCCGCCGTTTCCCCCACCCCTTCCACCCGGCCGCCACGCCGGCGCAAATCATTGCCGACGCAATGCTTTTCCGTGCAGGCCCTGGCCGATCCGGGCACCCTGCCCCGCGTGGTCGAGGTGTTCGCCAAGCGCGGCCTGGTGCCCGCCCGCATCCACGCCAGCCGCGCACAGAGCGGCCGGGAGGACCTGATCGTTGACATCCATCTGGACAACACGGACACCGAACAGGCCCGGCTCATCGCCCAGGAACTGCGCCGCCAGTTCTGTGTCGAGGCCGTGCTGGTCGCCGAAAAATCGAACGACGCCCATGAGTGACCGCCGGCACGGGGTCCCCGCATGAGCTATCTGGACCGCGTCCGCGCCCTGCACGCCTGGGACCCGGCGGCCTACCGGCCGTTCATGGCGGGCGGTCAGCAGGTCGGCCTGATCCATCGCGATTTCGTTCCCCATCTCGCCGATTTCGGCGCCGTGTTCCGGGTGACCGGGGACGCGGTCGCCATGGACCCCGATCCCGGCAGCCCGGCGGCGCGCACGACGGCCATGGCCGGGGTCCTGGGCGAACTCCGGTCCCGCGGCCTGATCCCCGGCTGGCGCGACGAGCCCTATGCCGTCTGCGCGCGCTGGGGCGCCGCCCCCCTGTTCCAGATGGAGCGCGCGGCGGTGCCGCTGTTCGGGGTCGAAGGCTACGGCGTGCACGTGAACGGATTCGTACGCGACGGCGATCAGTTGAAGATGTGGATCGGCAAGCGGTCCCTGACCAAGCCGACCGGACCCGGCAAGCTGGACCAGATCGTCGCCGGCGGCCTGCCCGCCGGGATCGGCGTGATGGACAACCTGATCAAGGAATGCGGCGAGGAAGCCGCCATTCCCGAAGCCATCGCCCGGCGCGCCCGGCCCGTGGGCGCCGTTTCCTACTGCACGGAACGGGCCGAGGGCCTGCGCCGCGACGTCCTGTTCAACTATGACCTGGAACTGCCGGCGGATTTCACGCCGCGCAACACGGACGGCGAAATCGAGGAATTCTACTTGTGGTCCATGGACCAGGTCATGGACACTGTGCGCGAGACGGATGACTTCAAATTCAACTGCGGGGTCGTCGTGATCGACTTTTTGATCCGCCGGGGGTTTATCGGACCCGACCATTCCGATTACCTTGATCTCCAGCGGGGCTTTCACACGGGCCGCCGCTGATCGCCCGATTTGCCAGGAAACGTAAGGAAACGTCCCAGTGACCAGCCAAACGAACAGCGACGACACACCCTGGACCGTCTACCTGTCCGGCGAAATCCACACCGACTGGCGCGACCGGATCGCCGCCGGTGCCGCCGAGGCGGGCCTGCCCATCGACTTCGTCGGCCCGGTGACCGACCACGCATCGAGCGACGATTGCGGCGTCGCCATCCTGGGCGACGAGCCCGACGGATTTTGGAAGGACCACAAGGGGGCCAAGGTCAACGCCATCCGCACCCGCACCCTGATGGAACGCGCCGACGTGGTTGTCGTACGCTTCGGCGACAAGTACAAACAATGGAACGCCGCCTTCGACGCCGGATACGCCGCCGCGCTTGGAACGCCGATGATCACGCTGCACGACCCGTCCCTGACCCATGCGTTGAAGGAAGTGAACGGGGCAGCCATGGCGACGGCGGAAACGCCCGATCAGGTGGTGCGCCTGTTGAAATACGCGATCACGGGCCAACTTAATTAAAGAGGGCCCGCGCCCGCCAACCGCCCCGAGGGGCAATTGGAAGAACCCGAACCGGCCAACGACATTGGATAAATCCAACTCCGCCCTGAACCGCCCGTCGCCGGACCTCTATCCCCGGATCGAACCTCATGCCCAGGGATATCTGGATGTGTCCGGCGGCCATCGCATTTATTGGGAACAGTCAGGCAATCCGACCGGCGTGCCGGTGATCTTCCTGCACGGCGGGCCGGGGGCCGGATCCAACCCGTCGCACCGCCGGTTCTTCGACCCCGACCACTACCGCATCGTCGTGTTCGACCAGCGCGGGGCCGGGCGCTCCACCCCGTTCGGCGAAACGCGGGATAACACGACCCAGGACCTGATCGACGACATGGAGGCCCTGCGCCGCCAACTCGGCATCGACAAATGGTTCGTGTTCGGCGGCTCCTGGGGGTCGACCCTGGCGCTGGCCTACGGCATCGCCCATCCGGACCGCTGCCGGGGCTTCGCGCTGCGCGGCATCTTCCTCGGCCGCCAGCCGGAGGTCGACTGGTTCCTCTACGGCATGAAACAGGTGTTTCCCGAAGCCTGGCGGCGGTTCTCCGGGTACCTTCCCGAAAACGAACGCGGCGACATCCTGGCTGGCTACCACAGGCGTCTGAATGACCCGGACCCGAACACCCACCGTCCGGCGGCCGAGGTCTGGAGCCAGTTCGAATCCGCCTGTTCCACCCTGCACCACGGCGACGGCGGCGGCGGCTCCGGGCGGGGGGCCCTGTCCCTGGCACGCCTCGAGGCCCACTACTTCGTCAACGACGTGTTCATGGCGGAAAATCATCTGCTCGCCAACATCGGACGCATCACCCACCTGCCCTGCGTCATCGTGCAGGGCCGCTACGACATGGTCTGCCCGATCGCCACGGCAGACGAACTGGCGCAGGCCTGGCCCGACGCCGATTACGTGATCGTGCCCGACGCCGGGCATTCGGCCATGGAGCCGGGCATCCGCTCCTCCCTGGTCAGGGCCATGGACGGCTTCCGGCGGCTCGGCGACGGCTGACCCCGCGCGTCATCCCGGCTTGAAAGATCGGCCCGATCGATTAAGATGCCCGACAAAGGGGTGGGTCCGGCAATCGGACCGTATCGGGGACGATCTAACATGTTCAAAAAGCTGCTCATTCCGGCATTGCTTGCCGCGGTGACCGTCATGCCGTCGGGTACCGCGCGGGCCGAGGATGATCCTGATTTCCTGACCCTCGCCGTCGGCAAATTCGACATCTTCCGCAACCGGGAAGAGGACGCGGAAATCCGCCTCGACTACCGGTTCGGCAAGAAACTTTGGATCTTCAAGCCGTTCCTGACCGGCGCCTATGTCACCAACAATTCGTCGTTCATCGGGGCCGGCCTGCTGGTCGACATCTACCTGGGTCGGCGCTTCGTGCTGACGCCGCAGTTCTCGCCGACCTTTTGGCGGGGCAAGACGTCCAACCTGGATTTGGGCCACGCGCTCGAATTCCGCTCGCGCCTGGAACTCGCCTACCGCTTCGACGACCGTTCGCGCATCGGCATTTCCATCGACCATTCGTCGAACGCGGGCCTGGGCGACGGCAACCCGGGCGTGGAATCGGTCATGTTGAACTATTCCATGTCCATGGACCGCATCAAGGGCCTGTTCAAATAGGCCGCCGCGCATCCGTCGTCCCTGCCACCAAAGCTTGGAACCGGCACGGAAACCTGTGGTATAGACGGGCGCGCGACGTCCAGCGTCAGGCCGACGGCGGCAAGGCCCCGTAGCTCAGTCGGATAGAGCGACAGATTCCTAATCTGTAGGTCACAGGTTCAAATCCTGTCGGGGTCACCAGCCGCCGGGCCGGGCGTCCGCTCAGGCCCAGCTCAGGCCCGGCGCGGACAGGCCGGTAATCCAGCCCGCCTCGACCCAGCCGCGCAGGAACCCAGCCGCCCGCAAGGCGGCATCGTCCTCATCGCCGAACCCGGCAAGGGTTTCGCACAACGTCTGGAAATCTCCCTCGGCACGCAACAGGGCAAGTCCCGATGCCTCCGCGCCGGAAAGCGCGCGGTAGCGCACCTGGCAGGTTTCCCCGTCGCGCCAGAAAGCCCAGGTCTGCGGCCCCCCCGGCGCCACCCCGGGCGCCGCCTCGGGATCCCGGTCGTTGGCCACGGCCTGCTGGAACGGGGCGACGTCGTGGGCAAGCGCCGCCGTGTTCAGGGCGGGATGGAAATCGAACGTCAGGACCGGCCAGGCTTCCGGCGGCACGGCGGCCAGCGCCGTGACCCCGATGACCTCCGCGTCGGGCGCGTCGAAGGCAAGCCCCAGACCCCATTCGAAGGCCGCCATGTCGGTCAGCACCGGCAGGCCCGACCAGGGCGCGGTTTCGCCGAGCCAGGCCGCAAAGCCGGCACCCAGCCAGCGCACGGAGCGCGCCTGTGACGGATGGCCCCGCACATAGGCGGCGGCCGCATCCCCGAATTCATCGTCGCCCAGCAACGTGTGCACGGCGGGAAAATCCTCGCCCATCACTTCCAACAGGCGGGCGACATAGGCGTGGTCGTAGACCTTGAGGAACGGGCCGCCGGACGTCAGGTGCGCTTCGATGTCCGCCCGCCCGGTCAGCAGACGGTCCTGGAACAGGGTTTGCACCTCGAGCAAGGACGCGGTCATGCCGCGGCCTCGTCAAGGGCGTCACCGGCAAGCCGCCGCGCGGTGCCAAGTTCCGCGACCAGATCGGCGAACGGCGGGATGTCGGCGTCGCGCTCGATCATCGTCGGCACGGCGCCGAAGCGGGCGACGGCGGCGCGGTAGAGATCCCACACGGGATCCGCCACCGGCGCGTCGTGGGTGTCGACGATATGGTCGCCGTTGTGTTCGTGCCCGGCCAGATGAATCTGGCGCACGCGGTCCTTGGGAATGCCGGCCAGATAGTCGGCCGGATCGAAGCCGTGGTTGAAGGCCGATACGTAGACGTTGTTGACGTCGAGCAGCAGGTCGCAATCGGCGCGCCGCGTCAGCTCGGCCAGGAATTCCCATTCATTCATGGTATCGGCTGTGAACGTCACGTAGGTCGAGGCGTTTTCCAACGCGATGCGACGGCCCAAGACATCCTGCACCCGGGCGACCCGCGCCGCGACATGGTCCAGGGTTTCCTCGGTCAGGGGCAGGGGCAACAGGTCGTGCAGGTTCACGCCATGCGCCCCGGTCCAACACAGATGGTCGGATACCACCGCCGGCGCGATCAGATCGGCCAGCGTCTTGAGGTCCTTGAGATAGCCGTCGTCGAGAGGATCGGGCGCCCCGATCGACAGCGACACCCCATGCATGGCCATGGGACGGCGTTCACGCACGGCCAAAAGGTTGCGCAGCGGCATGCCGCCCACGGCCATGAAGTTTTCCGAAATGATTTCGAACCAGTCGACGCGGGCCAGCCCCTCGCCCCCGTCGGGACCGAGAATATCGGGAAAATGTTGCGGCCGCAGGCCGAGCCCGAAACCGGCAAAAGTATCCTGGCAGAGAGTCATGGAAAGAAGCCTCGCGCAAAACGGAAACGAGGGACCAGATGCCTCCGGCCCCCCGCCATCCGTCGTGTTGGGTAAGGTGCGGGCGCCGTTACTTGGCGACCGTGCCGCCCTTTTCCATGCATTCCTTTTCCGTGCTGGTGGAAATCCAGCCCTTGCCCTTGCAGGCGTTGTGGCCCTTGCAGTCATTGGACGCGGTCTTGCAGGAACCGTGGCCCTTGCACGAATTGGCGCCCATGCACTTGACGCCGTCGGCGGCCTTCGCGGCCATCGGGGCGCCGGTCATGGCGGCACCGGCGATGAACAGGGCGGCGGCGGCGGTTGCCAAGGTGGCGCCGACGGTCTTTTTCTGGATCGACATTGGGTACTCTCCTTTGGTGAAACCTATGATCCGGCTCTCGTGTCCGGTCGAGGAGGAGTGTACCCGCGCGGGCCGGCAGCGGGCGTAACGTTGACGTCGCAGGGCATCACAAGGGTGTGAGAGACGCTTGAGTGAAATGCGGCGGATTCTCCGCGAACCGTTCAGGCCGGATCGTCGCCCGCCACGCCCCAGATGCGGGCGTGCTGACCGTCGCCCGTGGCGGGGATCACGCGCACGCGCTCGGCGATGCCGTCGTCCGTCAGGTCCCGTTCGATGGCCAGCAACGTGCCCGCCGGATGATCGCAGAGGTCAGCCATGTCGCGGCATTCGCCCCTGGCCGCGTCGAGGGCCGCCATCATGTCGGGGGCGCCGTAGCGTTCGTACAGATGCCCGGCCAGGGCCCGCACCGCATCCTCGACCTGGCCGTCGGGCAGCACCGCGACCTGCACGAAGGTCGACCGCCCGAAACTGCCGAGGCCCATCCAGCCGCTCTTGAACGCCAACTGCTGTTTGTTGGTCCACGCCGACGGATCGCCGTCGGCGAATTCACCCTGAAGAAATTCAAAGGTGCCGGCGACGGCCCATTCGCCCGGTTCCGCCGGAATGTCGAACACGTTCTGGTCCGAAGCGTCGAGCCGGATGGTGCGTGCGAACTTCATTGTGCCGGAATTCCTCTCAAGCCGTGACCTCTCAATATGAAGGTTGGCCAATATAGAGGTCGGCAGGCCGCTTCGCATCATGGTAAAGACGACGGCATGAGCGCACGGATTCTCATCGCCCCCGCCCTGGCGGCGGTCCTTGTTTTGGCACCCCGCACGGGAACGGCCGGCGGCATCGATCCCGCCGCCGTGGCCACGGCGGCACAGTCCGTGGTCGTCGTGCTGCCGAACTGGCAAGGCGTGCGGGCCGGATTCGCGCCGAAAAGCGCCGACGGACGCATCACGCCGGAAGCTTCCGGCGTCGCGGTGCTGCCCGGCGGCTACGTCGCGACCAACGATCATGTGCTGGGCGATGCCGTCAGCGTCCGTATTCGCCTTGCCGATGGGCGCACCGTTTCCGCCGAGATCGTCGGCCGTCACAAGGCGACGGACATCGCCCTTCTGAAGGCTCCCATCGACCTTCCCGTGGCGGAACCCGGGCCCGAGCCAACCCTGGCCGAGCCGGTCTGCGCCATCGGCAATCCGTTCGGGCGGGGAATTTCCGTATCCTGCGGCGTGGTCTCAGGGACGGGCCGCGCCAACGCCGGGTTCAACGTGATCGAGGATTTCATCCAGACCGACGCAGCGGTCAACCCGGGTGGATCGGGCGGGGCCCTGGTCGACGGCAAGGGACGTCTGGTCGGCCTGGTCTCGGCGATCTTCGCGCAAGGCTCCGACGCCAACATCGGTGTCAACTTCGCGGCGTCGCAGCCGCTGATGGCGCGGGTCGTCGGCGACCTGGCCGCCCACGGCACGGTGATGGAAGCGACCGCGGGGATGGAAACGGGGGCGTTGTCCGCCCAACAACAGGAACGGACCGGGGGTGTCGCCGTGGTCGAGGTCGCGCGGGGCGGACCCGCCTTCGCCGCCGGGATCGATGCGGGCGATGTCATCACAAAAATTGACGGCAGGCCGGTGACGTCACCGGGGCAGTTTCGCGCGGCCCTGTTCCGTCATCACGCGGGAGACGCCGTCGCCCTGACCGTGCGGCGCGGCGGCGCGGATCGACAGATCAGCCTGACCCTGCAAGCCCGCCCCTAGAGCCTATCATCTTGATAGGCCCTAGTCGGCGGCGATCACCGCGCCATCGTCGATCAGGGCCTGGATCTCGTCGGCGCCGTAGCCGTATTCGGCGAGGACTTCGCGCGTGTGCTGGCCGTAGACCGGCGCGCCCTGATCCGTCTTCGCGGGCGTGCCCGAGAACTTCACCGGCATGCCGAGCGCCTTGGCCGTGCCGAGGGTCTTGTGCGGCACCTCGACGATCATGTCGCGGGCCAGGGCATGCGGATCGGCGTGCATCTGCGTGATGTCGAGGACCGGGCCGGCGGGCAGGCCGACCGCGTCGAACTTGGCGAGCCAGTCGGCGGCGGGCCGGGACTTGAAGATCGGCGTCAGCACGTCTTCCAATGCCTGGCGGTTGGCCATGCGCCCGGTGTTGTCCGTGAACCGGGGATCGTCGGCGATGGCCGGATTGTCGAGGGCTTCGAGCAGCCGTTCCCAGGTGCGTTGATTTGCCGCCCCGCAGGTGATCCAGCCGTCCGCCGTTTCGAACGCCTGATAGGGCGCGTTCAAGGGATGGGCCGAGCCCATGGCGGCGGGGGAAACCCCCGTCGCGAAGGCGATCGCCGATTGCCAGTAGGTATGGATGATCCCGGCCTCGAACAGGGAGGTATCGACGACCTGGCCCTGCCCGGTCTTGACCGCATGGGCATAGGCGGCGGACACGCCCATGGCCGCCAGCAGGCCGGCGGTGATGTCGGTGATCGGCGAGCCGACCTTGCAGGGCGGACGGCCCGGGCCTTCGCCGGTGATGTGCATGAGGCCCGACATGCCCTGGGCGATCAAATCGAAGCCGCCGCGTTCCGCGTAAGGCCCCGTCTGCCCGAAGCCGGAGATCGAACACCACACCAGCTTGGGGTTTTCTTTTTTCAGTTCCTCATAGTCCAGGCCCAGCTTGGCCAGCGTGCCCTGACGGTAGTTTTCCAGCAGCACGTCGGCCTCAAGCGCCATGCGGCGCACGGCGGCCTGACCGCCCGGGGTTTTCAGGTCCACGGCGACCGACCGCTTGCCCCGGTTCATGACCAGGAAGGCCGCCGCCTCGTCGCCAATCTTGGGTGGGGCCGCGCGGCGGGTGTCGTCGCCGCCCGGCACCTTTTCCACCTTGATGACGTCCGCGCCCATGTCGGCCAGCATCAGGGCACAGGTCGGCCCGGCCATCACATGGGTCAGGTCCAGAACCTTCATGCCGCCGAGCGGCCCATCACCTCGTGCCATGATCTCTCCTTCCGTTTCTTCTTGTCTGCTTGTCTGCATCCTGTCCGCAACGCGCGGGGGTGGGATCAGCGCGCCTGCGGATTGACCAGATAGGCCATGGCCGCGTCGACGCCGCCCTTTTCATGGGGCACCTTGGCCAGTTCCAGGCCCATTTCGACGCCCGAGAGCGTGCCCATCAGCATCAGTTCGTTGAAATCGCCCAGGTGGCCGATGCGGAACACCTTGTCGGCGATCTTGTTGAGGCCGTTGCCGAGCGACATGTCGAAGGCCTCCAACGTCACACGGCGGAAATTGTCGGCGCTGTGGCCTTCGGGCATGACCACGGCGGTCAGCACGGGGGAATACTCCTTGGGTTCCTGGCACAGGACCTCGAGGCCCCAGGCGCGCACGGCGCGGCGGGTCGCCTCGGCCACGCGCTCGTGGCGGGCGAACACGTTGTCGAGCCCTTCCTCCATCAGCATGGCGATGGCTTCCTTGAGGCCGTAAAGCAGATTGGTTGCCGGCGTATAGGGGAAATAGCCGGTCTTGTTCATGGTGATCATTTCGTCCCAGGCCCAATAGGACTTGGGCAGGCTGGCCGTCTTGGACACTTCCTGCGCCTTTTCCGAGACGCAGTTGAAGCTGATCCCCGGCGGCAACATCAGACCCTTCTGCGATCCGGCGACGGCGACGTCGACGCCCCATTCGTCCATTTGGAAATCGGCGGAGGCGAGGCCCGAGATGGTATCGACCATGAACAGGGCCGGATGGCCCGTGCGGTCGATGGCTTCGCGCACCAGCTTGACCCGCGAGGTCACGCCCGTCGACGTTTCGTTATGGACCATGCAGACGGCCTTGATCTCGCGGTCCGTGTCCTCGTTCAGGCGCGCCTCGATGGCGGCGGCGTCGACGCCGTGGCGCCAGTCGCCGTCGATGAACTCAGGCACCAGGCCGAGACGCAGCGCCAGGTTCTTCCACAGGGTCGCGAACTGGCCGGTTTCGTACATCAGCACCCGGTCGCCCGGCGACATGGTGTTGGCGAGTGCGGCTTCCCAGGCGCCGGTCCCCGACGCGGGATAGATCACGACCTCGCACTTTTCCGTCTTGAACACCTTCTTCATGCCGGCGATGCAGGACAGCCCCAGGTCGGCGAAATCGGGGCCGCGGTGATCCATCACCGGATAATCCATGGCGCGAAGGATGCGGTCGGGCGTGTTGGAGGGGCCCGGAATCTGCAGGAAATGGCGGCCGCGGCGCACAGTCATGATCGGATGTCCTCTTTATAATCGATGGGCCGCGCCCGGTGGCGCGACAGTTCCGGAATTATGCATACATTTTTTGCCCAGACAACCCGGATTCGGGCATACCTGATGAAAAACGATAATTATCGTGTAATTACATATAGATAATTCAATAAAAATGGAATTTTATCCGGCGCTGTTGATTTGCCTTATTGTATTTTGAATGCAATTTGATACACTCCGCATCCCCTATGATGACAAAGCGATCTCCGCCCATGGCCCCGTCCGACACCGCCCTTGCCGCCGACGCTTCCCGCAGCCGCCCGACCAAGGGCGACCCCGCCCTCGCCCGCCGCCTGAAGGCCGCGATCAAGGGCCAGGTTCTGTTCGATCCGTTTTCGCGCGGGCGCTATTCGACGGATGCCTCGATCTATCAGATCGAGCCCTTGGGCGTCGTCGTGCCCGAGGACGCCGACGACGTGGCAGCCATCATCGCCGTCGCGCGGGACCAAGGCGTGCCGATCCTGCCGCGCGGCGGCGGCACGTCGCAATGCGGGCAGACCGTGGGCGAGGCCCTGGTCGTCGACCTGTCCAAGCACCTGAACAAGATTCTCGAGTTCGACGCGGCGGGCCGCCAGGCCCTGGTCGAACCGGGCCTGGTGCTCGATCATCTGAACGCCTATCTCAAGCCCCACGGCCTGTGGTTCCCGGTCGACGTCTCGACCTCGTCCCGCGCCACGCTGGGCGGTATGGCGGGCAACAATTCCTGCGGCTCGCGGTCCATCGTTTACGGCACCATGCGCGACAACGTGCGCGCCATCGACGCGGTGACCATGGACGGCCGCGCCATGCGCTTCGGCGAGGTGTCGGACAACGAGCCGGCGGCCAAGCTCGACCCCGTGCAGCAGGACATGGTGGCCAGGCTGCTCGACATCGGCCGGCGCGAGGGCGACCACATCCGCCAATCCTTCCCCGACCTGATGCGCCGGGTCGGCGGCTACAACATCGATTCCCTGATGCCCGGCGGCGCGCCCAAGGGCCCCTGGGCCGAGGCGACGCTGTACCGCCAGCAGACCCATCCGAACCTCGCCCATCTTCTGATCGGATCGGAAGGCACCCTCGCCTTCTCGACCAGACTGCACCTGGATCTACAGCCCCTGCCGAAGCACAAGGTGCTGGGCGTGTGCCATTTCCCGACCTTCTACAAATGCATGGACGCGGCCCAGCATCTGGTGACCCTGGGCCCGGCGGCGGTCGAGCTGGTCGACCGCACCATGATCGGCCTGGCCCGCGACATCGAAATCTTCCGCCCCACGGTGGAGCGCTTCGTGAAGGGCGAGCCCGATGCCCTGCTGCTGGTCGAATTCGCCGGCGAGGAACGCGAGCCCCTGCTCGCCAAGCTGAAACAGCTGGGCGAGATGATGGCCGACCTGGGCTTCCCCGACGCGGTGGTCGAGGCCGTGGACCCGGCCTTCCAGCGCGACGTGTGGGAGGTCCGCAAGTCGGGCCTCAACATCATGATGTCCATGAAGGGGGACGGGAAGCCGATCTCCTTCGTCGAGGACTGCGCCGTGCGCCTGGAGGACTTGGCCGAATACACCGACCGCCTGACGCAGGTGTTCCACAAGCACGGCACCGAGGGCACCTGGTACGCTCATGCCTCGGTCGGGACATTGCACGTCCGCCCGGTCATCAACCTGAAGCAGGACCTGGGTGCGAAGCAGATGCGCGCCATCGCCGAGGAAGCCTTCGAGATGGTCCGCGAATACAAAGGATCGCATTCGGGCGAACACGGCGACGGGCTGGTGCGTTCCGAATTCCACGAGGCCATGTTCGGCACGCGCATGGTCGAGACCTTCAAGGAGGTCAAGAACACGGTCGACCCCACGGGCCTGATGAACCCGGGCAAGATCGTCGACCCGCCGAAAATGGACGACCGCACGCTGTTCCGCTTCAAGCCCGGCTATCAGACGCAGGAGATCGCGACGGTCCTCGACTGGTCCGACTGGGGCGGCTTCGCCGGGGCGGTCGAGATGTGCAACAACAACGGGGCCTGCCGCAAGCGCGACGCCGGGGTCATGTGCCCGTCGTTCCGCGCCACGGGGGATGAACAGCACCTGACCCGCGGCCGCGCCAACACGCTCCGCCTCGCCATTTCGGGCCAGTTGGGGCCCGACGCCTTCACGTCGGACGACATGGCCGCCACCATGAAGCTTTGCGTCGGCTGCAAGGGTTGCAAGCGCGAATGCCCCACGGGCGTCGACATGGCGCGCATGAAGATCGAATTCCTGAACCAGTACAACAAGCGCCACGGGCTGCGCCTGTTCGACCGGCTGGTCGCCTATCTGCCGCGCTATGCCCCCGTGGCGTCGAAGCTGTCCTGGCTGCTGAACCTGCGCGACACCCTGCCCGGCCTGCCCTGGCTGTCGGAAAAACTGCTGGGCTTTTCCGCCGACCGCACCCTGCCGCGCTGGGCATCGGCGCCGGACAAGGGCGCGCCCATGGACGCAACTTCCTGCCCGGCGGGCAAGGCCGTGGTCCTTCTGGGCGATACCTTCAACACCTATTTCGAGCCGGAAAATCTGGCCGCCGCGCGGCGCGTGCTGACCGCCGCCGGTTACCGCGTGGTCACGGCGCAGGCGCCGGACCGCACGCGGCCGCTGTGCTGCGGGCGCACGTTCCTGGCCGCCGGTCTTGCCGACGAAGCGAAGAAGGAAGCGGCGCGCACGCTGGCGGCCTTGAAGCCCTTCGTCGAGGCGGGCGTGCCCATCGTCGGGCTGGAGCCGTCGTGCCTCCTGACCCTGCGCGACGAATTCACGGTCCTGCTGCCGGGCGAGGACACCAAGGCGCTGGCCGCCAAGGCCATGCTGTTCGAGGAATTCCTGGCGGCGGAAGCCGATGCCGGAACCCTCACCCTGCCCCTGAAGAACGCCGCCGACGCCAAGGCGCTGCTGCACGGCCATTGCCATCAGAAGGCCTTCGCCGCCATGGGGGCGGTCGAAACGGCCCTGCGTCTGGTGCCGGGGCTGAACGTGGAAACGGTCGATTCAAGCTGTTGCGGCATGGCGGGCGCCTTCGGCTACGACGCGGACAACGTCGCCGTGTCCAAGCGCATGGGCGAACTGGCCCTGCTGCCCGCCGTCAGAGGCGCCGAGGCGGACACGATGATCGTTGCCGACGGCACCAGCTGCCGCCATCAAATCGCCGACGGCACGCCGCGCGCGGCGGTGCACGTGGCCCAGGTTCTCGACCGCTTCCTGGCAACGGAGTGACGCCCATGGATGCTTCGCACACCCCCATCGAGCGCCCGTCCCTGCACGACACCATCGTCAACCGGGTGCGCGCCATGGTCTATGACGGCGATCTGAAGCCGGGGGACAAGGTGCCGGAACGGCTGCTCTGCGAAACGCTCGGCATTTCGCGCACGCCGCTGCGCGAGGCGCTCAAGGTCTTGGCGTCGGAAGGCGTGCTGGAACTTCTGCCCAACCGGGGGGCCAGGGTCGCCCGGCTGACCGCCGCCGACGTGGACGAGATGTTTCCCGTGATGGGGGCGTTGGAGGCATTGGCCGGGGAGCTTGCCTGCGCCAATGCGTCGGAGGCGGATCTGGCCGAGCTGCGCGCCCTGCATTACCAGATGGCCCTGCATCACACGCGGGGGGAACGGGCGGAGTATTTCGCCCTCAACCAGAAGATCCACGAAAAGATCATGGGCTCGGCCGGTAACGACCTGCTCGTTTCCATGTACGAAGGCCTGGCCGGCCGCATCCGCCGGGCGCGCTATATTTCCTCCATCACGTCCGAACGCTGGAAACAGGCCATGGCCGAGCACGAGGACATGCTGGCCGCCCTGGAAGCACGCGACGGCCCCAAACTCGCCAAGGTCCTGCGCGACCACCTGCAAAACAAATGCGAGGCGGTGAAGGAAGCCTTGCGCCAGGACGGCGGCGTCGGAGACGCCGCCTGATCCCCCTTCCGATCCCCCGGCAGATGACGCAGCCGTGAATTCCCGGTGAGCGGCCCCGTCTGCTAGACAGGCCGCCATCTGAAGGGAACCTGCATTCCATGATTGAGCTTTCGGCCGCGTCAGTCCATCGTTCGGGCATGTGGCAACGCCTTTCCGATTTCATCTTCGGTCATCCGGTCGGCGACCGGCTGCCGGCCCGCGTGCGCGACCGCATCGCCGCGCAGCAGTTGCAGGGCGAGAAGCTCATCAGCTGGATGCAGTTGCTGCTGGTCCTGCTGTTCGGAAGCCTGTGGGCCGCGTCGCCCAAGGGCCCGCAGACGCAGTTCGACCTGGTGCCGGCGGCCCTCGCCTTCTATTTCGCCTTCACCCTGGTGCGCATGATCGCGGCCTACCGCAACGCCCTCAACACGCCGTTGCTGACCGCCTCGGTGGTGATCGACATGGCCTTGCTGATGGTGCTGATCTGGTCGTTCCACATCAAGTACATGCAGCCCGCGAGCTTCTACCTGAAGGCCCCGACCCTGATGTACGTGTTCATCTTCATCGGCCTGCGCACCCTGCGTTTCGAGCCGGGCTATATCCTGCTCGCCGGGGCGTCCGCGTCCGTGGGCTGGCTCGGCCTCATGTACTACGTCGTCCACGCAGAAGCCGGCAATCCCATGATCACCCGTGACTACGTGGAATACATGACGTCGAACGCCATCCTGATCGGCGCCGAAATCGACAAAATCGTCTCCATCCTCATGGTCACCGGCGTGCTGGCCATCGCCGTGCTGCGCGCGCGGCGCTCGCTCTACCGCGCGATCATCGAAAGCACCGCGGCCCAGGACCTGTCCCGCTTCGTGTCGCGCGAGGTGGCCGAACGGATCACCCAGGCCGATCACGCGATCCAGCCCGGCGACGGCGAAAGCAAGGTCGCGACCATCGTGTTCACGGACATCGAGGGCTTTTCAACCGCGTCGGAAAAGATGTCGCCCGCGGAACTGGCCCGCACCATCAACGATTATTTCCAGGCCATGGGCGAAATCATCAGCCGGCACGGCGGCGTGGTTCTGCTGTTCGAAGGGGACGCCATGCTGATCACCTTCAACGCCGTGACGCCGCAGGACGATCACGCGGCCCGGGCGATCGACTGCGCGCTCGAGATCGAACGGGTGTGCCGCGAACGCACCTTCGGCGACGGGGTCAGGCTGTTGACCCGCTGCGGCGTCAACACCGGGCCCATCGTGGTCGGCGCCGTCGGCACGGCCGAACGCCTGACCTTCACCGTGCACGGCGACAACGTGAACATCGCCGCGCGGCTGGAGCAGCTGAACAAGCAGTACGGGACCTACGTCATGTGCACGCAGGAAACCATCGACACCTGCGGCGGCGGCTATGCGTCTGCGTTTCAGGGGGAGATCCCGGTCAAGGGCCGGGCGGCGCCGGTGAAGGTCTATTCCGTGGCCCCGGTGGCGGACTGAGCCGCCAGCACCGCGTCGACCGCTTCGGCGAAGCCGGCGCCCGAGGCGTTTTCCGTCACATATTTGGGCTTGGCCGAAAGGCGGTCGGCGAAGTCGCGCACGTTGGCGACGCCGACGGCATGAGGGAAGAAGTCGAACAGCGGCGCGTCGTTGGGGCTGTCGCCCACGAACATCCAGCGCCCGCGTTCGGCTTCGTCCGACACGTCGGCGCGGAACAGTTCGCGCAACACCAGGCAGGTCGTCGTCAGCTTGTCGTAAGGGCCGAGCCAGCCGTTGACGTGAATGTTGGAATAGGTCGCGGTCATGCCCGCGGCCTCCATGATGGACACGATCTGGGCGACCGCTTCGTCCCCCAGGGGCGCAACGTCCTGGGCATGGTCGATGGCGAGGTCGGTTTCCCGGTAGGCCTGGTCGGCGGCCAACGCCGCCCCCGGCACCTCGGCGACGATCGCCGCCAACACCTTTTCGTACTGCGCCCAATGATTGCGCCGTTCGTCGCGCGCCAGGATATGCAGATGCACCATGCGCCCCGTGTCGGGATGCAGGCGGAACACGAAGCCGCCTGATTCCCCGACCACGGCATCGACCGGCCAGGTCCGCGCCATGGCGTCGCAGGTGCCGGCGGCGGCCCCGGTCACGGCGACGATCTTGAGCCCCGCCGCCTGGGCACGTTCCAGCGCCGCCAGCGCGGTCGCGGTGATCTTGCCGCCGGTGGTCAGGGTGCCGTCGACGTCGGTGATGATGCCGCGGATGGCGCGGCGATGGTCGGTGGAGAAGGCGTCGAGCGGGCCCATCAGGTCCGCAGCTCGCCGCCCGTGGCCTTGGTCACGCCGGCGATGACCTTGTCGGCGACGGCGTCGATCTCGGCATCCGTCAGGGTCTTTTCCACGGGTTGCAGGACGACGTTGATGGCCAGCGACTTCTTGCCCTCGCCCACGCCCTTGCCTTCGTAGACGTCGAACAGGGTGACCTCGGCGATCAGCGCCTTGTCGGCGGCATGGGCGGCGTTGATGACCTTGGCCGCCTCGACGCCGGCGTCGACGACGAAGGCGAAGTCGCGGGCGACCGGCTGCAGGGCCGACAGCACCAGATGCGGCTTGGCGGCGGACTTCTTGGCCTTCACCGCCGGCAGGTTGTCGAAATAGATTTCGAAGGCGACGGCCGGGCCCTTCACGTCCAGGGCTTTCAGGATCGCCGGATGGACCTCGCCGAAGGCGGCCAGCACCATGGGGCCGAGACGCAGGGTGCCGGAACGGCCCGGGTGATACCAGGCGGGCGCGTCGGTCTTGATCTGTGCCCGGTCGGCCGGCAGACCCAGGTCGGCCAGGACCGCCTGAGCGTCGGCCTTGGCGTCAAAGGCGTCGACGCCGCGCGGCTGCGCCGCCCAGTGGCGGGGGCCGGTCTTGCCGACACGGATGCCGGATGCGACCAGCTGCTGATCTTCCGGCTTGGCGCCCGGGAACTGGGGGCCGACCTCGAACAAGGCCAGGTCGGCATAACCGCGCGCCTGGTTGCGCGCGGCGGCGGTCAGCAGGTTGGGCAGGATCGACGGTCGCATGACGTCGAGATCGGCGGAAATCGGATTGAGAAGTCGCATGCTGTCGGCGACGCCGCCGAACAGGGCGGCCTGGGCGTCGGGCATGAAGGAATAGGTCACGGCCTCGACCATGCCGCGCTGGGCGAGCAGGCGGCGGGCCTGGGCGCGGCGGCGCTGATCCGGGGTCATCACGGGGCCCTGGGCGCCCGCGGGTCGGGTCACGGCGACCGGCGCGATGCGGTCGTAGCCGTTGATGCGCACGATCTCTTCCACCAGGCAGGCTTCCGACACGATATCCGAACGCCAGGACGGCACGTTGACCACCAGACGGCTGCCCTGGTCGGACTCGATGGCGAAGCCCAGCACGTTGAGAATCCGCCGCGCCTCGACGCCGTCGATCTCGGTGCCGCCCAGGGTCGCGACCTTGTCCAGGTTGAAATCAAGGGTGCGGCGCCAGTCGGGGCCGTCGCCGGCGGACACCACATTCGATGCCTCGCCGCCGCACAGGTCCAGGATCAGGCGCGTCGCGATTTCGCAGGCGTCGTCGAGGAAGGCCGGATCGACGCCGCGCTCGAACCGGTAGCGGGCGTCGGTCTGAAGATTGAGTTTGCGCCCGGTCATGGCCGTGCGCACGGGGTCGAAATAGGCGACTTCCAGGAACACGTCCGTCGTTGCCTCGGTGCAGCCCGAGTCCAGGCCGCCGACCACGCCGGCCACAGCCTGCGGGCCGTTGTCGTCGGCGATCACGGTCATTTCCGGGTCCAGGTCGTATTCCGTCTCGTTCAACGCCAGCATCTTTTCGCCCGGCTTGGCGAGGCGCGCGGTGATCGTGCCCGAAACCTTGGCCGCGTCGAACACGTGCAGCGGGCGGTCGAATTCGAAGGAGATGTAGTTGGTGACGTCGACCAGGGCCGAGATCGGGCGCAGGCCGACGGCGGTCAGGCGGTCCTGCAGCCATTTCGGGCTGGGTCCGTTCTTGACGCCCCGGAAGGCGCGTCCGACGAATTTGGAACACGCACTGGCGGTCTCGTCCGTGAAGTCGAGGGCCACGCCGAGGGGGCTGTCGAACGCGCCCGGCACCGGCGAGGTATCGAGCGGCTTCAAGCTGCCGAGCCCGGAGGCCGCAAGGTCGCGGGCGATGCCGCGCACGCCGAGGCAATCGCCCCGGTTGGGCGTGATGGCGATTTCGATGACCGGATCGGCCAGGCCCATGACGTCGACGGCGCGGGCCCCCACGGCGGCATCGGCGGGCAGTTCGACGATCCCGTCGTGGTCTTCCGACAGACCCATTTCCCGTTCCGACAGCAGCATGCCGTTGGACGTCACGCCCCGAATTTCCGTCGGCTTCAGGGTGATGCCCGTGCCCGGGACGTAGGAGCCGGAGGGCGCGAACACACCCTTCAATCCCGTCCGCGCATTGGGCGCACCGCAGACCAGTTCGACCGTCTCCGTGCCGGTGTTGACCTGGCAGACGCGCAGCCGGTCCGCGTCGGGATGCTGCTTGGCGTCCAGAACCTCGCCG
Source organism: Thalassospiraceae bacterium LMO-SO8 (assembly GCA_031655335.1). Lineage (NCBI taxonomy): Bacteria > Pseudomonadati > Pseudomonadota > Alphaproteobacteria > Rhodospirillales > Thalassospiraceae > Thalassospiraceae bacterium LMO-SO8. The sequence goes on along the minus strand of CP134226.1, from coordinate 1,772,652 downwards.
ACGATGAACGTCTCCAGGCCCTTGGCCCGGTCCGTCACGCCTTCGACCTCGAGCCCGACCATGGACAGGCGGTCGGTGATTTCCGCCAACGTGGCGTCGGTTTCCAGGTGCTGCTTGAGCCAGCCGAGGGTGAACTTCATCGGTTCAGTCCCCCGGTCAGGGACGGGATGTCGAGGGACGCGAAGCCGTAATGGCGCATCCAGCGCAGGTCCGATTCATAGAAGGTGCGCAGGTCCGGCACGCCGTATTTCAGCATGGCCATGCGCTCGACCCCCATGCCGAAGGCGAAGCCTTGGTATTTTTCGGGATCGATGCCGCAATTGCGCAGCACGTTGGGATTGACCATGCCCGAACCGCCGATTTCCAGCCAGTCGCCGCCGTGGCCGATCTTCAGCTCGCCGCCTTCGCGGGTGCAGCCGATGTCGACCTCGGCCGAGGGTTCGGTGAAGGGGAAATAGCTGGGCCGGAAGCGCACGGGCAGGTCGTCGATGCCGAAGAAGGCGCGGCAGAAGTCGATCAGACACCCCTTGAGGTGGCCCATATGGGTATTCTCGTCGACCAGCAGCGCTTCGACCTGATGGAACATGGGCGAATGGGTCGCGTCGTAGTCGCAGCGGTAGGTGCGGCCCGGCACGATCACCCGGTAGGGCGGCGGGCCGGCCTGCATGGTGCGGATCTGCACGGGGCTGGTATGGGTGCGCAGGACCAGACGGGCCGCGTCCGCGCCGTCCGACCCGGGCAGATAGAAGGTGTCGTGGTCCTGGCGGGCCGGATGGTCCGCCGGGATGTTGAGGGCGGTGAAGTTGTGCCAGTCGTCTTCGACGTCGGGGCCTTCCGCGATGCCGAAGCCCATGTCACCCAGGATGGCGACGATTTCCTCGATAACCTGGCTGATGGGATGGATCCGCCCGCTGTCCTCGGGCCGCACGGGCAGGGTGACGTCGATGCGCTCTTGCGCCAAACGGGCGTCGAGCGCCGCCCCCTCCATGGCCGCCTTGCGGGCGTCCAGGGCGTCGGCGACCGCGTCCTTCAGCGCGTTGAGCGCCTGGCCCGCTTCGCGGCGCCGGTCGCCGTCAAGGGCACCCAGGCCCTTCATCTGATCGGTGATGCGGCCCTTCTTGCCGAGGGCCGCCACGCGCACCTGTTCGAGCGCGTCCAGATCGCCCGCCGCCTCAACGGCGGCAAGCAGTTCCTCACGGAGCTTGTCGACACTCTCCATGGCCAGGCCTCGTCATTCAGATGGCGGTTCCGGGGCCGGCGCGCCGTCCCTTGCCGGGACGGGCGCCGGATACCGGATCGGGATTAGTTGCCGAGGGCGGCCTGGGCCTGTTCCACCAGCGACTTGAAGGCTTCCGGTTCGCGGATCGCGATATCGGACAGAACCTTGCGGTCAAGCTCGATCCCGGCCTTGTCCAGGCCGTTCATGAACTGGGAATAGGTCATGCCGTGTTCGCGCACACCCGCGTTGATGCGGGTGATCCAAAGGCGGCGGAAGTTCCGCTTCTTGGCGCGGCGGTCGCGGTAGGCGTATTGCAGCGCCTTTTCGACCTTTTCCAGCGAGATGCGGAAGTTGTTCTTGTTCCGGCCGCGGTAACCCTTGGCGCGGGCGATGACTTTCTTGTGACGGGCGTGCGCGGTGACGCCCCGAGTGACTCGTGCCATTGTCCAGCTCTCCTAATTCAAAAAATACGCGGCGTTACAGATAAGGCGCGTAGGACTTGATCTGGCGCGCGTTCGTCGCGTCCAGAACCATCGTGCCCCGTGCCTTGCGCTTCATTTTCGTGGAGCGCTTGCGCAGATTGTGCCGTTTGAAGGAGAAATTGCCGCGCACCTTGCCGGTCCCGGTGACCCGGAACCGTCCCTTGGTGCTGGACTTGGTCTTCAGCTTGGGCATTTCGACATCCTTTCTTTGGTGGGCCCCGCCCATGGCGGAGGCCGCAAGGTCTTGATCAATAGTCGTTTCGGGGCGGCCAGGCATGCCCGTTACAAAGCCATGCCGCCCGGTCGAGCCGCGGGTTATAGCGCCGAGGGCCGAGGGATGCAAGGGGCGGCGGAAAATAAGGGATAAAGGGGCATTCAGCCGGCCTCGGCGGGGCCCCGATACTCGGGCAGGTCGACGGTCACCGTCGTGCCCGCGCCGAGGCGGCTTTCGATGGCGATGGCCCCGCCGTGCATTTCCACCAATGACCGCGAAATGGCAAGCCCCAGACCCCAGCCCTTTTCCACCGTATAGGGGGCCTGCGGATCCCCCACATAGGGTGATCCTGGGCCGCCGGTGACGGTCGCCATCATATCGTCCAGGCGTTCGGGCGCGATGCCGATGCCCGTGTCGGACACCCGGATACGCACCGCGCCGGGGGCGGTTTCCGCCGTTATGGCGATACGTCCCCCCGGTTCCGTGAACTTCGCCGCGTTGGACAGCAGGTTCAGCAACGTCTGCTTGATCGCTCGGCGGTCCGCGAGGATCGGCGGCAGGCCGTCCGGCACCACGACCTCAAGATCGACGCCCTTGGCGCGGACGACCTCGGTCATGGTCTGGGCGCAGTCGGTGATAATGCCGGCGATCGGTTCCCGCGCCAGATTGAGCGCCGTGCGCCCGGCCTCGATCGCCGAAATGTCGAGAAGATCGTTCACCAGATCGAGCAGATGACTGGCGCTGGCGTGGATGTCGTTGGCGTACTCGCGGCGTTTCGCCGCGTCGGGCGCGCCGAAATAGTCGTTGGCCAGGATGTCGGAGAACCCCAGGATGGCGTTCAGGGGCGTGCGCAGTTCGTGGCTCATGGCGGCCAGGAATTCGGACTTGGCGCGGTTCGCCTCCTCGGCCGAGCGCAGCGCCGCGTCGCGGGCGCGCTGGGCGCGGCGTTCCTCGGTCACGTCCGTGCCGGTGCCGCGGTAGCCGGCGAACTTCCCGTCCTCGGTGAACAGCGGCTTGCCGCTGATCCGGGCCGACCGCGGATTGCCGTTGCCGTCCTTGAACTGGTATTCGAAATCGCGGAACGGGCGGCGATTTTCCAGATCTTCCTGATGACGGCGCCATTTCGCCTGGCTGGTGTCTTCGGCCGTGGCGTCCGTTCGCCGCATGCCCAGATGGATGCTGGGGTCGAGGCCGGTCACGTCGCTCGTGCGGCGGGAGAAATAGCTGAACCGCAGGTCCGCATCCATTTCCCACAGCCAGTCGGACGCCACCTCGGCGAAATCGCGGAACCGGGCCTCGCTTTCCGCCAGCTTGCGCTGGGCCCGGACCTGTTCGGTCAGATCGACGCTGACCGAGCCGACCTTGATGATGTTACCGGCGGGATCATGGATCGGGAACTTGGTGATGTTCAGGATACGCCGCTCGCCGTCGGCGAAGGTGCGTTCGACCTGGCGGCTGAGCGTGTTGCCGGTGGTCAGGACGTGGCTTTCCTGTTCGTTCATGAAGGCCGCTTCATCTGGTCCCTGGAAATCCTCGATCTGGTCGGACCGGCGGCCGACCATGGTCTCGGCATCGAAGCCGTACCAATCCGTATAGGTGCGGTTGGGCCGCTCGACGACGTGATTTTCATCCTTGATCAACAGCCCGACGGGAACGTTCTCGAACACCGACCGCAAAACGCTTTCGCTGTCTTCGAGCGCCTGCCGCTGGCGGTCCAGTTCCATGGTCTGGCGCACCATGCGCAAGACCGTCGCCACCAGACCCGCAAGGACCAGGGCCACCGAGGCGGAAAGGACATACCAGCTTGCCGCCGCGCCCAGGGGCGCCGCCGCCGCCAGCGCCTGCGCCAGGGCGTTCGCCTCCGGGCGCGTGTTCATGATCACCAAATCGGCGACGTACAGCAGAATGCCCATCCACAGACCGGCCAGGACCAGGGCCACGCCCAGGGTCGCGCCGGCGCGGCGAAGCTCGCCGAACCGCCGGAGCGTCACGGCCGTGCCGACAACGGCCACGGCAATCAATAGGATTTCCACGGCGACTAGGGCGTCCCAGGTCGCGGACGTACCGAAAATTGTCGTGCCCATGATGCCCCCCCCAAGAACATCTCCCCCCCCCTGCATGTCCGAATACAGGCCTATTCGATAATCGTCACGCCGCCCCGGAAGCTGAAGGTCCCCGATTTCGACATGCCGACGATCACGCAACCGTCGCCCTGATTATAGATCTGCCATCCGCGCAGCAGGATCGATTCCCCCACCTGGATCGGATGAAGTGTCGCCCGGCCGCTCAGATTTTCGACCACGCCCCTGCCCTCGGCATCGGCCGTCAGAAAATAACGGCCGGACTTGTCGGCGTTGAACTGCGCCTTCTGGCAGACGTAGACATGGCGCAGGTGATGAGACATGGCCTCCATCTTGGCGACTGCCTTGGCGAACTGGATGCAGCGTTCGGTCACCTGTTCATCCGACGCGAACTTTGACAGGCCGACCAGCTGACGCTGGGTGAATTCCGTGTACACGACACCCGCCGGGATTCGGTATTGCTCCTTGATCTGGGCGCAGGCGTCGAAATCCTGGATCTTGAAGCCTTCCTGCGCGGCGCGGCGGGCGAACTGGTTGGCCTTGCTGGCCAGTTCCTTGGCCCGGGCGTCGAGCGCTTCCTGACTGTCCTTCGCGACATGGCCCATCACCTGATAGGCGTACCAGCCCAAAAGGGCCACGGCCGGCACGACAAGGATGAGGATAAAGCCCCAGAAGAAGCTTTTGGGCAGGCCCTTCTTGGCCTTGCCGCCGGCCTTCGGCTTGCCCTTCCCTTTGGGTTTTGCCTTGCCCGGCGCGGCGCCGGGCGCCTTCGGTTTTGCCTGTTCCGCCATGTTCCTGCGTATCCCGTGCCCATGTCGTCGCCTGTCCGGGCGGGAGCCTAGCCGTTGACCCTTACATTATCCTTAAAACCGTACCAATACAGCCCCCAGGCCAACCCGCCCCCGCGCATGCGGCGCCATTGACCCGGGGGGGAGCACCCCCCATTCTGGCCGCGCCATGCTGTTGATCGGTCTCATCGACGGGGGGAAGGCGGCCTTCGACCCCCTGATTCTCCTGCTGCTTGCCCTGCTGCTTGACGCCTATCTGGGCGACACGCCGTGGCTGTTCAAACGCGCCAAGCATCCGGTGGCGCTGCTGGGTTCTCTCATCGACTGGCTCGACCGCAAGCTGAACCGCGACAGACGCCCGGAAATGGACCGCGCCGTGCGCGGCGCCGTCACCGTGCTGGCCGTGGTGACGTTGACCGGCGGCCTGGGGCTGGGCGTGGCCTGGCTGTCGTTCGTCCACCCCTGGGGCTGGATCGTCGAGCTGTTCTGCATCGTGCTGCTGATCGCGCAACGGGGGCTTTACGACCATGTGCGCGCCGTGCGGCGGGGGCTTGAGAACAATCTGGAGGCCGGCCGCGAGGCCGTGTCGCACATCGTCGGGCGCGACCCGCAGCAGCTCGACGAGCACGGCGTCGCCCGCGCCGCCATCGAATCGGCGGCCGAAAACTTCTGCGACGGGGTCGTCGCCCCCGTTTTCTTTTATGTCCTGTTCGGGGCACCCGGCCTGTTCATCTACAAGGCCGTCAACACCATGGACAGCATGATCGGCCACCGCACGCCGAAATACCGGGCGTTCGGCATGACCGCGGCGCGGCTGGACGATGTCTTGAACCTGATTCCGGCCCGGCTGTCGGGCCTGTTCATCTGTTTAGGCGCCCCCTTCGCCCCCGCCGGCCAGCCCTGGCAGGCGGTCAAGGTGATGCTGCGCGACGCCGGCAAGCACCGCTCGCTCAACGCCGGCTGGCCGGAAGGCGCCATGGCCGGGGCCCTCGGCCTCGCTCTCGCCGGCCCACGGCGCTATGCCCAGGACATCGCCCGCGACCCCTGGATCGGCCATGGCACGGCAAAGGCGACGGCCGCCGACATCGGCCGCGCCCTTTATCTCTACGCCGTCGCCTGTTTGATCAACGCGGGCTGGGTCGCGGCACTCGCCGTGGTGCGCTTTTCCCAGCCGGCCGGCGGGTGACGTCTGACGGCCGGCGGGGGCGCAACAGACCGTTGCCGCGCTGCCGGGGTGCGGGCAGAATGCGCGAAACACGCTGGCGGCCCGACGCCCCGGCAGAAAATCACGATAGGGAGTGCATCCGCAGGCCATGGACCAGACCCACGCCGACCAGCCCCTTTGGACGCCGTCGCCCGGCTACGCCGACGGATCGACGATCGAGCAATTCCGCCGTCATCTGAACGAAACCCTCGGCCTGAACCTGGCCGACACGGCGGAATTGCACGCCTTTTCCATCGACGACCGGGAACGTTTCTGGGTCGCATTGAAGGATTACACGGGCGTGCGGGCGGAAACCTGGGGGGAGCGGGTGCTGGTCGACGGCGACAAGATGCCGGGGGCCAAATGGTTCCCCGACGCGCGCCTGAACTACGCGGAAAACCTGCTGCGCCGCCGCGACGGCGCGGAAGCCGTCGTGTTCCGTTCGGAAACCGGGGCGCGGCGGGCCGTGACCTTCGCCGGGCTGTACGACCAGGTTTCGTCGCTGACGCAATATCTCAAGGCACGGGGCGTACAGTCCGGCGACCGGGTCGCGGGGTATCTTCCCAACATGCCCGAAGCGGTGGTCGCCATGCTGGCGGCGACCAGCTTGGGCGCCGTATGGTCATCATGTTCCCCCGATTTCGGGGTGCAAGGGGTGCTCGACCGCTTCGGGCAGATCGAACCCAAGGTGTTCTTCTGCACGGACGGTTATTTCTACAACGGCAAGCGCCATGACGTGCGCGCGAAGAACGCCGAGATCCTGGCCGGTCTGCCGACGGTGACCGACGTTATCGTCGCCCCCTACGATCCCGCCGACCGGCCGGGCCTGGATATGATTCCGGGGGCGATCCTGATGGCCGACGCGGCGGCGGCCCACGCCCCCGGCGACATCGACTTCGTCCCCGTCCCGTTCGACCACCCGCTCTACATCATGTTTTCCTCCGGCACCACGGGCGCGCCCAAGTGCATGGTTCATTGTGTTGGCGGAACGATACTGAAGCATGCCAGCGAACAGGCCATCCATTGCGACATCCGCCGCGACGACCGGGTCTATTTCTTCACGACCTGCGGCTGGATGATGTGGAACTGGCTGGTCTCGGTTCTGGCCTGCGAGGCCTGTTTGCTGCTCTATGACGGATCGCCGTTCCACCCCGGCCCCGAAACGATCTTCGACTACGCCGACGCGGAGAACATGACCCTGTTCGGGACCTCGGCCAAATACATCGACGCGGTCGCCAAGTCGGGCATCCGGCCGAAGGAAACCCACGACCTCTCCAGCGTGCGCATGCTGTGCTCCACCGGATCGCCGCTGGCGCCGGAAGGCTTCGAATTCGTCTACGACCACATCAAGTCCGACGTGCATCTGGTGTCGTTCACCGGCGGCACGGACATCATGGGCGTGTTCGCCGGCGGCGACGCGACCCGGCCCGTGTGGCGGGGCGAATTGCAGGCCCCGGCGCTGGGCATGGCCGTGGAATGCTGGGACGACGACGGCAAGCCGATGATCGGCCAGAAGGGCGAGCTGGTCTGCATCAAGGCCTTTCCCTCCATGCCCACAGGGTTCTGGGGCGACGCCGACGGGTCGCGCTACCACGCCGCCTATTTCGAACAGTTCCCCAACGTCTGGACCCACGGCGACTACATCGAGATCACGGAACACGGCGGCATGATCGTTTACGGGCGGTCGGACGCGACGCTCAACCCCGGCGGCGTGCGCATCGGCACGGCGGAAATCTACCGCCAGGTGGAGAAGCTGGAGGACGTCGTTGAAAGCCTGGTGATCGGCCAGGACTGGGACAATGACGTGCGGGTCGTGCTGTTCGTGCGCCTGACCGAGGGCAAGGCGCTGGACGATGCGCTGACGAAACGGATCAAGGATCAGGTGCGCGCCAACTGCACGCCGCGTCACGTGCCGGCCAAGGTCGTCCAGGTCGCCGACATCCCGCGCACCAAGTCGGGCAAGATCACGGAGCTGGCCGTGCGCGACATCGTCCACGGCCGCCCCGTGAAGAACAAGGAGGCGATGGCCAATCCGGAAGCCCTCCGGCTGTTCGAGAATCTGACCGAACTGAAAACCTGATCACGGCGCCGCATGGCCCGGGCGGGCCTGAAACCGCGCGACCTCGTCCAACAGCCAGTCGCGGAACAGGCGGCAGGCGGGCGCCTCGGCGCGGCCCGGCACGGACAGCAGGTAATAGGCCGGCTGTAGCGTCAAGGACGGCCCGAAGGGCACGGCCAGACGCCCTGCCTCGATGTCCCCGGCGGCCATGGACCAGCGGCCGAGCGCCACCCCCGCCCCCGCGATCGCCGCCTGCAACACGTTTTCCGATGCGGTGAAGCGGGGCCCCGCCTCGGCCTCCAGGTCCGGGAACCCGGCGGCGGCCAGCCACGACCGCCAGTCGGGCGCCAGGGGATCGAAGGCCACGGAATCGTCGTGCAGCAGGGTGAAGTGGCGCAGGTCGCGCGGCCCGTCGAGCGCCCGCCCGCCCGCCAGCAGCGCGGGGGCGGCCAGGGGCACCACCATTTCGTCGAACAGGCGGTGGGCGTCCAACCCCGGATAATTCCCCATGCCGAAGCGGATCGCCATGTCGGCCTCGCCGGCGATCAGGTCGGCGCGGTCGCGGGTCGCCACGATCTGCACCTGCAAACCGGCGGGGCGGCGGTCCAGGCGGGGGATCAGCCATTTCATGGCGAAGGACGGCACGCAGGACAACACCAGGGGCCCCGCCTTGGGCGGGCGGATGCGCGCCATGGCCCCGGCCAGTTCCTCGAACCCCCGGCGCACCCCCGGATAGGCGGCGCGGGCCGCCGCCGTCGGGACCACGGCGCGCACCTCGCGGCGGAACAGGGGCAGGCCCAGCACGTCCTCCAGCAACTTTATCTGATGACTGACCGCCGAGGGCGTCACGTTCAATTCCCGCGCCGCCTCGACGAAGCTTTCATGGCGGAACGCGGCTTCGAAGGCGCGCAACGCCTTCAGGGGCGGAAGAGCATCCATCATGAGTTAGTTAAATTCACTTATTGAGCCAGTTATATCCGTTTGTTCGAAAGGCATGTCAGTGATTATCTCCCTTCAAACACATAAATACATGATTTTTATTAATCCGAAAGGACCTCACAATGACCGACGATCCCGTGCTCTACGACCAACGCCATGGCGTGGCGATCCTGACCCTCAACCGGGCGGATCAGATGAACGCCCTGAATTACGCCCTGATCGGCCGCTTCATGGCCCATCTCGACGCCATCGAGCGCGACGATGCGGTCCGCGCCGTGATCGTTACCGGAGCCGGTGACCGGGCCTTCAGCGCCGGCGCCGACATCAAGGAATTCGCCCATTCGGTCGCCGCCGGGGTCGAGGTCGCGCTGCGCGATTTCGTCGCTCGGGGACAGGCCTTCACGTCGCGCATCGAACGCTTTCCCAAGCCGATCATCGGCGCCGTCAACGGATTGGCGTTCGGCGGCGGCTGCGAGATTCTCGAAGCCATGCCGCTGGCCGTGGCGGCGGATACGGCGACCTTCGCCAAGCCCGAGATCAACCTGGGCTTTCCCCCGCCGTTCGGCGGCACCCAGCGCCTGCCGCGCCTGGTCGGGCGCAAGCGGGCGTTGGAGATGATCCTGACCGGCGACCCCATCACCGCCGAGGAGGCCCGCCAGGCGGGTTTGGTCAATCATGTTGTTTCGAAATCGAAATTGATTTCCGAAGCGGAAAAGCTGGCCCAGCGGATTATTGAAAAGTCCCCGGTCAGCGTCGCCGCCAGCCTGACCGCCGTGACCCGCGGCATCAATCTGAGCATCGACGAGGGCCTGGCCGTGGAAGCCGCCCAGTTCGCCCGCGCCGCCGCCACCCCGGCGGTCGCGGCAGGAATCGCGCGCTTCCTCGACCGCTCGGCCGCCGGCCGGTCCTGAGAAACGCGAAGGAGCCCGACATGCCCCATACCGCCTTCACCCGCGACGCCTTCCGTGCCTTTCGCGACGACAACCGGCCCGGCCCGGTCCACATGTTGAACCTGATCAAGCTGCGGCCGCTGGCCGACTATGGCGCGGATGCGCCCGCCGACGGCACCCCGGCGACAGGGGCGGACGCCTATGCCGCCTATGGCCGGGAAAGTGCTCCCGTGCTGGCCCGTCTGGGGGGCCGCATTGCGTGGCGCGGCCGCCTGGAACAGGTGCTGATCGGACCCGGCGACGAATCCTGGGACATCTGTTTCATCGCGGAATATCCGTCACCCGCCGCCTTCGCCGAGATGGTGTTCGACCCGCAATACCGGAACGCCGTGCGCCATCGCCAGGCCGCCGTCGCCGATTCGCGCCTGATCCGGCTCATGCCGATGACGGCCGGCGCGGGGTTCGCCGACCCGGAATGACGGTGGGACGGCCCGCGACTCAGGGCCCCTCGAAACGCTGGCCGGAAATCGCCGGATGGAAGATCGGCTGAATCACGTTGCCCGCCGGGTCGGTGCAGTGGAACGACCGCGCTCCGTCGAAATGATCCGCCGGCGTGTCCAGCAGGTTGACCCCCTTGGCCTTCATGAAGTCGTACCAGGCCTGCAGGTCTTCCTTGCTGTCGACGACGAAACCGAAATGATCCATGGGCCGCTTGGCGGGCGGCGTCTCGCCGGGCCGGGCGCGGCCGAGCGACAGATTGTCGTTGCCCAACGTCAGGTAGACCAGGTCGTCGTTGAAGCGGCTGAGTTCCCGCATGCCCAGGATGTCGCGGTAGAAACGCTCACATGCGTCGAAGTTTTCGACCACCAGGGCGAGGTGGCGCAGGCCGTTCAGGGGGGGCGGGGATACGGTCATGGCGGAAGTCTCCTCAAGTTTCGCCGCCACCTTAAAAGGGCGGGCGGGCGCCGTCACGCGGCTTCGAACTCGCCCATCAGCCATTCGCGGAAGGCGCGGATCTTGGGCCGGTCCTCCTCGCCCTCGACGCAGGCCAGGTAATAGGCCTGGGGGGCCGGCAGGGCGAAGTCGAACGGCCGCACCAGGCGGCCTTCGGCCAGATCGTCGGCGACCATGACGCTGCGGCCCAAGGCGACGCCCTCGCCCGCCCGCGCGGCCAGCAACACCAGGTTGGAATGAGAATAGCCGGGCCCCCGTTCCGGGTTGACCGTATCGCAGCCGACCGCCGCCAGCCAGTCACGCCAGTCGACCGGCATCTCGTCATGCAGCAGGGTGTAATGGGCGAGGTCGCGGGGCTCTTTCAAGGGCGGTCCCTTGGCGATCAGTTCCGGCGCACAGACGGGAAACAGCTCCTCCGTCCGCAGCAGGGACACGGTCAGCCCCGGCCAGTTGCCGCGGCCATAGCGCACGGCGACGTCCACGCCCTCCCGCGCCAGATCGACCATGCGGTCGACCATGACCAGGCGCACGTCGATATCCGGATGGGCCTGACGGAACCGGCCGAGGCGGGGCACCAGCCAGGATTGCGCGAAGGAATCCATGGTCGTCACGGTCAAGACCCCTTCGGAATCCTGGCGCTGCACCCGGTTGACCGCCGTGGTCAGGATGTCCATGGCCTCGCGCACCTCGGGAAACAAAAGCTGCCCCGCCTCGGTCAGCACCAGGGCGCGGCTGAGGCGCCGGAACAGGGGAAAGCCGAGCCAGTCCTCAAGCCCGCGAATCTGGTGGCTGACCGCCGCCTGGGTCACGTTGAGTTCCTCCGCCGCCTGGGTGAACGACAGGTGACGGGCCGCCGCCTCAAAGACGCGCAATGCGTTCAGGGGCGGCAGGCGGCGCGACATGATTGTACCATAACATTAAATTTCCTTATCGTGACATACCCATTAAATCTTCGATATTTTTTAACTATATGAAAATAAACATTTTTAATATTGTACTGATACATATGAATTATAATTTCTAATCCATACAGGAAATTTTGTCGTTTGTGAACGGGCCTTGTTCTCGCTTATTCAACCTGGGCGCCACAGATGGCGCGACCTTTGAGAACGACACCGTAACCGACTTATTCGCAACCCCGCCCGGACGGCGGCAACCGTCCCGGCAACGAAACAAGGACAGGACCCATGGCCTCGTCATCGACGACCACGCAGACAGCGGGCCGCTCCGTCGCCCGCCCGGGCCTGTTTCCTCTTGGACAGGCCCTCGCTTCGCTTACCGTTTCCGCCGCGCAGGCGGTGTTCAATTTCCCGACCACCCTCGTGAAATGGCAGAAACGGTACGAAATGCGCCGCCATCTCGACGAGATGAACCCGCGGCTGCTCGCGGATGTGGGCCTGACCCGGGCCGACGTTCGCCGCGAGGTTGAAAAGCCGTTTTGGATTTCCTGATCCAAGAGACTAAACTTTCCCTGGCACGATCAGTGCCCCTGGACGGGACCGATCCCCGCGATCGGTCCCGTCGCCCTTTTTCCACCGGCGATCGCCTCGCCGCCCCGGCCCGGAACCAATTCCGTGATCCTGCTGCTTTACGCCGTGACCGTTTTCGCCTGGGGTTTCAGCTGGTACGGCGTCCAGCTGCAATTGGGCGTCGTCGCACCCGAGGTCTCCGTGTTCTACCGTTTCGCCCTGTCGGCGGCGGTGATGTACGCGTTCTGCCGGGCGACCGGGCGCGCCATCGATTTCCGGCCGCGCGACCACGCCTGGGTCGCGGCCCAGGGCCTGTTCCTGTTCGGCAGCAATTTCTATCTGGTCTATCTGGGCGCGCAGCATCTGCCGTCGGGCCTGGTCTCGATTCTGTTCTCGCTCGTCATCGTCATGAACGTGGCCGGGGGGGCGCTGGTCCTGCACAACCGGGTGGAGCCCCGCATGGTGATCGGCGCGGTGTTCGGGATCGGCGGCATCGCCGTCATCTTCTGGCCGGAACTGGCCCATTTCGACCTCACCCAGGGCGGAGCCAAGGGCATGGTCCTGGTCCTCTGCGGCACCGCCTCGGCCGCCACGGGCATGCTGATTTCGGCGCTCAACCAGCGTCGCGGATTGGGCGTGGTGCGCACCAACACCATGGGCATGGTCTACGGCTCCCTGTTCCTGCTGGTCTACTGCTTGGCGCGCGGCGCCGAATTCCGCATGGAATGGACGACGGCCTACGTGGGCTCGCTTTTGTTCCTCGCGATCATTTCCACCGTCGTCGCCTTCGCCACCTATCTGACCCTGGTGGGCCGCATCGGGCCCGAACGCGCCAGCTATTCATCGGTCCTGTTTCCCCTGGTGGCCTTGGCCGTATCGACCTGGATGGAAGGTTTCCAATGGACGACCGGCGCCATCTTCGGCGTCGGCTGCGTGCTGGTCGGCAACCTGTTCGTCCTGACCCCGCCCGCCGTGGTGGCGCGGCTGATGCGCCGCACGGTTCCGCCCACGGCCGCCGCATCCGACTGACCCGACACGTCTGACCGGCCCCGACCTACTGGTTTCAACGAGGAAACGCCATGTCCACCAAACGCATCGGTATCGCCATCTGGATCGTCGCCTTCGCCGGCTGCCTGATCGGCAGCCTGAACCTGGGCACCCGCACCACCTTCGGCCTGTTCCAGACCGATATCCTGCGCGACCTCGCCATCACGCCCGGCGACTTCGGCCTGGCCATCGCCGTGCAGAACCTGATGTGGGGCATCGCCACGCCGTTCATGGGGGCGATCGCCGACAAGTTCGGCAGCATGCGCATGATGATCCTGGGCGCCCTGCTGTACGCCGCGGGACTGTACGTCATGGGCACGGCGGACAGTCTGTTCGCGTTCAACGTCGGCGCCGGGTTCCTGATCGGCATCGGCATGGGCGGCACCGGGTTCGGCGTCGTCCTGGGTGCCGTCGGCCGCCGCGTGCCCGCCGAGAACCGTTCCCTGGCGCTCGGCATCGCCAGCGCCGGCGGCTCCTTCGGCCAGTTCTACATGGCCCCCGTCGGTCAGGCGCTGCTGGAAACCTACGGCTGGACCGGGGCGTTGACGGCGCTCGCCGTGATCATGCTGTTCGCCGTGCCGCTGGCCTTTCTGTTGGCGCGCCAGCCGCTCGGCCCCGACGCCACGCCCGTCACCCAGCGCCAGGGCAAGAGCGCCGAGATCAGCCTGGGCGAAGCCCTGGGCGGTGCCTACCGTCACCTGGGCTTCAACCTGCTGACCCTGGGATTCTTCGTTTGCGGTTTCCAGGTCGCCTTCATCACCGTGCATTTCCCCAAGTACCTGGAGCTTCTGCACATCGACCTGCGGATCGCGGCACTTGCCCTGTCGCTGATCGGGCTGTGCAACATCGTCGGCACCTTCGCCTGCGGCGCGCTCGGCGGCCGGTTCCCCAAGAAATGGGTTCTGGCCTGGCTCTATTTCCTGCGCTCGCTCTGCATCATCGCCCTGCTGGCCGCTCCCAAGACCGAGACCAACATCCTGTTGTTCGCCGGCGCCATGGGGCTGTTGTGGCTCGGCACGGTGCCGCTGACGTCCGGCCTGGTCGCCCATATGTTCGGCGTGCGCTATCTGTCCATGCTGTTCGGGATCACCTTCCTGAGCCATCAGGTCGGCAGCTTCCTCGGTGTGTGGCTGGGCGGCTATCTGTACCAGACCACCGGGTCTTATGATTGGGTGTGGTACGGCTCCATCGCGCTCGGCTTCGCCGCCGCCGCCCTGCATATCCCCATTCCGGAAAAGCGCCCCGCCGCCGCCGCGGCCTGATCGGTCCCGCTCCGTTTCGCCGGCCCCGCCTGGCCCCCGTCCGGGCGGGCGCTGGCTGTTGTCGCCGGTGCTTCATACATCTATAACCCATGCCGATCCTGCACCCTCGGCCCGCGTCGCCGCCGGCCGGCAACCCTGTTTGGCCGGTCTTTATGTTCAACATGAGCTCCATCCTGATCTCGCTGACCGTGGTGCAGTTCATCATGGCCGCGATCCTGACCACCTTCTGGTTGGCGCGGATCAAGACCGGCGGCTTGAAGGAAATGGCTCTGGCCATGACCGTCGGCGGGGTCGGCGCGCTGGCCGTCGGCGCCGGCGCCGCGATGATGGATTTTCGCCCCGCCGGTTTCGGCCTGATGTGTTTCGTCGTCGCCATCCTGTCGGCGACGCGGGCCATGGGCCGCCTGCAGAACCGGCGCCCGCGCTATGTTCTGGAATTGGCGGCGCTGATCATTTCCGCCGCCGGCATCTATTATTTCATCGTCGTCAAACAGAACGTCGCCGGCGGGTTGGTCGTAAACTCCGTTATATTCGCCATCGTCTGCGGCCTGACCGCACGGGATCTTTTCGGCGAACGCGACCCGAGCCTCAGAACCGCCTGCCGCATTCTCGGCGCGATGTTCGCGGTGTTCGCGGCCCTTCAGCTGTTCCGCATTTTCGTCCGGCCGCTATTCGACGGGCCCGTGGGACCGAACGACCAGATCGTGACCCTGGATGTTGCCTTCGCGTTCATCGGCATGGCGACGGTGATCGGCTGGAGCCTCGGCCTGTTGTGGGCGTCCTGCAACCGCGCCGAATACCAACTGCGCGCCGCCTATGAAGAGCTGGAGCGGTTTTCCGGCGCCGTCGCCCATGACCTGAAATCACCGCTCAATGCCGTGATCGGCAATCTTGAGGCCGCAATCCTGCCGTCATCGGCCATGAGCGACCAGCAGAGGGCGGCGTTCCTTGCCTCCGCCCATAAGGCCGCCTTGCGCATGAACCGCTTTATTGGCGACCTGCTCGACGATGCCCGGTCGGCGCAGCAGGCCTCATCGGCCGAAACCGCCGATCCCGGTCAATGCCTGCGCGAAGCCCAAGACAGCCTGCGTCCGATGATCGACGCCGTCGCCGCCGAGATCACCGTCGGTGATCTTCCACCCGTTGCCGTCACTCCATTGCAGTTGACCCGCGTGTTCCAGAACCTGTTGGACAATGCCCTTAAGTACAGGTCGCTGGAGCGGCCCCTGACCATCGATATTTCCGCCCGGCGCCAGGGCGACACCGTGCAGATTTACATCAAGGACAACGGCGCCGGGATCTCCCAAGCCGATCAGCCCCGGGTGTTCAACCGCTTCGAGCGCGGCGGCAAGCAGTCCCTTGTGCCCGGCGACGGCGTGGGCCTGTCGGAATGCCGGCGGATCGTTGAAAAGGCCGGCGGATCGATCGACCTGTCTTCCCAGCTGGGCACCGGCTCGACCTTCCGCCTGATCCTGCCCGCCGTTAGTTGAGGGTGCCCGGCGCGGCCCCCGTGGTCAGCACGACCTTGCCCGTCGACTTGCGCGACAGCAGCATGTTCATGCCGTCCTTCGCGTCGGCCAGGTCGAACACATGGCTGACATGGGGGCGCAGGTCGCCCGCCGCCATCCAGCCCAGAAGCTCGTTGAAGGAGCGCTCGATCAAATCCGGGTCGAGGGTACGGTGCGCGCCCCAGTAGAAGCCGATGACCGAGAGGTTCTTGACCAGCAGGATGTTGGCCGGGATCTGCGGCACCGTGCCGGACGCGAACCCGACGACCAGGATGCGCCCGCCCTGCACCGTGCAACGCAGCGACGCATCGAACGCCGTGCCGCCGACCGGATCATAGACGCAATCGGCCCCGCGTCCGTCCGTCAACTGCTTGACCCGTTCGCGGATGTCTTCCTTGCGGTAGTCGATCAAATGGTCGGCGCCATATTCCTTGGCCACGGCCAGCTTGTCGGGCCCGCCCGCCGTGGCGATCACCGTCGCGCCCAGCTTCTTGCCGATCTCGACCGCCGTCAGGCCGACCCCGCCGGCCGCCCCGTGAACCAGCAAGACCTCCCCCGGCTGTACCTTCAGCTTGTCGACCAGGCCGACATGCGAGGTGCCGTAGACGATGGGAAAGGCGGCGGCGGAGACGAAATCCAGATTGTCGGGAATGGCGAAGACCGTGGCCTCATGGGTGACCGCCTCGGACGCGTAACCGCCGTAATGCACCGTCGCCATGACCCGATCGCCCGGCGCGACGCGGGTCACGCCGGGGGCGACCTCCAGCACGTCGCCCGCGACCTCCAGCCCCGGCGAGAACGGGAACGGCGGCTTGACCTGATATTCGCCCTTGCACATCAGGGTGTCGGCGAAATTGATGCCCGCCGCCTGCACCCGGATGCGCACGCCGTTCTCGGTCATCGGCGGGACGGGGGCGTCGTCGACGCAGGTCAGGGCGTCGATGCCGTCGAAGGTGGTGCAGACAACCGCGCGCATCGGGGTCTCCTTTTTAAGACAGGTTGGGCAAAACTTGATTTCGGGCCGGAATTGGCCAAGGTTGCGCAACCTGACCATACCAAGGGCCAAAGGGCAAGACGCCCCGGACCCGCTTTCAGGGGATGAAGGCAAACCATGCGCGGATATTTCGGAATCGGGGTCGAAGGCATTTCCAAGACCATGAACGTGGGCAATCTGTTCCGCACGGCCCATGCCTTCGGGGCGTCTTTCGTGTTCACCATCGACGCGACCTACGAGCGCACCATCGGGCAAAAGGCCGACACCTCGAAAAGCGGGGGGCATGTGCCGTTCTACAGCTTTCCCACGGCCGATCAGGTGATGCTGCCGGACGGCTGCAAGCTGGTCGGGGTCGAGCTGCTGGAAAATTCGATTGAACTGCCGAGCTTCCGCCACCCGCAGCAGGCGGCCTATGTCCTGGGACCGGAGCGCGGCGAGCTGAGCCCCGAGATGATCCGGCGCTGCGACCACATCATCCAGATTCCCATGTCATTCTGCGTCAACGTCGGCATCGCCGGGGCCATCGTCATGTACGACCGGCTGACCAGCCAGGGCCGTTTCGCGCCCCGCCCCGTGGCCGAGGGCGGCCCCGTCGAGGACCTGCCCGCCCCTCAGTTCGGCGGGCGCTTCTCGCGCAAGGCGCAGGCCCGCATGAAGGCCTTCGAGGACACGCCGCCGGAAGTCTACAACGACTGAGGCCGGTCCCAGCCCGCCTGGGGCCGCACGGCGCCGACGGGCGCACCCTCCGCGTTGACCACGGTCATCTCCAGGAACGGCGCCATGTCGGCGCGCGCCCCGTCGTCGAAGGCGCCCAGGAAATTCAACAAATTCGCCATCAACGTATCGGACGCGCGCTTGGCCCCGTCCTCGGCCTTCACCGCCACGCCCAGGCCCAGGCCCGGCAGGATCGCCGCGTGCACGGCCTCGGCCCCCGTCTTGGTCGCGAACACGGGCACGCCCGTGCGCTTGGCGACGGCGATGCCCGCCGTCATGGCGGCATGGTCGAAGCGCCCGCGCCCGGAAACCATGAAGTTGTGCTTGGCCATGGACGACACGATGCGCTGGACGGCGGCCGTGCGCACGGCCCCCAGGCCGGCCGTTCCCGGGTCGGCCATTTTCGCCATGGCGCGGGCGAGGGCTGATAACGGCATGCCGTAGACGGGAATGCCGCAGCCGTCGACGCCGCGCCCCGTGCCCGAAAGCTCCGCCCCGCCCATTTCCACGAGCGCCTGATACAGCCGCCGCTGCACCGGATGGTCCGCGCCGGTGTAGCCGTGGATATCTTCGCCCATGTGCAGCGCCGTCGCGAGAAAGCCCGTGTGCTTGCCCGAACAGTTGTTGTGCAGGCGCGTCGGGGCGTCGCCCTGCTTGATCAGGCGATGGGCCGCGGCCTCGTCCGTCGGCATCTGAGGGCCGCATTCCAGGTCACCTTCGCCCCGGCCGATGTCGTCCAGCCAAGCCTCGACCGCCATGATATGCGCCGCCGAGGCGGAATGGGACGCGGTGGCCAGGGCGATGCGCTCGTCGGTCAGGCGCCAGTGGTCGGCCGCCCCCGTTTCGATCAGGGCCAGGGTCTGCAGCGGCTTGATCGCGGAGCGGGGGTAGATTTCCTTATCCGCGTCGCCCCAGGCGTGGATGATGTTTCCGGCCGCGTCGGCGACCGCCGCATGAACGCGGTGGCGGCTTTCGACCAGGGTGCCGCGCGTGACCTCGATGATCGCGGGGGCCGGTGAATGGATGCTTTTCGTCATGCCTTCCCATGCCACCGAACGGCGGCCCTGGCAAGGGGGCCGGAAAGTTATCCCGTCGCCCGGGCTTGAGGCCCGCCGCCGTCCCGGCTATCTATGAGCGATGATAAAATGCATCGCCGCCGCCGCCCTTGCCGCCCTGGCCATCCTGACCCCCGCCGCCGCCCAGGCCGCGCCGGAGCTGATCGGCCTGTTCGACGACTGGGAGGCCTACACGGCCAACGAGGCCGGGGCCAAGATCTGCTACATGGGCTCCGAGCCCAAGAAGATGGAAGGCAAGTATTCCGCGCGCGGCCGCGTCGTCATGCTGGTCACCCATCGGCCCAAGGACAAGGAAAAGGGCGTCGTTTCCGTGACCACCGGCTACGACTACAAGGAAGGCTCGGACGCCACGGTGACCATCGGCGACAAGACCTACAAGCTGTTCACCTCGGGCGGCCATGCCTTCGCCGAGGAAGGCAAGGACGCGGCCCTGGTCGACGCCATGATCCGGGGCGCGGACATGGTCGTGAAGGGCACCTCGTCGCGCGGCACCCTGACGACGGACACCTATTCGCTCAAGGGCTTCACCGCCGCCTGGAAAGCCATCGGCAAGGCCTGCGGGTTCTAGCCTTCTTGGCGTTTTCACGTTGGGAAGCGGGCCCGGACGCGCTATATGAGGGCCCATGACGATGGAAACCGCCCCCGAAAAGACCAATCTGGTCGGCCTGTCCCGCGAGGAACTGGCCGAAGCGGTCGCGGCTGTCGGCGAAAAACCGTTCCGCACCAAGCAGTTGTGGCACTGGATCTATCACCAGGGTGAAACCGACTTCGCCCGGATGACGACCCTGGCCAAGCCGCTGCGCGAAAAGCTGGCCGAGGTGTTCGAGGTCCGCAAGCCCGTCGTCAGTCGCGAGCAGACGTCGAGCGACCGCACCCGCAAGTGGCTGGTCAAGTTCGCCGACGGCAACGAGGCGGAAACCGTCTACATCCCCGAGGACGACCGGGGGGCGATCTGCATCTCGTCCCAGGTCGGCTGCACCCTGACCTGCACGTTCTGCCACACGGGCACGCAGAAGCTGGTGCGCAACCTGACCTCGGCGGAAATCGTCGGCCAGTTCATGGTCGCCCGCGACAGTTACGGCGAATGGCCGACGCCCATGGACGGCGGGCGGATGATTTCCAACATCGTGATGATGGGCATGGGGGAGCCCCTGTTCAATTACGATAACGTATCGAAGGCGCTGAAGATCATCATGGACGGCGAGGGCATCGCCCTGTCCAAGCGGCGGATCACCCTGTCGACCTCGGGCGTGGTGCCGATGATGGAAAAATGCGGCGCGGAACTGGGCGTCAACCTGGCCGTGTCGCTGCATGCCGTGACGGACGAACTGCGCGATGTGCTGGTGCCCATCAACAAGAAGTATCCCCTGAAGGAATTGATCCGCGCCTGCCGCGAATACCCCGGGGCCAACAACGCCCGGCGCATCACCTTCGAATACGTGATGCTGAAGGGCGTCAACGATTCCGAGGCCGACGCCCGGCAGTTGCTGCGCCTGGCCAAGGGCATCCCGGTCAAGTTCAACCTGATCCCGTTCAACGCCTGGCCGGGCGCACCCTACGAATGCTCGACGCCCGAGGCCATGGACAAGTTCGTCACCATCCTCAACGACGGCGGCTTCTCGTCGCCGATCCGCCAGCCCCGCGGGCGCGACATCATGGCCGCCTGCGGACAGCTGAAATCGGCCAGCGAGCGCGAGCGCCTGAAGCGCATGACCGCCCGTGTCGAGGCCCTGGTTCCCGAGGGCGCCGACCCCGCCCCGCGCGACGCGGCGGGCAATGCCTGATCCGGTAATGGCCGCCGGCGGGATTGAAATCGCCGATTTCCCCGGCCGCGTGCGCACCGCGATCTGCGGCATCGTCATCGCCGACAGCACGAACGCCAAGATTCTGCGCGAGGACGGCCATCCCGCCGTGTTCTATTTCCCGCCCGAGGACGTGCGCACGGCCGAATTCCTGACCGCGACGGCAACCCGCACGACCTGCCCCAAGAAGGGCGAGGCGCGATATTGGACCTTCCGGCTGGGTGACATCGAGGAAACCGACCTGGCCTGGGCCTATCCCAACCCGATCCCGGCCTGCGCCGCCATCAAGGACCACGTCGCGTTCTATTGGGCGCGCATGGACGTATGGTTCGTCGGCGACAAACCCATTTCGGCGCCGCCCGCATGAGCGCCGCCGCCAAAAAAGCCCCGCGCCTGGGCCGCCGCCTGCTGATCAATCCGACCCTGGGCTGGAAACCCTATGCCCTGCTGACCCTGTTCTGCTGCATCCTGTTCCTGCCGGGCATCGCCAGCCTGCCGCCGCTCGACCGGGACGAGGCCCGCTTCGCCCAGGCGACGGCGCAGATGCTGGAAACCGGGGATTTCGTCGACATCCGCTTCCAGGACCAGCCCCGCCACAAGAAGCCCGCCGGCATCCACTGGCTGCAGGCGGCCAGCGTTACCCTGCTGTCCGACGTGGCGGCGCGGGAGATCTGGGCTTACCGCGTGCCGTCGGTGATCGGCGCCTGGGCGGCGGTGCTGCTGACCTTCGCCCTGGGCTGTCTGCTGTTCGACCGGCGCGCGGCGTTCACGGCGGCGGCCATGCTGGCGGCGTCGACCCTGCTGATCCTGGAGGCCCATCAGGCCAAGACCGACGCGGTCCTGCTGGCCTGCGTCCTGGCCCTGATGCTGCCGCTGGCCCGTCATTACCTGGCGGCCCGGCGGGGGAAAGACGAAACAGCCGGGATCGGCTGGTCGCTGCTGTTCTGGCTGGCGCTGGCCGCCGGCATTCTCATCAAGGGGCCGATCGCGCCCCTGATCGCCGCCCTGACCCTGGCAACCCTCGCCGTCGCCGACCGCGATGCCCGCTGGATCAAGGGGCTCGGCTGGCTCTGGGGTCTGCCGCTGATGCTGGTCCTCGCCCTGCCCTGGTTCCTCATGGTCGGCGACAAAGGGGACGGCGGCGACGGCTTCGTCATGACGGCGATCACCACGGACCTGATCCCCAAGCTTCTGGGCGGGCAGGAAAGCCATGGTGCCCCGCCGGGATACTATGTCCTGACCATGCTTCTGTTTTTCTGGCCTGGGGTGTTCCTGGCCTGGCCGGCTCTGTTCCGCGCGTGGAAGGAACGCACCGACCCGGCGCTGCGTTTCTGCCTCGCCTGGCTGCTCCCGGCCTGGATCCTGATGGAAATCATTCCGACCAAGCTGCCCCATTACGTGCTGCCGCTCTATCCGGCCCTGGCCCTGATCTGCGCGCGGTCCGCCATGGCGATTCTCGACGGCAAGGCCCCCTGGTACGACAAGCGGGCCCTGTGGTTGACCGGCGGGCTCTGGGCCCTGGTCGGCCTGACCCTGGGCGGCGCGGCCGCCTATCTGCCCCTTCATTTCGGGCTCGATCCGACCTGGCGCACCTGGTTCTTTGCCCTGTTCGCGGTCTATCTTCTGGCCACCACGGCGGCCGCCATGAAACACCACGTGATCACCGAAGCCCTGGAAAATTCCCTGATTTCCGGGGGCATCCTGACCGCCATGGTGGTCTGGCTGATGGTCGCGGGCTTCGCGCCCATGTGGGTCGCCGCGCGCGCGGCCAATGCCGTGGCGGCGGAATTCAAGGATGGCGCCGTTCCCGTGACAGCCGCCGCCGGATTTTCCGAACCGTCCCTGGTTTTTCTTTCCGGAACAAAAACAATATTGACCTCGGGCGGTGCCGCCGCCCAGCACCTGTTGAACGAACCTCGGGCCGCCGCCATCATCGAGGGCCGGGAACTGCCCGCCTTCACCAAGGCGCTCGGCGACCGGGCGGCGGAGGTCCGCGAAGCCGCCCGGGTATCCGGCATCAACTATTCCAAGGGCAAGCCCGTGACCCTGCATGTCTTCGTGCGGAAGGTCCCAGCCAAATGAGCAAAACCGCCGCAAAGCCCCTGAACTGGAGCCTGATCATTGGCGGGTTCCTCGCCGCCGCCGCCATCTCAGCCCTGTGCATGGCATTTGTCGACGAGGCCGCCGCGCGGTTCTTCCGCGCCGCCTTCGACGCCGACCAGCGGCGGTTTTTCGGCCATACGGTGGGGGCGCTGGGCAAGCCGGAATTCTATTTCGCGGCCGCCGCCCTGACCGCCGCCGTCTGCTGGGTCCTGCGCCGCCGCATGGCCGAGGGGAGCGAACACCTGCGCCGTGCCATGCACGCGGCCCTGTTCGTGATCCTTTCCATCGCCTCGGCGGGCGTGCTGGTCAACCTGCTGAAGTTCCTGATCGGCCGCATGCGGCCCCGCGAGCTGCTGGAAAACGGCCTGTACGGCTTCGTCCCCTTCAACACGGATTTCGGCATGAACTCCTACCCCTCGGGTCATTCCCAGATGGTGTGGTCGCTGGCCGTGTCGCTGTTTTTGATTTTTCCCCGGCTGTGGCCTCTGCTGTTCACCTTCGCCGCCGCCGTCGCCGCCAGCCGCTTCCTGGCCAGCGTTCATTACGTATCCGACGTGGTGATGGGCAGCTACATCGGCGCCGTGGTGCCGCTGCTGCTGAAGCATTACCTCTACGACCGGCGCGGCATCGCCCTCCGCCCCTAGGCCCCGTCCCCGCCTTCAGACAGTCTTAACTGGTTTCTCCTTAAAATTAGGCTGTTATCGGAGATCACCGAGCTGGGGGTTCATGACCGTGTTGCGCCTGATCCGCAACCTTTTCGCCGCGGGCCTTGTTTGGGGCCTTGTCGCGCTGCCCGCCCATGCGGCGGAGCCGGCGCCGGGCCTTGAGGTCCGCACGGGCCTGCACAAGGGTTTCACCCGTCTGGTGCTGGAAACCCGCACCCCCGTTCCCTACAAGTTCGCCTTTCCCGGCACGGACGAGATCGTCGTCATGGTGACGGGTGCCACCCTGTCCGATGCCGCCGGCACGCCCCAGGCCCAGGCCCAGGGCATCATCCGCGCCATCGAGATCAACCGCGATCCCCGCGGCAGCCGCCTGATCATCAAGACGCGGCGCCCCGCCAACATCCGCCGCCAGTTCACCCTGCTGCCCAAGGACGGCCAGGGGGCCCGCATCGTCATCGATCTTGCCGCCGCGCCGTCTCCGGCATCCGCCCCGGCGCGCCCGCGGATTCTGCTGCCGGCGCCGCACACCACCATCACTGTGACGCCCACGTCCACCGGCCCGGAACCCCATGCCGAGGCCCTGCCGGCCAGGCGCAAGACGCCGCGCCCGACGCAACCTTTCGAGGTTGCCGCCGCCGGCGGCGGCGAAATGCTGTTCGACGGCGGCCCGGCCGAGGCCCTGGCGCGGCCGGTCGAGTTGTCCCGGCAACCATTGGATCGGCAAGAACCGGCCCCGCAGGAACTCGCCCAAGCCGGCGGCCTGTCCGTCAACGATTGGCTTGTACGCGAAGGCGGCAACCCGAACGTGCGGCCCATACCGCCCGCCCCCGCACCGGCCAGCGCCGTCAACCCGCCCGCACCCCCGGCCTATCCGGCGACGCCGGTTTATCGGGCGCCGGTCCCTGCCGCCTACTCGACGCCATCCGCCGCCCAAACCAACCCGTCCCATCCGGGATACCGCACGCCGACGCCGCGGCCCGCACCCACATGGGCGCCGCCGCGGGGCCAGGCCGCCGCGCCCCCGGGCGGGGACAGCGACCCCGCCGCCCGCTATGCCAGCCAAAAGCAATTCACACCCGCCGAAGACCAAACGATCGGCCGCCCGCAGCGGTTCTACGCCGGCGTCGGCCTGGGCCTGGGCGTGTTCGATTACGAGAGCGACAACGCAAACACGACCCTTAACGAGAAACCCTTCGCCTGGAAGGTCTTCGGCGGCTACCGGCCCAACGACGTCCTGGCCTTCGAGGCGTCGATCGGCAAAGTCGGCGCATTCGACGAACACTTCGCCAACGGGACGACGGAGGAAAGCCAGTTCCATGCCTTCACGACAAGCGCCCTGTTGAGCCTGCCCCTGAACACGCCCTTAAAACCGTTTGTCCGCGCGGGCGTCAGCCTGTGGTGGGAGGATGCGGACAGTGCGGCGACGGCCAACCCCCAGGAGGAAACGGGCGCGGGCGCCGTGCTCGGCCTGGGGGCGGACTATCGGTTTTCCGACCGCCTGACCCTGCGCGGTGAATGGGAGCTCTATATCCTGTCCGACACCGCCTATTCCAACGTGTTCGCCGCCAGCGTGCTGTATCATTTCTGATCCCGCGGTCTCGGGATTTTTGCGGGCCGGCGTATTGCGGCGGCAGGCGAAATCCCTATACTGCGCCGTCTTTCCGCCGGGCCGCTTTTGCGCCCGCGCCGCATCAGGGAACCCGCCATGACCAAAGACGTGAAAAAAGTCGTGCTCGCCTATTCGGGCGGCCTGGATACCTCGGTCATCCTGCGCTGGCTACAGGACGCCTACGGCGCCGAGGTCGTGACCTTCACCGCCGACCTGGGCCAGGGCGGCGAATTGGAGCCCGCGCGCAAGAAGGCCGAGATGCTGGGCATCAAGCAGATCTTCGTCGAGGACCTGCGCGAGGAGTTCGTGCGCGACTACGTGTTCCCCATGTTCCGGGGGGCGGCGCTGTACGAAGGCACCTACCTGCTGGGCACCTCCATCGCGCGGCCGCTGATCGCCAAGCGCCAGATCGAGATCGCCGCCGAAACCGGCGCCGACGCCGTGTCCCACGGCGCCACCGGCAAGGGCAACGACCAGGTGCGGTTCGAACTGGGCTATTACGCCCTCAACCCCTCGATCCGCGTGATCGCCCCCTGGCGCGAATGGGACCTGACCTCGCGCACCCGGTTGATCGAATACGCCGAGAAGCACCAGATCCCGATCCCCAAGGACAAGCGCGGCGAAGCTCCCTATTCCCAGGACGCCAACCTTCTGCACATCTCGTCCGAAGGCAAGGTGCTGGAAGACCCCTGGATCGAGGCCGACGACAGCATCTACACCCGCGTCGTCGCCCCCTGGGACGCGCCCGACAAGGTCACGGAAATCACCATCGATTTCGAGCGCGGCGACGCCGTCGCCGTGAACGGCGAGAAGATGTCGCCCGCCACCCTGCTGACCAAGCTGAACGAGCTGGGCGGGGCCAACGGCATCGGCATCCTGGACATCGTCGAAAACCGCTTCGTCGGCATGAAGTCGCGCGGCGTCTACGAGACCCCCGGCGGCACCGTGCTGTTCGCCGCGCGCCGCGCCATGGAGAGCATCACCCTCGACCGCGGCGCCATGCACCAGCGCGACGAGCTGATGCCGCGCTATGCGGAACTGATCTACAACGGGTTCTGGTTCGCGCCGGAACGCCAGATGCTGCAAGCCGCCATCGACAAGGCGGCGGAGCGCGTGACGGGCACGGTGCGGCTCAAGCTGTACAAGGGCAACGTCATGGTCACCGGCCGCAAGTCGCCCAACAGCCTCTATGACGAGGCCCTGGTCACCTTCGAGGAAGACCAGGTCTACGACCAGCGCGACGCCCAGGGCTTCATCAAGCTGAACGCCCTGCGCCTGATGACGCTGAAGCGCAACGGCGGATAACGCCCACGCTCCGGCCCGCCACGGACGCCGCATACGCATAAAAAGACACCCCGGCCAAGAATGGCCGGGGTGTTTCGTTTTGCCTTGGCAGGTGGTCTTACGTCACCTTGCACCAAACCACGCGTTTCGACGTGATCATGTCGTCGTAGCTGCCGCGCGTCGACGCCAGCAGCGCCGAGTTCATATGCGCGTCGACGGCCGCCTTGTCCGTGTAAAGCTCGTAGAGAAACACGCTGTCGCTGGTCTCCACCGGGTCGAGCACGTCGAACTGCTCGCAGCCCGGCTCCGAGTCCAGCGTCATCTTGGCGTGGGACCGCATCAGCGCGAGGAAGTCGGCCCGCCGTTCGGGGCGGACGCCGAATTCCACCATCAGGGCGATCTTGCCGCTCATCCGTGTCGTCTCCTGCTGCTGAGGTTCAGGCGGGCACGCCGCCCAGGGTCGAAATGCGGTGCAGGGTGCGGACCTTGTCGGGCGGCAGGTTCTTGGTCGTCGCCCGGTGCATGACGCAGCGGTTGTCCCACAGCACGATGGTGCCGGGGTCCCGCCACTTGAACTGAAAATGAAATTCCGGCTGTGTCATGTGGTCGAACAGTTCGTCCAGCAGGTCGGCGCTTTCGACGGCGTCCATGCCGACGATGCCCTTGACCCCCGCCGAGGCGCCGGGGAACACGAACAGGCCCTTGCGCCCGGTTTCCGGATGGGTGCGCACGATGGGGCGGACGACCGGCGGGGTCTTTGCCATTTCTTCCTCGGTCAGGAAGTTCCAGCGCGATTCCGGATCGCCCCGGTTGGTGCACCAGCGGTACTGCGACACGTACTGCCGCCCGTCGATGCGGGCCTTGGTCTTGTCCGGCAGGGCGTCGTAGATCGCTTCCATGTCGCCGAAGAAGGTATCGCCGCCTTCGTCGGGAATTTCGATGGAATAGAGGATCGTCGCGTCCGCCGCGCGCTCCATGTAGGAGCGGTCGGAATGCCAGAACGACCCGGCGTCCTTGACCCCCACGGGCTTGCCCAAACGGGTCGAATTGGACAGCACCATGACCTTGGGAAAGTCGGGGTGCAGGAAATTCTTCACCGGATGTTCCACGGTCTCGCCGAACAGGGTACCGAAGGCGTCGAACTGGGCGACGGACAGGTCCTGTCCTTCAATGACCAGCACCTTGTGGTCGAGATAGGCCTGATGCAGATCGGCGGCCTGGGCGTTGGTGAGATTTCCGGCGTCGATCCCGGAGATGCGGGCGGCGAAACTGCCGCCGAGCCGTTCAACGGTCATGTCCATGGCGGATGCGTCCCTAGTTTTTCTACATCGTTTTCCGGCCCGTTTGCATTCCGGGCTCTTGGCGCTATTGTACGCCGCCGCCAAAAAGCGGCAACCGATCAAATCTATCGAAGTATTTGAGGAAATCTCCGCCCATGGCGCACCCCATTCCGCCGCTCAACGCGCTGCGCGCCTTCGAGGTCACGGCCCGGCTGGGCACCCTGGCGCGGGCGGCGGATGAGCTGTGCGTGACGCCCTCGGCGGTCGGCCATCAGGTCAAGAATCTGGAGGACTGGCTGGGCATCCGCCTGTTCCAGGTCGAAGGCGGGGCGCGGCGCCTGACCTTCGAGGGCGAACGCCTGGCCCAGCAATTGGGCGACGCCTTCGGGCAGATCAACCTCGCCTGCCGGGCGCTGTCGCGCAACCAGGCCTCGACGGAACTGCACATCCATGTCACCCCGACCTTCGCGATCCGCTGGCTGGTGCCGCGCCTGGGCCGGTTTCAGGCCCTGCATCCGGACATTTCCGTGCATATCGCGACCAGTGCCCGGCCCATCGATTTCGACCGCGACGACGTCTACGCGGCGATCCAGTTCGGCGCCGGCGCCTGGCCCGGCATGACGGCGGACCTTCTGTTCAAGGAAGACGTGTTTCCCGTCTGCCATCCGCGCCTGCTGGCAGGCGACCGGCCTTTGGTGGACCCCCGTGATCTTCGCGACCACACGCTGCTGCACACCTACCATCGGCGGGGCGACTGGGCGCGCTGGCTGACGGCGGCGGGGGTTCCCGCCACGGCCGTCGATCCCGATCAGGGCCAGACGTTCGATCTGACGACCATGGCCTTGGACGCCGCCGAGGCCGGCATGGGCATCGCCATCACCCGCGAGGCCCAGGTGCGCGACGCGCTGGAGGCCGGGCGGCTCGCGGCCCCGTTCCGGCGCGACCTTCTGCGCGGCGAGGGATGTTATTTCGTGAGCCGTCAGGCGCGCCGCGACGACGCGCCGGTCAAGGCATTCCGCGACTGGCTGCTGTCCGAAGCCGCCGTCGGCCGCTAGCTAACCCTTCCGCGTGCCCAGCCAGTAGGCATAGAGCGCCGCCGGCACCAGATTGAGGTCGAGCCCGCCGCGCCGCGCCGGGCCGCCCCGCCCCCTGGTCAACAGCGTCATCCGCGCGTCCGGATTGGTGCGCACGGCGAAATTGACCATGGTGTCGGGCCCGTTGTCCGACGCCGCCACCGCCCCCGACCAGTCGAACTGGAACAATTGTTCCGGCCTTCCGTCCGGTTCGTCGAGCAGGACCAGGTCGACCATGCCGCCCTTCCAGCTGGCGTAGGCCAGGCGGTCGGCCAGGCCCGTGGCAAAACATTGGGCCGCGACCGCCGTCTCCACCAGCCGCCCATAGTCGGGATCGTCGGGGGCGACGGGGCCGAACAGGGCCGTGTAGAGGGTCGGCGAGGTCAGATAGACCTTGAACAGCACCTGGCGCTGGAACGGCCGGCCGTCGCGGTTGAGGCGCGGCACGCGGCGGATCAGAAACGCCCCTTCCAGAAAATCGAGATACTTGCGCAGCGTGTTCTTGGCCACGCCCGTGGCCTTGGCCAAATCCTCGATGGCGGCCTCGCCGCCCGTGTTGCGGGCCAGGACGGCGAACAGGCGGCCCAGCTCGCGCGGCTCGATCACCCCGGCGAAGGCGGCGAGGTCGCGGTGCAGGACGTCGTGCAGCAGGGCGTCGCGGACCAGGGCCGGGGGAGATTCGTCCTCGCGCTTGGCGGCGATGCCGGACGGAAACCCGCCGAACGCGACATAGCGCGCGAATTCCGCGTTGAGGGCCGCGATCCCCGCCGCGTCGAGCGGCAGGGACGATCCGGCCTCGGGCAGCACGCCGCCCGCGTCCGTGCGCCGGAAACCCATGAATTCGGCGAAGCTGAGCGGCGGCAGAATGCGGACCTCGACGGCGCCGGCCCCGCCGTCGTTTGCGATCTCGGCCCGCCCCGGGGTCAGACGGGGGGTGCCCGACGACAGGCCGGCAATCAGCCGCGCGTTCGGCAGGCGCGATTGCAAGGCCGCCAACTGACCGATCCCATCGGCGACGTAATCCAGATCGTCCAGGAACAGGAACACCTTTTCGTCACGGCCGTAGGCGAAGCGGTCAAGCACCCGGTCGGCGAGCGCCGCCAGATCCTCGCCGGAAAACACGGGCGCGCCCAAGGACAGATAGGCGATGCGCATGGGCGACACGCCGGCGCGGACCACGGCGGCCAGGGTCTGGCGCAGAACAATGGTCTTGCCGGCCCCCGGCGGGCCGGCGGCGATCAGCGGCACGTCGAGCGCGGCATCAAGGGCGCGAACCGCGAAATCGCGGGCGAAGCCGCGCTGCGGCGGGTGGCGGAAGCGCACCCGCGTGCCGGAGCGAAAGGCCCACCAGGGATTATCGAATTCCAGGCGGCGCAGAATGTCCGATGCGGCGATGTGTTCCAAGGGATCCCCGTCCCGTTCCCCGGCGCATCCACAAAACAAGCTCAAGTGGATGCGCTTATCGGCCAAGCATCGCGCCCCCGGCGCCCGACGTCAAGGCTCCACCCGGGAAGGGGCCGGGATGCGGAAATCGGGGATCAGGCCAGGGCCTTGGCCACAACGCGGCGGAGGTCGGGCAGCAGGTCCGATTCGAACCAGGGGTTCTTGGCCATCCAATGGGTGGTCCGCCAACTGGGATGGGGGGTCGGCAGATAGTCCGGCAGGAAATCGCGCCAGCGCGCGACCGTTTCCGTCATGGTCGCGGGCGCGCGCGCGCCGAGATGGTATTTCTGGGCGTAGGTGCCGATCAACAGGGTGAGACGAACCTCGGGCAGCAAGGCGCGCAGAGCCCCGTGCCATTGCGGCGCGCATTCCGGGCGCGGCGGGTTGTCGCCGCCCTTGGGTGCCCGGCCCGGATAACAGAAGCCCATGGGCATGATGGCGATGCGGGTTTCGTCATAGAAAACGTCGCCGCCGACCGCCAGCCAGTCGCGCAGCCGTTCGCCGGACTTGTCGTCCCACGGCACGCCCGAGGCATGGACCTTGGTGCCCGGCGCCTGGCCGATGATCAGCACCCGGGCCGACGGCGCCATGCGCACCACCGGCCGGGGGCCTAGCGGCAGCTGGTCCGCGCAGGTGGTACAGGCGCGGGCGCGCTTCAGCACCGTTTCCAGATTTTCCGATCCCATGCCGGGCCTCCCGCACCGTTGCGGCGGATAAATGTCATTGCGATCCGGGCCGTCACGCATGATCTGGAAAAAGGCGGGAACCTTTTCGCGCGCGGCCGCGTCCAATGACCAGACACAGTTAACCGCCTGAGGACGAAATTCAATGCACAGCGCCAGGAAGCCCGTTCACAAAGACGTCACGGTGACGGAGGCCGTCATCGGCCGGGCCCGCGCCGGCGACCACGCGGCGTTCGAAGCGATCATGCGCGCCCACAACCGGCTGCTCTACCGCTTCGTCCGCAACCTTGTCCCCAGCGACGCGGACGCCGAGGACGTCATCCAGGAAACCTACATCAAGGCGTTCCGGGCGATCGACCGATTCGACGGGCGGGCCCGGCTGTCGACATGGCTGGTCAAGATCGCCCTTCATGAAGTCCACAACCGCGGCAGGAAAACCCGCATGACCGAACCATTGGATACGATGGAAAACGTGATTTCCATGGCCGCCCACCTGCGCCCGTCGGGCGGGTTGGTGGCCCCGGCCACCACGCCGGAACAGAACGCGGCGCGGGATCAGATCCGCCGCTATCTCGAAGTCGCCATCGCCCAGTTGCCCGAGGACTTCCGGGCGGTCTTCGTTCTGCGCGGGATCGAGGAGTTTTCCGTCGATGAAACGGCGGACATGCTGGGCATTCCGCCATCGACGGTCCGCACCCGGTTCCACCGGGCCCGGGCGCGGCTGCGCGACCTGCTCGACCGGGATGCCGGCAGCGCCCTGCAAGACGTCCATCCTTTCGCCGGCGCGCGCTGCGACCGCATCGTCAACGGGGTTCTCGACCGCCTGACGTCCTCGCCCGACTGACCCAACAAAAACTTTCCCGATTCCCAGGCACCCCCTCGGGCGTCGACGCCACCCCCTTGCCCAGGTTCCACCCCCCCAAACCAACCAAAAGGAGATTCCCATGACCGATACCCAACCCGACTTTCAGGCCCCGGACCTTGCGACCGAAGACAACGGCCTGATCCTGCCCCGCCGCGGCTTCCTGCGCGGCGCCGGCACCCTGACCCTGTCGGCCGCCGCCGTCGCCATGCTTGCCGGATGCGAAAGCGCCGCCGCCGGCAGCAGCGCCAGCGCCGCCGATATCTCGATCCTGAACACCGCCCTCGGCGCCGAGCTGGAGGCCATCGCCGCCTATCAGGTCGGGGCCGAAAGCGGCTTGCTGCAAAAGCCGGTTCTGGACCTCGCCGTGCAGTTCCAGGGCCATCACAAGGAACATGCCGATGTCCTGGCCAAGACCGTACGGTCGCTCGGCGGAAATCCTGTCGACGCGAAAAAGGCCTATGACTTCCCCGTCGACCGGCTGAAGTCCCAGAACGACGTGTTGGGCTTCGCCGCCGGTTTGGAAAAGGGGGCGGTCAGCGCCTATCTGGGCGCCGTGCCCTTGTTCCAGAACCGCGATCTGGCCAAGGCGGCGGCGAGTATTCTCGGCGACGAGGCCATGCATTGGGCGGTGCTGCGCAACGCCCTGGGCCAGAATCCCGTTCCCGTGGCCTTCGTGTCGTAATGGGCGCGCGCCGCACCCCCTTCGGCGCAGCCGTCGGCGGTCCCCGAAAGGGGGCCGCCGACCACGTCCGCGCCGCCCTTCGCCGGGCCTGGGCCGGGCTGCTGGCGGCGGCCGCCATCGCCGCCGCGTCCCCGGCACAGGCCGCCGTTGCCCCGGACCCCGTCCGCGGTAAACAGATTTACGACCGCTGCCTGGCCTGCCACGCCGTCGCCCATGACCGCGTCGGCCCGCGCCATTGCGGGCTCAAGGGCCGGCGGGCCGGGAGCCTGCCCGGGTTCGACTATTCCGGCGCCATGCGGGCCGCGGGGTTCATCTGGAACAATCAGACCCTCGATCGGTTCCTGGCCGACCCGTTGGGGGTCGTGCCCGGCACGACCATGACCTATGACGGCGTCAAGGACGACTGGGAGCGCCGCGACCTCGTCGCCTATCTGCTGTCCCTGAAGCCCTGCAACGGCCGGTAAGGCGAGAATCGGCGACAGGCCGTCGTTTTCTGTTACAAGTTGCCATGGAATGGCCGTAATGCGGCCCTGATGTCGCACCCATTGCCCGGCATTTAGGGTCGCATGCCCGAAAGGCGGCTAGGCGCGATAAGGCCTTGCAACCCCCGAGGGCCGACCACATCTTGGCCACACGGCCGCACCGGCAACGAAAAGTGATGAACATGACCGCATGCCTACCGCGCCTGACCCCGGCGCGTTGGACCGCCACGGCGGGCCTTGCCGCCGTCCTTCTGGCCGCCGCCGGGATCACCTTCGAGATGACCGACCGCGACCTGCGCAAGACGGCCATGAGCCAGGCCCGCGCCGTCGCCGCCCTGGCCCGTGATCCGCTGCATGCCGTGTCCCTGGACAAGGTGCGCCGGACGGGCGTGGTCCCGCCCGTGTTCGCGGCCCGCATCGCGACCGATCTGGAAGCGCTCGACCTCGACGCCAAGAAGCAGGCCTTCCTCAAGATCGCCCTGCCCCTGGTGGCGCGCGAGAACGCCCGCATCCGCGAAGAGCGCCGCCACGCCGCCGGGCCGGCCGGCGACGTCCCCGACGCCCTCTGGGAAAAGTACAACGTGAAGCCCGGCGACGTGACGACCCTGCGCCGGCGCGTCGACGTCATCCCCGCCTCCATGGTGTTGGCCCAGGCGGCACTGGAAAGCGGCTGGGGCACATCGCGCTTCGCGCGCGACGCCAACAACCTGTTCGGCATCCGCACCTACAACCCGGATACCCCGGGGCTGGAGCCGGAAAAGGCCAACGGCTTCAAGGTCGTGAAATACGACGACCTGGGGGCGGGCGTGGCCCATTACATGCTGAACCTGAACACCCATCCGGCCTATCTGGACTTCCGCCGCGCGCGCCGCCACATGCGGGACCAGGGCCGCGATCCCGACGCGCGCCATCTGGCGACGCGCCTGACCCAGTATTCGGAAATTCCCAAGACCTACGGCAGCCTGATCCATCAGATCATCGAGGCGGAAAAGCTTGAGGATTTCGACGGCGTGCGCCTGGTCAACGAAGGCTAGCCCGCTACACGGCGGCGGCAAGCCCCCGCATCAGCAAGTCATCGACGAAGGCCGGCACGGTTTCCGACGCCGGGCCGTAGCGGGCGTGTTCGAACAGGCTCGCCCCCTCGCTGGGCTCCAGGTTCAGTTCCATCGTCCGCGCGCGGCCCAGCAAACGCACATGCTGCACGAAGCCCGCCGCCGGATAGACGTTGCCCGAAGTGCCGATGGACAGGAACAGGGCGCAGGTCGCCAAGGCGGCGTCGATTTCATCCAGGCCAAGCGGCATTTCCCCGAACCACACCACGTTGGGACGCAGGGTGCCCAGGGACGCGCAGGCCGGACAGGCGAGGTCCAAGGTGATGTCGTCCCGCCAGGGATGCACGCCGGCGCACGCCGTGCAGCGCGCCTTCAGCAATTCGCCGTGCATGTGGATCAGGTTTTTCGAACCGGCCCGTTCATGCAGGTCGTCGATGTTCTGGGTCACCACCGTGACTTGGCCGGGCCAGTCGGCTTCCAGCCGGGCCAGGGCGAGATGCGCCGGGTTGGGGCGCACGTCGTCGGCAACCGCCCCTTGGCGCCGGGCGTTGTAGAATCCAAGCACCCGTTCCGGGTCGCGGGCATAGGCTTCGGGCGTAGCCACGTCCTCGATCCGGTGGCGCGCCCAGATGCCGTCCGCATCACGGAAGGTCGCGAGCCCCGATTCCTTGGAAATGCCCGCCCCCGTCAGAACGACGATGGACGGCCCGTGTTTCGCCACTGCGTCTCCGGCCATGGTTGTTGCGCCTCTCCGCCGCGCGTAAACTACGCCCCTGGTATCACCGCCGCACTATAAGAGAGAGGGCCGCACCCTGGTCAACGTTCTGTTCGTCTGCCTTGGCAACATCTGCCGCTCGCCCACGGCCGAGGGCGTGTTCCGCGACCTTGTCCGCCGGGAGGGCCTGGACGCCGTCATCAAAACCGATTCCGCAGGCACCAGCGACTGGCATATCGGCGAACCGCCGGACCCCCGGGCCCAGGAAGCCGCCAAGCACCGGGGCGTCGATCTGTCGGACCTGCGCTGCCGCCAGGCCCGGGCCCAGGATTTCGAGGATTTCGACTACGTCCTCGCCATGGACCGGCGCAACCACGCCGCCCTGTCCCTGCTGGCGTCCAAGGGACGGGGGGACCGTCTGCACATGTTCCTCGCCTTCGCGCCGCACCTGGGCCTGACGGAAGTCCCCGATCCCTACTACGGCCCCGGCGACGGGTTCGAAAAGGTGCTGGACATGATCGAGGCCGCGTCCCGGGGGTTGCTCGAGCACATCCGCGAAACCGACCTGGCGCGCTGATCCGAACCGCGCGGGCGCGGTGCGTCCTTTACAAACAACACCCGCTGCCCGTACACCTGCGCCGCCCCTCCTCTCATTCGGCGAGTGACCCATGCTTCTGATATTCGACTGCGACGGCGTCCTGGTGGACAGCGAGATGATCGCGTCGCGCGTGCTGGCCGGCCAGCTGTCGGCCCTGGGCTATGCCATCACCGCCAAGCAGTGCCGCGAACGCTTCACCGGCAAATGGATGACCGATGTCGTCAACCTGGTGCGCGGCGAGGGCGTCGAAGTGCCCGACGATTTCATCGAAACCCTGAAGGTCAAGGACCGGGAAGCCTTCCAGCGCGAATTGAAACCCATGCCCGGTGTTCTGGAGATGGTGCGGGAGTTGACCCACGACCGCTGCGTCGCCTCGTCGGGCCCGATCGTGAAGATCGAGACGACCCTGGGGGTCACCGGCCTGCTGCCGTTCTTCAAGCCGCACCTGTTTTCCGCCGGCATGGTCAAGCAGGGCAAACCGGCGCCGGACCTGTTCCTTCATGCCGCCAACGCCATGGGCCGGGCGCCGGAAGATTGCCTGGTGATCGAGGATTCCACCGCCGGGGTGACGGGGGCGCGGCGCGCGGGCATGCGGGTCCTCGGCTTCACCGGGGCCTCCCACGCCCGGGAGGTCGCGCATTACGGCGAGACCCTGATGGCGGCCGGGGCCGAGACCGTGTTCGACGACATGACGCGCCTGCCGGACCTGATCAAGGGCGCCTAGACCTCGCTGTCGGCGTAGTCGGCGGCCAGATCCTCGAAATCGCCGTAGTCGGCGTAATCGAAGGTGCCGAGCGGATAGCGGCAGACCGGCGTGTAATGCGCCCCCTCGCCGCCCAGCGTGCTTTCGAACAAGACGAAGCGGTCCACCGTGAAGGGCCGGGTCGTGAACCCGGCATGGTCTTCGAGAAACCGCTGCGCGGCGACCTCCGGCGTGCCCTTGAGCCGGGCCAGGGTGACGTGCGGCTTGAACTTGCGCTGTTCCACGGCGAAGCCGGCGCGGATCGCGGCACGCTCCACCTTGTCGTGCAGATGGACAAGCGCGCCCGAGGATTCGAGCCCGGCCCAGATCGCCCGCAGCCGCCCGCGCGAGGCGAAGCTGCCGACCCCGTGAAAGGCCAGATCGAAGGCCGGCACGTCGATGTCGGCCAAGGCGTCGTCCAGGTCGGCCGCCTGATGGCGGTCGGCCTCGCCGATGAAGCGCAGCGTGATGTGGAAGTTTTCCGGGGGAACCCAGCGCGCCCCGTTGATGCCGGCGCGCAGCAGGCCAAGGGTGAGACGAAGGTCTTCGGGCAGGTCCAATCCGACGAAAAGGCGCATGACGCGGCCTCCTTGGCTGTTGGCTTCCCGGAACAGACGGCGCCGTTCCCTTGCCTTCGCTTCTATGGCGTCGGTTTGGGGATGTCCAGACGTATGCACCAAGGTGTGGGGCAACCCGCCCGGACGACGCCGCTTTCCAGGCCTCGAGGATCAAAAGCAAATGCGGCGCCATCATGGCGCGGTCGGGCGGCGGCAGGAAAAACCGGGGGCGAAATGGTCCCGATTCGCAGGATCGGCGGAAGAGCCCTAGAGGAACAGCGCCAGCACGCCCGTATAGCCGTACAGCCGGGCGTTGGAAATTTCGCCGTTGCCGTAGAACCCGACCAGGGGGATGTCGCCCAGGCGTTCGACGATCAGGGCCATTTCCTTGCCGGGTGCGCCGAACATGCCGGGGCCGCGCGCGACGCAGGAAAAATACAACCCGCCCCGGGGCGGGGACGGCAGGCGCGCCTTCAGGCCGTTGACCATGTCGGCCAGATCCTGTTCGGCGGAAATCGGGTCGCGGCGCACGAACATGACGCGGTCGCCGGCCTCGACCGCGCCGCCGACGGCGACCCAGCCGCGGTCCACGTCGATGCCGAGCAGCGAGCGCACCAGATAATCCCGGGTGTCGGAGCCCGGCACGGGGAAGGCGGCGTGGATGTATCCGGCGACCCGTTCCAGATTGCGGGCCAGAAGCTCGCCGATGTCGGCCTTCATGACGTCGAGCGCGCGCCTGCCGTCGATGGACATGATGATGTTGTCCTCGGCCTCGGTCACCTGGCGCGGTTCGCCCACGGGCGTGCAGCCCTGGCTGAGCCCCGTCGCGACCTGGACCTGCGGCCCGAACAGGACGCCCGAAACACCGCCCTTGGCGACCGCGCCCGCGATCTGCGGGCCGCTGCCG
This sequence comes from Thalassospiraceae bacterium LMO-SO8, assembly GCA_031655335.1. Lineage (NCBI taxonomy): Bacteria > Pseudomonadati > Pseudomonadota > Alphaproteobacteria > Rhodospirillales > Thalassospiraceae > Thalassospiraceae bacterium LMO-SO8. Next base: position 1,735,210 of record CP134226.1, on the reverse strand, counting down.
CGCGACGCCGTCAGCCCGCCGACCAGGAACGACGACAGGCCGCTCGCGGTTTCCTCCAAAAGCTCGGGCAGGTGGTGGTTGTACGGGTCACCGTGGACCACGGCGAAGGGCGCCGCCCCGCCGTCGATCCAGCCGCGCAGGCCCGCCGGCATATCGCCGAGCCCGCCGCGCAGCACGGGAAACACGCGGAACGAATCCGCCGGAAAGGCGCCCAGCAGCACCGCCGCCGCCGGCTCGTCATGATATTCCTGAGCCCCCGCGCAGACCCCCATGCCGACGGTGCCGACCCAGTCCTCGATGCCCGAGGTCTGGCGCAGGAAGGTAAGGATCGACGTCAGCTCGTCGGCAAGGGCGTCGGTGACGTAGAGAAAGCCCAGGTTGGCGCCCTCGGGAGGGGGGTCGAGCTGACGGGCGCAGTCGCGCGCGATCTCGGCCCAGTCGCCGCCGCCCGCATGGGCGTGCTTGAAGCCGGTCATGACGCCCCCTTGGCCTTGCCCCGCGCCTGCGTCAGCAGATCCAAAACATAGGGCAGGATGCGCGCGACGATCGCCCGCACCCCTTCGGGATTGGGATGGATGCCGTCGTCCTGGTTGAGATCGGGCTTGGCCGCGACCCCGGCCAGGAAGAAGGGATAGAACAAGACGCCGTGTTTTTTCGCCAAGCGCGGAAAGATCGCGTTGAAGTCGTCGGCATAGTCGCGGCCCAGGTTGGGCGGGGCCAGCATGCCGGTCAGCAGCACGGGCAGGCCGGCCCGGCGGATGTCGGCGATGATGGCGTCCAGGTTGTCGAAGGTCGCCTTGGGATCGAGGCCGCGCAGGCCGTCATTGGCGCCCAGTTCGACAATCACCGCGTCGGGCTTGTCGCCCAGGGCCCAGCCGATGCGGGCCCGCCCGCCGGCCGTGGTGTCGCCGGACACGCCCGCGTTCAGGACCACGACATCGCGCCCGGTATCCTTCAACGCCGCCTGCAATTGCGCGGTGAACCCGTCTTCCGCCGTCAGGCCGTAGCCCGCGGTCAGGCTGTCGCCCAGGACGAGCAGACGCAGCGGCGGGGCCGCGTTCGCGGCCGGAACGCCCCACAGCAACACCAACAGAATGGCAGCCGCCGCGTTGACATTCACGGCCTTGCGCACATATCCCATGATAGACAAACGGCGGCGGAACGATTGCATGGATGCTCATCCGAATGGAAAGACCGGCCCGGCGGCGCCCGCGGTACGGACGCGCGACCTGCGCCTTACCCTGGAGAGCGAAGCCGGTGAGGTCAATATCCTAAAAGGCATCGACCTGACCGTCGGGGCCGGCGAGACCCTGGGCATCGTGGGTCCCTCCGGATCGGGCAAGACGTCGCTGCTGATGGTTCTGGGCGGCCTGGAACAGGCGACGGGCGGCGAGGTCGTCGTCGCCGGCCATGACCTGACGGCCCTGGACGAGGACGGCCTGGCCCGGTTCCGCCGCGACACCCTGGGCATCGTGTTTCAGGATTTCCATCTGATCCCGACCATGACGGCGCTGGAAAACGTCGCCGTGGCGTTGGAATTCGCCGGGCGGGACGACGCCTTCGACCGCGCGGCGGAAGAACTTTCCGCCGTCGGCCTGGGCCACCGCACAAGCCATTATCCCGGCCAGCTGTCGGGCGGCGAACAGCAGCGCGTGGCGCTCGCCCGCGCCTTCGCCGGATCGCCCAAGCTTTTGCTGGCGGACGAACCCACGGGCAACCTGGACGAACACACCAGCGATCAGATCATCGACCTGCTGTTCGGCATGCACGACCGCCTCGGCACCACGTTGCTGCTGGTCACCCACCAAAAATCACTGGCCGAACGCTGCGGGCGCATGCTGACCATCCGCGACGGTCTGGTCGCGGGCGACCAGACCGCCCTGCGCCTGGCCGGAGACTGATCCCATGGGCATCGCCCTTGCCTGGCGTCTGGCGTGGCGCGACCTTAAGGGTGGGCCCGGCGGGGTGTTGCGCGGGCTCGGCATCTTTCTGGCCTGTCTGGTGTTGGGCGTGACGGCGATCGCCGCCGTGAACTCCCTGTCGCGCTCCTTCGTCGCCGGGCTGGACCGGGACGGCACCAAGCTTTTGGGTGGCGACGTCGATCTGCGCCTGACCCACCGCGCCGCCGACGCGGCGCAGCTTGCCTATCTCGACGCCCATGCCCGGGCGCGCGCCGACACGGTGGAAATGCGCACCATGGCGCGGCCGCTCGACCCCCAGGCGCGGCGTTCCCTGGCCGAATTGAAGGCCGTGGACGCTGCCTATCCGCTGACCGGCACATTGGTCACGGAACCGGCCCTGCCGCTTGGTACCCTTCTCGAAAACCGGGACGGCTCCTGGGGTGCCGCCGTCGACGGTAACCTGCTGACCCGCCTGGGCGCCAAGGTCGGCGACCGGGTGCGCGTCGGCGAGGCGGCGTTCGAGATCCGCGCCGTCATCAAGAAGGAGCCCGACCGCGTCGCCAGCGTGTTTTCCTTCGGCCCCCGGTTCATGGTGTCCCTGGACGCCCTGCCGGCCACGGGACTGGTGCAGCCCGGCAGCCAGATTCGCTATCACCACCGGGTGATGCTGCCCCCGGGCACGTCCGTCCCCGCCTTCATCGAGGATTTGAACAAACAATTCCCCGACGCCGGCTGGCGCATCCGCGCGGCGGACGAGGCCGCCCCCGGCGTGCGCCGCTTCGTCGAACGCCTGACCCTGTTCATGGGCTTCGTCGGGCTGACGGTCCTTTTGGTCGGCGGCATCGGCATCACCAACGCGGTCGCCGGATACCTGGACCAGCGGGCGACGACCATCGCGACCCTGAAATGCCTGGGTGCGCCCGGGCGGCTGATCTTCACGATCTACCTGATTCAGGTGCTGATCCTGGCGGCGGGGGGCGTGGCGCTGGGCCTTGTTCTGGGGGCGGCCTTGCCCTGGCTCGGCATCGCGGCGTTCGGCGGGCTGCTGCCCGTGGCGCCCGAGCCCGGCATCTATCCCGCCGCCCTGGCCACGGCGGCGGCCTTCGGCATGCTGTCCGCCGTGACCTTCGCGCTGTGGCCGCTGGCCCGCGCGCGCGACGTCCGGGCCGGCGACCTGTTCCGCGACCGCGTCGCCCCCGCCGCCCGCCGCCCCCGGTTCGGCTATCTGGTCTTGATGGCCGGGGGCGTGGCCGCGCTCGCGGCGCTGACCGTCGCCACGGCGGCGGACCACTGGTTCGCCTATTGGTTCGTCGGCGGCGCCATTCTGTTCCTGGCCGTGCTGCGCGCCGCCGCCTGGGCCGTCGGATGTGCCGCGCGGGCCTGCAAACGCCCGCCGGGGGCGCGGCTGCGCCTGGTCGTCGCCAATCTGGGGCGGCCCGACAGCATGGTGCCCAGCGTGGTCACGTCGTTGGGCCTGGGCCTGGCCGTGCTGGTCGCCGTCGCCCTGATCGACGCCAACATGACCCGCCAGGTTTCCGAACGCCTGCCGGAGGAAGCCCCCGCATTTTTCTTTCTGGATATTCAGCCCGACCAGGTCGCCGCATTCGACGCCGCCGTGATGGGCGTGGCGGGCACCGCCCATCTGCAACGTGTGCCCAGCTTGCGCGGGCGCATCACCCATATCGGCGGCACGCCCGTGGATCAGGCCGAGATCGCGCCCGACAGCCAATGGGCGATCCGCGGCGACCGCGCCCTGACCTATGCGGCGGCCCGGCCCGAGGCGAGCGAGATCACATCCGGCGAGTGGTGGCCCAAGGATTACGCCGGCCCGCCGCTGATTTCCCTGGACGCCAATCTGGCCAAGGGCTTCGGCGTCGGCCTGGGCGACACGTTGACCCTCAACATCCTGGGCCGGCCCGTGACGGCAAAGATCGCCAGCCTGCGCCAGATCGACTGGCGGTCGCTGCGCTTCGACTTCGCCATCATCTTCGCACCCGGCACCCTGGAAGGGGCGCCGCACAGCCATATCGCCGCGGTCGAGGCGCCGCCATCCGCCGAGGACGCCATCGAGCGCACGGTCGCCGACCGTTTCCTGAACGTCTCCGCCATCCGCGTGCGCGAAGCCCTGGAAGCGGCCGCGCGCATCATGGAAGGCGTCAGTTGGGCCGTGCGCGGCGTCGCCGCCATCACCATCGCGGCGGGGGCCCTGGTCCTGGCCGGCACCATCGCCGCCGGCCATCGGCGCCGGGTTTACGACGCCGTGGTGTTCAAGGTGCTGGGCGCCGGACGCGGCCGGGTGCTCGGCGGCTATCTCCTGGAATACGGCGCCCTCGGCCTGCTGACGGCGGCGATCGGCGCGGCCGTGGGCACGGCGGCCGCCTGGGGCATCGTCGTCCACCTGATGAAAAGCGACTGGGCCTTCGATCTGCCCGCCGCCGCCGTCACGGCGGCGTTCTGCCTCGCCGTGACGCTGGTGATGGGGCTGTTCGGGACCTGGCGGGCCATGGGCCAGAAGGCCATGCCCCACCTGCGCAACCAGTGACGGAAACATTGGCGCCGAAATCGTGCGTAAAACCAGTGTGACGCCCCGGTAACAGTTGAATTTCCGGTATTCGCTGCCATATTAGGAACAGGGAAATTCACAGGTTTCACCGGGCAGGGCCGCCAACCTCACAAGGACGGCCACCCGATTAGGGAAGTGTAAAAGGAGAATACCAATGGCTATGGGTCAGAACGATAGGTTCCGGCTGCAGACCGGGCGCATGGACCATGCGCAGGCCGCTGCCGCCGGGATCGACGTCGGCCTGCGCAGTTACATGCTGCGCGTCTACAACTACATGTGCATCGGCCTGGCGCTCACGGGGGCCGTGGCCTTCGCCGCCTCGACCTCGGGCGAGCTGATGAATGCGATTCACGGCACGGCGTTGCGCTGGGTCGTCATGCTGGCGCCGCTCGGCTTCGTGTTCTTCCTGTCGGCGCGCATCCACAGCATGAAGGCCGCGACGGCGCAGACCCTGTTCTGGGTTTACGCGGGCCTGATGGGTCTGTCGCTCAGCTACATCTTCCTCGCCTTCACCGGCGAAAGCATCGTCCGGGTGTTCTTCATCACCTCGGCCGCCTTCGCGGGCCTGTCGCTGTACGGCTATACGACCAAGAAGGACCTGTCCGGCATGGGCACCTTCCTGGTCATGGGCCTGATCGGCATCATCATCGCCTCGGTCGTGAACATCTTCCTGGCGTCCTCGGGCCTGCATTTCGTGATCTCGATCCTGGGCGTGCTGATCTTCGCCGGCCTGACCGCCTACGACACGCAGCGGATCAAGGCGATCTACGCCGAGGGCGACCATTCGGAAACGCATGAGAAGAAGGCCATCATGGGCGCTTTGACGCTCTACCTGGACTTCATCAACATGTTCATCTTCATGTTGCAGTTCTTCGGCAACCGCGAGTAGCCGAACCCGCGTTCCTCCCCTGGGGAAACGCAAAAACCGCCCGGCGGCGCCAGCCCCGGGCGGTTTTTTCATGCCTGCAATCGAACGGATCAGGCCAGACGGTCTGCCGGTTCCTCGCCCCGGAAGAAGGCGTCCAGGTTGTCGAGCGCGCGGAAGCCCATGGCGTTGCGGGTTTCCACCGTCGCACTGCCGATATGCGGCAGAATGAACGCGTTCCGGGTCGTGAAGTAGCGTTTGTCGACGTCCGGTTCGCCCGCGAACACGTCGAGCCCGGCGGCCGCGATGCGCCCGGATTCCAGGGCCGGGATCAGGGCGTCGTCGTCGACGATGTCGCCGCGCGCGGTGTTCACGATGATCGCGCCTTCCGGCATCAGGGCGATGCCGTCTTCGTTGATCAGCTTGCGCGTTTCCGGCGTCGATTCGCAATGGATCGACAGGAACTGCGAGACCTTCAACAGCGACTGCGGCGTGTCGTGGTAGACCGCCCCCTGTTCCAGGTCCGGCGAAAGCCGCGAGCGGTTGTGATAGTGGATCGTCATGCCCATGGCCCGCGCCCGGGCCGCCGCCGCGCGCCCGATGCGCCCCATGCCCAGGATGCCCAGCACCTTGCCCTGGGCCCCGGTGCCGAGGAACTGGGTCGGCCGCCAGCCGCCGATCTTCAGCCACTGGTCGCCCGCCAGCATCTCGAACGCCTCGCGCGCCCGGCGCGACGCCGCCAGCAGCAGCAGGATGGTGATGTCGGCGACGGCCTCGGTCAGCACGTCCGGCGTGTTGGAGACGACGAGGCCCCGCGCCTTGGCGGCGTCGAGGTCGATATGTTCGTAGCCCACGGAAAAGGTCGCCAGCATGCGCACGTTCGCCGGCAGGCCCTGGATGACATCGGCCGGGTATTTGGTGCGGGCCGAGGTCAGGATCGCATCGACCTCGCCCGCGCGGGCGATCACGTCCGCCCCCGACCAGTTGGCGTCCTCGGAATTGACGATGCAGTCATAATCGCGGGCGGCGCGGTCCATGACATCCTGGGGAAAGATGCGGGCGACCAGCAGGCGCGGCTTGTTGTTGGGCATGGGTGTCTCCTCCCCTTTATGAATTACCGGCGGCGGATCGCTAGATGCAGCGCCCGCCGTCGATCTCCAGGCACACGCCGGTCAGGAATTCGGCCTCGTCCGAGGCCAGGAACAGGGCCGCGTTGGCGACGTCCTGGGGCGTCGACATGCGGCCGAGCGGAATGGTGGTGTTGAACTGCTGGCGCAGTTCCGGGCTGTCGCCGCCCATGAAATCGGCGGTCAGGCCGGTCGCCCCCAGCACGGGGTTCAGCGCGCAGACGCGGATCTTGTCCGCCGCCAGTTCCGCCGCCATGGACTTGGTCAGGGTGATGACCGCGCCCTTGGAGCCGTTGTACCAGGTCAGGCCCGGGCGCGGGCGCACGCCCGCGGTCGAGGCCGTGTTGAGAATGACGCCGCCGCCCTGGGCCCGCATCTGCGGCACGGCATGGATGGCCGCCAGATAGATGCTCTTTACGTTGACGGCGTAGATGCGGTCGAACTCGGCCTCGCTGACGCTCAGCAGCGGGCCGCGCTTCTGGGCGATGCCCGCGTTGTTGACCAGGATGTCGAGACGACCGTGCCAGCCGACGGTGGCCGCGACCATGGCCTTGACCTGGGCGCTGTCGGAAACGTCGCATTGGAACGAGCGGGCCTGGATGTCCTTGGCCACCCGCTCGGCGGCGGCGCCGTCGATGTCGGCGACGACGACTTGCGCCCCTTCCTCGGCGAAGCGGTGCACGATGCCTTCGCCAAAGCCCGATCCGGCGCCGGTCACCAGCGCCACCTTATCCTTTAGTCGCATGATCTTGTCCTGAATGTCGTTGGTCCGCCGCTGCCGGACGGCAGGGCGGCGCGTCTCGTCCTTGGCCGGCATGAGGCCATAACGGCCGGACCGCCTCAAGAAAAAATGGCCCGCCCAGCGCGGATTCAGGCCGGAAGGACGGCGGTTTTCGTTCCGTAAGCGCATCGGTCGCGTCCCTGGCCCCCTCGGGGGCCGGACCCGCGGTCAGGCCGCGCCGCGCTTCAGAATATCCATGGCGCTGTTGAGTTGGCTCATGCGGCGATGGTCGCCGTGGGGGCTGTCCGGATGATGGATGGTCGCCAGCATGCGGAACCGCGCGCGCAACGTCTCGCCGTCGGGGATGCGGCCCGGCGGGAAGCCGAGGACGTAAAGCGCATCCTCGCGGGACCGCACGCCGTCGTTCAACGGGTCGAACGAAAGCACCGAAACGATGGTGCGCAGGCGGACCAGCTCCTCGGGGTCGACGACCTCCCGCCCGGTCGCTTCCGGCGGCTCTTGCGGGGCCTCCTCGGAACGCAGCAGCACCCGGGTTTCCCCGTGGTCCAGGGCCAGGGCGATGGCCAGGGCGCGGCGCATGAACTCGACCTCGAACCCGGGCGCCATGCGCACCTGGAGACGCGGCTTGCGCCGCCACGGACGGCCCTTGGCCGTGCCGGATTTGAGAATGACCGTTTCGCGGTCGTCCTGATCCGGCTCGCCCGGATCGGGGAAATCCCGGATCACGCCTTCCGGAACGACCAGCAGGACCGAGCGCGCCAGATCGCCCACGTTGACCCGCCGCCGGGTGGCCAGATCGGTCACCGCGTCACGGAACGCGGAGGCACATGGAATGGTATAGGAATGTTTTTTAATGTCCTGGGTCATTGCCTGGCCCCATGCCTGTTCGCTGCCGACGTCATCCCTCCGGTCCGCCGCCCCGGCCCGCGCCGGGATCCCCGCGGGCGCCGGAAGGCCGTGTCCGGACGGGCCGGTCCATACCCGTGATGCAATGAATTTACCCGCTCGCCGGCGCCATGCAACTGCTATCGTTGTTAAGCGGACGGCGGCCAGCCGAAACACCGGCGGCAGAGGCCTTGTGCATCAACGGGCTTACGCCCGAATCCGAGGTTATTGTTGAGGGAAATTGGTTAACGTTCTGATAATTCAGGACTTCATATCATACGGGCAGGCGGGCATTGACCCCGCCCCGGGAGCCCCGGCCGGGCCTTGGCGGGCCCGAACCCGGCCCCGTGACGGGCAAAATCGTTCCGCAACAGTGGCGGAATCGCGCCCTCGCAACTACTTGCGCAGTGGGGCCGCCCGATTCGCGCATCCATAACGGATATCATTAACCAAATAACTTCAAGGCATTAGGGGCGATCATTGAGACCGCCGTGCGGTCCGGCCCGTGCCGCGGCCGGCGATGGACCTCCGCCGTGAACGAATAGGGGGTGCTTGCAATCCTAAACGACGCACCCGCGTTCCGGCGACATTGCCCGACCTATGCAACGGGGGGGCTTAAGAGTGGCGGGCCGTTTTCACACCAAAGCGCCGCCGTTCCGCAGGCAAGACTTTTTTTCGACCTTCGGGCCGATTTTTAATTTGAAATGCAGGTGACCGCCGCGTTACGTAGTGCGGCTAAGTGCTCTCCTCCTGTCACCCCATCGAAGACCAAGAAACCGAAGAACAATGAAGAAGCGTCGCATCGACCTAGGCGCCCGTTTCGTGAAGGTGGACGAACCCCGCATGGTCTGGGTCGTCGCCGCCAACGGCAGCGAACGCACGCCCGTTCCTCATTACGTTCTGGTCCGCGAAGATTCCCAAAACCGCCGCCGCACCCTGTCCGAGGCTGTGCTGCTGGACCGTAACTTCTACCGCCAGCTCCAAGAGCACTGACCGACCCGGCGCCGCCGCGTGCTGGCCCCGGCCCCGCATCCCTTAAATTATTTTTTTCGAATGTGACTTTGGTCACTGAATCAGACCGATCTGCCCGCTAGGGTACGGTCATTGTCGAGGTGTCTCTCTCCCCTCCCTCCCCGGATGCCTCGGCAGCCTCCCTGTTAAACCTCGCCGGCCCGCTCCCCGCGGGCCGGTTTTCTTTTGTTGCGGGCGATCACTCCGGGAAGGCGCAGACGCCCGGCAGGCTGTAGATCACGTGGGTCTCCGTCTTGCCCCGCACGTAGGGCGACGCCGCCCGGTAGGTTTCACGCCGGTAATCGGCCAACATCTGTTCGGCGCTTGAGGACAGCGGCGCGTCGGCGATCACGATCTCCGGACGCTCGGCCGCCACCACGGCGGCCAAGGCCGCTTCATTGGCCGCGTTACCGCCAAGGTAGCTGGACGCATCGCGGACATCTTCCGCGCGCTTGCGATCCGGAGAGCCAGGCGCAAGGTTGGCGATTTGCCAGTTCAGGTACTGGTCCTTTCCGGCATAGATGCGGAAGCCGGGCGCGATCACGGGCAGCACGGCACCGAGCGCGCGCGATACCAGAATGCCCGCATCGGGCCGGCAGGCGGCAGCAACATGAGGCAGCACCGGGCGGATCGCGCCGACATACGGATGCGCGGGCGGCGGACGTAGGATCAGCCCGCCGGCAACCAAGACCAGCGCCAACGTCGGCAGCCGCGCCGGCCGGCGGCGGTCAAGACGGCCCGCCAGGGCCGCCCCGCCGACAATGATGGGAACGAACGGGTTGAACAGGATCAGGAACCGCCAAACGACCCGGCTGTACCCGCCAAGAAGCGGTGCCGCCAGCTCAAATGCCCACGACGTGTGGGAAACGAGGGCGACCGCCAAATAGACCGCCAGTTGCACAGCCAGGGCGCGGTCGAACCAAAACAGCCAGACGACAACCGCGGCAGCGGCAATCCAGTGTTTTTTCGGATAGGTATAGATATCGCTGATCTGGTTGATATAGGCGGCGCCAGTCACCGACGCCGGATCACCGGGAGGAGTCAAGACGTCCCCGCCCGGGAGGCCCGCATAAATCGCGGCCGCCAGAATGATCGGCGTGACCAGCCGCAACGCCCCGCCAACGCCATCTGCCGGCGATTTTCCGGCTACCGCCCCCGCCGCCAGGACAAGTGCGATCACGGCCAGAACGGGGAAATTCGCGGAAACCACAACTGCGCTGGTTGCGAACACGATGACCGCCACCGGCGGCCCGGCCGCGGCCGCCGGACGGCCGGGAGAGACGAGGAACAGCGCAATCGTCCCCCAGTAATAGAATCCGAAGATCAGCCCTTTGTTCTCGAACCCTCGGAACAGGCCCATGCCAATGATATCCTCGGAATTACCGATCACGGCATAGAGGGCGGCCAAGAAGGCGGTCGCCAGCAGCAGGCCAGGCACCACCCGGACGAACGTGAAGATCAAGGCCAGGAAAACCGCGACGTAGAGCAGATTGAAGACGAAGTTCACCCCCAACGTCAGGCGGTAGAACGACAGGTCGAAGATCCAGGCGATTGCCGCCGTCGCGTACTCCAAATTGTTGGGCAGCCAATGCTTGGCCGGCGGCTGCGTGCCGTAGGTGACGAAGGGGGCTTCCGAAAACGAAAACCCGCCGGCGGAAAAGAACGTATGGAACGCGTGCGCGGAATGAACCGTCGCGTCGCTGTTGATCGCCGTGCCGAAGATGATGAGATGGGCCGCCGAGGCCGCCGAGGCGAAGGCCAGAAGAACGAGCAGGCGGCGCCCGTCCGGCAGCGCCGCATGGCGGCGTAAATGGCGGACCATCGCCGCCCCGGCCGCCAGCACGAGCGGAACGGCCAGTCCGTAGGCAAGCAACCCGGCGCCCGTGAGCTTGAGCATGAGAACAAGCATGCCATTGGCGAGAAACACGCTGGCCGGCACCGCGACGACCCCAAGGACGTGCTTTTGAGTGAAATAAGGGGGCTGGGTCATCTCAGTCTGGCAAGTGGTCACGGGATGCCGGCCTTCATATCACCAACGGCGAGAAGGACAAAGCCGCCGCAACGGAGCGCCGCGGCGAACGGAATAGGGGCACAGGGAGGAATGGTGCCGCCTGGGTGACTCGAACACCCGACCCTCGCATTACGAATGCGATGCTCTACCAACTGAGCTAAGGCGGCGACGCGGCCCGGGGGCGCGTTTTCCAGGCGGAAACTCTATCAGGCGGGCCCGCAAGTCAAGTTCAAACACACGGCCCGGGGCCGGCGGCACGACGTTCAGCCGCCGCCGGCGCCGTCCGGCGCCGGCAACCGGGCCGTGCCGCCGTCGGCGATCGCCCCCGCGTGGCCGTCCAGGGCGTCGATAGGGAGCCTCGCATGCGGCGGCGTGCGCCAGGAATAGCCGTCGAACTGCCCGCAGTTGGAACAGGTCACCGTCCATTCCGGCGCCGCGTTGCCGCAGTTGGCGCAGACCCAGGCGTTGTCCGGCCCCGCCGTCGCGGCGCGCAACAGCCAGTCGCGGGCCCGCGCGGGGTTTTCGCCCTCGCCTTCCTCGACCGCCGCGAGCAAGCGCAGCGCGCGGCCCATATAGCCGTCGTGACCCGTCCCCGCGATCACCAGATCCAAATACTTGCGCGCCTCGCCCCACAGCGCCGCGTCGGCGGCGGCCTGGGCCAGGGCGAGGTGGCTTTCCGGATGATCCGGGTTGGCGCGGGCCAGTTTTTCCATGGCCTTGACCGCGGCCAGCGCATCATCAACCCGCCGCGCGTTCAGGTATTCGCGGGCGAGGTCCGGGTGGGGGGCGGTGATCCAGGCCTTTTCGATCAGGCCGGCGGCCCGCCGCTCCTTGCCGTCGACGGCCAGGAGATGGGCCAGACGCGCCGCCGCGGGCACCAGGTCCGGCGCCAGGTCATGGGCCTGACGCAGATGCTTGAACGCGGCGCCCGGATCACCGTTCGCCTGGGCCCGCCGCGCCTGTTCGAAGGCCAGCACGCCCTTGCGCCGCTCGGCCGTGGCGCGGTCGACCAGCTTGCGCCGGCCGAGCTCGTCGTTGGTCACGCTGGCGTCGAGCCACAGGCCCGACTGGGCCTGCAGGTCGAACAGGGTCCCCGCCACCCATTCGCTGGACGGGCGCAGGCGGTAGGCCCGACGCGCGAGGTCCAGCGCGCGGTCGCGGTCGCCTTTGTTGAGCGCCTGCGACAACAGGCCGCGCAGGCCGAGGAATTCCGTTTCCGGCCGCTCCGACATCGCCTTGAAGAAGTCTTCGGCGGCCTTGTCGTCGCCGTCGAGCTGCGCCGCCTGGGCCGACAGCAGCATGGTCAGCGGCGGCTCGTTGAGCAGCACCTCCGCCCGCTTGGAATGTTTGCGGGCCTCCGCCGGGTCGCCGGCGGCGACGGCGACCATGCCCCGGGTCAGGGCCTCGTAGCCGCGCCGGCGGCGGCGTTCGCGCCAGGCGGCGGCGATGGAGCCCGGCGCGCGGCGCAGGAAGATCCAGCCCCGGTAGAAGATGGCGGACGCCCCCATCAGCAACGCCACGACGGCGATCATCAGGGCGGCGGAGGTTTCGATCCGGTAGCCCCGCCATTCGGCCCGGATCGTGCCGGGGTTGTCGGTCAGCCACAGGACCGCGGCGATCAGAACCGCGAGGACGGCGAGGAAGCGGAGGGCGCGGAGCATCGTTTCGTTCCCGTTCAGCCGCCGGCCTTGGCCGGGGCGATCAGGGACAGGGCATGGACATGCAGGTTGGCGACGGCCTTTTCCGCCGCCAGGCGCGCCTCGGCGGACCGCAGCCAGGGGGCGACGACCTCGGCCGGCTTGCCCTTCAGCAGCATGAGCGCCTCGACCGCCGAGCGCAGATCGCCCGCCGACAACAAGGCGTCGACCCGCGAGACCAGGGCGTCGATGGAATCGTCGGGCGCCGTGTTGCCGACGCGCCGGATGGTCACGAGGGAGGCCAGCCGCGCCGCCGCCTCGGCGAACCAGCCGTCGCCTTCCGCCGCACCCGCCGCGTTGACGATGGGGCCGGCCAGGGTCGCGAAGCGGGTGCGCAGCACGGCCAGGGTCGAGACGCCGAGGTCGGCATGGGGGGTCAGGGTCTGCAAAATCTGGGTGATGGCCGGGCGGCCGGCGGCAAGCGCCTTGAGGGCCTCCAGGTCGGCGGTGAAGGGGGTGCCTTCGCGCACGGCGTCGCGCAGCTGCGCCGTGGCCAGGACGATGGCGCGCGCCGTCGCGCCGTCGAAGTCGGCGGCCTTGCCGTCGGTTTCCTGTTCCAGGCGCTTCAGTCGTTCGGCCATGGCGTCAAGCGCCGCCGTGACTTTCGGGTCCGGGCCGGCGGCGGGCGCGGGTCCTTGGCCGGTGTCGGTCTTGGCCTTTTCGATTTCCTCGATCCGGGCGGCCAGGGCGCCGACCTGCCCACCGCCGCCCTCAAGCTCGGCCAGGCGCTCGGACAGAACCTTGAGGGATTCCGCCGCCGCCGCCGTGCTGGCCGGGGCTTCGGCCGCCTTGACCAGATTGCGGGCCTCGGCCACGGCCTGTTCGACCTCGGCCAGACGCGCCATCAGGGTTTTCAACTCGTCCTGGAAACGGGCGCGTTCCTGTTCCAACTGATACAGGGTGCCGGTCTTTTCCTGTTCCAGGGCTTGAACCCGGCCGGCCAGTTCATCGATCACCGGGGTCCCGGCATCCGCCGTCGCCAGATGGGGAAACACCTTGACCAGATAAGGCGACCACTGCGGCCAAGTGAACGCGGCCGTGCCGACGAAAACGCCGATGGCCAGGGTCAGCCAGGCCAGGACCCGCGCCGCGCTCGCCGTGCGCGCCGGCGGCGGCATGAAGGCCGCCGGGGCCTCGGCCTTGGCGGAAGATTTCGGCTTTTCCGCCTCCGTGGCCGCCGTTTCTTCGGACGCCTTGGCTTGCTTCGCCGGCGCATCCGTCGCCGGAGCGTCCTGGGAATCCGTCGATGCCGCGGCCGATGACGATGCCTGGGAGCGGCCCTTGGCCGGGGTGCGCTTGGCGCTGGCGCGTTTTCGCGGCGGGGTGGTCATGGTCCGATGGCTCCCATCTGGTCTGCGTCGCTTTGAGATTCGGGCCCGCCGCCGATCCTGTCGGAACCGATCCCGTCGGACCGGCGGTCGTTGTCGACCAAGGTACGTTGAGGGGCCGCCCGGCGCAAGGCGCGACGCCCGACCCCAGGCCTATTCTGGGGCCCAATCGGCGACCGCGTCGATCAGGGACGGTTCCGTCGGCCGCACCGCAACGACGACGCGGCGCCAGCCCGCCCCGGCACGCGCGGCCACGTTGGCGCTGAGGCAGAAGGCGGTCAGATTCTCGACGAACCCCTCAAGCCCGGCGGCCAGGGCCAGATCACGGAACAGGGCCGCCGTGCGCGGCGAATAGAGCAGAACCCCGGCCGCCGCGCCGTCGGCGATCGCCGCCTGCGCCGCCTGGGGCAGCGCCGCCACGGGCCGCGCGTCATAGAGCACGCTGCGCCGGTAGGTATATCCGGCCTTGGCCAGCATGCCCGCCAGATCGCCCGCGACCTTGCTGCCCGCGACATGCAGCAGGGCGCCGTCCCCGGGGCGCAGGCGGTCCGCCGCCAGGCGCGCCAGATCGTCGACGTCGCCGCCGGCACTTTCCACGTCCGTGAATCCCAAATTCCGGGCCGCCCGGGCCGTAGCGTCGCCGACGGCCAGGACGGGCAGAGCGATATCCGACCCCGCTTGGCGTGCCGCCAGGGCCCGCGCCCCGTTGGCGCTGGTCACCAGCAGGGCCTGAATGCCGGTCAGGTCGAGCGCCGGCCCCGCCACGAAGCGGATGTCCATGAGCGGCGTGACGATCGCCGCGTGCCCCAGGTCCATGAGCCGCGCCGCCGTCGCGGCGGCATCCTGTTCCGGGCGCGTAACAAGAATCCCGGCCACGGATCAAGCCCCCGCGCCGGGGCCGGGATCGTCGAGAAATCCGGGGCCGGCCATGGCTTTCAGCTGCTCGCCCAGGTCGCGGCCAAGGCGATAGGCATCCCCGGTCCGGCCGCTGCGCCGGGTGCGGTGCAGGGCGCTGCCGTCGCCGCGGGCGACTAGGCCGTCGAGGGTCATTTCGCTGCCGTCGGCGGACAGCACGGCCAGACCGCCGATCGGCGTGCGGCAGGATCCGTCGAGGGCTTCGAGCATGGCGCGTTCCGCCGTGACCCGGGCCAGGGTCGGGGCGTGATTGAGGGCCGCCAACAGGTCCAGCACCCGGTCGTCGCCCGCGCGGCAGGTAATGGCGACCGCCCCCTGGGCGACGGCCGGCAGCATGTCTTCGGGGGAAATCGCCTGGGTCACGACCTCGGCCCGGCCCAGGCGGTTGAGCCCGGCGCAGGCGAGCAGGGTCGCGTCCGCCTGACCCTCGGCCAGCTTGCCGAGGCGCGTCTGCACGTTGCCGCGGAAGGTCACGCATTTAAGATCGGGCCGCCAATGCAGCAACTGCGCCTGACGGCGCACGGAGGCGGTGCCGATCACCGCGCCCTGGGGCAGGTCAGACAACGATTGATGTAAATTCGAAATGAAGGCGTCGCGGGGGTCTTCCCGTTCCAGCACGGCGACGATGACGATACCGTCGGGCATCCAGGTTTCCAGGTCCTTCATGGAATGGACGGCGAGATCGATGCGGTTGTCCAAAAGGGCGCGGTCGATTTCCTTGGAAAACAGGCCCTTGCCGCCGATATCGGCCAAGGGCCGGTCGAGCACAAGATCGCCCGTCGTCTTGATCTCGACGATCGAGGTCGCCCCGAGCGGCGTCGGAGTGCCGTGCGCGGCCGCGATCAGGTCGCGGGCCGCATGGGCCTGGGCCAGCGCCAGGGGGCTGGCGCGGGTGCCGATGCGCAGGAATTTCGGGTCGGTCGGGTCGATGGGTTCGGTCACGGGCGAAAAAGCCTTTTGGTTGTGCGGCGGGCGACAGAGTAAAGTCCCCGGCCATTGCCGCAACCATGAAATTCACCCATCTGGAGAGCCATGCGCGTTCTGGGCATCGAAACCAGCTGTGACGAAACCGCCGCCGCCGTGGTGAGCGACGGGCGCGAGGTGCTGTCCAACGTGGTGCATCAGCAACTGGCCGACCATCAGCCCTTCGCCGGCGTGGTGCCCGAGGTCGCGGCCCGCGCGCATCTGGATCAGGTCGGCCGGGTGGTGCAGGCGGCGCTGGACCAGTCGGGCGTCGGCTGGGACGGCATCGACGCCGTCGCCGCCACGGCCGGGCCGGGCCTGATCGGCGGCGTGCTGGTCGGCGTGATGACCGGCAAGGCCCTGGCGGCGGCGCGCGGCCTGCCCTTCGTCGCCGTCAACCATCTGGAGGCCCACGCGCTCACCGCGCGGCTGACCGACGACGTGCCCTTTCCCTATCTGCTGCTGCTGGTGTCGGGCGGCCATTGCCAACTGCTGGTGGTCGAGGACGTGGGCAGGTATCGGCGGCTCGGCACCACCATCGACGACGCCGTGGGCGAGGCCTTCGACAAGACCGCGAAAATGCTGGGCCTGGGCTATCCCGGTGGCCCGGCGGTCGAACAGGCCGCGCAGGCGGGCGATGCGACGCGCTTCGACCTGCCGCGCCCACTGAAGGGCCGCGACGGCTGCGATTTTTCCTTTTCCGGCCTCAAGACCCGCGTGCGCATGGCGATCGAGGGCCTGCCCCCCGGCCTCATGCAGGACCGGGACATCGCCGATCTTTGCGCCTCGTTCCAGGCCGCGGTCGCCGACGTGCTGGCCGAACGCACGGGCCGGGCCATCGACATGTTTCTGGAAAGACATCCGGCGGGCCGCACCCTGGTCGTCGCCGGCGGGGTCGCCGCCAACCAGGCGGTCCGCACACGATTGCAGGGTCTGGCGGCGGACCGGGGCCTGGACTTCGCCGTGCCCGCCCCGGCGCTGTGCACCGACAACGGCGCCATGGTCGCCTGGGCCGGGGTCGAACGCTTCCGCCTGGGTCTGACCGACGGGCTCGATTTCCGCCCGCGCCCGCGCTGGCCGCTTGACCCCGACGCGCCCAAGGCCGTGGGCGCCGGGGTCAAGGCATAAGGAGCAACAATGCGCCATCTCCCTCTTCCCAGTCCCCGGCCCGGCCTATAAAAGAGTCGCCATGGAACGTTTCGCCGTCATCGGCGCCGGTGCCTGGGGCACGGCGCTTGCCATGGTCGCCCGCCGGGCGGGACGGTCGGTGATCCTGCAGGCCCACGAAGCCGACATCGCCGCCGAGATCAATTCAAGCCACCAGAACCCCTACCTGCCCGGCGTGACGCTGGACCCGGCCATCGAGGCGACGTCGGACATGGCCGCCGCCATCGACGGCGCCGACGCGGCGATCCTGGTCGCCCCGGCGCAGTTCATGCGCCCGGTGACCCTGGCCATGTCGGCGGCCAGGCCGTTCAAGGCGCCGGTCCTGATCTGCGCCAAGGGGATCGAGAACGGCAGCTGCAAGCTGATGACCGAGGTCGTCGCCGAAACCCTGCCCGCCGCCGCCCAGGCCGTGTTGTCGGGGCCGACCTTCGCCATCGAGGTGGCCCGGGAAATTCCCTCCGCCGTGACCTTGGCGTCCGACGACGGCCGGCTGGCCGAACAGTTCATCCAGGCCATCGGCACGCCGCGCTTCCGGCCCTACCGTTCGGAAGATCCCATCGGCGCCGAGGTCGGCGGCGCGGTGAAGAACATCCTGGCCATCGCCTGCGGCATCGTGCAGGGCCGCGGCATGGGCGACAATACACGGGCGGCGCTGATCACCCGGGGTCTCGCCGAAATCGTGCGCTTAGGATTGGCCAAGGGCGCGCAGGCGGAAACCCTCATGGGCCTGTGCGGCATCGGCGATCTGACGCTGACCTGCAACGCCTTGCAGTCGCGCAATTTCTCCTTGGGCGTGGCGCTCGGCCAGGGGCGGCCGCTGGCCGACATCCTGGGCGAACGCAAGGCCGTGACCGAGGGGGTGTTTTCCGCCCGCGCGGTGATCGAACTGGCCGGCCGTCTCGGCGTCGACATGCCGATCTGCACCGCCGTCAACGCCGTCGTCAATCACGGCAAGGACATCGACCGCATGATCGAAAGCCTGCTCGCCCGCCCCTTCACCAAGGAACTATGAACCCGAATGCTCCCCACGAAAGCCTAACCAAGGACACGCCCATGCACTTCATCGTCTTCGCCATCGACAAGCCCGGCCATGTCGACCTGCGCCAGGCCAGCCGCCCGGATCATCTGGAATACCTCACGTCCCAGAAAGACATCATCGTCACCGCCGGGCCCATGCAGTCCGACGACGGTGCTTCCATGATCGGCAGCATGCTGGTGATCGACGTACCCGACCGCGCCGCCGCCGAAGCCTTCGCCAAGAACGACCCCTATGCCAAGGCCGGCCTGTTCGAAAGCACGGTCATCAAGCGCTGGAAGCGCACCATTCCCGCCGAGTGACCCGAACCGAAAGCCCCCGACCGAGACCCGGCCCGAGACATTTCATGACGGAACACGCCCTCTGCCCATTGGACGACATCGCCGACGGCGGCTCGGCCGGGTTCGAGGTCGCGGGCAAGCTGGTCATGGCGATCCGCCAAGGCGATACCGTTTTCGCCTACGTCAATTCCTGCCCCCATGTCGGCACGCCCTTGGACATGTGGCCGGGGCGGTTCCTGACCCGGGACGGAGAATACATCCTCTGCGCCACCCACGGCGCCCTGTTCCGCATCGAGGACGGCCATTGCGTCGCCGGGCCCTGCGTCGGGCGCGGCCTGACGCCGATCGACACACGCGTCGCAAACGGCGTTGTAAATATTTTCAATATCGATTGACGTCTTTGTAAATAAAGAAAAATTTCCGACACGCACTTGCGCGATCCCTAATTTTTCCCTATCCAACGAATCGCCCAGCCGATTCCCGGGGCGCTATGCCTTGTTCTCGGGCGAGATTTCGCCATACCATCCGAGACCGCAGGGGAAACCCGGGGGGAGTGGCCCCGGCATCGGGGAAACGGCACACGGCACGGCCGGCGCGACCAGGTTCGGAGACCGCCGGCTGACGCAGGGAACAAGATCGGGCGGGACGCAGACCAGCCCCGCGCCAAAAAGCGGCGCTTGCCGCGCGCAATATTGGGAGGTTTCTACCGTCATGTCTGAAGAACATCTGTTTCCGGTGCCCGACGCCATCGCCAAGGCGTCGCTCTGCACCAACGACCAGTATCTGGAAATGTACAAGAAATCCGTCGACGACCCGGCCGCCTTCTGGGGCGAGCAGGGCAAGCGCCTCGACTGGATGAAGCCCTACACCAAGGTCAAGAACGTCAGCTACGACTACGGCAACGTGTCCATCAAGTGGTACGAGGACGGCAGCCTGAACGCCTCGGTCAATTGCATCGACCGCCATCTGGCCAAGCGCGGCGACCAGGTCGCGATCATCTGGGAAGGCGACGATCCCAAGGACGACGCCAAGATCACCTATAAGGAACTGCACGAACACGTCTGCCGCCTGGCCAACGCCATGAAGGCGCGGGGCATCAAGAAGGGCGACGTGGTCACCATCTACATGCCCATGGTGCCGGAAGCGGCCTATGCCATGCTGGCCTGCACGCGCATCGGCGCCATTCATTCCATCGTGTTCGGCGGGTTTTCGCCGGACGCGCTGGCGGGGCGGATCGAGGACTGCAAATCGACCTGCGTCATCACCGCCGACGAAGGCATCCGCGGCGGCCGTCCCATTCCGCTCAAGGTCAACACGGACGCCGCCATCGAAAAATGCGGCCATGTGAACACGGTCTTCGTGGTCAAGCGCACGGGCGCCGACATCAACTGGGTCGAGGGCCGCGACGTGTGGTACGAGGAGGCGACCGCCGCCGCCTCCGCCGATTGCGCACCTGAGGAAATGAACGCGGAAGACCCGATGTTCATCCTCTATACCTCGGGCTCGACCGGCAAGCCCAAGGGTGTGCTGCACACCACGGGCGGCTACATGGTCTACGCCTCCATGACCCATCAGTACGTGTTCGATTATCACGACGGGGAAATCTACTGGTGCACGGCCGACGTGGGCTGGGTCACGGGCCACAGCTACATCGTCTACGGCCCGCTCGCCAACGGGGCGACCACTTTGATGTTCGAAGGCGTGCCCAACTATCCCTCCATGTCGCGCTTCTGGGAAGTCTGCGACAAGCACAAGGTCAACATTTTCTACACAGCACCCACGGCGATCCGCGCCCTGATGCGTGACGGCGACGGCCCGGTCAAGAAGACCTCGCGCAAGTCGCTGCGCATCCTGGGCAGCGTCGGCGAGCCGATCAACCCGGAAGCCTGGATGTGGTACTACAACGTGGTCGGCGATGGCCGCTGCCCCATCGTCGACACCTGGTGGCAGACCGAAACCGGCGGCATCCTGATCACGCCGCTGCCCGGCGCCACGGCGCTGAAGCCGGGATCGGCGACCCGACCCTTCTTCGGCATCCAGCCGCAGATCGTCGACGCCGACGGCAATCCGCTGGAGGGGGCGACCGAGGGCAACCTCTGCATCATCGACAGCTGGCCCGGCCAGATGCGCAGCGTCTACGGCGACCACAAGCGGTTCGAAGACACCTACTTCGCCACCTACAAGGGCAAGTACTTCACCGGCGACGGCTGCCGCCGCGACGCCGACGGCTACTACTGGATCACCGGCCGCGTCGACGACGTCATCAACGTGTCGGGCCACCGCATGGGCACGGCCGAGGTCGAGAGTGCGCTGGTCGCCCATCCCAAGGTCGCCGAGGCCGCCGTGGTCGGCGCACCCCACGACATCAAGGGCCAGGGCATTTACGCCTATGTCACGCTCAACGCCGGCGAGGCGCCGTCGGACGAGCTGAAGAAGGAACTGGTACAGTGGGTGCGCAAGGAAATCGGCCCCATCGCCAGCCCCGACTGGCTGCAATGGGCGCCCGGTCTGCCCAAGACCCGGTCGGGCAAGATCATGCGGCGTATCCTGCGCAAGATCGGCGAGGACGATTTCTCCAACCTGGGCGACACCTCGACCCTGGCCGATCCGGCCGTGGTCGATGATCTGGTCAACAACCGCCAGAACCGGATCCACTGATCTCGTTTCTTGGTTTTGGGACAGTCAATCGACGGGGCCGAATTCCCGGCTGGACCGTACCGGTCCGCCGGGGTTTCCGTTGTGAGTCACTGCGTCCGAGTAACGATCGAAGCACTGGTCACAATCCGTGGTAGTTCCTGTCTGGGAAGGGCAAGCAGAGCTTGGCGAAGGGGTGATTTGGGACGAACGCCGTCTCCACCTGATCTGGCTGGACATCAAGGGCCGCAAACTTCACTTCTTCTCGCCTGCCACCGACCATCGCCGGTCTGTTGATCTTCCGACAGAGGTCGGCGCCATCGCGCTGCGCGGCGACGGCAGCCTCGTGGCCGCATGCAGCACCGGATTCACCTATCTCGACCCCGATACCGGCAGGCTCACTTTGATCGGCGACCCGGAACGCCATCTTCCGGAAAATCGCTTCAACGACGGTACCTGTGACCCCGCCGGCCGGTTCATTGCTGGTTCCATGGATGACGGTGAGGTCGAGGCCACCGGCCACGTCTACGCGTTGGAACCCGGCGGCGGGATACGGCGTTTGTTTGGCGGTTTCGTGGTTTGCAATGGTCCAGCGTTCAGCCCCGCCGGGGATCGGCTTTACTTTTCCGACAGCTTCGGACGCGCGATCTTGGCGTTCGACTACAATGTGACGACAGGAAGCGCGACCAATCCCAAACGGTTCGCGACGTTTTCCAAAGATGATGGCTTTCCTGACGGCCTAACCGTAGATGCGAGTGGCGGCCTGTGGGTCGCCCATTGGGACGGCTGGCGAGTCACCCGATTCCTACCCGACGGCGTCATTGACCGGGTCCTTCACATGCCGGTACCGAGACCGACTCGTTGTGCCTTTGGCGGTCCCGACTTTCGAGATCTTTACATCACGTCGGCACGCATCGGCCTCAATGCCGAGGCGCTCGCCCAGGCTCCGCTTTCAGGTTCGCTTTTCCGATCGACGCCCGGCGTAGCCGGCCTTCCCGGTTATCGGTTCAACGGTTAGGATCGCGTCCGAAATAGGCAGAGACCATCATGCATGACGAAATCGGACTAATCGGATTGGGCCCCATGGGTCGGGGTTTGGCCGCCAATATGAAATCTCAAGGCGTCCACGTCTGCGCATGGGAGCCTTCCGCCCAAATTCGCAGCCTATCCCAAGTATCGGCGCTCGGCATCGCGCTGGCGGATGACGCGCATGACCTTGTGCACAGCCTGCAGCCCGGCAGAATAATTCTATTGATGGTCCGTAGCGGCCCCGCCGTCGATTCCTGCCTGGCGGCGCTGACCCCTCATCTTTCGCCGCGCGACGTCGTCATCGACGCCGGCAACTCTCATCCCCAGGACACCGAGCGAAGGCAGCGTCAGTTGAGCGAGCGGAACTTAACGCTCATGAACATCGGAGTTTCCGGCGGGCCTTCCGGAGCACGGTCCGGACCCGCCATCATGGCGGGAGGCCCCTTTGAGGCATGGGATCGCGTAAGGCCGCTTCTGGAGCGGGTTTCGGCGCGGTTCGACGATGAACCATGCGCCGATCATTTCGGCACCGGGGCTGCCGGCCATTTCGTAAAGCTGGTGCACAACGGTATAGAATACGCCGTAATGCAGGCGCTCGCCGATGTCCATCTCCTGCTAACCTCGGCATGCGGGCTGCCCGGCGCGCGAGCCGGCGAGATATTCGCGGAGTTGAATGAGACGCCTGCAGGTGGCTTCCTCACGCAGATTGCAGCCGAATCTGCGGCCTGTCCGGACCCGCATGGAGACGGGCTTTTGATCGATTCGGTTGACGACCGGGCGGTGCAGAACGGTACCGGCGCGTGGTCGGTGACCGCCGCGTCTGAGGCGGGTGTCGCTGTCCCCTCGATCGCGGCGGCGGTCGGGTTCAGGGCCTTTTCGGCCAACGCGGCGTTCCGTCGCCGCACCGCGCCGAAACAGACACCTGCGACGGATGCGTTTCCGGAAGCGGCTGAAGTTAGCGCACTGGTCGCTCCTGCGATCAGTGCGGCCTCCGCCGCATCCTTCCAACAGGGATTCGCACTGCTGTCGGAGACCGGAAATCGATTTGGCGCGCCCCTGTCACTTTGCCGAATTGCCCGGGTCTGGCGGGCCGGAAGCATTCTTCAGGGCCGTATGACCGAGGCGTTGGCGACCACGTTGAACAATCATCCTCCCCTGGCCGGCAACCCACGAATCGAGCACCTGGAATCCGTCGCCGCGCAAGGGCTGGAAGCACTGCGCCGTCTCAACGTGATCGGAATCACGGCGGGTTTGCCTTTACCAAGCCTGAACGCCAGTCTCACCTATCTGGACGGGTTTGGCGACCGGCCCCTGTCGACCAGGTTCATTCAGGTTCTACGGGACAGGTTCGGAGCACATGGTTTTCGTCGGCTGGACGGCAGTGAAGGTCATGGACCATGGCAGGGAACAGAACCTTGAAGCCCCCCAATGGCCGTATTGTCGTGATGGGCGTGTCCGGAGCCGGAAAGACGACAATAGGACGTCTGCTGGCGAGCGAACTGGGCGGCCGGTTCGTGGATGCCGACGATCTGCATCCGCCAGGCAACATCGCCAAGATGGCGGCAGGCTCACCTCTATCCGACGATGACCGAAAGCAGTGGCTTGCATCGATCTCGGAACTGCTGCTCGCCCAACCACCAGCAGATCCCATGATCGTGGCATGTTCGGCGCTTAAGCGCGCCTATCGCGAGGCACTTGGCCCTGCACCATTCTCGCTGGTCTACTTGAAGGGGGATCGGCATCTCATCGCACGGCGCCTAGAAGCGCGGCGCGGGCATTTCATGCCGGCAAGTCTTCTAGACAGCCAGTTCGCGGCCTTGGAAGAACCACACGACGCGTTAACGCTGAACGCCGAACAGCCGCCCGAAACCCTGGTCCGGGACATCTTGATTTCCCTGTATGGTCCCTCGGCAACAACGGACTGATCGCCAGTTCGGCACGTGGCCCTACGCCATGCGCAGGCCCGCGTGCTTCAGCGGGAAATCGCGGATACGTTTGCCCGTTGCGGCGAAGATGGCGTTGAGCACGGCCGGGGCCGCGACGGCGATGGTCGGCTCCCCGACCCCGCCCCAGAACCCGCCCGACGGCATGACCAGGGCCTCGACCTTGGGCATGTCCTTCATGCGCATGACCTCGTAGGTGTCGAAGTTCCGCTGCTCCACCCGGCCGTCCTTCACCGTGCATTCGCCCATCAGCATGGCCGAGAGCCCATAGACGAAGGAGCCTTCGACCTGGGCCGCGATCTGCTGCGGGTTGACGGCATGGCCGGAATCCGTGGCCGCGACGATGCGGTGGATCTTCACCGTGCCGTCGGCCGAGACCGAGACCTCGGCGCAGGCGGCGACATGGCTGGCGAAGGCCGTGCAATGGGCGAGACCGCGGAACACGCCCTTGGCCGCCGGCGTGCCCCAGCCCGCCTTTTCCGCGACGGCCTTCAGGACCGCCTGACTTTTCGGATGGTCCTTCATGTATTTGAGCCGGAACGCGAGCGGGTCCTGGCCCGCGATATGGGCCAGTTCGTCCATGAAGCTTTCCAGGTAGATGACGTTCTGGTTGGCGTTGACGCCGCGCCAGAACCCGGGCCGCAGGTGCGGATTGCGCATGGCGTGGTCGACCAGCAGATTGGGGAAGCCGTAGCTGATGGCATGGTCGCCCTTGGGTGCGAAGCACTGGAAGGTGACCGGATCCATCCCGCCTTTGAGCCGGCCCGGCATGATGCCGGCCAGGATGGATTGGCCCGAGATGCGCACGCGCAGGCCGGTGATTTCACCCTGGTCGTCGAGCCCCGCCGTCAGGCGGCATTGCGTGACCGGATGGTAGGCGCCGTGGGTCATGTCCTCTTCCCGGGTCCACAAAAGTTTCACCGGCGTGCCCGGCATCTGCCTGGCGATGAGGACCGCCTGGCGCACATAGTCGTGCACCGGACCGGCGCCCCGCCGCCCGAAGCCGCCACCCAACAGAAGCTTGTGCACGTCGCATTTATCCGCCGGCAGGCCCGCCGCCTCGGCCGTGACGTCGAGCGCCGATTCCCCGTTCTGGGTCGGGCACCAGACCTCGCAGCGCTCCGCCGTCCATTTGGCGGTGGCGTTCATGGGCTCCATGGTCGCGTGATGCTGGAACGGATAGGAATAGGTCGCCTGCACCTGCTTGACCGACCCGGCGATGGCGCGGTCGGCATCCCCCACCTTGTTGGCGACGAAAGCGTCCTTGGCATCCAGGCCCTCGGCCACCATGGCCCGGATGTCGGCGCTGTCGACCTTGGCGTGGGGACCTTCGTCCCAGGTGATGGGCAGGGCGTCGATCGCCGTCTTGGCCTGCCACCATTTGTCGGCGATCACCGCGACGGCGTCGTCGCCGACGGCCACCACCTTCCTGACCCCCGGCATGCCCATGACCTTGGACGCGTCGAAGGATGTCAGCTTGGCCCCGAACAGGGGGTATTGGCGGATCGCGGCGTTGAGCATGCCGGGCAGTTTCAGATCGGTGCCGTAGATCTGCTTGCCGGTCAGCTTGTCGGCGGTGTCCAGGCGCTTCAGCGGCTTGCCCGCGATGGTCCAGTCCTTGGGGTCCTTGAGCGCGACCGTCTGCGGCACGGGCAGTTTCGCGGCGGCCTCGGCGACCGCACCATAGGTCGTCGTCCTCCCGCTCGCGCCGTGGGTGATGACGCCCCTGGCCGTCGTGCAGTCCCCGGGTGCGACGCCCCAGGCCTGGGCGGCGGCGGAGACCAGCATCTGGCGCGCGGCCGCCCCGCCCTCGCGCACGTAATCGTGGGAACCGCGAATGCCCCGGCTGCCGCCCGTTGAGAAGCTTTTCCAGATCTTGCCGCGGGCCAGGTTGGTGCCCGGCGTCGGATATTCCGTGGTGACGCGGGCCCAGTCGCAATCCAGTTCCTCGGCCACCAGTTGGGCCAGGCCGGTCAGGGTGCCCTGCCCCATTTCCGAGCGCGCGATGCGGATGACCACGGTCTCGTCGGGCTTGACCACCACCCAGGCGGTGATTTCGTCGCTCTGTCCGGCCCCGGCCAGCGCCGCGCCGCCGCCCGTGCGGATCGGCACGCGGAAGCCCAGGACCAGGCCGGCGGCCCCGGCGCCCGCCAGGAAGGTGCGGCGGGAAAGGTTCGTCGATGTCGTCATGTCCGTGCCTCCCCCTAGGCTTTCCGGCCGGCGGCCTGATGGATGCCGGCGCGCACGCGCTGATAGGTGCCGCAGCGGCAGATGTTGGAGATTTCCGCGTCGATGTCGGCGTCCGTGGGTTTCGGGTTCTTGGCCAGCAAGGCCGCCGCCGCCATGATCATGCCGGTCTGACAGTAGCCGCATTGCGGCACGTCCAAGTCCAACCAGGCCTTCTGCACCGGATGGCCGCCGTCGGGCGACAGGCCCTCGATGGTGACGATCTTGTCCGTCGCGGCGACGGCTTCCAGCGGCAGGGCGCAGGACCGCACGGCCTCGCCGTTCACATGCACGGTGCACGCACCGCAGGCGGCGATGCCGCAGCCGTATTTCGCGCCGGTCAGGTCCAGGTATTCGCGCAGCACCCACAACAGGGGCGTGGCGCCGTCGGCGTCGACCGTGACGGTCTTGCCGTTGACGTTGATGGTCGCCATGGGACGATCCTCCGCAATTCGAGAATGAGATTGCCCTGATGTTCCGTCCGCCCGGGCGAAATGTCTAATCACATTGTGATGACGCCACAGGTGACCGGCGGTCAGCTTTCGTAGCGCGTGTTGCCGCGGCGGTTGGTGTCGATGGGCAGGTCCATCAACAGCGGCTGATGGGCGCGCTGCGAGCAGTTCTTGCGCGGACAGAGGTGGCAGTTGATGCCGATGGGCGCGAACAGCTCGTCATCCCGGAAGTTGAAGGGGGCGGCATAGGCCAGGCGGTGGGCGTGTTTCAGCTCGCAGCCGAGCGACAGGGCCAGGCGCCGGTCCTGGGTGTCGCGCGAGAACACGGGGCGCTCCGTCGTGCGCGACATGGTGAAGAAACGCTCCCCATCGGGCAGTTCCACGAACTGCGGCACGATGACGCCCGGGGTGCGGAACGAGGTATGGATGTTCCACACCGGACAGGCGCCGCCGTAATCGGCGATGTTGAACGAGGTCGAATTGAACCGCTTGGTCACGTTGCCCGCCTTGTCGACGCGCAGGAAAAAGAACGGCACTCCCTTGGCGCCGTCGCGTTGCAGGGTGGTCAGGCGGTGGCAGACCTGTTCGAACGACACGCCGAAGGCGGCGGCCAGGCGGTCGACGTCATAGCGGGTTTCCTCCGCCGCCTCGAAGAACGGACCATAGGGCATGAGGAAGGCGGCGGCGAAATAGTTGGCAAGCTCGACATGGCAACGCGCCACGGCGGTCTCGGAGCTGAGGGCGCTGCCGGCGGTGAGTTTTTGCAAAATCCCCGGCAGTTCAACCAGACAAAGCACATGGGCCAGCTGAAACACCCGGTTCTGATGATCCAGGGCTTCCGACAGATGAACGATCGACGTCGCCTCGTCGTGGATGCGCAACGCCTGACCCATGTCTTCGATGGCGGCGGTGCGCACCTCGATCCCGTGCACCCGCATGAGACGGCCCTTGAGCACCATGTAGACGTCGTCGACCTCGCAGGGGGTGGCGGCGCGCAGGCGTTCCGCCGCCGCCTCCAGGTCGGGGAAGTGGTTGGAATGGTCGCGGAAGAAATCGTGGATGATGCGTTCCGGCGTCGAGGACAACAGGTCGGCGGGCATGCCTTCGCTGCCGAGGCGCATCATGTTTTCCAGCGCGTTGCGGTGGTTGCGGTAGAGATGCAGGAAATGATCGACCAACCGGGGCGCGTGGTCGATGGCGGCGCGCAGTTCCTGAAGGTCGGGCTGATCGCCGCCGAACAGCGGGTCCTGCAACATGTTGCGCAGGTCGGCCAGGAGGGTCGAGCCTTCGTCCTTGATCAAATCCCGCCAGTCGACGCCGTAGGCGTCGGACAGGGACATCAGCATGGTCACCGACAGCGACCGCTGGTTGTTTTCCAGCAGGTTCACATAGGCGGTCGAGACGCCCAGCGCCGCCGCCATCTCCGCCTGGGTCTGGCGGTGCTCGCGGCGCAGTTGGCGCAGCCGCGGCCCGACCAGGGTTTTGCGCATGCGCATGACCGTGTTTCCTTTGGGTCGATATTAACAAATTTACATTTAACTAATAATGTTGCCAATACAAATAACACATAAACCCGATAAAACGTGATTCCGTGGTATACCAGGCGTAGGGTCCCGCCCGAGACATCGTCCTCTTGCAGGGGCGACGGTGGAAAGCAAAGACATCTGAGGAGACCCCACATGGCACATAACATTCTCATTCTTGGCGCTTCCTACGGCTCCCTGCTGGGCACCAAACTGTTGATGGCCGGCCACAACGTGACCCTGGTCTGCCGCGAGGAAACGGCCAAGCTGATCAATGAAAAAGGCACGGACGTGCGCATCCGCCTGAAGGGCGAGGACGCGCACCGCACCTTCCGTTCCAAGGACCTGCCCGGGCGCCTGGACGCCCAGACGCCGGAAAACGTCGCCGCCGGGGCCTATGACCTGGTCGGCCTGGCCATGCAGGAACCGCAGTATTCCGCCCATTCCCTGCGCACGCTCCTGATCCGCATCGCCGACGCCGGCATCCCGTGCCTGTCGATCATGAACATGCCGCCGCTGCCGTTCCTCAAGCGCATTCCAAGCCTGGACGCCGGCAAACTGGAAACCGCCTATACCAACCCCCGGGTCTGGGACCGTTTCGAGCCCGATTTGATGACGCTTTGCAGCCCCGACCCCCAGGCCTTCCGCCCGCCGGAAGAAGGTGCGAACGTGCTGCACGTCGGCCTGCCGACCAATTTCAAGGCCGCGCGCTTCGGCGACCGCGACGCCAACAAGCTGCTCGACCGTCTGGACGCCGACATCGCCGCCGTGCGCGCCGGACGCTCGGACGTGCCGGTCAAGCTCAAGGCCTTCGACTCGATTTTCGTGCCGCTTGCGAAATGGTCCATGCTGCTGACGGGCAACTACCGCTGCGTGACGCGGGACGACGTCCGCCCGATCCGCGACGCCGTGCACGAAAACCTGGGCAAATCCCGCATGATCTACCAGCACGTCGACGCCATCGCGCGCAATCTGGGCGCCGATCCGGCCGACGCCGTGCCGTTCGAGAAATACGCCAACGCGGCGGAAAACCTGTTGAAGCCGTCGTCCGTGGCCCGCGCCGTGGCCGCCGGCGCGCCGGTCATCGAGCGGGTCGACAGACTGGTTCAGCTGATCGGCCGCTCGCTCGGCATGAGCAACCCGGACATCGACGAGATCGTCGCCACGGTGGATGCGCGGCTGGCCCGGAATCAGCGGCAATCGGCCTGAGCGCCGCAACTTATTTGTTTCCTTCCACCTTGCAGGGCGGAACCTTCGGGTTCCGCCCCTTTCTTTTGCATCCGCCCGAACCCGGCGACATTGATTTTGGCATTTATTGATTTCCGGGGCCGGATCGCGCATCGTCCGGGACCGCCCGGCGCCGACGCCGGGCCCATCGCCATAAATCAAAAGACTTAAAGGGACGGAACATGACGAAAGACGCCATCGCCGATCTGTTGGACCCCAAGGTCCTGCGCGTCGGAATCAACCTGGGCAACATCCTGCTGGTCACCGGCAAGAAATCCACCGGCGACCCGGAAGGCATCGCCCCCGACATGGCGGCCGGCATCGCCGAAAAGCTGGGCGTCCAGGTGCAGTACGATACCTTCGCCACACCGGGCGAGGTCGCCGACGCGGCGGAACGCGGCGAATGGGACATCGGCCTGATCGCCATCGAGCCCAAGCGGGCCGAGGTCATCGATTTCTGCAACGCCTATGTGCAGATCGAGGCGACCTATCTGGTGCCCGACGCCTCGCCGTTTCAGAAGGTCGAGGACGTGGACGCGCCGGGCGTGAAGATCGCCGTGTCGGAACGGGCCGCCTATGACCTGTACCTCTCGCGCACCCTGAAGCACGCCGAACTCGTCCGTGCCCAGGGCCTGCCGGGCGCCTTCGAGCTGTTCAAGCGGGAGAAGCTGGACGCCCTGGCCGGACTGGTCCCGGCGCTGCGCGACAACGCCAAGGACATGCCGGGCACGCGCCTGCTGCCGGGTCGCTACACCTCGGTCAAGCAGGCCATCGGTACGCGCCACGGCAAGCCGGCGCTGAAGGCCGTGGTCCAGGCCTTCATCGCCGAGGCGATTTCAAGCGGTCTGGTGCAGAACCTGATCGACAAGCACGGCGTGACCGGCAAGCTGGCGGTCGCGACCGACGACTGATGTGGGATGAAGGCGGGGGGCTTCGTCCTCCCGCCGCGCCTGCCCTGTCCGGGCCCTTAAGCCCCGCGCGCCATCTGCTTGACGCGCTGAAGGTTCTTTTCGATGACGATCACGCGCTTCTGGTTGCCGGCGGCGCGGTAGATTTCCGACGCCCCGGAAAAGTATTTCTGCGCGTCGGCGACCAGCTGCGGCGACGGCTGCCGCTTGGCGAGCGCAAAGCAGGCGGCCCCCAGGTTGTTGGCCGTCTGCGCCCACAACAACGGCACCAGTTCCTTCTTGCGGATGTCGAGCGCCTGCTTGAAGGCGTCGACCGCCTTGGCCGCCAGTTCCGGGCCCTGGGCCCGTTCGGCGAGCGCCAGCATGACCGTGCCGTAGCCGTTCATGGCCTCGGCCCAGCGCCCGGGGTTCAATTCCACGTCGAAGGCGGCCAAGGCACTTTCAAAGGCCTGGGCCGATTCCTTGAGCCGCGCCGGCGTGGTTTCCTTGTTGCCGATCTTGTACAGCACCATGGCCATGTTGATGAGCGCGAGCGCGTATTCGTTGGGATAGTTGTCGCGGCCAAGCGCGTCGGCGACCTCGCGGTAGGCCGCCGCGGCGGCGGCCAGGGCGTCCGGGTCCGCGTCCTGGGTCGATTTCATCTGCAGGCCGTCGGCGAAATGGTTCTGCGCCAGGGCCCATTGCAAAAGGTCTTCCGACTTGTCGATGGTCTTGACCGCTTCCTGATAGGCCTTGAGCCCCTTGGCCAGATACTTCTTGGCCCCGACCCGCCACAGGGACAGACAGACGTTGCCGTAGCAGGTCAGGCAGGACGCCAGGTGCGGCGGCTCCAGATGCGGCGGGCTGTCCCAGACCTTCTCCATATCCTTCATCTCGCCCTCGAGCACGGCCGCCAGTTTCTTGCGCGCCCCCCGGTGCACGGGCAAAAGCGCCCCCATGGCCGACACCAGGATCAGCTTGTACAGGTCGCGCGGCATGGGGATCGGCAGGGTCAGATGGTCGAGCGGCCCGAACGTGCTGACCGCCCCTTCGGCGGCGCCCACGGGCAGAAAGCGCAGTTCGACCGCCGTGCCGAGATCGACCGTGCCGCCCCAGACCAACAGATCCGCCTCTTCCTCGCGCAACCATTCCGCGCCCGTGCGGACCCCTTCCTGCAAGGCGTTGAACAGGGGGGCCTTGGGGTTGAGTTTGATCGCCTGGGTGCGCCGGTAGACGGCGACGTCGGAAATGGCGCCGAAGATGTCGGCCAGGTTTTCGGTGATCTTGTCGCCGCCGGCGCCGTCGATATCGGTCAGCACGATGCTGGCCGCCGAGCCCGACATTTCGGTCGGCACGAAGCCGCCGCCGACCCGTTTCCCCTTGCGGCGGGATTTCTTTTTGGCGCTGGTCCCGCCCAGCCCGAACAGTGCCTTGAGAAGACCCATTTCTGAATTCTTTGTATTGCGGCGCGGACTTTCGGCGATCACCGGCGCCCGCGTCTCCGTCCTCGCCCGATCAGGGCATAGAATGTCCCACCGGCGCGCCAAGAGCAAGCCCCCGCCACCGGGCCCGAACGCGGACGGTTCGGAAGCGGATCAAAAATCGATGCAGCGGCCGTTTTTTTCCCAGTCGCCGAAGCGGGTCGGGTCGGGCCGCGCGGCCTTGGCGGCGTCCGCGCCCGTCTGGGGCGGGCCCTCGGCGACGGGCGCCTGAGGGGCGGCCTGGGGCGCCGGTTGCGGGCGGGGGTCGATCTGCGTGCGCCCGGCCGCAAGGAAGGCCCGCGCCCGTTCCAGGCGCTGCGCGCGCTTGCTGTCATTGTCGTCGGTCATGGCCGCAGTCTAGCGGAATCCGCGCGCGCCCGCCAAGGCCGACGCTTGAAACCCCTTGCCCGCCTCGCGCCACCCTGGCATGACCGGGGCATGAACCATGACAGCCCGGATGCCCGCGCGGCGGCCCTCGACCTGTTGCAGGGCGTGATCCGCCGCAAGCAGGCCCTCGACCAGCAGATGACGGGCGGCGCCTTCGCGGCGCTCGACCCGCGCGGCCGCGGCTTTGCCCATAATCTTGTCGCCACGACCTTGCGCCGCCTGGGCCAGATCGACGCCCTGATATCCGCCTGCCTGGAAAAACCCCTGCCGGCCAATGCCCGCACGGCCCAGGACATCCTGCGCCTGGGAGCCGCGCAACTGCTGTTCACGGGCACGGCCGACCATGCCGCCGTGGACACCGCCGTGGACCTGGCCCGCGCGCGCGGCCAGGGGCGCCTGGCCAAGCTGGTCAACGCGGTGCTGCGCCGCCTTCAGCGCGAGGGCGCGGCGGCCCTGGCGGCGCAGGACGCGGCGCGCCTCAACACCCCGGACTGGCTGTGGCGGGCCTGGGAGGCGGCCTACGGCGCCGAAACCTGCCGCGCCATCGCGGAAAGCCACCTGACCCCGGCCCCCCTCGACATCACGGTCAAGGACGATGCCGCGGGCTGGGCCGAACGGCTGGGCGGCGCGGTATTGTCGGACCGCAGCCTGCGCCTGACCGAAGCGGCCCCCGTGCCCGAGTTGCCCGGATTCGCCGAGGGTGCGTGGTGGGTGCAGGACCGGGCGGCGGCGCTGCCCGCGCGGCTGTTGGGCGACGTCGCGGGCCTGAGCGTTCTCGACCTCTGCGCCGCGCCCGGCGGCAAGACGGCGCAACTGGCGGCGGCAGGCGCGCGGGTGACCGCCCTCGACCGTTCGGAAAAACGCCTGGAAACCCTCGCCCGCAATCTGGAGCGCCTGGGACTTGGGGCGGAAACCGTGGCCGCCGACGCCCTTTCCTGGACCGCCCCCGCCCCCTTCGACGCGATTTTGCTGGACGCCCCTTGTTCGGCCACGGGAACGATCCGCCGCCACCCGGACCTGCCTCACCTGAAGCGGCCCGAGGACACGGCCAAGCTGGCCGACCTGCAAGACCGGCTGCTGACCCGCGCGGCCGATTGGGTCCGCCCCGGCGGCCTGTTGGTTTTCGCGACCTGTTCCCTACAGCCCGAGGAAGGGCCGGAACGGATCCGCGCGTTCCTGGCGCGGCATCCCGGCTTCGCGACCGCGCCGGCGGCGGCCGGCGAATCGGGCATCACACCCGAGATGATTTCCGCCGAAGGCTGGCTGCGCACCCTGCCGTCCATGGCGGCCGAAATCGGCGGCATGGACGGGTTTTTCGCGGCCGCCCTGCGGCGTATCGCCTAGCGCCCCGTTCGGTGCTATTCATCGGCGGATGGTATTCCAGTTCGCCCGCGACGTGTTTTACCGCAGCGACATCTACAACAGGATGTTGCGCCGCCACGGGCCAGCCCAAATCCACGCCATCGCCACCGATCCCCTGCCCGGCGACCCGGTGCAGGGCGCCGGCATCCTGAACGGCGAGATGATGCTGGCCGCGCGCAAGCGCACCTTGGGCCCCTACCCCTTCGCCGCCGACCTGAAAAGCCGCCATGCCGTGGCCGAGCTTTACGGGTTTTCCTGGCTGCGCGACCTGGCGGCCCTGAGCGCGCCCGGCGCCCGCGAGGCGGCCCAGGCCCTGATCCGCGACTGGCTGCGCCATCACGACCGTTGGGATCCGGTGACCTGGGCGCCCGACGTGACGGGGGCCCGCGTCCTCGCCTGGCTTAATTATATCGACTTCGTAACGGAAGGGGCCGACACCGGCCTGCGTGCGGAGATGGCGGCCGCCATGGCGGCCCAGTTGCGCCACCTTGCCCGCCCCAACCGTTCCGGAAACGAAAACCCCGGACTTGACGAAGGCCCGTTCACGGCCGGGGCCGCCCTGATCGCGGGGGCCGTCGGCCTGCCGGGCCTGGACGCCCTGCTCGACACCGGCCTGGACCGCCTGCGGGCCGCCGTCGCCCGCGACATCCTGGCCGACGGCGGCCACCGGGCGCGCGCCCCGGAAACGGCCCTGCGCGCCCTCGGCCGGCTGGTCGCGGCGGCGCGGGCGCTCAAGGCCGGGCGGCGGCCGGTACCGGATTTCCTGACCGACGCCCTGGCCCGGGTCGCCCCGGCGGTCAAGGCGACGGTGCTGGGCGACGGGGGGCTGGCCGCCTTCAACGGCGGCGGCAACGGCGCCGCCCCCGCGGTGGCGGCGGTCCTGAATGCCGCGGGCATGCGCGGCGCGGCCCCCACCAGCCTGCCCGATTGGGGGTATGAGCGCCTGCACGCGGGCACCACCACGGTGGTCGCCGATACGGGCTGTTACGGCGGGATCCATGCCGGCGCCCTCAGTTTCGAAATGTCGGCGGGCCGCCATCGCCTGGTCGTCAACTGCGGCGCCCATCCCGACGAAACCACGGAATGGGCGCGGGTGCTGCGCTCGACCGCCGCCCATTCGACGCTTGCCGTCAACGACACGGACGCCCTGCCCACGGACGGGTCCCGCACGGCCGAGGTCGGCATGGCGTTCCGCCGCAACGAGCGGGAAGGCAGCTCGCTGGTCCAGTCGGCGCACGACGGCTATCGCCGGGCATTCGGCATCGTCCATAACCGCGACCTGTACCTGTCGGGGGCGGGCGACGATTTCCGGGGCAAGGACACCCTGGTCGGCGGCGCCGGCGCCTTCACCCTGCGCTTTCATCTGCACCCGGAAACGGGGGCGTCGATGCTGGAGGGCGGCAACGCCGTGCTGCTGAAGCTGCCCGGCGGCAAGGGTTGGCGGTTCCGTTGTTCCGGCGCCAAGCCCGCGCTGGAGGAAAGCGTCTACCTGGGCGATCCCACCCGGCCCCGGCGCTGCGGCCAGATCGTGCTGCGCGGCGAACACCGAGGCCGGGAGACGGCCGTGCGCTGGTCGTTCCTGCGCGAGGGAACCTAGCCGCGCGTCCTGGCAAGTGGACCGGCGCGGGGCCTTCTGCTATCAGCGGTCAGGCCTTACACCCCCGCCCCCACTCGGAATTCAGCGGACCCTTCAACACCATGCCCGACGATCATGCGAATTCGACCTGGCTGCGCGACGCGACCGCGATCGCGATCGGCCTGACCGTCCCGGCCATGGTCTCCGGCCGGGCGGTGCTGCAAGGGCTGGCGGCGGCGGCGCTGGTTGGCGTGCTGATCATCGCCTGGCAGGACCGCGGCATTTTCGCGCGGGCCGGTGGCGTCGCAAGATCGCGCTTTGGGATCGCCGTCGTCGTCGCCTTCGCCGCCATGGCGGTCAGCATTCCGGGCTCGCTCGACCCCCTCCGGTCTTTCGAAGCCTGGGCGCGGACGCTCGCCTATATCGGCGGGTGCGTTCTGTTTTGGGCGTTCCTGGCCGGGGATGCGCGGGCGCTTCGGCAAACAACCCGAACCCTTGTTCTGTTCTCCCTTATCGGTGCCGGGATCGTAATCCTGGCACAACTTGGTTACCCGGAATCTCTGAAGTGGGTCCGCGACGAGGTCGGACATATGCCATCGACCTGGGCCTTCCACGCGCCGAAGGCCTATGCCGCGCTGGGCGCCTGCGCGGCACCGATCCTGGCCTGGGTGGCCGCGCGGGAAACCGGCGGCTGGCGGTGGGCCGCCCTTGGCGCGGCACTTCTCCTGGTTTCCCTCGTCATCACCACGGTCAACAAATCGGCCCTTGGCGGGCTGCTGACCATGCTTTTGGTGGTCAGCTTCGCCGTGGCCGCGCGCAAGAACCGAAAGTGGCTTGCCGCCTGGGGGGTTTGGGCCGTGGCCACGACGGCCGCCGTTCTGTTCCTGGTCTATGAACTGCCGGACGAGCCGTCGTCGACCGCCGTTTGGGACTGGATGCCGCCGCAACTGGTCGATACCCATCGTCAGCAGATATGGCACTTCACCGCGGGAAAGATCGCC
Source organism: Thalassospiraceae bacterium LMO-SO8 (assembly GCA_031655335.1). Taxonomy (NCBI): domain Bacteria; kingdom Pseudomonadati; phylum Pseudomonadota; class Alphaproteobacteria; order Rhodospirillales; family Thalassospiraceae; species Thalassospiraceae bacterium LMO-SO8. Next base: position 1,698,990 of record CP134226.1, on the reverse strand, counting down.
GAGGCACCCTGGACCGGATATGGGATCAATGTCATCAACCGCGTCGCAGGCGCCGGTGAGATTCTGCCCGGTTATCAGGCCGAGGCCCTGCCGTCCCATCCGCACAATTGGATTCTTGAAGTTCTGGGGGAAACCGGGCTGATCGGATTCATCCCGGTCCTCTTCGCCATCGCCTGGTCAGCCGCCCGCAGCTTTCGCCGCTATCTTTTATGGGCGGACCCGGCAGCGTTGGCCCAGCTCGGCCTGACCGCCGTCTTCTGGGGATCGTCTTTGTTCAATTTCTCGATCTGGTCGTCCTGGTGGCTGATCGGGTATTTTCTGCTGATGGCGATGACCAGCGCCGGCACGCGGCCCCGAACCTGAAATCCGTCAACGCTGTTTCAACCGCTCCCGGCGCGGCGGGTAAAGGTCGCTCGCCCAGACCCCGATCAGGCGCGAGCGAAACCGCGTTTGCGCGACGGGGGGCGCACCATCCGGCAGGTCCTCATGAAGCGCGATAATCATCCCCTTGGGGTGCGCCGCCAGCCAGTCTTCCAGTTCCGCCGGACCATCGACAACCCCGAACGGGCGCGTCAAGCGGCCGAGAAAGTGGAACTGGCCGTGGTATTTACCAAAGGTGACAAAGTCATGGCCCTTGTCTTCGTAAGCCTTGAGGGCTTTCGCGAAGGGCCGGAAGTCGTGCGATTCCATCATCAGCGGCTTCAAGGTCAGGTGGATGCCGACAACCATGGCCACGGATAACGCCGCGACACCCATGGTCCGGGCCGCCGCGCCGCCTCGAGTCAGGACAAGGAACACAACCGCCATTATCGCAACCACCGCGAGAGGCCAGAGCTGCGCATCGCCGACGGAGGTCGCCCAGGACGGCTTCAGGTCGAAATGGAAAGCCCCGGCGATCACGCCCGTCAGCAATAGAAACAATACCGCCGGGCCCCACCGGTCGATCGGACGCCAGAACCCGGCCGCCCCGACCGATGCACCGCAGAGGGCCCGTGCCGCCAGCAAGGCCAGGGCGGGAAACTCGGGCAAAAGATAATGCGGCTGCTTGCCGCTGATCGCCGAGAAGACCAGGAAGGCTGCGGCAAACCAGATCATGGCCAGGCGCGCGCCGCCGTCGGCCCGCATGGCCGGCAGTTCGGCGCGGACGGCGCGCCACGCGGCCGGCCAGATCAGCCACGGCAGCACCATCACCGGCAGGATCGCCGCGAACCACCAGAACGGGCGGCCATGGGCAAAGGAATCGACCATCCGCCCGGCCGACTGGCCCCACAGAATGGCGTCGCGGTAGGCGTCGCCGCCCGCCGCCGCCGCCGGAAGCGCCCAGGCCAGCCCGATCGCGGCGCCGGCCATCACGGCCGCCCCGACGCCGGCATACCATCGCCGCCAGCCGGCGGACCAGCCGAGCGCCGGCGCCCACAGCGGCGCGGCCAAGGCCGCGGGCAGCAGGTGGACCAAAATCGCCGGCCCCTTGCCCAGAACGCCCAGGCCGATCGCCAGCGTGAATACCGAAAATCCCGTCACTGGCCGCCCACGGGCGGCCCGAACCAGACCGATCATGCCCACGACCGTAAAACAGGCATGCAGCATGTCGAACATGGTCATGGAGGCGAACAGGGTCCAGAACAGGGCCCCCAGGGCCAATGCCGCGGCCACGGCGCCGGCCTCGGCCCGATCCGGCCACAACAGACGCCCCAGCCGCCAGGTCCCCAACAGAGCCGCAAGCCCGAACAAGGGCGCCACCAGCCTTGGCCACCAGTCATTGACCCCGAACAGGGCCCAACCGGCATGCATGCCCCAGAACAGCAGCGGCGGCTTGTGGCTGTAGGGCTCACCATTCAGATAAGGGACCAGGAAATCGCCGCGCTGCCACATCTCCCAGGCGACGGCGAGATAGCGGGTTTCATCCACGGGCAAAAGCGGCCGCACCGCAATCGCAACCGCAACCATCACCGCCCACAGGATGGTCAAGATCAGGACAAAGGGGAACCCGCGCGTGATCATCGCCCCTGTTAACCGATCGGCCGATACAAACCAACGGCAAATTGCGCCCCTGCCATCCCGGCCCCGCCCCTTGACAGTCCTACCGTTGCCGACTATTCCGCCCTGTCGGGCCAGATGCCCGCCGGGGGCAAAACGTCGCGGTCCAATTTCGGGGGAAATCAGGTGTTGCGGTTCGAAACCACGCTGGAGCGACGCCTCCCCATAATCCTCGCCGTGATCTTCGCCGGTTGGGGTGCCTACATGATCGGCATGAAGTTCCGCCTGCTGCATTACGGGCTGGCGACGGACGATCTGTTCAATTACGTCAACGCGCTCTACAACACCAATTTTCAGGATAAATGGCTGTTTTCCGCCCGCTATGAACTACTGCGCGGCCTTCCGTCGCTGCTGTTCAACCATTGGCAGCCGACCTTGCTGGTGCTCTGGCCGGTTGTCCATCTGGCCGGGGCCGAGGGGCTATTGGTGGTCCAGGCGCTGGCACCTCTTTGGGCGGCGGTGTTCCTTCTGAAGATTGCCGAACGGTTCGGCCTGTCGGCCTTCGAACGCCTGTTCGTGGCCGTCGTCTGCCTGTTCCATCCGAACCTGATGGCTGCGGTGATGGACAGCATGTACGGCTTCCACGGCACCTGTCTGTTACTGTATTTCGGCGCCCCGATGGCCTGGGCCGCCGCGACCGGACGCTGGCCGCTCGCTTTTGTACTGCTGATCTTCTTCCTCAACATCCGCGAAAACGCGGCGCTTTATGTCGTCGGCGCCGCCGCCGGCTGGCTTCTCTTCACCAACCCCTATTTCGCCACCCGCCGCGGCCTCGCCGCGGCGGTGACGATCGCGGCGATAACCTTTATCGGCGGGTTGATCGTCGCACCCTGGCTGATGGGCGTCGTCCATGAGCATGCCAACCACGCCCATGAAGTTCTGTCGACACCAAGCCGGATCGTTCTCGCCCTGAAGAATATGGACACGGACTGGCACAACCTGTTCCTCTGGCTGTGGCCGGGGCTGGCGGCGCCGGGCGCGCTGCTGACCATCGTGCCTGAGTCCGTCATTCTTATCCTGGCCCAGAAGAAAGCCTCGCATTGGTACGGCATGACCTTGGTGTTCGCCGGTGCGCTGGCCGTCGCCCAGGGAGTGCCGAAGGTTCGCGCCTACGCTGACCGGAAAGGTTTGGGCAAGGCGCTGACGGTGCTGCTGACCCTGCACATGATCGCCATCGCGGTGGCCGGCCCCAAGGAAGTCTGGGGCCAGACGCGCAAGCTGGTCACCCGCATCGGTCACCACGTGCCGCTTGAATCCCGCACCCAGGCACGGGCCGCCATCGACACCCGCTGCCGGGTGGCGGTCGAGTTGCAGGCCATGTACGGGTTCGGGGATCTACCTTACCTTCAGTATCCCCGTCAGGCGGCGCAGTCGAAATACATCGTCGCCATGCCCAGCATGCCATCCGGGCTGACGAAATGGGTGAACGCGACGAAGGGGGAGCTTAAGCTGATTTACGAAGACACCCATCTAGCGGTTTTCGAAAATCCGAGAGTGCCTTGCGTATTGACGCTTGATGCGGCGGCCAAAGGCTAGGCCTCGTCACCAAAAGGATCAGGCCAAGGAGGACCTGCGTGGCGGCCCAGAACGACCAGACATCGATCGCCGCGATTGAACGGCACGTCGGCCGCATCACCATCCTGATCATGGCGGGATGGGCCGTGTTCATGCTGATCGTCAAATTCCGTCTGGCCCACCACGGCCTGGCGACGGACGACCTCTACAATTACGCCAACGCCCTCTACAACACCAATTTCTGGGACAAATGGCTGTACAATGCACGGTACGCGGCAGGCCGTGGCCTGCCGTCCCTGGCGTTCGACCATTGGCAGCCGACGACCCTCGTTCTATGGCCCGTCGTGCGTCTGTTCGGCCCCCATTCCCTTCTCGTGATCCAGGCTCTGGCACCGGTCTGGGCCTGCCTGTTCCTTGTCAAAATCGGCCGCCATCTCGGGCTAAGCGCATTCGACCGCCTGTTCACGGTGATCATCTGCCTGTTCAGCCCCTACATGATGCTGGCGGTAATGGATTCCATCGAAGGGTTCCACGCCACCAGCCTGCTGCTCGTGTTCGGTGCACCCCTCGCCTGGGCGGCTGTGATGGGAAGGTGGAAACTGGCCCTCGTGCTGTTGTTGTTCTTTCTCAACGTGCGCGAGAACGCAGCACTTTATGTTTTGGGCGCGGTGGTCGGCCATTGGACTCTGGGCAACGGATACTTCGACGGGCGCTGGCGCGCACTCGCCGCCCTGCTGATCGCGGCCCTGGTTTTCTGGATCGGCATCAAGGGGGCCCCGATGCTGGCCGGGGTCGACAATTTCCACTTCAGCAAGGCCGGGCACGCGGTCGGCACGTCGGAAATCCTCAAGTTCAATATCTCGGCCATCGACAGGGATTGGGCTGCCTACCTGCTCGGTCTATGGCCGGCGATATTCGCCCCCGGCGCGCTGATCACCGTGTTGCCGGAAACGATCGTGCTCCTGGTCGCCGACAAGAAGATCGTCAACTGGTACGGTATGTCCCTGGTGTTCGCAGGGGCCCTGGCGGCGACATACGGCGTCGCCTGGATTCGCCGCCGGCTGCCCGCCGGCATCTGGGGCCGGGCGCTGACAGCCTTGTTCGCGGTGCACTTGGCGGCGCTGGCGATTACCAGTCCAATCAACGTCTGGGGAAAGTCCAAGGTTCTGATCGAACGCTACGGCTATTCGGTCCCGGCCGCGTCCCTTGCCGCGGCACGCGCCGCGATCGACCTGCGGTGCGGCACTTCGGTGTTCTTCCAGGCGATGAAAGACTTCGGCGATCTGCCGTACCTTTTGTACCCGCATCCCAATCAGGCCGCGAAGGCGCGCTATATCGTCGTCAGTAAGCGTGCACACCTAGGATTGGAACATAACCGCCTGCAGCGGGACCACACGTCGACCCACGCCAGAGAGCTCGTCCGCATACATGAAGATTCATATCTGATTGTTTTCGAACAGCCCGCCGCGCCCTGCGCACAGCCGAAATTCGTTACAAAATCGAAACACTAGCGTCCGCAGTCGTTGCGGCAGAAGTCGGTGTTTTTCTTATAGAGATCATCGAACAGAGGTTCGTTGCGCTCGTAAATCTCCAAAAAATCTTCCGTTAAGATGTTGCCATCCAGCCGATTCTTGGAGCAAGTGACTTCGACCGTTCCATCCGGTTCGACGCGGATGTTGTCGAGAGAGCGGTTGCACACCCCTAATGGCTTGTTGGACCGGTCATTGTTGAACTCATTCGAAACCAGCCGATCACCAAGAATTTCCCGAAGCTGGCGGACGACGCCGAAGAACCGGTCCTTGTCCATCCGATGGAACGGATTGACCGTGTTCCGCATACGCGGCAACAGGTGCCAGAACCAGAACGTGTCGAACAGATCACCGTATTCGCGGGCGAAGATAACGGCCTCGTCGGCGTTCTCCTCGAACGCCGTCCAATTGATGTTGACGAGAGGCTTGGAAACTCCACGCGCCTCCTTCAAATTCTTCAGCTTGCGAAGGTTCTCCAGAACACGCGCCAGATCGTTGACTTCCCTAATTTTTTCATAGGTCTCCGGGAGCGCGGCATCGATCGAGACGGCCATTCTGTTCAGACCGCAATCGACCATCGCTTCCATCATCTCTTCCGTCAGGAAAGCGCCGTTCGAAACGAAATGGAGGAACGGGATGTCGTAGCTCGCCGCGACACGGATGAATTCTGCGAGGTTCTTGTTCATGGTCGGCTCCCAGGCACAAGACAGAGCGACCGTATGGGAGTACGGGAACAAATTTGCCGCCGCCTTCTTGAAGTCGTCGAGGGACATCAGTTGCGTTCGATGCCCTGTCAGATCAAGGGTATAGCAATACTGGCACCGGTGGTTGCACGCCGTAACGGTATCGACCCGCGTCGAGAGGAAGCGTTCGCCGTTTCGCCGCTTCTTCATGAGCTGCTCGTGCTCGAACGGCGCCACCACGAAATGCTTGGCCCGTGATAGGGCCAAATAGGTGTCGTAAGGGAGAACCTTGCGTGCTAGCTGCTTCAACATGGCTTAAATTCTTCAGCCCCTACGTTATTCTTTCAGGAACAGAGCAATGGAGATGGGCATATATGGGGCGGCACACGACCCTACAAGAGATTTCTGATTTCCCCAACACCGGACAACCGGAGAAACGTTCCACAATCCGCGTGTCGAGCACGCCTGCCCGGAACTCAGGACGCCTCCGTCTTAAAGTATCGCCGAATCCTCGTGGCGCGACGGCCTGGCTTGAGGGTGCACAGCCGACACAAGGGCATCGACCAGACGAAGATTGATCAGCCATACAACACCGGGAAGAAAGACAGCGGGCGCGTCTAAGTAACGATCATATATGTATACAATCGCGAGCGTTAAACCAACGACCGCCGCAGGCAGTCCGATGCCGAGAATCACGATGACCCGCTCCCCATCGTTCAGGGGACCAAAAAGCGCTCTGCGATATATTGGCATGCGGCTTGGCGAAGCCACTAAAACCACGACGCCGGTCACCAGCAACAGCGTTAGCAGTCCGGCCCCCCAGCGAAATGAGCGGTTGTTGAGCAGATAGGACATGGTCTCCTCGGCCGCAATCACTGATTCGCCGGCGAGCCACCGGACATACAGCCCTCGTTCATGCGCCAAAACCGCGTTGTTGTACCGGCCGAGGATTCGGTCAAAGAACACCGCTGACCGGCCGGTCTCGGGAGAAAAAATTTTGTCATGGAGCCATCTATCTCCACCCCAAGACCACGGCGCTGGATCACCAATCATTGCAGTCGGCGGCGGCGGGTGACGCACGCTTGATCCGGAAGACGGCCACGGCTCGTAAATTCCGCCCGTGTCTGCACGGGGCAGCAGCCCTGTGCCGAACTCATACGCCGCCAGGGTTGCAGTGTGGTACCACGGGCCATAACAGAAATGCTCCAGGCGGACGCTCTCCATCCAATCGTCTGCCGGACGCGATTTTATATTCTCGTCGGCGGCCAGATTGCACGGCTCTTGAAGACGCGCCCGTCTGTCCAGAATCGTCTTCGCAATCGCCCGGACCTCCGGATCAAAGCCGGGCAGATGGTCGTTCTTGAGATATGCCGTCGCATGACCGGATAACAAGAGCTGGCCCATGCCCGACAATCCGATATGACCTGTCAGCATATACCTGGCCCCAATGAACAGGCCGAGGGGCAGCGTAAGGGCAATACAAACGGCCGCGATTCCCCTTTTGTCCAGGGAGGCCGGCCGCATCACCATCCAAGCGACTGCGAGACAAGGCAAGATCGGCAGAAATGACGGCCTAGTGAGCACGACCATCAAGGCCAACAAGCCCATGACGGTAATGGAGAACGGGTCGCCGCGGCGTCGAGCCGTGAACAATGCAGCCGTCGTCGCGACAGCCAACGTTGCCGCCGTCCCATCGGAACATAAGTAAGGCGCAGCCATGATCGCAGGCCCCGACAAAAACATTGGCGCGCAGAGGACAAAGCCGTACAGCGGTCGGAGGCCATAATTTGTCAGGCTGAAATACAGCCAAATGACGGACAAGGACCATAGCGTGACTTGAAATGTCGGCCAGTATCCAAAGTGCGGAAAGACGGCCTCATAGAGTTCGACCACAAGGGGGAACCCAGGCGCGCGAATCCCGGACAGGGCGGATCTCAAGTCGTCGAAGCGATAGAAGATATACCCGTACTCATCACCGCATCTTCTCAACGTCATCAAGGATTGTGCGTGGAAAATGCGGGCAAGAGCGATCAGACACAACGAAGCGGCCAAGGCCTTGGCTCCCCAGGATTGATCCAGGCGCCTGTAGGCAGACGCCAGTTCCGCAGCTGTTTGCGTCAAGTTATCCATTGATTTGCCAATCAATTAGGCCGATGCCGACAAGGTAGTCCCGCGCTTGCGAAAAGCGCTAGATACCGGCACAAGTCTATACACAATTAACCAAAGGGTATGAAAGCGCCATGTGTGGAATTTGCGGCTGGATATCTTGGGGCCGTCCTCCCGACCCCGCGATCGTGTCCTCGATGACCGACCGCTTGAAGCATCGTGGTCCAGACGCCGGGAACGTCGTCCGATCAGGCGGCGCCGCGCTCGGCCACCGGCGCCTGGCGGTAATTGACACCGGCGCTCAAGCCAATCAACCGATGGCCGACTCAACCGGGCGGCATTGGATTGTGTACAATGGAGAGACTTATAACTTTAAGACCTTACGCGGGGAACTAGAGGCAAAAGGCATCCGTTTCAAAACACGGAGCGACACAGAAGTAGTTGTTGAAGCCTACAAAGTGTGGGGCCCCGACTGCGTAAATCGCTTCAATGGGATGTTTGCGCTCGCAATCTGGGATTCGCAGGAGAGGACGCTTTTCCTCGCACGTGATCGCCTCGGGAAAAAGCCCTTGTTCTGGTCGAGAACAACGTCCGGCGATATCGTGTTTGCCTCAGAAATCAAATCTCTTCGCGCCCATCCCTCGATACCCCTGAACCTGAATCCAGCCGCCGTCGGACAGTATTTGTCTTTAAACTATGTCTTGGGCGGGACCCCTATTTTTTCCGGGGTCAATTCCCTGGATCCCGGCACCTTTATTCTCACTGACGGATCAGCCGAGCCTGTTCCAGTGTCTTATTGGAACCTTGCGCAGGCGTTTCGGAATAAGCGGGTCTTTAAATCGGAAAACCACGCGGCAGAAGAGTTGCAGGCACTCATCGATGACGCGGTGGCCTGCCGGTTGGTCAGCGATGTTCCGGTCGGGGTTTTTCTCAGCGGCGGAATCGACTCGGCCGCAATCGCAGCGTCGATACGGCTCAGATGCTTAGACGATTGCCCTCATGCATTCAGTATCGGTTTCAAAGAAAAATCCTATGACGAGTCAGAAGATGCGCGCGCCATGGCGGCGCATCTGAACATCCCTCATCACGAGCAGACAGCGGACTTGGACCTGGCGGAAATGCTTCCACGTATGGTGTATTTTGCAGATTCACCATTTGCGGATTCTTCGTTCTTTCCCACCTACCGCCTTGCTGAGTTTGCACGCGAGCAGGTGACGGTTGCCCTGTCTGGAGATGGTGGCGACGAACTTTTTTGCGGCTACGAAACCTATGGAGCCGACCGCATCCGTGCATGCGTGGGTAAGTTTCCGGATTTCGCCATCAAGTATGCATCCGGCATTATTGATCGCTATCTTCCCGTTTCCTTCAATAAGGTAAGCTTCGACTACAAGCTCCGGAAGTTCCTGCGCGGCGTGACGCTGGAGCCCGATACGGCACATTATTTTTGGCGGACGATATTTGAACCTGAAGGAAAGAGAAGGCTGCTTCGACGGGAGCGGCTCCCTGACACTTTGGAGGATGGACTGGGATCGTTCCTGAACCATGCCGCCGCTGTCGCGGATTGCGACCTTCTTGACCGGGCAATGTATGTCGACATCAAAACATGGCTGGCAGATGATATTCTTTTGAAGCTCGACAGAACGACGATGGCACATTCACTGGAAGCGCGCACGCCGCTGTTGGATTATCGTGTCGTCGAGTTTGCCGCCTCGCTTCCGACCGAACTCAAGCTTAAGTACATGACGAAGAAATACCTGCTGAAGAAAAGCCAACGTGGCCGCATACCAGCCGCGGTCCTTCGCCGCAAGAAAAGGGGATTTGGGGCGCCCGTTTCGCACTGGCTGCGAGGTCCGTTGCGCCGACTCGCAGAGGAGGCCACCCGCGACAGAGTTCTCGATGACTGGTTTAAACCAAGTGCCGTCGACAAACTGTGGTCCGATCATGATTCCAAGCGAGAGGACAATGGGTTGAAACTGATGGGCATGACGAACTTCAGCATTTGGCTCGATCAAACCCGAAATGACACTCTATTTCCGGCGTCGCAGCCTGCGGCACCGACGAAAATCGTGACGAATCCTTAGGCCTAACGCCGAAGCTACATCATCGTCACGGCAAGAAGGGAGCCCGATTTGGTCTCAATCATAATCCCGGCCTTCAATGAGGAAGGCGCTATTGCCGACACGGTCAGACGTGTTCGCGATACATTGCAGAACAAGAACGTAGCGCCGATCGAAATAATCGTTGTCGATGATGGTTCCTCCGACCGAACCGGAGACCTTGCACATTCGGCGGGCGCCCGCGTCATCAGAAATCCTCACAACGTCGGCTACGGTCGCTCGCTTAAAATTGGAATCACCCACGCGACGAATGACACCATCGTCATTACCGACGCGGACGGCACCTACCCGATCGAGGAGATTCCAGCTCTCCTGGAACATTTCAACGGGGGCTTCGACATGGTCGTCGGCGCGCGGCGCGGGACACATTATCGGGGCTCAGCCATCAAGTGGCCAATGCGGATCTTGCTTCGTTTCCTCGTTGAATGGTGTGCCGGGCGAAGTATTCCTGACATTAATTCCGGGCTAAGGGTGTTTTCCCGCAAGACGGCGATGCCGTTCTTCGGTCAGCTCTGTGACACCTTCAGCTTCACGACTTCTTTGACGCTGGCCTACATGATGACGTCCAAATTCGTCGACTACTTGCCGATTGATTATCATGAGCGGATGGGGACGACGAAAGTACGGCTCTGGCGGGATTCCCTACGCACGATGCAATACATCGTTCAAGCGATTCTTTATTACGATCCGCTCAAGATTTTCACGCTGATGACCATTTTTTGTTTCGTAATTGCCGGCGTCAGCGTCGGCATTGGCGTGACGTTCAAGCTTTTAACCGGTTTCATGATGGGGGTTGGCGCGCTGATCGCGGGAATACTTGTTTTCGGTTTGGGCCTGCTCGCTGACCTGTTGCGCCAGATCATGGCCAAATCTTGAATGCGGTCACCGGCCTTACGCTATCTGTCATTCCGGTATATGTTGGACGGGTCTCGGAAAAGCCCGATCAAGCGGCAAAGCGTGCCGATCCCAGGCACGACATTTCCCAGAAAAAGGGCAATGGCCACTCCCGGTATGTCCTGGGCCTTTCCGGCATTTCGGATCGCCTCGACGAGAATGACAATGGCGTAAATCGTCATAATGGCGAGCCAGAACTGCCCGTATACCGGCCAGAATACGCCAAGAAATCCGGTCGCCATGAACAATACGAATGCGGCGGGCAAGCACAAAAAGATGAAATCAAGATTTTGCCGGCGCCGGACAAGGCTGGGCACACTGGTTCCATAAGTCAGACGTTGGGCGATAAAGTTGATCAGATTACGGGCCTTATGGAACACAAGGACGTCCGGCGTGTAGAGGATTTCTCCCCCCGCACTCCGTAGCCGGGCGCAGAATTCCATGTCTTCCCCGGTTATCAACGCCTCGTCCATGCCGCCCAGTTCCAGATAACGGTCTCGGCGGACGATGAGATTGCAGGACGGCAGATCATCCACGCGGCGCGCGGGCTCTACCCTTTTTCGATAGGTCCACTTGCCGCTGACTAGCGGGCTTTTAAGGGCAGCGCCCACAAAGCGCTCGCCAGGGGGCCTGTCCATCGGCGAAAGGTTGGGGCCGCCGACAGCCCAGATGCCCGCATCCCTCTCGAGATGCACGACGGCGTTTGATGCCCAGTCCTTCTCTGGATAAGCGTCACTGTCGATCAACGCTAAGAACGGGAGGGCCGACAACCGGGCAGCCGCGTTCCGCTTTGCTGCAATCGTCACCTTGCCTGTGACCTCGACCTTGACGCCCGGCAGATCGACGACGTTACGTTGGGTGTCGGGGACATCGGACAGAACGATGATTTCCACTCCCGGAAAAAGGGTGGAGCACGTCTGCACGCATCGCCGCGTCAACGAATCGACTTCGACGCAAGGGACAATGATCGTCGCCTTAAGATGCTCCTGACCTGCCACAGACTCCGCCCCGGTCACCAATACTTACCCAGGGCCGCCGCGATCAGGGCAGGTTGGTAGCGGGCGTTACCGAGTACATTAAAACTCCAGGCGCATTCGTATGTGCAATTGCACTTGCTTTTCTTAATCCAAGCCGCCAGCGCCTTTGCGTCGCTGCTCTGCCATATCTTCTGAAAATCGTAATTGTGGTCGCGAAGATTTCCGAGGTCGTCGTTCAACACTTCGCAAGGCCGCACTCGCCCGTTCGCTTCGATTACGCCGAACAACGTACCCGCGTGGCACGGACTTACATATCTAGGCTCAACATAAGTATCCGAGATCAACTTGTTGACGATTACATTCTTTTTATTCATCAACCGCCCTTGTAGGGTGTCGACATCATACCCTTCCAGGCACCCGCTTCGGAGGTCCGCCTGAATACGTGTTGTCAGGTTCGCATACGCATCCGCGATCGATTCTTTCCGATCCCTGGGGATTCGGTACACGCCTTCGTCCCTAACAATCGTTGCCGTGAGCGCCTTGACTGCCCGCTTCTCGACCAAATACTCGTATAGCGGCATCACGATCTCATGGTTTTCATGGGAAACCGTAATGGCGATATTCACCATTGCGGCACCGCCAAGGGCGACCAAACCGTGATACGATTCCATGCACTTATCGAATAAGCCGTCGATCTTCCGTATCCGGTCATGTTCCTCAGGAAAGGAATCGATCGACAACGAAAAAATGACTTTCCGATCAGGAAATTCTTCCGACAATGCCCGCGCGAAAGGCACCATCCGGTCCGGCAGGCTGCCGTTCGACGTAATGAAAATCGAACGAATATCGGTGTTCCTGAAATAAATCCGGGCGATTTCGAGCAATTCTTTCCGCGCGAACGGCTCGCCGCCCGTCAAGTTCACATTCTGCAGGCTGGGGCCCAGGGTTCGCGTAAACTGATCGATCTCTTCAATCGTCAATTCTCCCCGGAACGTTTCGGGATCGTCGAAGTCAATAAAGCAGAACGAACACCGGGCATTGCAGCGATTGGTTACAAAATGCACCAAGCTGACCGGATTACGACGGGTCAAATGGACGTTAGAAAGAAGCGCTGCGCTTTTGTACATGTTTCCCCGCGCATCCAGAGCCGTAACGAGCACCCCAACGGAAGCCCGGTATCCGCCACAAGAGAGCCGTCGACGTCATGTCACTCTTCGACTATCGGGGGACAACGGATGGCCATCGACGTCGGCACGCGTTTACGTCAAGATCCTCGGCGGGTTGATAACACAGAGCACAATGAAGGCCAAGGATTTCACCTCTTTGGATATGACCGTCCGGCGCCCTCGACCCGCTCCGCCTCCCTGTGGCAAGAGTATAGCTGGCGTCGCGCCGACCTAAATGCAATGGGATTTTTCACCTTTGGTCACGCGCCGGCAACCTTGAACAATCAAGGTAGAAACCATATGTTGAGGCAGGCCAAAATGATTATGCCCAAGTTTCAGGTGCTAATGTATGTTGGGTCGGCCGTTAGCCTGGAACAAGTGCACCTCTATTTGTCACCAGATCAGCGTCAGGACGAAATTTCATGTACGTCCCTTCCAGTGAAACGACGACGTGCCCTATAAAGATACCGACATTCGAAGAAATTACCGGCGCGCCCTCCGGCCAGTCCTTTCATGAGTCTCGCGTAGCGCGTTACAAGAGGTTTCCGAAACAGTCACCAAAGATCCTCCTGTTAGAACCTTTCTACCCCCCGGAAGCGGCGTGGGGCAGCGTCAAGGTAGAACAGGGGTATCTGCCCCCACTGGGGACGATTTCCATTTACCGTTGGCTGCGCCACATGGGCCACGACGTCGACTTTATCGACACCCAGTTCGGCGACATGACGGAGTCCGACTTGCGCGGGCAGCTGAGCGACAAGCAGTATAATTTTGTCGGAATGCCGCTGTTCACACCAACGGCGACCCACGTGTTCAACACGGCTCGACTTGTCCGCGGGGTCCTGCCTGACGCCGTAATCGCGTATGGAGGCGTTCACGCCACCGCAAACTCCGTCTTGTCGATGGAGGAATCCCCTGAATGCGATTTCTGCATTCGGCGGGAGGGTGAAGGGACCATCGTCGAACTGATCGATGCCCTGTGCCGAGGCATGACAACGTTCGAGCATATCGAAGGCCTGACTTGGCGCGCCGACGCCAAGACCGTCGTCAAAAACCCCGACCGCACGCTTTTGCCCGATTTGGACGACCTGCCCGTCGGAATGTTCGGAGACCTTGATCTGGCACAGTACGTCCCCCATCCGACGCAGTACATCCGCTTGCCCAATTATCCGGTGGTCATGCAACGCGGCTGTCCCTATCCTTGCAGTTTTTGCGAGGCACATGTGGCGCTGGGCAAGAAGTTGCGGCTGCTGTCACCTGAAAGGGTGATCGAGGAACTGAAGATCCTGAAATACGAAAAAGGCGCGCGCGGCGTCTATTTCCAGGACTCGACCTTCACCATCAACCGCAAGTACATCACCCAGGTTTTCGAGATGATGATCAAAGAGGGCCTCAACGACCTCCTTTGGTCATGCACGACGCGGACCGATCGCGTCGATCCGGACCTACTTGCCCTGATGCACGAGGCGGGCTGCCGGAATATTCTTTACGGTATCGAATCCGCCAATGAATCGTCGCTTCAGGTCATCAAGAAGGGGATCACCGCCGAACGGCAGGCGGAAGCTGTCGGATGGACCCACAAAGCCAAGATCACGATGACCAATTCGTACATCCTGTGTCTGCCCGGCGAAACTGAAGAGATGGTGCACAACACCATCAAGTACGCGAAACAACTCGCCGCGCAGATGAGCCTTTTCTACCTACCTGTGCCCTATCCGGCGACCGATTTGTACGCTGCCTGCCAGAAGGACGGCGGCATTCGGCAGCACAAAGATTGGAGCGAATTCCTGTCGATTGACTTTGACGATCCGATCTACGTCAACCCGCTGATCGGCAAGGAACGTATGCAGTACTGGTACAAGCGGGCGTTCATGGAATATTACAGTTCTCCCCGCGTGTGGGCGAGCAACCTGCGGGCCCTGATGTGGAACGGTGGCGTGAACCGCTATCTTCGAGGCGTCAATGCCCTGCGCGCGCTTGTCATGCACCGCAGCGGCAACATCTTCCGCCAAGCATATCACAATGCAAGGCCGCCGGCTGCCTCTTAGCCTCTAAAATCATTATCTTTTTCGATGCACGGGCCTACCGTGCCGACCGTTGGCCGACTTGACGTTCATGTTGTGAACATTGTATGTTCAAGGAATGAACAGAGGGGCCCATGGCAACCGGAAAATTTGACGCCCAGAACCGCAGCCAAATGGCGGAGACGACCCTGGATCTGCTGGACGCGGTCGCGGAGAACGAAGCCATCTCGCAACGCGGTCTGGCCGAACGCCTGGGCGTCGCCCTGGGCCTGACCAATGCCGTCCTCAAGCGATGCGTGAAGAAGGGCCTGCTGAAGATTCGCCAGGTTCCCGCCAGGCGCTACGCCTACTACCTGACGCCGCAGGGCTTCGCGGAAAAGAGCCGGTTGACCGCCGAGTATCTCAGCCACTCCTTGCAGTTCTACCGCACGGCGCGCCAGGAGTACGCCGATATCTTCCGCTATTGCGCGACCCGGGGTTGGAACCGAGTGGTCGTCGTCGGCGCCACGGACCTCGCCGAGATCGCCACCCTCGCGGCCGCGGGAACCGGCGTGGCGATCGTCGGCATCCTCGACCCCGGCCGCAACGAAGCCCTGTTTTGCGACCTGCCGATCTATCAGAAACTCGACGACATCCCGTCGTCCCGGCGCCCCAACGCCGTGATCATCGCCGATCTGGCCGATCCGCAGCTGGTCTTCGACGGACTTTCCGCCGTGCTGCCGGAAGGTCGCGTGTTGACGCCGAAGTTCATGCGGGTCACGGGCGCCTCGACACAACCTCTCGCGGGAGCGAACGACATATGAAGTGGTACGTCGTCTACACCCAGGCCGGCAAGGAACAGGTCGCCGTCCAGAACCTAACCAAGCAGGGCTTCACCACCTACCTGCCGCGCTATCGCAAGCGCTGCCGGCACGCGCGCCGCGTCTACGACGTCATGACGCCGCTGTTCCCGCGTTATCTGTTCGTGCGCATGAACCCGGCACTGCAGCGCTGGCGGTCAATCAACGGCACCATCGGCGTCAGCTACCTGCTCAGTGATGGCCCCGACCCGATCGCCATCCCAGACGAGATCATTGACGCAATCCACGATCAGGAACGGGACGGCATCGTC
Source organism: Thalassospiraceae bacterium LMO-SO8 (assembly GCA_031655335.1). NCBI lineage: Bacteria > Pseudomonadati > Pseudomonadota > Alphaproteobacteria > Rhodospirillales > Thalassospiraceae > Thalassospiraceae bacterium LMO-SO8. The sequence goes on along the minus strand of CP134226.1, from coordinate 1,682,834 downwards.
CAAGTCGCACCGCCGCCCTTCACCAAAGGGCAGAAAATCTGCGTCACGGACGGCCCGTTCGCGGAGATCGAAGGCCTGTTCGAATGCGTCGACGACGAACACCGCGTCGTCCTTCTACTGGAATTCATGGGCCGCGTCGTACGCACCCACCTGCCCGGCCACGCCGTCACGGCGGCCTGATTTCGGCGGCCCCGCAGCCGCTGGCCGCACCCGACCATTACCGCAGTCCGGGCGAACCGCTTCACCCGGACTGCGGTAGCATGTCCGAGCGGAACCTTCAGCATTCCGCAACGAACCAGACGCCCCAGATGATCGATGGAAAAACCTGTCTCGGCGTGATCGTCGGCCGCGGTGGCTCCAAGGGCCTGCCGGGCAAGAACGTTGCGGATCTGGCCGGTCGGCCCCTGGTTGCCTGGAGCGTCTCGGCGGCACTGGAGTCGGTCCATCTTGACCACACCATCCTGTCATCCGACGACGACGCCATCATCGCCGCAGCCAACGATGCAGGCTGCGACGTGCCGTTCCGCCGCCCGAGCGAACTGGCCACGGACACGGCACCGGTCGCCGACGCGATGATCCATGCCTTGGACCATTTGGACGGCAATTTCGACTACGTCGTTTTGCTGCCCGCCACATCGCCGTTGCGCACGGGCGCGGACATCGATGCCTGCATTGAAGCCTGCCACACCGGCGCAGATTGCGCCGTGACGGTCTGCGAAAGCGCAAAGCCCGTCGAATGGGCATGCCGCCTGGGACCAGATGGACGCCTCACACCCGTGATTCCCGGTGACGGCCTGCTCACCCGACGTCAGGACATCGCGCCCACCTACCTGCCGAACGGCGCGGTCTATGTCGTCCGCACGGATTGGTTCCGCCAGCATCGTGCATTCTACAGCCAAAATCTCGTCGCCTGCGTAATGCCGGACGAACGATCCATCGATATCGACACCGAACTGGACTTGATGACGGCCCGCCTGTTGGCCGAAAGGCAGGCGGCAGCGCGGAAAAGAAAAATTCCATGACTTCATCACCGAAACGCATTCTGGTTACCGGTGCCGACGGATTCATCGGCTCCCACCTGACCGAGGCCCTTGTTCGGCGTGGGCACGATGTGCGCGCGTTCGTCTATTACAACTCGTTTAACTCTTGGGGCTGGCTTGATCACGCGGCTTCGGACGTGCGCGAAAGCGTCGACGTGTTCGCGGGCGACGTGCGCGACGCCCACGGGGTTCGCGAGGCCATGAAGGGCCGAGACGTTGTCCTGCACCTTGCGGCGTTGATCGCCATTCCCTACTCCTACCATTCACCGGCGACCTACGTGGAGACCAACATCCAGGGGACCCTCAACGTGTTGCAGGCCGCCGCCGACAAGGGGGCGACCCACGTGGTTCACACCTCGACAAGCGAGGTCTACGGGACGGCCCGGTTCGTTCCCATCACCGAGGATCACCCACTGCAGGGCCAATCACCCTATTCGGCGACGAAGATCGCCGCCGACCAGATGGCGCTTGCGTTCCATCGATCCTTTGAAACGCCGGTCGCGGTGATCCGCCCATTCAACACCTACGGGCCTCGGCAGTCGGCCCGTGCCGTCCTGCCGACGATCATCATTCAAGCCCTCGCCGGTCAGACGCGGCTTCAACTCGGTGCACTACATCCGACGCGGGACTTCTCTTTTGTCGCCGACACAGTCCGGGCCTTCGTGATGCTGGCCGAGACCGGCCGCGGCGTGGGCGAGGTGATCAACATCGGTAGCAATTTCGAAATCTCGATCGGCGACGCGGTCGACGTCATTGCCGCAGCCACCGGCGTGGCACTCGAGTCGGAAACCGACGACCAGCGCCTGCGTCCGGATAAGAGCGAAGTGGAACGCCTGTGGGCCGACAACTCCAAGGCGCGCGAGGTGCTCGGTTGGACGCCCAAGTACGGTGGCTTGGAAGGCTTCAAGCGGGGCATCGCGGAAACCATCGAATGGTTCCGCATGTCCGGCCATCTGACGCGCTATAAGGCCGACCGATACAATGTCTAACGGCGCCCTCGCTGCAGCAGCGCGGCCGGGCGCCGCGGCCGCCGAAGCGGCCCGCCGCCTGACGGCATTCCTGCGGGATGACCTGGGGTGCCATGGCACCGTCGCCCTGCACGAACCATCCTTCGAAGGAAACGAATGGACTTATGTGAAGGACTGTCTGGACACCGGCTGGGTGTCCTCGGCAGGGACCTACGTGGAACGCATCGAATGCCTGACCGCCGACATCTGCGGCGCCGCGCACGGCGTCGCCGTGGTCAACGGAACAGCGGGTCTGCACGCAGCCCTGCTGGCGGTCGGCGTCGGACCCGGCGACGCGGTTGTCTGCCCAGCGCTCACCTTCATCGCCACCGCCAATGCAATCAGCTACTGCGGAGCAGTCCCCCTGTTCGCCGACATCGAGACTGAAACCGGCGGGCTCGACCCGCAAGCGCTGGCCCGGCTGCTGAGGAACGAATGTACGCAGGGCCCCGACGGCGTGGTGCACAAGGCGAGCAGACGACGCATCGCGGCGTTGCTGCCCGTCCACCTGTTCGGTCACCCGGCCGACATGACGGCGCTGTGCGCCCTTGCCGATGAGTTCGCTCTGCCTGTCGTCGAGGACGCCGCCGAGGCGCTCGGCAGCCGGCGCGGCGACCGCGGCTGTGGCAGCCTGAGCACGGTCGGCGTCATCAGCTTCAACGGCAACAAGACGGTGACCACGGGCGGCGGCGGCATGATCGTGACGAACGACGAGGCGCTGGCGGCGCGACTCAAGCATCTGACGACGACGGCACGCGTTGCCGACCGCTGGTGGTTCGATCACGATGCGGTGGGATTCAACTACCGCATGCCGAACATCAACGCCGCGTTGGGCTGCGCGCAATTGGAACTGCTGCCCACCTTCGTCGCACGCAAGCGCGACCTAGCCGCGCGCTATTCGTATTTGTTTGACGGAGTCGGCGGCGTCACCTTATTCGCCGAACCTACCGGCTGCACCAGCAACTTCTGGCTCAACGCGCTGATGTTCGAAGACGCCGCAACGCGGGACAGGTTTCTCACCCTGACCAACGACGCAGACATCCAGACACGGCCCTGCTGGCGCTTGATCCCCGACACAGCAGCCTATCAGGACGCGCCCCGCGCGGGCGACCTGCCGATTGCCCGTGCATTCGTCGAACGGATCGTCAACATCCCGAGCGGCCCGCGCCTGCTGCGCGGCGACAAGGACTGAGTCATGGTCCGCCGCAAAATCTGCGTACTGACGGCGACACGGGCCGAGTACGGCCTTCTCGTGCCGCTGCTGCGCGCGATCGAGGCCCGCGACGATCTGTCGCTGCAACTGGTCGTGACGGGAACCCATCTGTCCGACGCGTTTGGTCGCACGGCCGACACCATCGAGGCCGACGGCTTTTCGATCGCACGGCGCATCGAAATTCTGCAACCGGGCGACGACGCGCAAGCGGCCGCCGACACGATGGCGGCAGCGCTGTCCGCCTTCACCGCTTGTCTCATCGACCTGGCAGCGGATGCTCTGGTCCTTCTCGGCGATCGCTACGAAATCCTCTCCGCCGCCACCGCGGCGACGCTGACAGGGATACCGATCGCCCATATCCACGGCGGCGAGGTGACCGAGGGCGCGTTCGACGACGCCCTGCGTCATGCCGTCACCAAGATGGCGCAACTGCATTTCGCCGCCGCCGAGCCCTATCGGCAGCGAATAATTCAAATGGGTGAGTGCCCGGCGCATGTCCACACGGTCGGCGCGCTGGCGGCGGACAATCTCAGGACCCTTACCTTCCTGGACCGCGCCGCCCTGGAATCGCGCCTGGGACGGCCGCTCGGCACGCCCCTGCTGGTCGCGACCTATCATCCCGTGACCATGGCAGGTGACGGCGGTCTTGCCGGCGTCGAAGCCCTGATCGCGGCCCTGGAGCGGCGGTCCGATGCCGCCGTCGTGTTCACCGGGGTCAACGCGGATCCCGGCCGCGACGCGGTCGCACGCGCGGTCCAGGCATTCGTCGAGCGCAGCCGTGGGCGAGCCTCGCTGCATGTCTCGCTGGGCAGCCATCACTATCTCAGCCTGATGAAGATCGCCGACGTCGTGATCGGCAACTCGTCGAGCGGCGTGATCGAAGCGCCGATGATTGGAACCCCGACCGTCAATATCGGGCCGCGTCAAGCGGGACGCCTGCGCATGGCCAGCGTCGTCGATTGCGACGCGGCCGCCGACGCGATCGACGCCGCCCTGACCCGCGCCCTGGCGCTCGGCAAGCCTGAAGGGCTCTCGGACGAAAATCCGTTCGGCGACGGTCATGCCGGCGCAAGGATGGCGGAGCTTCTGGCTGCGACGGATCTCACCAGCCTGCACCGCAATTCGTTCCATGACATCATGCCGGCCGTCCCCATCACGCAAGCGCCCGTGCTGGTCATTGCCGAAGCCGGCGTCAACCACAACGGATCGCCCGATACGGCGAAGGCCCTGATCGATGCCGCGGCGGCCGCCGGTGCCGACGCGGTCAAATTCCAATCCTTCAAGGCCGACGATCTGGTCACTGCGGAAGCCGCAAAGGCGGCCTACCAGTCGGATCGCACCGGATCGGACGGAAGCCAGCGCGACATGCTACGCGCGCTGGAGCTGGATGAAGCGGCGCAGCACGACCTCGCGGCGCACTGCCGGGCCAAAGGCATCGCATTCTTATCGACGCCGTTCGACATGGCATCCCTACGGTTCCTTGCCGACAGTCTTGCTCTGACAACCATCAAGATCGGATCAGGTGACCTGACGAACGCGCCTCTGCTTCTCGAGGTTGCGCAACGCGGCCGCAGCGCCATCCTGTCGACCGGAATGGCGCGGATGGACGAGATTGAGGCTGCGCTGGGCGTGCTCGCCTTCGGTTACACCAATCCCGGAGGCCGGCCTGAGCGGGCCGCCTTCGATCGCGCATTCCGCAGCCGGGCCGGGCAGGCAGCGCTGGTCGACAAGGTGACGCTGCTGCAGTGTACGACCGAGTATCCAGCGCCAGCGGCCGACCTTAACCTTCGGGCCATGGATTCCCTGTCTGCTCGGTTCGGGTTAGCCGTCGGATTCTCGGACCACAGCGACGGGCCGGCCGCCGCCCTCGCCGCCGTGGCGCGGGGCGCTCGGGTGATCGAAAAACATCTCACCCTGGACCGCACGATGATGGGTCCGGATCATGCCGCGTCCATGGAGCCCGCTGATTTCGCCGCCATGACCGCGGCCATCCGCGCGGTCGAACAGGCGATCGGTGACGGCCTCAAGCGACCCCTAGAAATCGAGAACGCCAATAAGACCGTAGCGCGGAAAAGTCTGGTCGCGGCCCGGCCCATCGGCAAGGGCGAGACCTTCACCACCGAGAACCTGACAGTCAAACGGCCCGAGACGGGCGTGCCCGCCCTTGAGTACTTCGATTGGATTGGTCGCCGTGCCGCGCGAGACTTCGCCGCCGACGAGATGATTTCGTGACCCGTCCTCTCGTCATCATCGGCGCCGGCGGCCATGCTGCAGTGGTGTTGGACGCGGCCCGCGCGTCGGGATGGGAGATTGTCGGCCTCGCCGACGCCGACCCGGCACGGCAGGGTCAGTGCGTTCTCGACGCGCCGGTGTTCGGGGGGGACGACGCAGTTTTCGCGCACGCCCCGTCGGACGTCTTGTTGATGATCGGAATCGGATCCACAGCGAACACGGCATTGCGCCGTGAGATTTTTGACCGCTTCGCGGCACATGGCTACGACTTCGCCACGGTAATCCACCCGGCGGCTATCGTGGCGCGCGATGTGACCCTCGGAGCCGGCACCGTCGTCATGGCGGGAGCGATCATCCAGACCCGCTGCCGGCTGGGCTCGAACGTAATCGTCAACACCGGCGCGCAGATCGACCACGACGGAACGGTCGGCGACCATGCCCATATCGCGCCAGGCGCCGTACTGTCCGGCGACGTGACGGTGGGTGATGGCGCGCATATCGGAGTCGGCACAACGGTATTGCAGGGTATCGCCGTGGGCGAGACATCGGTATGCGCGGCGGGCGCCGTCGTGATCCGCAACGTTGCCGGCGGCAGCACGGTTGCAGGCAATCCCGCACGGGAGATCGAATGATGGGAAATTGGCGGGACACCATCGTCAGACCGCACGACACGATCCTCGCCGCGATCGAGAGCATCGAACGGGGCGTTCTGCAGATCGCCCTTGTACTCGATGACGACGGGCGCCTGATCGGATCGGTAACAGACGGCGACGTGCGGCGTGCGATCCTCAAGGGCGTCACCCTGGATCAGCCGATCGAGCGCGCCATGAACGGGGCACCGTTCAGCGTCACCGTCAACTATGACAAGGACGACCTTAAGGCCACCATGCTTGCACGCCGTCTGCATCAGGTTCCAGTCGTCGACGACAGCCAACGCGTGACTGATCTGGTGGTCATCGACGATCTCGTGAAAGGCGGGCGGGCGAGGGACAATTGGGTCGTCCTGATGGCGGGAGGCCTCGGCAAGCGTCTGCACCCGTTGACCGAGACCACGCCGAAACCCCTAATCGATGTCGGCGGCAAACCGCTCCTTGAGAGCATCGTCGAGAAGTTCGTCAATCAAGGATTCCGGCATTTCTACCTGTCGATCAACTACAAGGGCGAACAGATCCGCAACCACTTCGGCGACGGTGGAAAGTGGGAGTCCGTGATCCGCTACCTCGAAGAGGACATGCCCATGGGAACCGCCGGTGCACTAAGCCTGATCAAGGATGTGCCCGACACGCCGCTGATCGTCATGAACGGCGATCTGGTGACCGAGATCGATTTCAATAGCGCCCTCGAGTTCCACATCGAACAAGACGTGATCGGAACCATGGGCGTTCGGACCTATGACTTCCGCGTCGATTTTGGCGTTGTCGATATCGATAACGGCCGGATCAAGGCGATTAACGAGAAACCCGTGCACAAGTTTTTCGTGAACGCGGGCATCTATGTTCTGGAGCCTGACGCGCTCCTGGATATCCCGCGCGGCAGAGCAATCGACATGCCACAGTTGTTCGAATCGTGGATGGCCGGCGGCCGCGACTGCGCCGCTTTTCCGATCCACGAATATTGGCTGGACGTCGGTCGTATCGAAGATTTAGAAAGGGCCCAACGCGAGGCCGCCAAGACCGGCAAATCGTGAACTCAGATGAAAGCACGCCCCTAACGATATGAACCAAGTATCGGATCAGTCCTACGTCTCGCGCCTGAGAACCGTCATCGGCTCCCGCTTTCCTTATTTCAAAGGGACGATCGATCGTCAAATCGACGAGTTTGGTCAAGACTGGGTCGATTTCTTCGACAGCGAGATGGCGATATTTTTCTCCCGCGAGCCCGAGGCATTCGACAAGGCAGTGGAGGGATACGGCCGTTTTGCACTTGAAGCGATGAAGCTTCAGGTCGCCTTTGACAAGACCCGGCGGTATACTGCAAAAACCTACGAGGAGGCCTCCCAGGAGGTTTATCAAAACGAGCAGTACATGCTTGAATTGTATTTGCCCGGGATTCTCCTCTCTCATTTTCTTTGGCGACATCATTACAGGCAGCACATCTTTTTTTGTGAGAAATTTGCGCCTCGGATTCTCGCGCATGGTGGCGAGATGTTCTATGACGTCGGAATCGGGACGGGCTTTTACTCCAAGGAAATGCTTTCGCTGAAACCTGGGATGCGGGGGAAAGGGTTCGATATGAGCCCGTTCTCCAAGAAATTCACCCAGAACACGATGACGTCGTTCGGGTTCAGCGACCGCTACGACGTCACTCTGGGCGACATCACGCAAGCATCTGACGTGCCCCCGTCACCGTTCATCGTGAATATCGAAGTCCTCGAGCACCTCGAAGATCCGCAAACTTTCCTCAACGCGCTCTCGGGGATGCTCCAGAAAGGTGGGTTTGGATTGATCTCCGCCGCGCTGACAGCACCAAACGCGGATCACATCTATCTCTACAACGACCGACGGGAAGTGGCGGCCCAGTTGTTGAAGGCAGGTTTCACGATTCTGGACGAGATCGAAGACCCTGCCTACGAGCCGAAGACTCCAGCCAACAGCGTTCCGCGCAACGCGGCGTTCATCGTGACGAAGTAAGAAGGAGCGGCATACCCCATGGCATCCGTGTCTGAGGCCGAACAGCGAATTTTCGCGGCCATCACCCCGATTTTCAGAGAAGTCCTTGAGGACAGCACCCTGGAGTTGAGCCGCATGCTCGACGCCCACCAGGTCGAAGCGTGGGACTCTCTCAACCACATTACCCTCGTGGTCGAACTCGAAGGCGCTTTCGGAATTCAATTCACCACCGACGAACTGGCAGCAATGGCGAACGTCGGCGATCTGGTCGATTGCCTCCTAGCGAAAGGCGTTGGATAAGTGGACACGAAAGTGCTCAATCTCGACGATATCAGCGTTGGCCAATCGGCACGGCGCGAGTTCACCTTTTCCAAGGACGTCGTTACGCGGTTCGGCGATCTTGTGGATGACCATGCACCCGTTCATTTCGACGCCGGGTTCGCCGAGAGCCAAGGGTTCGACGGCACCATAGTCCACGGATATCTGCTTGCCAGCCTGTTTTCCGGACTTCTGGGCGAGCGGCTGCCTGGCCCGAATACTGTTATCAATGCCCTGTCGCTGAAATATCACCAACCTGTTCCAGTCGGTGAGACCGTCACCTTCGAGGCCACCGTCGATCAGATCAGCCCTGCGGTCGGCGCCGTGCTCCTCAAGCTGACAGCCGCCAAGTCCGATGGCGAGATCGCCGTGAGCGGCCGCACCACGTGCAGTTTCAGGACGTCCTGACCGTTTCTCTCATGCTGGCTGTTCGCGTTGCCGATACCTTCCCCATGGCAGAGTGGCCTGTGATGGACGCTTTTCTATCGGACAACTACCGACCTCAGTACGTGATGCGTGACCGGCAATTGTTCGCGTGGCAATTCGGTTGCAGAGAGCATCCCGAAACTGCGCATGTCGTCTGCACATATTCCGCAGATCGTCTCGTCGGCATTTTGGGATATCGGCCGACGGACGTGTTTTGGGGCGACACCAATTCCAGGCTTACCGGCGCTTGGATGGCCAATTGGATGGTCACGCCTGAACACCGGCACGGCGCGGGGGCGCTGATGATGCGCCGGCTCATGGAAAAGTACGACATTCTCCTGGGTCAGGGCGCAGGCAAGATGAACGTTCCGATCGCAAAAATTCTAAAGTTCAGCATCTTCGACCGCATTCCCAGGTTCATCGCCGTGTTCGACGCCGACAAGACGCGCGACTATCTGGTATCCGCCGCAGACATGCCCTCCTGTGCGGCCCCCTCCGGCCCGGAAGCGCATGTCAGTGACGGCCTGCCGGAAGGATATGCGCCTGACTGGTCGGCGTATCCGGGGCTGGCCTACGGTACTGTCCGTGACGCCGCCTATCTGCATTGGCGATATGTCAATCATCCGATCTTCCGGTACGAGATCAAGTGCGCCGGCAGCCCCATACATCCCGCAATCTGCGTCTATCGCATCGAAGAGACCAGAGGTGACGTACGCCATCGCGTCGGCCGCCTGACAGAGTTCTTCTTTCCGCAAGATGCAGAGGGGGCGAGGAATGGATTGGCCGTGCTGAGTGCAACTCTTACCCATTTGCAGAGCGCGGGGTGCGTGTTCGCAGATCATTACAGTTCCGCTGCGTTCAGTCATTCGGTCATTACGGCGACAGGCATGGTCGCCGCGACAGACCTGCCCCTTGCGACACGTTTGTCACCTTTTGAGCGCACCCACCATCACCAGAACCTAGAAGTCTGGTGCCGCATGGCGAACGGTGCCCCTACGCAACTCGGCGACGTATACGTCACCAAGGCCGACGGCGACCAGGACCGACCGAATTGATCTCCATGGCCGATCAAGCGGAAGAAAGCACCCGCAAGCAGTTGCTGGATGCATTCGACGTCAGCCTACCCCTGAGCAAGCTTAACGCGCTCGTCAGGAAATGGCGCGCCCTCGACAAGAGCGGCGCGGGGCTAGAATGCGGCAAGCCGATCAAAGTCGCGGTTCTCGCCAATTACTCCTCTCAGTTCCTCTGTGGTGGCCTCATGCTGGCCCTGGGACAACACGGATTCCACGCCGAGATTTTCGAAGGTGGATACAATCAGATCGAAATGGATCTTTTGAATCCGGATGGGGCGCTACGGGCCTTTCATCCCGATGTTATCCTGATCAGCCTGACCACGACGCTTCTCGCGCTGCGGGATACGGAGACCCGTCCCGCGGAGGTTTCAGCGCAGCTTTCAGATGTCATCGAGACGGCGCGCGAGACTTTTCGAGCGCGTATCGTCCTTACGCTGCCTGAGCCCCTCGAGGAAGAGAGACACAGCGGAGCATGGTCGATCGCGTGGCGTCGCGAGTTCTGCGACACGCTTCGAGAGCGCCTCGCCAGCACCTGCGTGCTGGTCGATATGGAGCCGTTGATTCGGAAGGTCGGTTCCGACAACTGGTTCGCCGGGCGTCTCTATGTGACGCAGAAGCTGACCGCCCATCCCGATCAGACCGCAAGGATTTCTGATTACCTTGGGCAGCATATTGCAGCCGCCGTTTCCCGCCCGGTCAGGCTTGTTGCCGTCGATTTGGACAACACGCTATGGGGCGGCGTGGTCGGTGAGGTCGGATGGCAAGGCGTGGACCTGGACCCGGAAGGCAAAGGCCTTGCTCATCTGAAGCTTCAGCGCTTCCTCCTCGACCTGCATGAAAAAGGCGTACTTATCGTCGCAGTGTCGAAGAATAACCTACAGGACGCGTTGGACGTTTTTGACAATCGGCCGGAGATGATTCTTCAGCGTGAACACTTCGCCGACATGATGATCAACTGGAACCCTAAGTCGCAGAACATACAGGCATCGCTCGCAAACCTGAACCTGACTCCGACCGGCACGGCCTTCATTGACGACAATCCTGTCGAACGGGCCGAAGTCCAAAGTATGATGCCTGACGTGCATGTGCCCGATTTTCCCGCCGACATGATCGACCTTGTCCCGGCGCTTTGCGCGGATGGCCGGTTCTTGATCCCTGGGTCGACGGAGGAAGACAAGAACCGTCAACAGTTCTATCGAACCGAGAGCAAGCGTCTTCGCGCAAAGACGGAGGCAACCGACCTGTCGGGATTCTACGACACTTTAGGGTTGCGACTGCGTCCACAGGCCATTGATGCCAATAACATGAACCGGGTCCTTGACCTGATCGCGAAGACCAATCAATTTAACCTGACAGGCGTTCGTCACGGCGCGTCCACGGTGGAGAAAATCCTTGCGATGGACGGCGCGATCGGATGGACCTATCAACTTAACGACAAGTTCGGCGATTACGGCCTGATCAGCGTTGTGCTCGGCGTGCCGGAAGGCGATGCCCTGGCCATCGAAACATGGGTGCTGTCATGCCGCGCCATGGGACGCACGGTCGAGCACGGCATTATCAACCACCTTTTCCGCTCGGCCGCGGAATATGGATACAAGGAACTGAAGGGCGTATTCGTTCCCCTGAAACGAAACCAGCCAGTTGCCGACCTGTATTCCAAGCTAGGGTTCGGCGGGCCGCAAACCAGCCCAGACGGACGCAGAGTTTACCACCTTCCCCTGGCGGGACAACCCCCGGCCACACCACATGTCGAGGTGGCGTGACGCAATGCTCAAATTGACACATGACTGTACTGGCCGCAGGGGAACCGCGTCGAATGTCTGAGGTCCGGGTCATCGCGCGTCTCGACATCAAGAGCGAAAACGTCATCAAAGGTATTCACCTCGAGGGCCTGCGGATCGTCGGGAGGCCTGGTGAACTCGCCCACAAGTACTACACCGAAGGTGTCGATGAGTTGCTTTTCATGGATGTCGTCGCCTCTCTGTACGAACGCAACAGCATTCTGCCAATCGTACAAAGCGCCGCCCAGGACATTTTCGTGCCGATGACCGTGGGGGGCGGGATCAGAACTCTGGGCGACATCAAGGCGGTCCTCAGAAGCGGCGCAGACAAGGTCGCGATCAATACGGCAGCGACGAATCGCCCCGAATTCTTGACGGAGGCGGCTCAGACTTTCGGTAGCCAATGCATCGTTCTCTCCGTCGAGACCATCAAGCGCGGGCCCGGCCATTGGGAAGTGATGACCGACAACGGACGCGAGAAGACGGGGCGCGATGTCCTCGAATGGGCCCGGGAAGCTGAAGAAAGGGGCGCGGGCGAAATCCTCGTCACGTCAGTCGATGCGGAAGGAACCGAGGCGGGTTTCGATCTAGATCTCGTTAAGGCGGTGACCGCGGCAACCACCGTTCCGGTGATCGCCTGCGGAGGTGCGGGAACGCCAGCCCATTTCGTCGATCTGATTAGAGCCACCGGCGTACGGGCCTTTGCCTGCGCATCGATCCTTCATTACAGAAAATGCGACATCGCCACGATCAAACAGACTCTGCGCGAAGAAGGGTGCTCCGTCCGTCCATGATTTGCGTGATCGACTACGGACGCGGAAACCTGTTCAGCATCGGCCGCGCGCTCGAAGTGCTTGGCTTTGACTATTTTCTTACCGAAGACCCGGACGCGGTCGCAAGATCATCCCGCGTCATCCTTCCAGGTGTTGGCGCATTCGGGGGCGCCATGAAGCGCATCCATGAACTGTCGCTCGGGCCGGCCCTCCAAGAAGTTGCCGCGCGGGGCGATCAAGTCGTCGGCATTTGCCTCGGCGCCCAGATGCTCGCCTCGCAAAGCTTCGAGTTCGGGAATCATAAGGGCCTGGATCTGATCCCCGGCGAGGTCCGGCGGCTGAAGGATCCCGCCGATGCCGCAGGCACCCGGATCCCCAACATCGGTTGGCGGAAGGTGGATGCGCGAAGCGGATACGCGTCCCTGGCTCAGCTCGGTGTCGACCCGTATTTTTATTTCGTCCATTCGTTCGCCGTGCGATGCGCCGATCCCGCTCACGTTCTCGGGACGATCGACGTTAATGGCGAGTCCGTCCCTTCGATCATCGGGAAAGACAATGTGATGGGCTTTCAATTCCATCCTGAAAAAAGCGGGCCGGCCGGACTGAATCTGCTTGCCATGACCTTGAACAGTTGACCAGCCGCCTCGGCGATAACCAGACCAGAGAAGTCGAACATGGAAAAACAGGACGTCCTGACGAAGTACAACCTTCCCCAAGAGATAAGGTTCTGCAAACGCTGTACGGTATCGAACCAACGGCCGCGCATTACGTTCAACGAAGAAGGTGTTTGCAGCGCCTGCACTTACGCCGACTTCAAGCGAACAATCGACTGGAAAGAGCGCGATCGGGAGCTTCGCGACCTGTTGGATCAGCACCGGCGCACCGACGGCTCCTATGATGTCATCGTGCCGTGCAGCGGCGGCAAGGACGGAAGCTACGTCGCCTATCAACTGAAGCACGTCTACAACATGAATCCACTCTGCGTGACATGGTCTCCGAACATCTACACGGATATCGGCTGGAAAAACCTGAGGGCATTCATCGCATCCGGCTACGATCACATAATGGGGACAGCCAATGGCGTGGTGAACCGAAAGTTGATGAATCTCGCCTTCAAACATATGGGCGATCCATTCCAGCCATTCATTTACGGACAAACGAATTTCCCCCGGCAGATGGCCGTGCGGTATGGCGTGCAGCTCATTTTCTACGGCGAGAACGGTGAACTGGAGTACGGCGGCGACATGAAGGAAGTGAATACTTCCAAGAGGGAATTTTCCGATGATATGAAATTCGCCTTCTCCGGGATGCCGCTGGATTTCTGGGAGTCCCACGGCCTCCCACTGAAGATGCTTCAAGCCTATCAGGGGCCGAGCTATGATCAGCTCATGGAGAACGGAACCGAGTGGCGGTATTTTGGCTACTATAAGTTCTGGGATCCGCAGGAGGCCTATTACCACGCCAAAGAGCACACGGGCTTTACCGCTAACCCGGAACGCAGCGAAGGAACCTATTCCAAGTACGCGAGCCTCGACGATCAGATTGACGGGTTCCACTATTACTTGGCCTACATCAAGTTTGGCATCGGCCGATGCACATCCGATAGCGCCCATGAAATTCGCGACGGCAAGATCAGTCGTGAAGAGGGCGTCGCCCTTGTCAAGAAATTCGATGGAGAGTTTCCGGCAAAGTACTTCAAGGTCTTCCTCGACTACGCCGGGATCACTGAAGAAGAATTCTGGGAAGTCATCGACTGTTGGCGCGCCGACCACATCTGGGCCAAGTCTGGAAACGACTGGGTCCTACGCAATCCCATCTGGACACAGGACTGATTCAAGCGGTGTTCCCCCACGGCCTCATGTTCCATCACTTCCACGGTCACGGTCACGCGGCCGGGGATGGCGCGATCAACGGGGAGGAATTCGCCGCGATTATCGACTATGTGGGCCGAGACAGGCTACTAGGAGCTCGAGAGTGGCGGGAGAAGTACCTGCGCGGAACGCTTCAGGCCGACGAGTTTTGCATTACCTTCGACGACAACCTGCGCTGTCAGTATGATATCGCGCTGCCGGTTCTGAACGCCTTGGGGCTGACGGCGATGTGGTTCATTTGTTCCCTGCCGCTCGAGGGCAAACCTCTTCGGCTTGAGGTCTATCGGCACTATCGCACCGTCTGCTTCCCTACGACGCAAGCGTTCTATGACTATTACTTCGATGAGCTTTCCCGTTCGGAGTTCGCTGACATCTATATGGAAGGTATCGAAGGCTTCGATCCGGATACCTACCTGGACATCTACACTTTCTACTCCCGGTCTGACCGCTTGTTCCGATATGTCCGGGACCGTGTACTCGGACAAGAACGCTATTACGCCTTCATGGACACGCTCATCGCCGCCTCCGACCTCAACGTTCATTCCTTGCTGGGCCACCTATGGATGGATGCGGACGCGGTAAAAATGCTAAGCGACGACGGCCACGTGATCGGTCTGCATTCGCACAACCATCCCACGGCGCTCGCTAACCTGAGTATCGACGATCAGCGCCGGGAGTATGAAGAGAACAAATCCGTTCTTGAGCAAGCATGCGACGCGCCGATAACGGTCGCGTCTCACCCCAATAATTCTTACTCGGTTGAGACCCTGGGGATTTTGAAGGATTTGGGTGTCACACTCGCATTTTGCTCGAACATGACCATCGGGCCGGCAGCCGGGCCATTGCAAGTGCCCCGAGCGGACCATACGAATATCCTCAACATGATGAAGGCAGGTGACGCCTACGCAATTCAGGATTCGGGGAATTGACGGGGACACCCGCCTCCGGACGCTCGTCATCCTACCCATCATGACTCAACGCAATTTCGTGCTTCTGTGTTGGCATCTCGTTACGGAACGGGACATCATCCGCTTCGGCGGTGAAGCGTTCCAGAAGCGAGGGTATAAAGGCCGGTATGTCAGTTGCTGGCGCGCCCTCTACGAACCCGAGAACGTCATCTCGGAAGAAGGCGACTTTCGCAATCATCCCGACGCGATCGTTCCCGAATCGCGCGCCGAGCTCGAGAGCTTCCTTGACACCCTCGCTCCCGACGATTTTATCTTGATGTTGGTGCCGCTCATGCCTGAGACGGCCTGGATCTTCCAGGCGCTAGACGCCCGGAACCTGCCTTACGTTTCCGCTTGGCTCGCGAAAACGCCGGCTAACTTCCCGATTCGCTGGGACTCTCTGAAGGACGTTGGGCAGTCCGTACGGACGTGTGTGCGCGCGGCAATCAAGGCATTACGCCTCACCCGTGAGAGACTCCGCGTCTACCGCGCCGTCGGCCCGCGCTATCTTGCACTTCGGGGTCCCAAATTTTTCCTGCGCGCCGGGACCTATAGCCTCCCCTTTTTCCCGTTTGTCCCCAAGCTCCATCGCGCGGAGACGATCGACGTCGGGAGCCTCGAACTGTTCTGGGTGACCCGATCGCTTGCTAACGGATTCCTCACCCCAAACAACCCCTATGCGGTGTTCCTGGACGAGGCGATGGGCCACCATCCCGATTGGTCCATCGAAGGCGGGCGGCCGCAGGCGATGGAGGCAATCAACGCTGACATTCGGCGGACGCTCGACCGGATCGAGCGGGACACAGGACTCCCGGTCGTCATCGCGTTGCACCCCAAGTCCGCATACACACCGGAAGCTTTCCGCGAAGCTTACATGGACCGGCAGTCCATCAAACACAACACCGCGGCCCTCATACGCAATGCCGATCTGGTGATCGGCCACGCCAGCACCTCACTGACGATGGCGGTAATCTGCAACAAACCAATAATTTTTCTGACCAACCAACATATCCGTAAGAGCCGTGACGGCTTATACGTCGATTTTTTCGCCAACTGGCTCGGTAACGGCGCGACCGAGATGGAAGCTTATAGAGACGGTGGCGGGAAGCCCTTCCAAGTGCCCCTCGTCGATCGAAAGAAGTACGAACGGTATATGCGGCTGTTCGTCGCTGCAGAGGGAGCATGTACGGAATCTGTATGGGACCACGTCATCGACCGCTTTGAAGCACAAACGGGGCAGCCTTGATCCGACCCGTGTTTGGGCAACGAAACCGCAGAGGCAGCTGCCGGCCGCAGTTAGACAAGTTCAAACGAATCAGGAATCCACATGACGTCACTTGACAGCAAATCCATACTCATCACCGGCGGCACCGGCTCCTTCGGCAAGGCCTTCGTGCGGCACATGCTCGCGAACCACAACGTCAAGCGGCTGGTCGTCTACTCGCGCGATGAACTGAAGCAGTTCGAAATGGCGAACGAGCTCAACGCGCCGAACCTTCGCTACTTCATTGGTGACGTGCGCGACGTCAAGCGTCTCGAGCGCGCGCTGCACGGCATCGACATCGTCATTCACGCCGCCGCGCTGAAGCAGGTCGTCACCGCCGAGTACAATCCCATCGAGTGCATCATGACCAACGTCATGGGCGCCGAGAACGTGATCAACGCATCGATCAATGCCGGTGTGAAGAAGGTCATCGCCCTGTCGACGGACAAGGCCGTCAACCCGATCAACCTCTACGGTGCCAGCAAGCTGTGTTCCGACAAGCTGTTCGTTGCAGCGAACCATATTTCGGGAACGGCAGGCTGCCGCTTCTCGGTCGTGCGCTACGGCAACGTGATTGGATCTCGCGGCAGCGTCATTCCCGTGTTCCGCAAGCAGATGGCATCGGGCGTGCTACAGATAACGGATCCGGAGATGACCCGCTTCTGGCTGACCGTCGAACAGGGAGTGCAGTTCGTGATCGACAGCCTCGGGCGGATGCACGGCGGCGAAACCTTCATCCCGAAGATCCCCTCCATGCGGATTATTGATCTGGCCCAGGCCATAGCCCCCGATTGCAAGCAAGAGATCACCGGCATCCGTCCCGGCGAGAAGCTTCATGAAATCATGATTCCCGCCGACGAAGCCCGCCAGACGCGCGAGTTCGACACCTATTACATCATTCATCCGAGTTTCCACATGTGGGAAACCGATAAGGTCAAACTATACGAAGGCAGTGAAGGCACGCCGGTGGACAGAGGTTTCGCCTACACCAGCGACAACAACGACCGCTGGATGACTCCCGACGACCTGGCCACCATGATTTCTGAGGTCGCCCCCGCGTGACCCGGCGCTTTCTCGGTTACGGTCGCCAGACCGTCGACGAGGCCGACATCGCCGCCGTCGTCGGCGTCCTGAAGGGCGATTTCCTGACCCAGGGCCCCGCGGTCGAGCGATTCGAGGCGGCCTTGGCAGAGAGGGTCGGTGCGCGCCACGCAATCGCCGTCGCCAACGGCACCGCCGCCCTGCATATCGCCTGTCTGGCCGCCGGCCTCGGGCCCGATGACGCCGCCTTGGTTCCAACCCTAACCTTCGTAGCAACCGCCAATGCGCCGATTTACTGCGGTGCGGCGGCACGGCTCACCGACGTCGATGCGGACAGTCTGTCGATGACACCGAGTACCGTCCGCCGCCTGACGGCCCTATATGACGACGTCAAGGCGGTGATGCCCGTCCACTTCGCGGGACTCGCGACGGCGTCGGCGGAACTGCGGGCGGTCGCCGGGGACCGCATTGTGATCGAAGATGCCTGCCATGCCCTAGGCGGCACCTACGAGGACGGCAGCCCGGTCGGCGGATGCGCCCATTCCGACATGGCGGTCTTCTCGTTCCATCCTGTCAAGCCGGTGACCACGGGCGAGGGCGGCGCGGTCACCACGAACGACGATGAACTCGCGCGGCGCCTGCGGTTGTTCCGCAATCACGGGATCGAACGGGACTCTGCGCGCTTCGTCAATGTCCCCAGAGCACGCGGCGACGACGCGGAAGACGCGCCGTGGCGCTATCAGCAACAAGTACTCGGCTTCAACTACCGCATGACCGACATGCAGGCCGCCCTGGGAATTACGCAGCTCGACAAGCTCGACGAATTCATCGTGCGACGACACGAGATCGCGGCCTACTATGACGAGCGCTTTTCACGATTAGAAAACTTGGAGATCCCCCAATCCGGCGCGGACCAGCGGGCGCGCTCGGGGCTGCATCTCTACCAAATACATGTCGACTTCAGCGCCATTGGAAAGTCCCGCACCCAGGTCATGGCCGCCTTGAAGGCTGGAGGCATCGGCACCCAGGTCCACTATACTCCGGTCCACTGGCAGCCGTTTCATGCCTCGGCACCTATCCCCAACGGCGGCCTTGCGAACGCCGAACATCATTACTCGCAAACGCTTTCCATTCCCTTGTTCCCGTCTTTGACCGACGAGGACACGGAATATGTCGTGGACATGATTTCGGGAATTCTAGCATGAGCGTCGTCCAGTTCGGTCTGGCTCTGTTCAAACGCTATCCGACACTTTTCATAGGCAATGTGATGCTTGCGATGATCTTGGTCGTCGTTGACACGGCGACCTTGGCGTCCATTGCGCCAATCGTCAGCCTATTGACGCAAGGCGCGGGCAACGACCGCATCTCACCGTATGTGGCATCCTTCGTCGAGCTTTTCGGCCTGAACGGCAGCGTCACCGTTTACCTTTCGATCTTTGTCACTTTGACGATCGCCAACAGCCTGCTACTTGTGGCCATCAATTATCTGATCCTTCGAGCGCAGTTTATTGTCCGCGATGATATGATTCTCGGCTCGGCAGACCGCGTTCTGCATTCAAACATTGGCTTTATCGAAGGTCAGCGTCAGGGCGACATTATCAATACGTTGACCCAGGAAGCCGCACGCGTGACAGACGCATTCACTGCGTTGACGCGACTCATCGCGCCAGCCGCACAGACTTTCGTATTACTGTGGATTCCATTTTTCATTTCCTGGCAAGTGACAGCAATCGCTATCGCCTCCGCAGTGGCCCTACTCATCCCGCTTCGGCGGTTTCGACATCGCGTTTATGAATGCGGCAGGGAAACCACGATCTCGAACAACAATTTCGCGACGGCGCTTCAAGAGATGCTGCAGAACGCCCGTCTGATCATTGGGTTCGCCAATATGGATCAGGCGTTGGGACGACTTAGAACTGCCTTTGAACATCTTCGGACCGCGTCGATCGGGTTGCAGTTTCTGCAATCCGCGGTCTACGCGCTACATTCCCCAATTGGTATTCTCGTAGTTTTCATTACCTTCCTCTCCGGACAACACTTTGGCGTAAGCTTGGCCGAGATTGCGGTGGTCCTTTATGCATTCAATCGCCTGGCGGGAACGGTCGCCAATATCAACCAAAGCCGGTCGCAGCTGATTTCTCTTTATCCAAGTTATGAACAGGTCATTGGCGTCCGGGAAAGTGCCGAATCATCTTATGTTCATGTCGGTAGCAAAGCATTTTCCACCCTCAAGAACGACGTTTCATTAGAACACGTCTCGTTCTCCTATGACCTCGACACGCGCGTCCTAGATGATGTCAATCTGACGATTCCAGCAGGCAGGATGACCGCGCTTGTCGGCGAATCAGGTGCCGGAAAGTCGACGCTCGCAGATATCGTCATGGGGCTTAGACAGCCCACCAGTGGACAAGTGTTGATCGACGGCGAACCGATCCAAAACATTGACACCGTCGCATACCGGCGCAAGGTGGGTTATGTCCCGCAGCGGACTTCCCTGTTCAATGCCAGTATTCGGGAGAATATCGCGTGGGCGAAGCCAGATGCGACTGAATCCGACATTCTGGAAGCCTGCCGGCGCGCGAATGCCGACGAGTTCATCACCGAACTGGAAATGGGATTGGACACGATCGTCGGGGATCAAGGCTTTCGCTTGTCCGGCGGACAGGCGCAACGGATTTCCTTGGCCCGCGCCCTCGTCCGCAACCCGACCCTTTTGATCTTGGACGAAGCAACCAGTTCCCTGGACACAAAAAGCGAGAAATTGATTCAGTCGGCGATAGAGGAGATCGTCGGCCGGACAACGTTCGTGGTGATCGCCCATCGGCTATCGACCATCGTCCGGGCCGACAACATTGTCGTCCTGGATCAAGGCAGAATAGTCGAACAAGGAAGTTACCAACAACTCATGCAGCAGGGCGGTGTCTTTGCTCGATTGGTTGAATTGCAGAAACTTTGAGGAATAGAAGGGGTCAAGGTGGCACATTCCCAAAAATACATGAAACAGGTTCAGCAACTGGCCGATGAAATTGACTGCCTCGCGATCGAAAACATGGTCAAGGGGCTTGCCCAGCTACGAAATCAGGGCGGCCGTCTGTTCGTACTCGGCGTCGGCGGCAGCGCGGCAAATGCCTCGCATGCAGTCAACGATTTCAGAAAGCTATGCGGCATCGAGGCCTACGCGCCGACCGACAACGTCTCTGAACTGACCGCGCGCACGAACGACGAAGGATGGGAGTCGGTGTTCTCAGCCTGGCTGAAGATTAGCCGCATATCGGCAAAGGATGCGGTCTTCGTATTTTCCGTAGGTGGTGGAAACAAAGAAAAGAACGTCAGCGTAAACCTGTTGCATGCACTGGACGACGCCAAATCAGTTGGCGCCAAAATTTTCGGCGTCGTCGGCCGCGATGGCGGACATGCGGCAAAAGTCGGAGACACGGTGGTCATTGTGCCGACAATCGATCCCGACTTTGTGACGCCGCATACTGAAGCCTTCCAGGCGGTGGTTTGGCATTGCCTTGTCTCACATCCTGATTTGCAGATTCGGGCCACGAAATGGTAGCGGGGAGCCCGCTCCAGGATTTAGTGGAAGCGAGAATCAGATAGCATGAATTCAGAAACCCAAGAGAAGCTGAAGCAAATCTTCCTGATCGTACTGGACCAGCCTGACGATACGGACGTTGGGCAGTTGCGTCAAATCGGGTGTAGCAAGTGGGACTCCCTTGCAACGGTCTCACTCGTCGCCGCTGTAGAGTCAGAATTCGGCGTCGACCTCAACACCGCGCAACGCGAGCGATTCACTTCCTACCAATCCGTTGCCCTGTTGATCGACGAGATCCTGACGTGACAAGCTACGTCTTCGAGCTTTTTGTCGAGGAAGATGTACTTACTTCCTTTGCCGCGCTGTCCGGCGACTGGAATCCACTGCATACGGACCCAACCTATGCGGCCGCGACCCCCTACAGGCATCGGGTGTTGCACGGCGCATACACCGCAGGCTTGGTGTCGCGAATGGCGGGCATGCACTTGCCTGGAAAGGAATGCCTCTTACACAGCATGCGTTTGAAGTTTGTTGCTCCAATGGTCCCGCCGCTTACCCTTCGCGTCGAGGGCCGGGTTGAACGGCAAACCGAACAAGGGGGTGATGTCTCTGTTGAGATCTCCAACGCAGCTGACGGTCGGCGGCATGTCGAGGCACAGTATTCCTTCGGCTATCATTCCAACGGGTCCAAACCGACATCGGCAGATGCTGTACGCCCTCGATCAGAGGCGCGTTCGACCCGGGCAATTCCGGAAGAGGGTTTCGTTCTGGTCTCCGGTGCGTCAGGTGCCTTGGGGACTGCGTTGCATGATGTGCTCGGCGAGCGGATGATCCCGCTCTCCCGGTCCGATGCAATCCAAACAGAAGAGGCCCGAACGAAGGTTTGTAACGAGTTCGGCCCCAACAGCGTGAGTGGAGCCGTACATTGCGGCTGGCCGTGGCCCGACAATCGGCCGTTGATCGAACTGGAGGACTCGTCCAAGGCGCTTTCGGCTGGTCTGATTGAGCCTTTGGCCCAGGCGATCGGCATGGCTGCGCTTCTCAGAGACACAGGCCGCCCAGGTGCGACATTGGCCCTGGTCGGATCCACCGTTGGCAACCGGGGCAGACACATGTGGCGGGCACCGGTCTACTCCCTAGGCAAAGCAAGCCTGCCGACTCTTGCCCAGATTCTCGGCATGGAACTCAGCGCACATGACAGGCGTTGCGTTTGCGTGACGTTCGATACCCTATCGGGCGGCATGAGTGAACAGCTGTCGGCGGCGGCGAAGGTCGCCCTGATTGACAAGTCGCCCTGGGGACGGCTTATGACGATGGCCGAGGCCGCTGACGCCATTACCTGGGTCATGGAAAGTTCGAACCGCTTCATTTCCGGCGCCACCGTGGACATGAGTGGATGCACAATCCCGTGACCTATCTGGAGGCACAAAAGGCCCTAAGGGCCGTGAGCGGCCGACAAAAGACAACGGTGCGAATGATCGGATCCTGTACCCTGGATTCTATCTGCCTCTTTACTCGAGCGGCCTTCGCAAGAAGCGGCGTCAATCTTGCCATTGACACCATTCCCTACGGAACGCTGCATCAGCATTTGGCGAGTGTTCATGACGACACGGAGGAGATCGCATTCATTCTGCCATGGGATTTGTGCGGCGCCTTGGATTGGCGCGGCGGGGTGCCCAAAGTTGACGCCGAACTTGACCTGCTTCTAGACAACGCGGCGCAGACGATGCAAATGCTGCGGCATCGGTGCAAGGAGATGATTGTCTATGTTGACGCACCGGTATTGCCTGTTTTCCGAAACACCCATGATCAGGTGCGCCTGAGCTCCGGGCTCCGAGTAGCCGCCGATGCCATGCAGGCCGTCATTCTTCCCGCGTCATTCTTTTCCATGGCCGCCTATCTCACGAGCGGCGAGCCCATATCTGGCACGCATCTGGCGCGGACCGGAAGCGCGATCTTCGATCGGATACGCGCGGTCACCGAACGCGGTGGAAAAAAGGTACTCGTCACCGACCTCGACAATTGCCTTTGGCACGGGATCGTTGGAGAAGATGGACCGGATGGCGTATCCGCCGATCCCGAAGGTCGTTCCTATCGCCATTTCATTTATCAATCTTTCCTGCGCCGGCTCTCCGAAGACGGGATCATACTGGCAGTTGCAAGCCGCAATGATCCCGACCTCGCGCGAAGCCCGCTTGAACGCAGCGAAATGCAACTCAATCCCGACGATTTCGCCGCAATTGAAGCCGGCTATGGCGCCAAATCAGCTGCGGTTAGGTCAATTTCTGCAGCTTTGAATTTGGGGTTGGAATCGTTTGTCTTTGTCGATGACAACCCGGTCGAACTTGCGGAAGTAGCAAGCGAGCTTCCCGAGGTAAGCACGGTCCTGTTTCCGTCGGATGACCAGGATCTGCCGGCATTTTTCTCTCGGTTGAATGGCCTGTTCCATCGCGACACCCTGACCGAGGAAGACCGACGGCGGCAAGAGTTCTATCGAAATCGAGCATCTCTTGCAGAACGCGCGAAAAGCGCAACGTCGGTAGATGAGTTCCTCCGAAGCCTTCACATGAAGATGGAGATAAACTCCCGCACCCCCGCATCATGGTCGCGTGCGGTTCAGTTGATCAACAAGACCAACCAATTCAATCTCAACGGTCGGAGATGGGCCGAAAGCGACATTGCGCGGATTTTGGACGAAGGCGGACGACTGCTCACTGCCAAGCTGACTGACAGTTCGGGCGAGCATGGGGAAATTATCTCGTTCCTCATTGACGGTCATTCCAAGGTTCGGGCATTCGTCATGTCCTGCCGAGTGTTCCAGCGTCGGGTCGAATACGCGTTCCTATTGGCCCTGTCCGACAGCCTTCCCGACGAAATTGAGTTCGACTTCGCGGAGACCGAACGCAATACGCCATTCTCGATGTTCATTGACGATCCCGCCTTTTCGACGGAAGACGGCGTAACGCGTTGCAATCTTCGAGACCTGAAAGAAGGTCATAAATTCGATTCCGACCTTTTCACCGTAGAGAGAAATGATGCAGGAAGCTGACGCCCGTTCCGCGCTCGACGCTATTCTGGACCATTTGAATATCGGGGCCGGGCAGGCAATCATGCTTCATTCGGACATGAGCGGAGTTCCCCTGCCGAAAATCACCGCGCCGCTCACGCCGTCCGGACTGCGCCAACAAAGAGATCAACTGTGCCGGTTCGTATATGATGCACTGATCGAAAGGTTGGGGGACTCCGGAACGCTGGTCGTCCCCACGTTCACCTATTCAACAAGCGCGCCAGGCAACGCCTTTCACCTTGAATCCACCCCATCGGAGGTCGGCCCGCTTTCCGAGTTCGTCAGATGCCAAGCAGGCGCCTACCGGTCCTTGCATCCAATTTTCTCTATCGCCGCAATCGGCGCCCTGGCGGCAACGCTCACTGAAAACGCGGGTCCCGCGGCCTTCGGCCAGAACAGTCCTTGGCAACGATTTTCCGAACACGACGTCCGGATCATCACCTTGGGGACCCCGTTTCGGACGTCTGCGACCTACGTTCATCATTTAGAGCAATGCTTCGGGTCTCCGCACCGGTTTCACAAAGTCCTGGATACAGCCGTATTTCAGAACGGGATTCAGATCGAGGGAACCTGGCTTGCCTACCTCCGATTTCGAAGTGTCGACCTCGACATCGATCTCGTTCGGTTCGAAGCTGCGCTTCGTGACGACGGGGCTCTGCTTGAGACCGATTGGAATGGAAAAACCAGTTCTGCTGTCGACGTGAAGAATGTTGATCGTGTCGGTTACGGAATGCTGCAGTCCGATCCATGGGCGTTCACCAATCGGCGCGTCGTCATGGAGATTCAGGAATCCATTTCGGCCGATGGGCCCAGCGCCAGTTCTCACGCAAAGTTCGAGCTCAAACTCATTTCGTCGGAGTAGGCGCAAAAGTGACCATCGAGTTTTCCTTCACCGGCGCTGATATCTACGCGCTTGCGGAAGAGCTGTTTCCCATCCACCGTTCCATCACCGGCAACGGCGTTCGTCGGACCCATGACATCATCCGCAAGGTAATCCCCGGGCTTGTCAGCCACGAGATCCCGAGCGGCACCAAATGCTTCGACTGGACGCTTCCCGACGAATGGAACGCCACTGAAGCATATATCGCAGACATGGACGGGCGACGTGTACTCGATATTCAGGACAACAACCTGCACCTCGCCAATTATTCGGTGGCTGTCGACGACGTGGTGACCCGCGCGGGCCTGGAAACGCATCTCCGCAGTCTGCCGGATATGCCGGATGCCATTCCCTACGTGACGACATACTTTGACCGCACCTGGATATTCTGCCTGACAGAGCGCCAGAAGCAGACACTGACGGACGACCGGTATCGCGTCGTGGTCAAATCCACACTCGCGCCTGGTGCGCTGACCTACGGTGAATTACTGATTCCCGGCCGACTCAAAGACGAAATTCTGATCCATACCTACACCTGCCATCCCGCGATGGGAAACAACGAAACCTCCGGGATGGCAGTGACCGCCTACCTCGCACGGGCGATCGAGGACATGCCGGATCGCCGATACAGCTATCGTATCGTCTATGCACCGGAAACCATCGGGGCCGTCGCCTACATAAGCCGCAACCTGGAAGCGTTGCGGCGGTCCGTGATCGCTGGGTTCGTCATGACCTGCGTTGGCGACGATCGTGCATGGTCGCTTCTGCCGGCGCGACGGGCGGGGTGCCTGACGGAGCGCGCGGCCCGATATGCGCTCGAGAAGATTTTGGGCGTCCCCTACACGGCCTATTCCTATCTTGACCGCGGGTCCGACGAACGCCAGTACTGTGCGCCGGGAATAAACCTGCCTGTCGTCTCGATCATGCGCAGCAAGTACGGCGCCTATCCGGAATACCACACATCGCTGGACGACATGTCCGTGCTATCGCCTGCCGGCTTGTGGGGCGGGTTCATTGCGACATATCGCGCCATCGAGATCATCGAACGCAACGAGACCTTGGTAACGACGGTACTGTGCGAACCTTGGCTGAGTCCACGCGGGCTGCGCATGCCGCTGAAGGACGGCAAAACACTCGACAACTTCTCGCGCACCGTTTCCCACTTGGTCGGATACAGCGACGGCACAATAGACCTTTTAGCTCTCGCCGAACTCACCGGTCTACCGTTCCACGATCTCGTCCTGGTAGCCGATTCCCTGAAAGACCAGGGGCTCCTGAAGCCGGTCGGCGAAACGCCGTCCCCGGATCAATTGACGTCCTGAATGTAAAGTCGTCTTCGCTCAATGCCCACAAGCAAGAAATTGTTGACCGGAATCATGCGCATCGTGATCGAGCGATTACTGCTTCCCGTCACGTTTCCCGTCATGCGTTTTGTAAAAGATCAGTTGTTCCTCCACCGACTTGCGAACGACGCGCTTCCACCGTCGCCTTTTGCCGCACTTTTGATCTTCTGTGCCCGCGGGTGCACCCATCTCGCCCGCACCTATCGGCGTGCGTTCGACGACTACGCGCTGCGCCGCTACTCACGCTTCGTGAAACGTCATTACGGCAAGGAAGGGCGCGGGTACTTTTCCTACGATGGCTTGTCGGACAAGGACAAGGCGGCCCTCTACGGTCAACCCGACGGGCGCATCCGCAGATTCATCGAGACCTTTCCGGATCTGCTTGGCTACCGCGACGGTGACAGTTTCTTCGACGCCGGATGCGGACGGGGCCAGAACGTCAAGGTCCTGCGCGAGCTGTTTCCGAACTCGCCGGTCCTGGCCAAGGACATCAGCGCCGAAGCGGTCAGCGTCATCGGCCTCGCGGTCGCTTCGCCGCTCGTCACGACCGGCACGGTCGATCTCTCGGACCCGGCCTCGTTCGCCGACCTCGGCGATGGCGCCTATGACCACGTCGTCATCTCTCATGTGCTCTCTGTCATCCTAGGAGACGGACTTGAAGAGACCCGAAGCCTACGGCAGCGGATCATCACGGACCTCGTCCGGGTCGCGCGAAAGTCGCTGCTGATCATCGACGGTCCGGCCATCGTCGCCGACAGAGAGGGTTTCCAAATCGAACAGATGGATCGGGGCTGGTTCGCCGGGTCCATAAGGCCGTATTTTGCCCAGGCCGATGGACGGATCATCACCCTTCAAGAAGGCGGCAGTGTCGGCATCCTCTACCAACCCGGCAACGGCCGAACGTGACGGCGCGTTCGACTACCGCTTCATCAGTGCTGTCCTTCGAGTGCGCCGGATGGACATGAGGGAGCTCATGCGTTTCGCGGCGACCGGCGGCGTCTCGGCCGGGGTCTATGCCATGGTGCTGGCACTACTTCTTCACCAGACGGCGGCCCATACAGCGGCGGCGGCGGCATACGTCGCGGCCATGTCAGTGAACTACTTGATGCAGCGCGTCTGGACCTTCCGAAGCACGCGCCGCCACAGAGAGGCCCTGCCCCGTTATCTGATGACGCACGCGGGCGGTATATTGTTGAATTCAACCATTCTTCACATCTGTGTTGATCTGCAGAACTACCCGATTCTGCCCGTGCAGGTCGGCGCGCTTCTGATCGTCGCAGGCTGGAGCTTTCTTCTTCAGAAGGCCTGGGTCTTTCATTCAAAAGCGAAACCCTGAACCCGCAGATCACGCGCGATCTTTTTCCGCGACGACCAGAAGGCACGGGGCCATACCTTCGAATGCCTTGCGATTGATAAATGGCCAGTCGAGAATCTTGACCGGAAAGGTGAGCGCGCACAAAAGCAAATAGGCGCCGCTCTTGATTCGATCATTGCCGAAACTCAGGACGATCGAGCCGAATTCGACAAGGCCGAGCAGAAAGTAAGATACCGGACCCGAGACGTTTCGCGTTTCGAGCACCCGAAAATCCCTGAACAGAACCGCCAGACCTTGGTTCGTGTACCGATGGTAATCATGGGGCGATGAATGGAAATGATAGAGAAACGGCACCATATGAACCGTCTTTCCGCCCCGCTTGATGCATCGCGCGAGTTCTGACACAAGGCTGTCCGGCGCGGCAAGATGTTCGATCACGCCCCACGACGTCGCCCCATCGAGCGAGCCGTCCCTGAACGGCAGGCGCGCGCAGATGTCGCAGACGATATCAACGGCCGCGTAATCGGAGAAATCGAGCGTTATCACGTTCGGATCGATCCGCTGGCTTCCCGATCCGCAGTCGATGACGATGTGGTCCGTGACGTCGAAGGCCTTCCGAAGCTCGCGTCGGCGGCGCACGGGAAAGTCGGGCGCGACGATATCCACGACGGTCCGGTAATGGCGCCCAATGACGTTGCGCAACCGGCTTTTTATGTCGTCGAAATCGTCGCCGGCGCTCTGCGGCTCGACGAAATAGATGCGCCCATCCCGCACAGGATAATCAGCCGGACAGGCCGGACAGTGACAATTGTGATCGGTTACATTAATCCCTGTTCCACATGTCGGACAGGCCAGCAGATCGGCGACACGTGCAAGGCGCTGCCTGCGCGCGGCGATTTCCGCGTCACGGTCAGCGCGGAACATGACGGCCTCGGCATGCCGTGGGGTAACCCTGTGGCTCGACGTGCGCGGGTACTGCCCGTGCGGATTGAGGTTGATAGTCGTTCGGCATGTCAGTCAGCCTCTGTTTTTCGGCCATGGGTGATGAACTGGGCGCCCAGGGGGACGCGAGCCATCAGGCGCTCCACGCTCCGCGCCCAGGTGGACTTGAAGGGAAGAAACGCAATAAAGCGAGTGTCGACGCCAGCGAAACCCGCGCCTTCCAGAAGGCCCGTGCATTCCCCTGATCGAAGCAAGATCGCGTTGCGGTCCATGTCGCAGGTGTTAACGACATGGCGGGTCACGGGATTGAGCGGATTGTGCTCGATGACGATGCCCAGTCCATCGGGTCGGACCACCCTACTTAACTCGGCGGTGAATGCCGAGCGGTCAGCTGGCGGCACGTGGTGCAGGACGCAGATCGCATATGCGGCGTCGAACGTGCCATCGTCGAATGGAAGACGCCGCCCGTCGTACCGCAGGAACCGGCTGTCCGGGCAGCGCTGCAACGCCAAATCGATGGACGCCTGGGAAACGTCGACCCCGACTAGGTCGATGTCCCGACGGACAGCGCGCAGGTGCGGATGAATGGCTCCGACGCCGCATCCAATATCCAGCACGCAGGGTGCCGCTGCCATGCCCGCGGCGTCCAGGAGATTGGAAATTTCGGTTGCCTTGAGGGCCGTGAAGAACGCATGGTCGCAGCCGGAAAACTCGATGCTCTGATTGATCGAATCCGCGTATTCATGTGCGTGGTGGTCGAACTCATCGGTCTTCGGCACCGACAACTCCTTTCCCAGGGTTCGGCGTGGCGCAGGCAGCCGAAACGTACCATTGTTATGAAAGCAGACACCAGTAGACATGACCGCGCCCGAATCCAATAGAAAATCGCCGGAGGCGGCAGCCGGACGCCCGCCCAGGCTGTCGGTCGTCGCGCCATGCTACAACGAAGAGGGCAATCTCGACGCCCTTGAGGCGCGTGTGATGGCTGCCTGCACGGCGGCGGTCGGTGACGACTTCGAGATCATCCTAGTCGACGACGGATCCCGCGATTCGACCTGGCGTATGATCCAGGAGAAATCGGGACGCAACCGTCATATCCGGGGGATTTCCTTGTCGCGGAATTTTGGACACCAGATCGCGTTGAGCGCGGGGCTCGACGCGTGCACCGGCGACTGGGTCTTCGTCATCGACGCCGATCTTCAGGACCCGCCCGAACTTCTCTCCGACATGCTGAAGCTCGGCGAAGAAGGCGCGGACGTCGTGTACGGCAGGCGGCGCAACCGACCTGGGGATTCGATCGCACGGAAGCTGGCGGCGGCCGCCTTCTACCGGATACTGAATGCGTTGTCGGACTTCCACATTCCTGCGGATACAGGCGATTTTCGTCTGATGAGCCGCCGCGTCATGGACGCTCTCATGCAGATGCCCGAACGGCACCGCTACATCCGCGGCATGGTCAGCTGGGTTGGGTTCCGTCAGGTTCCTATCCTTTATGACCGGGATCCCCGCGCCGTTGGCGTGACGGGATACAATTTCCGCCGCCTTATCAGCTTTGCGATCGACGCCATCGTCGGGTTCTCAGACAAGCCGCTGCGGTTGGCCTCGCAATTGGGAATTCTCATCATCGCGCTTGGGGGGGCCGCGATCGTTTTTCTGATCTATCTATGGCTGTTCAGCCAGGTCGAAGCACCGGGATGGATCAGCCTAATGGCGACGGTTCTGTTCCTTGGCGGCCTCAATCTTCTTTTCCTGGGCCTGATCGGCGAGTACGTCGGCCGCACCTTCGAACAGGCCAAGAACAGGCCTCTATACATTGTGGCCGGACGCACGGGCGCGCAGGACGACGGGCGCTAAGCGCTCGTTCGCGGGGAGTTCAAGATGCCGATGCGGAAGCCCGCCGTTCTGGTCGCCGGCCAATCCAGCTTTCTCGCGCGCCATTTCATTGCCGCCGCCAGCGACCGATTGTCGGTTACCGGCATCGACCGCATCGACACGACATCCCTCGGTGACGCGACTTTCGACGTCGCGGTCAACTTCGCCTGCGAACCCGGCTATTACACCAACGAGTACGCCGCCGCCGTCGACCTCGACCGCATTCTCGCGGACGGCCTGCGTGGGCGAATCGGACACTATGTCATGCTGAGTTCGCGCGTTGTATACGGACGGACAGAGCGCCTCTGCATTTCAGAAACCAGTATGACCGACCCCCAATCGCCCTACGCCCGTAACAAGTCCGAGACGGAGCGGCGACTGCTCGACGATCCCA
Organism: Thalassospiraceae bacterium LMO-SO8; assembly: GCA_031655335.1. NCBI lineage: Bacteria > Pseudomonadati > Pseudomonadota > Alphaproteobacteria > Rhodospirillales > Thalassospiraceae > Thalassospiraceae bacterium LMO-SO8. The sequence goes on along the minus strand of CP134226.1, from coordinate 1,651,888 downwards.
GCCTTACCGTCTCGATCCTGCGCCTCGCCAATGTGTTCGGACAGGAGCAGGGCCGCAGGACGTTCTCAGGACAGGCTTTGGCCTCCCTGAGAAGAGCGGGGCAAGTCGTGCTCGACATTTCACCCGATACCCGTCGCGACTTCCTCCCCGTCGGTGATTTCGCCCGGATTCTCGTAATGATCGCGGCGCAGCCCCCCGGAGGCATCCTCAATGTTGGATCGGGCGTACCGACGCGTGTTGGCGACATGGCTGACTGGTTCGTCGCGGGATACGGATCAGGCCGCGTCACGACAACAGGTGACCGACGCAAGGATGAATTTTGCCTTGATATAGCGCGGCTGGCGAAGATAGTCGGCGACGTGACGTCGCCCGGCCGGATCAAAGGGGCGGCGATAGAGGCGGGACGGGGGCTAAGACATGCGTAATATTCTATTGACCGGAGGGGCCGGATTCATCGGCTCACATGTGCTCGACCTGCTTGTCGACGCCTATCCAGACGCTGTGATCACGGTACTCGACCGCATGACCTATGCGGCCGACTTCGAGAACATCTCCCATCTGCTCGATCGCGAGAAGCGGACGCTGGTCGTCGGAAACGTCACGGATCTACAGTTATGCACGCGCCTTACCCGCGATGTGGATTGCGTGATCCATGCCGCGGCGGAAAGCCATGTCGACAATTCCTTCGGCAACTCAATCGAATTCACGTTGTCCAACACGCTGGGCACTCACACTCTGCTTGAAGCCGCCCGCATCAACCAGACTCCCCTGCTCGTTCATGTCAGTACGGACGAGGTTTACGGCGAGGTTCTGGAAGGCAAGTCTCGGGAGAGCGACTCCCTGGACCCTAGCAATCCCTACTCGGCCTCAAAAGCCGGTGCGGAGATGATCGTTCGGAGCTATCAATACTCCTTTTCCATGCCGATCATCACCGCCCGCGCGAACAATATCTTCGGCGCCCGTCAGTACCCCGAAAAGATCGTGCCCAAGTTCACCATGCAGTTGCTGTCCGGCCAGAACCTGACGGTCCACGGAAATGGCATGAACACGCGCCATTATCTCGCCGCCCAGGATTTCGCGCGGGCACTTCTGACATTGATCGAAAGCGGCAGGACCGGAGAGATCTATAACATTGGGACGACACATGAATTGACCAACCTGGAAGTCGCCGCGATGCTCTGCAGTCAGTTCGGCGTCGATCCGAAATCGGTCGTTTCATTCATCGACGACAGGCCGTTCAACGACCGGCGGTATTCCGTAGACACGTCAAAGATAGGCGCACTCGGCTGGGCACCCACAATCACGCTGGAGGATGCCCTGCCGCAGATCGTGGATTGGTATCGGAACAATCAGCACCGCTATCGGCACTTGTTCTATCAGGCGACCTAGTATCGCCTCACGCGTGCGATTTTGCCTAGGCAGGAATCCTGTAAATCCACTTTGCTGCGGGTGCCCGATCTATACGCCGAAAGAGTGGCCCGCCGCACACATATAGGGTGGCAATGATGAAAAGATATGATGTTGATCTGTACGAAGAGGACGGCAAATGGACTGCAGTCATCCAAAGTTTGCTCGTTTTCGGGGAAGGCGAAACGGCGGAGAAGGCCCTCGCTGTCGCAATTGAAAATGCCGAAACGATCGAAAGCAAGCTGGCGACAGGCATATTGAAGACCCCGCGAGACCCAAATACGTACCTTTTTGAAAATGGCGGCCATACCCTCCAAAGACTTTTTTTTGAATATGGGATTCGCGCTGCTTTCCTCGGCCTTGTTTTCGCCGGTGCCTATTTTTTGGTTCGCGCAGACATCAGAGCGGAAGCGGCATTATTTCGAAACAGTATCGTCGCGGAGTTGACCATGATCCGGCGGACAGTCGACGGGTCGATGATGAACGATGAAGGCGCTTCCGAGAAACTCCGTGAGCGCGCACGCCGCCTGAATGAACGCTTGTTGCCGGCGGCAGAGGAGCTGCGGCCGTTGTTTCAGATTTTGCTTGGCGGCGGCGGTCAGAACAGGAATTGATCGGTTTCCGGAGCCGCGAGGCCATGACATCACGTCCGCTGGTTTCTTTGCCGAAGTCGGTTTGCGCGGCTGCGCTGATTGCCGCATCCACTGCGGCGCTTGCGGCGTTTGCCCTGGCCTTCGGATGGCATCGTTACGTGCCGATCCTCGGCTATTGGGAGCACTTGCGTTTTTTCTACAGCTTCGGGCCTGTGACGCCTCATTTATCTTTTGCCATCGCCCCCCGCGCAAACATCGGAGGCCAAGGCTATCCCCTGCTTGACGTGGGCCTCCATCTGACCAACGCGCTCGGATGGTCCCTCGTGAATTTTCGAAGCGTTGTTTTTGCCTATTCACTGGGGACCTATGCCGCCATGGTTCTGGTGTTCTCGCGCTGGTTCGGTATTCCTGCTGCGCTTTTTGGCGTGACGCTCGCGGTTCTAAGCACCGGTTACCTGGTTTTCACCAACCAGGCGTTGGTGATGCTCCCGACCTTGTTTCTTTGCGTCCTGCTAGTCGAGCGATTTCAAAAGCTGGGCGAGACCCCGAACGCGACGGCCCCCAAGGTGATGATCGCAATCCTCATCGCTTTGCTGTTGATCCACTACGGCATGGGGCGCTTTTTCGCCGCCGGTTGGATGTTTTTCTATTTCGGGCAGCGCATTTATCTGGCATGGCGCCATCTTCCGGGAGGACGCCCCTTTCACGACTATCTGAAGCAAGATCTCATCGCGGCAATCGCTATCGTTTCGCTGTCTCTTGTGCTGATCTGCCTCGTCGACTTCCGAAACATTCTGGCCTTCAGAGACCCTTGGAACATTTTCTTTCCAAGGTACGGCACGGAAGTCGAGATGGTTCCCGACAAGCTGCTTCCCACCATAATCGGAAACCTTCCTCTGCTGCTTGAGATGTTGTTCCCCTTTCTTCAGCTATCCGGGGAACGCTCGGTGGGAATTGAGGCCCTGTTGTCGGGGCAACGCACGGCCATCCTGAACCTTTGGCATGCGCCCTTCTTGATTATCGGCATTGGCGTTTCAATACGGCGCAGCTTCCGGACAATCTCACCAACGGTCACGCCATACCTTGCTCTGCACGTCCTGTTCTTGCTGACAATAGGGCTGACCGTCTTTTCACAACAGTACGGCGCGAGCGCCACCATTTCGCCATACCGGATTTTTTGCGGCATGTTCGCCGTTGCGGGCTACATCGCCGTAGCATTCCTCTGGATAACCGAGATGATGCGCGCTCACGTCCCAAAACTCGGGCGCTGGGCAATGCTGCCGGTCGCTGGCCTGCTGTTCGCCGTCGCGTCTGTAAGCCTGACCGCACAAGCGGACGGCCTTCGCATGGCAATCGCCGCGAAGGCGCATGTCGACGGCGGTACGGGAAAGTTCGTCACAGCACCGGACCCCCTGACGTATGGGGACGACATTGATACCTACCGTCAGGCCCGATTCAAGTTTCTGGCAGACACCTTGTCCGCAGCACTGACATGCCGTCCCCGCCAGTCCGCCGTTCTGCTCAGGCTTTCCCCAGAACTGCTTTTCGTGCAGGGAAAGTATCGCGGCGTTCACTATCTACAGACCTTGAACGACTTGTCCGCGACAATGGCCTTATATTTGAGTGATAACGGACTCCATGCGGCGCACGTCATCGTTCATACCAGGGGTGCAAGAGGAATTAGGGATCGGGGGCACGGCTATGGAGGCCGGCCGCGCGTGTTTTCCGGCCCGATTTATTGGACGGACAACAAGATCGTCTACGGCGCCGATGAACCACTTGCCTACGAACTTGTCGAAGCGCGCCCGGGTCGCAAACCCATGGTCATCGTGGCATTTTCTGACGCAGAAGTGGTCGGCGCAAAGGCGTCTCTCGACGCCAACGGGATTCAGTTTTCATTCACAGGACCCGTGTCCAGCATCAGGCAGCTTAGCGAGATGGCTATCGACCTGCGCGCGCCCTGCTCGGCTGCCACCAACGACCCTAAACTGTCTCCTGAAGCCCTTGAGAAGAGGCCATGAAAATGGCGGAAATCTGCCGCTTTTGTGTTGCGCGTCCCTCCAAGTTGTGCGACATTCAGACGCCAATTGTTCACCGTATGAACACAAGACATCGAGCGTTCCTACGCCATCGGTCCGGCAAGGGCCCCTTCAGAGTTCGGGCCCCCGCTTCACCCGAACTGCGGTAGCGTGGCCAAAAGCCATTTGTCGCGCCTTCTCCTGTTCCACGACAACACCTTGATCCCACGCCATGCCCCCCGTTGAAACAACCAACAAGGCCGTGTTCCTCGACCGCGACGGCGTGCTGTCCCGCTCCGACGTACGTGGCGGCAAGCCTTATGCGCCGGCCCGACTCGAGGACTTCGAGATGCTGCCGGACGCGCCGGGCGCGCTGCGCAACCTCAAGCAGGACGGATACACGTTGATCGTCGTGACCAACCAGCCCGACGTCGGCAACGGCCTTGTCGACCGCGCTGTCGTCGAACGCATGAACGCGCGCCTCACCGGCGCGTTGCCGATCGATTCGGTCAAGGTCTGCTATCATGGTCAGGCGGAAGGCTGCGCGTGCCGCAAACCAAAGCCGGGCATGCTGCTGGATGCGGCAGATGAACTCGGCATCGATCTCGCCGCCAGCTTCATGGTCGGCGACCGCTGGAGTGATATCGACGCCGGCCGCGCCGCCGGCTGTCGGACTGTGTTCATCGATCGCGGCTACGGTGAAAGGCGCCCGGAGACCCAGGATTTCACCGCTGCATCCATGGGCGAAGCCGCAGACCTGATCCGCACCGCCGCCCACCCCTGATCCACCGAGGAAGCTTAAAGGAACCTCGCCATGCCGGACGTCAATGACCTGACCATCAAGCTTTTCGCCGACGGCGCCGATCTGGACGGCATGATCAAGATGTACGCCAACCCGCTGATCAAAGGCTTCACCACCAACCCGACTTTGATGCGCAAGGCAGGGGTAGAAGACTATGAAGCCTTCGCCCGCGAGGTGCTAAAGGCCATTCCGGACCGCCCGGTCAGCTTCGAAGTATTCGCCGACGACCTGCCGACCATGGCCGCGCAGGCGCGGGTCATCGCCGCCTGGGGCGACAACGTGAACGTCAAAATTCCCGTCACCACAACCAAGGGCGAATTCACCGGCCCGATCATTGAGAAACTGTCGGCCGAAGGTGTGCAGTTGAACGTTACCGCCGTGTTCTCGCTGAACCAGGTGCGCGCCATCACGGATGCCCTGGATACGGAGGCCCCGGCCATCATCTCCGTTTTCGCCGGACGGATCGCCGACACGGGTCTCGACCCCATGCCGTTAATGGCCGAGGCGCTGAAGATCATGGCCGCCAAGCCCAAGGCGGAACTCCTGTGGGCCAGCCCCCGTGAATTGCTGAACGTCATCCAGGCAGATCAGGTCGGCTGCCACATCATCACCGCGACCAATGACCTTCTCGGCAAGCTCGGCGGCATCGGCAAGGACCTGGAGGTCTTCAGCCGAGAAACCGTCCAAATGTTCTACGGCGACGCCACCGCCGCCGGCTACACCATCGCCACGCCCGCCGACGCGGCCGCCGAATAACCAACGGAGTTTCGAGACATGCCCAACGCCTTCAACCACGTCCTGATCACCGGCGGCGCCGGATACGTCGGCAGCCTTCTGGCGCCGCAGTTGCTCGCCCGGGGATACAAGGTCACCGTGTTCGACATCATGTATTACGGCGACGACTTCCTGCCCAAGGACAACCCCAACCTCCGCATCGTCAAAGGCGACATCCGCGACACGGCGGCGCTCAGGGCCGCGCTCGACGGTGTCGACGCCGTCATCAGCCTGGCCTGCATTTCCAACGACGCCAGCTTCGAACTGGACGAAAACCTGTCGACCTCGGTCAACCTGGACGCCTTCGAGCCCATGGTGATCGCCGCCAAGGAGGCGGGGGTGAAGCGCTTCATCTTCGCCTCGTCCTCATCCGTCTACGGCGTGTCTGACTCCCCGGACGTGACCGAGGACCACCCCCTGGTGCCGCTGACCCTCTACAACAAGTACAAGGGCATGTGCGAGCCGCTGTTGTTCAAGCATCAGTCCGACGACTTCGTCTGCGTCACCATCCGCCCGGCGACCCTGTGTGGGTACGCGCCGCGCCAGCGCCTGGACGTGTCGGTCAACATCCTGACCAACCATGCCGTGACCAACGGCAAGATCACCGTGTTCGGCGGATCGCAGATGCGCCCGAACCTGCATGTCCAGGACATGTGCGATTGCTATGAAATGCTGCTCGACCTGCCCGACGGCAAGATCGCCGGCGAGACCTTCAACGTCGCCTTCCAGAACATGAGCATCATGCAACTGGCCGAAATCGTGAAAAAGGTCGTCCAGGAAGAGTTTCCCGAAAAGGGCGATATCGACATCGTCACCACGCCGACCGACGACATCCGCTCCTACCACGTCAATTCGGACAAGATCACCCGCATGCTCGGCTTCTCGCCGAAATACAACATCGAAGACGCGGTGCGCGGCCTGTGCCGGGCCTTCCGCAACGGCGACCTGCCCAACAGCATGGACGACGACAAGTACTTCAACGTCCGCCGCATGAAGGCGCTCAACGCAGCATGACGCCCAAACCCACCGCCGTTGTCACCGGGGGCGCCGGGTTCATCGGCAGCCATATGGTCGACGTGCTGCTGGAACGCGGTTACGCCGTGCGCGTGATCGACGACTTCTCCGGCGGTCACGAACGCAACCTGGCGCATCTCGCGGGCAATCCCGACCTCGCCGTCGAACATGCCGATATCCGCGGCCTCACGCCGGGGTCGGCGCTGTTCGAAGATGCCCGCTTCGTGTTCCATTTCGCCGGCATCGGCGACATCGTGCCGTCCATCGAAAAGCCCATCGACTACATGGACATCAACGTCCAGGGAACGGTGAAGGTTCTGGAGTGCGCGCGCGCGGCCGGCGTCGAAAAGCTGGTCTATGCGGCGTCCTCGTCCTGTTACGGCCTGGCCGACGTGCCGACCCGCGAAGACCATCCCATCGACCCCAAATACCCCTATGCGCTGAGCAAGTACCAGGGCGAACAGGCGGCGCTGCACTGGCACAAGGTCTACGGCCTGCCGGTCAATTCGGTCCGCATCTTCAACGCCTACGGCACCCGCGTCCGCACCACGGGTGCGTACGGCGCCGTGTTCGGCGTGTTCTTCAAACAAAAACTGGCCGGCAAGCCCTTCACCGTGGTCGGCGACGGCACCCAGGGCCGTGACTTTCTTTATGTCACCGACGTCGCCCGCGCGTTCCTGGCGGCGGCGGAAACGGAACGCACGGGCGAGATCTACAACCTTGGCGCGGGCAATCCGCAGACGGTCAATCGCCTGGTCGAGCTTTTGGGCGGCGAGGTCGTCTATATCCCCAAACGCCCGGGTGAGCCGGACTGCACCTGGGCCGACATCAGCAAGATAACAAGTGAACTGGGCTGGGCGCCCCAGGTGTCATTCGAAGACGGCGTCGGCCGCATGACCGCCGAGATCGAGAACTGGCGCGATGCCCCGTTGTGGGATCCGGCAAGCATCGAACAGGCGACCAAAACCTGGTTCCAATACATGGCCCCGACGGACAAGACATGACCGCTGAGTTTTTTGAAAAGTACCAATTCAAGCTGAAGACCGCCGCGGAACTGCGCGGCCTGATTGGTTCGTTCCCGCGCGAGAACAAGGTGATCATGTGTCACGGCGTGTTCGACGTCGTGCACCCTGGACACGTCCGGCATCTGGCTTATGCCAAAACCAAGGCCGATATTCTCATCGCCTCGATCACCGCCGACAGGCACATCAAGAAGGGCACCTACAGACCGCACGTCCCCGAACGCCTGCGCGCCCTCAACCTCGCCGCGTTCGAGATGGTCGACTACGTGATGATCGACGAGAATGCGAAGCCGCTTGAGAACCTTCAGGCGTTGCAGCCTGATTTCTTCGCCAAGGGGTTCGAGTACACCTCGGGCGGCCTTCCGGCGGCGACGCAGGAAGAAGCCGACATCGTCGAAAGCTATGGCGGCGGCATGATCTTCACGCCAGGCGACATCGTCTATTCATCGTCGCGCCTGATCGAACTGGCCCCGCCGAACATCCAGATGGAAAAGCTGCTGACGCTTCTCCACACCCATAACCTGGGGTTCGCCGACCTGCGGGCGACGCTGGACAAGATGCGCGGCTTCCGCGTCCATGTCGTCGGCGACACCATCGTCGACAGCTATACCCGCACCTCGCTGATCGGCGGCCAGACCAAGACGCCGACCTTCAGCGTGCTTTACCAGGGCAAGGACGATTACATCGGCGGCGCCGGCATCGTCGCGCAGCACCTGAACGCGGCCGGCGCGGACGTCACCTTTTCGACCGTCCTCGGGAAGGACGCACTCGCCGATTTTGTGATCGACGGCCTAAAAGCGGCCGGCATCAAGGTCAACGCCATCACCGATGAGACCCGCCCGACGACCAACAAGAACGCCATCATCGCCGGCGGATACCGGCTGTTGAAGGTCGATACCCTGGACAATCGTTCGATTTCCGAAGGCATTCTCGAACAACTGACCTCGAAGATCACGGGCACGGAAACCGACGCCGTCGTGTTCAGCGATTTCCGGCACGGCATCTTCAATCACTGGACCGTGCCGCAGTTAACCAGTGCCATTCCGCACGATGTCTATCGCGTGGCCGACAGCCAGGTCGCCAGCCGTTGGGGCAACATTACCGAGTTCAAGAACTTCGATCTGGTCACGCCCAATGAACGGGAAGCTCGGTTTGCGCTGGGCGATCAGGATTCCACCGTCGGCGCGCTGGCCAGCGCCCTGGTTTCCGCCAACGCATGTAAACTCCTAATTCTCAAACTCGGCGACCGCGGCGCGTTCGTTTCCCGGCCCAAGGCCGGCACAGAGGATGAGGGCAACTATTTCTCCGTCGACAGTTTCGCCCACAACATCGCAGATGCTGTCGGCGCGGGCGATGCGCTGCTGTCCTACGCAACCATGGCCATGCTGGCGACCGGCAACGAGGTCATCGCCGGAATCCTCGGCTCCATGGCCGCGGCCTGCGAATGCGAGATTGACGGCAACGTGCCGATCCGTCCGGGTGACGTGCTCGCCCGCATCGACCAGGTCGAAAAAGCTGCCGGGTACGGCGGCTGACGCGGATGCGGGTTATCGTCGCCGGAATGGGGGTGCAGGGCGCCAAGCGGCTTTCCGCCGCGGGTGCCGACGCGGTCGCCACGATCGACCCGGTCAAGGACGCGGTCGATTTTCGTGACGTTCGCGACGTCCCGTTGACGGACTACGACGCCGCGCTGCTGTGCATTCCCGACGAGGCGAAGATCGAGCTGCTGGATTACCTGCTGGCCGCGGGAAAGCACGTTCTGGTGGAGAAGCCGGTGCTGTCCGTCGATGACGACGACCTGATCCGCCTGGCCGCCCTTGCCGAGAAAACCGGCGCCGCCTGCTACACCGCCTACAACCATCGTTTCGAGCCTCATTTCGTGCGCATGGCCGACCTGATCAAAAGCGGCCGCCTGGGCAAGATCTATTCTCTGCGCATGTTCTACGGCAACGGGACGGCGCGCCTGGTGCGCGACAGCGCCTGGCGCGATCAAGGGGCCGGCGTTCTGCCCGACCTCGGCAGCCACCTGCTCGACACCCTGCGCTTTTGGCTTGGTCAGGATTTCGACGCGCGCTTCCGTGTGCGGGGGGCTTACCGTCACGAGAACCGGTCCTTTGATCATGTCGTCATCGACACCGCCGATGGCCTGGCCATTCAGCTTGAGATGACGATGTTGAGCTGGCGCAACCACCACACCACCGACATCTTCGCCGAACACGGCAGCGCGCATATCGAAAGCCTGTGCAAATGGGGGCCGTCGACCTTTACCCATCGGACCCGCGTCCTGCCCAGCGGCCGCCCGCCGGAAGAGGCCGTGACGCTGGTGCAGGCCGACCCGACCTGGGACCTGGAATACGCGCATTTCAAAAAGCTATGCGCCGAGGCACCGGGCACCAATGGTCTGGCCAATGACCTGTGGATCAATCGCACCCTGCGCGACCTGGCCGCCCAGGCCGGCGTGCACGACATGGTGCGCGAAGGGGCGGGCGCATGACGGCCCCCGTCATCGGTTTCGCCGGCCTGACGCATCTTGGCCTCAACATGGCGGCGGCATCGGCGGCGCGCGGATTCAAGGTCGTGGGCTATCATGGCGACCCCGCAGTCGTCGACGCCATCAACGCCGGGCACCTTCCCGTCGCCGAACCGGACCTGGACGACATGATCGCCCGCAACCGTGAACGCCTGACCTTTACCAGCGACGACACCAAGCTTGCCGATTGCGACATCGTCTATATCTCCGTCGATGTGCCGACCGACGACAACGGCCAAAGCGATCTGGCCCCCATTACCGACATCATCGCGACGGCCGAACGCGCCATGAGCGGCGATGCGCTTCTGGTCGTTCTGTGCCAGGTGCCGCCAGGCTTCACCCGCACCCTGAGCCGCGATCCCGCCCGGCTGTATTATCAGGTCGAAACCCTGATCTTCGGCCGCGCCGTGGAACGCGCCATGCATCCGGAACGGTTCATCGTCGGCTGCGCGAAACCGGATGCGGCGATCGATCCCCGCTTCGAAAATTATCTCGGTGCCTTCGGCTGCCCTGTTCTTCCCATGCGCTACGAAAGCGCCGAACTGGCGAAGATCTCCATCAACATGTGTCTGGTCGCCTCCGTCGGCGTCGCCAACACCATGGCCGAGGTCTGCGAGCATGTCGGCGCCGACTGGTCGGAAATCATCCCGGCCCTGCGTCTGGATGCGCGCATCGGCCCGAAAAGCTATATCGCGCCGGGCCTGGGTCTGGCCGGCGGCAATCTGGAACGCGACCTCGCCACCGTGATCGGGCTCGCCGACCGGCACGCCACAGATGCCGGGATCGTCCATGCCTGGCTGGCCAACAGCCGGCACCGCAAGGACTGGTGCTACCGCACCTTGAAGCAGGCGGTGCTCGACGCGAAGCCCGATGCCACCATCGGCCTGCTCGGGCTGGCCTACAAAGAGAACACCCACAGCACCAAGAACGCGGCGTCATTGGCGCTGCTGTCACATCTGGATACGCGGCGGGTGACCGCCCATGACCCACAGGTTCGTGCCGCCGAGGTTTTGCCCGGCTTGCATCAATCGGAAACGCCCCTCGACGCCTGCGACGGCGCCGATGCGGTGGTGATCATCACGCCCTGGCCCCTGTACCGCGAGATCGATCCCACGGAACTGGCCCGCCGTATGCGCGGCCGCGCGCTGATCGACCCCTACGGTCTTTTGTCCGAAACGGCGGTGACCGCCGCCGGGCTCGACCATTTCATTCTTGGCCGCGCGCCTAAGCGGGCCGCCGCCACAGCCGAGGCCCGCCATGCTTGATCATTCGAACCCACATCCCCAGCAGCCGACACGGGTCGTGATCCTGGGCGCCGCCGGCTTTGTCGGCAGCACCGCCGCGGCGGCCTTCGCCGGCGAAGGCACGCCCGTTCTGGCGCTCGGCCGGGCCGAGGTCGATCTTCTGTCGGCAACCGCCGCCGATACCCTTGCCGCGCAACTGCGCGCCGACGACACCTTCGTCGTGGTGTCCGCGGAAGCTCCCTGCAAGGACGGCGCGATGCTGGAGCGCAACATCCGCATGATGCGCGCCGTAACCGACGCCCTTGCCAAGGTTCAGCCTGCCCATGTCATCTATGTCAGCTCGGACGCCGTTTACGCGGACAGCGCGGCGCCACTGACGGAAGCGTCCTGCGCCGAGCCCGGTTCGCTCCACGGCGTCATGCATCTGGCCCGTGAACTGATGCTCAAGGAGGCCACCAAAGGCCCTCTCGCGATCCTGCGCCCGACCTTGATCTACGGTGCCGCCGACCCGCACAACGGCTATGGTCCCAACCGTTACCGCCGCCTGGCCGCGGCCGGTGAAGACATCGTCCTGTTCGGCGAGGGCGAGGAACGCCGCGATCATGTCGACGTCCGGGACGTCGCCGAACTGATCCGTTTGATCGCTTGGTACCGTTCGGCCGGCGTGCTCAATGCAGCGACGGGGACCGTGACGTCGTTCCGCGAAATCGCCGAGCTGGTTATCGCCCTTTCCGAAAAGAAAATTGCCCTCAAAGGCTCGCCGCGCCAAGGGCCCATGCCTCACAACGGATATCGCGCCTTCGACCCGTCCGCCACCCTGGCGGCTTTTCCGGAATTCCGATATACCCCCCTGGCGGACGGCTTGGCCCGCGCGCAAAACGAGATGGGGGAGCTTCTCTGATGGCCGAAGTGAACCTGCTGCGCGCCCTGCCCCAGGGCAAACGCAACGTCCAGGCGCGGGAGACCGCCAAGACCGAAGACCATATCCGCATTTCCCGCGAGTACGGCGAGATGTACTTCGACGGCCCCCGCGAATACGGCTATGGCGGATACCGCTATGACGGCCGCTGGCAGCCGGTCGCCAGGGACATCATCGCCCATTTCGGATTGAAGCCGGGCGACCGGGTGCTTGACGTCGGCTGCGCCAAGGGGTTCCTGGTGAAGGATCTGGTGGCTGAGGGCATCGACGCGTATGGCATCGATGTCTCCAAATACGCCTTGATGCATTGCGAGCCGGAAGTCGTCGGCCGCCTGCAGATCGGCAGCTGCGACGACCTGCCATTTCCGGATGGAAGCTTCGATTCGGTACTCGCGATCAACACGATCCACAACCTGGACCGTGACGGCTGTGTCCGGGCCCTGCGCGAAATCGAACGCCTAGCCCCCGGCAAGGGGTTCGTACAGGTCGACAGCTACATGACGGCAGCGCAGAAGGAGATATTCGAAAGTTGGGTGCTGACCGCCAGATTTCACGACTATCCTGACGGCTGGGTCGTGGTGTTCGATGAAGCCGGTTACACCGGCGACTGGTATTGGACCATCATCGGCTAACCATACCGACGGCGAGGTGAACGAAATCATGGGTTACAGCGCAGAGACAATGGCCCTGTTCCAATCAATGCATGGCCAGGGGCTGTTCAAAGACGTGCGACGTGTCGTCGATCTTGGATCTCAAGAACTACATTTCGCAAAGCAGGACGTCTTCAGCCACCCGTATCGAAAGATCATCGCGCAAACGCTGCAGGTCATGGGCGGACCGGAAGTTTCCGAAGCGGAGCTTGATGTTCTGTCCAATCGAAGCCCGGCCAAGGCGTTCTTCGACTTGCTCGACATCGAGTATAAGGCACTTGATGCAGACGGGTGGTACGGCGAACCGTTCGACCTGAATCTGGACGATGTTAGCGATGCCGACCGCGGTGCCTTCTGTCTGTGCGTCAATGCCGGCACCACCGAGCACTTGATCGATCAGAACAATGCCTTCCGGATCATCCATCAACTGACCCGGCCAAGCGGCTTAATGCTCCACGCCCTGCCGTTCCTGGGCTCCATCGATCACGGCTTTTTCAATTATAACCCGAACCTGTTCTGGGCGCTTGCTCGTTTCAATTCTTATGAGATGCTCGGACTTTGGATCAATCCGGTGGGCACCGCCGCATTGATCCCGTGGAGCACCGAAATGGCGGCCCACATGAAACCACCGATGGATCCTGCGAACGGCATCAGCCTGTGGTGCCTGATGCGGAAGGGGGACGAAGCGGACTACTGCATACCATTCCAGGCGGGCTACGAAGAAGCGCAGGCGGAATCGAACCTAGCGCGCTACAATTACGCCATTGACGGGCGCCTGATGTCCGGCGTCGACGTCTACCGACTCACCAAATCTCAACAGTCCATCCAAACCGTTTCAGGCCGCGCTCTTTTGACAGAACTCAAACGACGCATCCTGAAACGCCTGGGCATCCACAGCTAACGCGCTTTCGGCCGCTGCCTCGCCGAGCTTTCGCATTGAACGAACCGGAGCCTTCCACGTGACTCTGAAAGCATTCGACCCCTTGATCGCGCGCAAGCGCTGCATGTCCTACCGCCGACGCATCCTGGAAATCTCCCAGCAGGTGCAGGCCTTGCACGCCGCCGGCGCCTTCTCCTGCCTGGAGATGGTGGACGTGATCTACAACGGCCTGATGCGCGGCGCCGCCGGCAACAGCCTAGACACCTTCATGATGTCGAAGGGCCATGGCTGCATGGCGCAATACGTGATCCTCGAGGACCTCGGCATCCTCTCGCGCCGCGACCTTGACCTTTACTGCAAGCCCGAGGGGCGGCTCGGCTGCCATCCCGACTACGGCGTGCCGGGCATCGAGGCTTCGACCGGGTCCCTCGGCCACGGCATGGGCCTGGCCACCGGCATGGCCTACACGGAGCGCCACGTGAACAAGGGAGACGGCCTCATCTTCACGGTGCTGAGCGACGGCGAGCTACAGGAAGGGTCGACCTGGGAATGCATGATGATGGCGGCCAACCTGGAGGTCGACAACCTGATCTGCTTCCTTGACCACAACGGCATGCAGTCCTTCGGCAACACCGTCGAGACTCATCCCCGGTTCTATCCCATTCGTGAAAAGCTCGAGGCCTTCAATTGGGAGACGGCCGAGGTCAATGGCCACGACGCCGCCGCCATCTTCGACGCCGTCACCCGGCGCAAAGGCGACAGGCCGTTCATGTTAATCGGCAACACGGTGAAGGGCCGCGGCGTTTCCTACATGGAAGGCGGCGCCATCTGGCATTACCGTTCGCCCAATCCGGAAGAGTACGCGCAGGCGCTCGCCGAGTTGACGGAGATCTCGTCATGAGAAACAAGTTCGCAGACGCGATCTACGAGATCAGCAAAACCAATCCCCGTATCTGCGCCCTGGTCGCCGATATTTCACCGGCCGGTTCCATGGTCAAGTTCCGCGAGGAGTTTCCCAAACGCTTCATCAACTGCGGCGTCGCCGAACAGGCGATGATCGGCATCGCCGCCGGGATGGCGCTGAAGGGCATGCGGCCATTCTGCTACACCATCGCCACGTTCTCGCTCTACCGGCCGTTCGAAATGGTGCGTGACGATCTCGCCTACCAGAACCTGCCGGTGACGGTAATCGGGATGGGGGCCGGCGTCATTTATTCGACTCTCGGCGGCACCCATCACACCATGGAAGACATCGCCGTCGCCTCGGCCATCCCCAACATGACCGTGCTCGCGCCCTGTGACCCGGAGGAAATGCGGCTCGCCACCACCTGGTGCGCGACGGAAAGCACGGGACCCGTGTACATGCGTCTGGGCAAGGCTGGCGAGCCGGACCTGACGTCCGGTGCCGTCGACCCGTTCGAGGTCGGCAAGCTACGTTACATCGTCCGCGGAGAGGGCGACTTGTGCATTCTGACCTACGGCATCACCATGAAGATGGCGTTCGACGTGGCCGACCGCGTGCGCGCCAAGACTGGCAAAAGGCCATCCATCGTCTCCGTCCACACCATCAAGCCGCTCGACGAAGCGGGCGTGCTGGCGGCGCTGAATGCGCACGCCCGCACCGTGGTGATCGAGGAGCACGTGCCCCACGGCGGCCTGGCCTCGCGGGTCAAGGAAATCGCTTGGGACAACGGCGTCACCAACAGCGTCAAGAGCGTCACCCTCAAGGACGAATTCATCCATTTCTACGGCAGCTATGAAGAGCTTCTCGCCCGGCACGGGCTAGAAGCAGGCGCCATCACCGACAACCTATGAATCGAAAAACCGGCAACAATATGAACAAACGACCATTTCAAACCCCGAAACCACTGGCCATGCACGGCGGCGCGCGGGTCCGGTCAGTACCGATGCCACCGAGGCTGGCAATCTCCGAAGCGGAGGAAGCCAAAGTCCTTGAGGTCATGGCTTACTACCGCGAACGCAACCTGGACCCGGGATACCAGGGTAAGTTCGAAGAGAGGTATTGCCGTGCCTTCGCCGACAAAATGGGGGGCGGGTACGCGGATGCAGTCGCGACCGGAACAGCGTCGCTGTTCGTCGCCATCGCCGCCCTCGACCTTCCCAAAGGGTCAGAAGTACTTGTTTCGCCCATCACGGATCCCGGCAGCCTGAGCGCCATCATCATGAACGGCCTCGTTCCTCGGCTCATCGATAGCATGCCAAGCAGCTACAACATCGGGACCGAACAGGTCGTCAGGCGAATCACTCCAGAAACTTCGGCAATAATGATTGTGCACGCCGCGGGACAAGCGGCGGCGGCAGATCTGATTTCGGCCGAAGCCCGCGCACGGGGGATCAAGGTCATTGAGGACTGTTCGCAGTCCCATTTCGCCACCTGCGCCGGCAAGCCGGTCGGTACATTCGGCGACATCGCGGCTTTCTCAACCATGTACCGCAAGGCGCACATCACCGGGCCGCGCGGCGGCTTGGTCTTCACCCGGAACGAGGACCTGTATCATCTTGTCCTTGCCCACGCCGATCGCGGCAAACCGCGCTGGGCGGACGACTTCGACGACCGCGATCCCAACGGATACCTGTTCCCGGCAATGAACTTCCATTCCGACGAAATCTCCTGTGGCATTGGCTTGGCCTCGCTTGCGCGGATTGACGCCACCATCAGGCAGCGGCAAGCGTTTGTGTCGGCCATCGCCGCTGGACTCACGGAGCGCTGTTCTGTTTGCGTGCCCTATCCGCAGTCGGGCGCGGATTCGCCGTTCTTCTATCCGGTGATAGTCAATCTTCAAGGGATCACCTGCAGCAAGACCGAGTTCGCAGAGGCTGTCCGAGCTGAAGGGATTGACTTGAATGCCGACTACAAATACCTCGCGGCTGACTGGCCATGGCTACGCCCCCACCTGTCCGACAATTTCGATTGCCCGAACGCACGCGACGTCCTTGCGAGCAGCTTTAATCTCTACCTTAACGAAAAGTACGGACCTCAGGAGGCCTCAGACACGGTGGCAGCGATCGAAAAGGTGGAGGCCCACTTCGCAGTCTGAATTGTCGCAAGGCGCAACGACGGATGACGAATGCAGAAATAGCAATCTTCGGTCTGTTTGAGGCCTTATCCATACCCCGATCCGGGGCCACACTAATCCATACGGCTTTCAAGCGCATCGCAGACGGCAGTGGGTTGGAGGCGGCAGCCGTCGTCAGAGCGTTCTGCGACTACAAGGCCTCGGGAACTTTGCTGATGCCTACGATGTCCTGGCGGCTGGTTAGGGCGGGCATCGATGTGTTTGATGTCCGCGAGACTCCGTCGAACGTCGGCATTCTGACCGACATCTTCCGGACCCAGCACGCGCAGAAGCGCAGCCTTCATCCGACTCACTCCGTGGCCGGACGTGGTGACGACGTCGCCGAGATTCTATCCCGCCATCACGAAGATGAGACACCGGTATCTGCGAAAAGCCCGTTCGGCATGTTGCCAAACCTGAATGCGACGGTCGTTCTCTTCGGGGTTGGCATGGAGTGCTGCACCCTCATGCACCACGTCGAGGAGACCATTGCCCCTGACTGCTATCTGCAACCGAGCAGCCTGCGCGAGTCCTTCTCCTGTAAGGACGAACACGGCGCGCCTCAAATCGTCCACGTCAGGCGACATCTCAAAATTCCACGCCGCTACCAAGTGGTCAGCGCCGCACTGGACGAGAGAGGACTGCTAGCCAGGCACGTTCTGGGTGGTGTCGAAATAACAGCATTTCGCGCCTGCGATGCCTTGGATCTTGGTTCAGAAATGCTTCGGCGACAACCCGATTTCTTCCTTCAGAAGTTCTTCACGTAGCCGACGATAGATGGCCGCCGCCAGCCCACACAGGTGATGCGAGCATCTGATAACCACAAGAAATCCGTGTGTCCAGGCCTCCTTCATTACTAAATGCCAAAGGCTATCCTTGAACCTAGCCCCCAAACCCCTCATCTTGCGCTAAACACCCGTCAATATGGGCGCTCGCGGACCGAGACAATTTGACGCCGCCCACAGTAAAGATTACCAACATGAATCGAATGAATGATGCCTCGCACTCCGCCATCGTTGACACGCCGTCCCTACGGAGGCTGAAAGCGTACCATACCGCGGATGACATACGTCGTGACCTTCTGCATAGCTATCCAGCGTTTGCCATCGACGCCTTGAGTTCTTGCGTCCTTGTCGGTGCCGCCCCTGAAGGAGGGCGGTTCCTGGAACAATGCACGGCATCAGGGATTGAGATCGCCGCAGTCTGCGACCAGAGCCCCGAAAAGGTTGGCAGTTCGTTTCACGGTCAAATTGTCCGCTCACTGGAATTCCTGTCAGGACTCGATCGCGGCACGCCGGTCATCGTCGCTTCACACAAGGGTCTCAATTCGGTCGTTCACTGTCGAAAACTGGGGTTCACGTCAGTAGCCCAACTAGCGCTGATGCAGATTCTGTATCCCGGCACGTTTACGCCGCACATGTTCTACGACGGATGGCTCGAGGATCTCTTCGAATCGCGCGAGGAGTACGAATCCCTCGCCCAGTTGCTCCGCGATCAGAAGTCTGTGCGAACACTCGATGCCATTCTACAATACCGCCAGAGCCTCGACGTGACTTCGTTGATCCCTGTGCTGGATTTAGACGTCTGGCATTCTGACAACTTGATCTCCTACCCAGACGACGGCGTCTACATCGACGGGGGCGCGTACGACGGCGACACTGTACGCATGTATGTCGAGCATGCAAGGAATCGGTTCGCTCGGATCATCGCCTTCGAACCTGACCCCAACACCTTTGACCGGCTGCGTGACAACTTCGCGAACGACCGACGTATCGAGCCGATCAAGTTCGGAATGTTCGACAGGAAGGACGTGCTTCGTTTCTCGAACTCGGCGTCGCGCGCGTCTTTGATTCACTATGATGGAGAGATCGAAGTGCCAGTCACAAGCATTGACGAGATTTTAAAAGGTGATCCCGTGACCTTCATTAAGATGAACATCGAGGGCGCGGAACTCAAAGCCCTGCATGGTGCTGCCCATTCGATACGAACACACAAACCGACGCTTGCGATTTCCGCATATCATGCACCGGCGCATCTTTGGCAGGTGCCCCAAACGATCCTGGAAATCGACAGCGCATATGATCTTTATCTTCGCCAGCAGGACGGTGGAAGCGTCGAGACCGTGATCTACGCCGTGCCGACGCGCTGCAATCAATAAACCGGAGGGATAATGGAACACACGCTCGAGAATCCTGTGTCTGCCGACAGTACGAAGTTGCCCGCGCACAACGAAAGAATTCTCAATGAATTTGTCGGGCGGTTCGGCCTGAGGTCAATTGAGGATTTTCACTTCTTCCCGAAGCAAATTTCCATCGAGCCGACGTCGTCGTGCAACGCGCGGTGCTACATGTGTCCTGTCGAGGAATGGGAGCGCGACCACCTGCTTATGCCGCAGCTTATCTTTGACAAGATATTGGAGGACTTGAAGCCCTACGCATCCTGGCTTGAACGGGTGACATTGCCCATTATCGGCGAACCGTTGATCGACAAAAAGCTCGAAGACAAGATTCAGGCCCTCAAAGGCATCGGGATCAAGTTAGTCGACCTGACTTCGAACGCGTCGTTAATGACACGCGCCCGGGCGGCGTCCTTGATCAACGCGGGCCTGGACGCGATCGACTATTCGATCGACGGGGCGACGAAGGAAACATTCGAAGCTATTCGCAAGCGGCTGAATTTCGAGAAATGCGTTGAGAATATCGAGTCATTCATTGAGGTGCGAAATGAGTTAAAGCCCGATCTGCGCATTCGTGTCCGGATGACCGTAACGGAAGCAAACATAGGAGAATTGCAGGCGTTCAAGGATTTCTGGTCAAAGCGCTTGGGCCCACAGGACGTTGTTTATGGAAAGCTCCTTCACAACTGGGGCAACTGGGACGACAGGCTGATGGCACCAGAAACGCTCGAGGACGAGACGCTCAACACTCTCACCTGCATTTCGCCGTGGATTATTTTGAACATCTTCACGGACGGGCGCGTGCCGTTATGCTGCGTGGATTTCAACGCCGAGTCCGAACTGGGCAATGTAATGACGGCGAGCATCGCTGACATCTGGCGAAATGAAAAATCCCGGTCCGTCAGGGAGGCCCACGGCCAGCTCGGTCGAAATTCGCTGAAGCCCTGTGTCGGCTGCTATGCCTGGGAACAGACCCTGAAGGTCTAAGCCGGAACTATCGCTCTTTATGGGGTTTTTCAGGGCCATGCGGCGGGGGCTGGCTTCCATCTTTCGTCCGCTCGAGATGGGCTTGTGGTGGATCGTCGTCTGCGCGATGGCGGCCCTTGAGGCATTCGGCCTGCGTTTTCGCCTCGTCCCGCTGTGGGGTGACCGCATCGGAGCCCTGGCCCCAGAAGCAGATACGGTTTATCACCAGGAGCATTCTGGCGACGGAATTCGACACGCCTGCATCGTCGGCGATGTCTGCAATCGCGCCCTGATTGACGTTATCAAGGATCATATCCGGGTTCTGGAATCGGCGCCGCTTCATGCTTCGCTCATGAGGGTATTCGACAACTGCGCAGCGTTTCGGTCACACAAGAACGTTCTAAAGCCAGGCCCCAGCATCTACCCGGCGGCCCACAACATACGGGCCAATCGAATCGACCCAGGCCGCCGCGCGGAAGAGGCGGTCGAGCGATACTTCGACGACTTGGGCATCCCCCAAGGGTCTTGGTTCATTTGCATCCACAACAGGGACGACCATTACCTGAAGAGCGCGTTCCCGCATCGCGACTGGTCGTATCATGATTACCGAGACTGTAGCATCGATTCGTACCTACAGGCGGCGGAGCATGTCGTGCAATCCGGCGGATACGTTTTTCGCATGGGGCGTCAGACGGCGGTCCCGCTACCTGACACGCGCTCCCCGCAGATTATCGATTTCTCCGTGCAGAACGGCAGTCAGCATCTGGAGATCGGGCTGATCGCTCAATGCAGCCTGTTTCTTGGGTCGACCTCCGGTCTTTACACCGTCGCCCATCTGTTCAACCGACCGGTCGCGCTCGCAAATCTTGTTCCCTTTAGCATTGCCACTTACGCCACAGACGACCTGTTCATTCCCAAACTACTTTGGGATGAAAAAGCCGATCGGCTACTGACATTCCAAGAGTCGTATGACATTGGCCTCTTCGATCCCAATAGCGCCGCTTCACACGGATCATTTTACCGAGACCATGGCCTAAAGGTCCTGGAGAACGACGCGGAGGAGATACGCGATCTCTGTGTCGAGCGACTTGGGCGGGACAAAGGGAAATCCGACACCAGCTTCCAAGAGGACGATTTACTTCAGGCCAATTTTAAGAAGCATTTCCTCTCTCATCTGGCCGGTCACGAATT
Source organism: Thalassospiraceae bacterium LMO-SO8 (assembly GCA_031655335.1). Lineage (NCBI taxonomy): Bacteria > Pseudomonadati > Pseudomonadota > Alphaproteobacteria > Rhodospirillales > Thalassospiraceae > Thalassospiraceae bacterium LMO-SO8. The sequence continues at coordinate 1,630,625 of CP134226.1, read as the reverse complement.
CATGGGGAATGTCGGCGCTTCGTTCCTGCGGAAGTATTTACATTTGTGGCAACCGTGAACACCGTCGCGATATTACAAACCCGCATGACATCGACCCGCCTGCCGGGAAAAGTACTGCGTCCGATCTGTGGCATCCCAGCTCTGCAGTTGCAGGTCGAGCGAGTGCGGCGGGCCAAGATGCTCGATGGCATCGTCATCGCCACGACAATTCACGCCACGGATAACCCTGTATGTGACATCGCCACGGCGATGGGGGTGCCATTTCACCGGGGCAGTGAGGACGATGTCCTGTCTCGCTACATAGGCGCGGCCGCTATGACGACGGCGACTCATGTTGTTCGGCTGACCGGCGATTGCCCGCTCGCAGACCCCGCGATCATCGACCGGGTTGTTGGCGCGTTGTTCGAAACCGGGGCTGACTACGCTTCCAATACCCTGGAACGCACCTATCCGATCGGCATGGATGTCGAAGCATTTTCCCGTGCTGCGCTCGACCGGGCCGGTGCCGAGGCCGCACGAAGCGACGAACGGGAACACGTCACGCCCTTCATCTACCGGCATCCGGAACAGTTCCGTTTGCACAATGTGGCCGCACGCGATGGCGAACGTCATCCACATCTTCGCCTGACATTGGATACAGACGAGGACCTGAGGCTGATTGTTGCCATTTACGAAGGCCTGTACGCCGACAATCCCAAGTTTTCCCTGAGCGACATCCTGGCGTTTCTCGCACGCCATCCCGGCCTACTGGAGATCAACCGGGACGTGCCACACAAATGGCTCGAGACATAATGGTTTCAGCGCACGTTTCCAATGGCCCGGGACGCGGCAAAGTGGTCGTGTTCCATCAACTTTCGGCAGGCAACCTAGTCGTCGCAGCCGCCTTCCGTCTCCTCGGCCGGCGCGTCGTTTTCATCAAGCCCGTCGGGCGCCTGCGCGCCACGCCCTGGCTCGACCGCTTGGCGCGGGCGGGGATTGAGCTGGCTGATTTCCACAGCTACGCCGGCCTGTCTTTGAGCGAGGACCTGCGGGTCACCGCGCGATATACCCGTGCCGTTCTCGATGCAGCCTTCACGGACAGCGATTTCGATGCCTTGCAGGCCGAAATCCCCGCGGCCCCGCTGACCGCCACGCGGGCAAGAGCGCTGATGTTCGATCTCGTCTTCAATCGGCTTCTGCGATTTTCCGAAGCCTATGCCTTGGCGGAATACTTCCGGAGCCATGGCATTCGCGCCGATGTTTTCCAAAGGACTTCAGGAATTGACTCGCTGATCTCTCCCCTTCTTCCGACAGCGGTAAGGAACCTGTATCCCGGGGCTCCGATATGGTTTGTCCGAGCCCTCGACCGCTTTCCGGCCGTTATGCTGCCGATCAAACGAGCCCTCCAATGCGCCGCGCGGATGCTCCAATCTCCCACGGACCCGATTTCCGCCGACCCCGGGTCTCGGACCTCTGGCCCTGACACCTTCGGCAAGGAAGTACTCTACTTTCCTCACAAGGGCATCACCTACGGCGGACTGTTCGTGAAGGATCAATATTATTCAGAGGATTCCGCCAGCCCGTTTCACAAGTCAAATATCGCCCATATCGAACTTGCCTGGACGATGTCGGCAGGCGAGCAGAAACTCGTTGAGTCTGAGTACCGCCTGCACAACATCCAACCGCACTTCCTAGAACTCGACGGGCAACGAAATGCTTCCGCCTGGCTTGAACACCTGACACGGTTTCTCGCCAAGGTGTCGGGGAAACATCGTTTGGCAAAAGCAGCCATTCTTGCCATTGCGGCACTGCGCTTCGAAAACTACAGAGCGGCCATGGCGCCCTGTCGAGACGCCCGCATCGCCGTTTTCGGTTACGATGTTCTGATTCCTTCGATGGCGGCGCTCGCGCTGCAGTCGTTCGGTATCCATGTCGCCGCTCTGCAGGAGCGTTTCATCAATCCGTTTTACGGCACCAGCGCCTTGATCCTGAATACCTATTTCGTCCACGGGCAGGCAATCGCAGAGCGCATCAACCAGGACCCTTACCAAGCAATTGACAAGGTCATCGTAACAGGAGACCCGAGACGCGGGCGGATCGCCCAACACCGAAAGGACGCGGCGGCCGAACGGCGCGAGCGATTTCGAGAATTTCGCGCCGTTTGCCTCGTCCTTGATTTTCACACCAACCCCGATTCACTCGCCGACCCCTTTCATTTTTGGACCGACGCACAGAGCAACCTGCTCTATTTTTCCCATATCGCCGACTTGGCGGAACTCAATAGCGATTGCGCTTTCGTCATCCGGGGGAAGGATTCATGCTGGCTCAAACTGGCGGAGATGGCGCCGGCAAAGGATCGATTTGCCGGCCTCGACAATGTATTCATCGACAATCGCTACGACGTCTACGACCGGTCATACGCACTCGCCGCGATGGCGGACGTCGTCGTCGCGCGGTACACTTCCTTGTGCGACCAATGTCTCGCCGAGGGCATCCCGGTCCTGATTCATGACCCCCTTCCCAACGGCGGGCGTTTGATTTCGGCTTGGCACGATTACGCCCCCCATCCGATCTTGACCTTCAGTTTTCAAGAACTTCAGCAGCGCTTCACTGACACCCTGTATCACGACCGCTACTTGAACCCGGAGCAGTTCGCCTACATGCGCCTGCATAACTACGGTGTCGGCAGACAGCAGCAATCCGGGTCCAGCGAGAGCTCCCTCCATCTGGCCCTCGCGCGAATTGCCAGCACCCTCCCCTGCAGTGCGACGGGCTCATCTGGCAAACCGATCCTTCATGAGCCGAACGCCTGATTCCGCGCCTCACGCGGTCTTCAGGCCGGCCTGGTCGCCCGAAATCGGCGGGGGACACCTGATGCGATGTCTTACGCTGGCCCAAGCAATGCACAATCAAGGTTGGCGCATATCCATCGCGGTCGATGAAACAGCCGGTCCCACTTTGTCACGAAATAAACCCTTCGATTATACCGTCGTCTCGCTACCGCATGACCGAAGCCGGTCCGCTGAAACGCTGATGGATCGAGTCGACACTCAATGCCGCGTTCTTGTCGTTGATGACTACACGCTCGACTCTACCTTCGAGGCCGCCTTGAGCGGCTGGGCTGAGAACATTCTGGTAGTCGACGACCTTGCTGACAGGTCTCATGATTGCGGATATCTCCTCGACGCCTCTCCGCGTCGCAGCGAATCTGCCTACGCCGGGCTCGTCCCTCCGGCCTGCAAGATCCTGGCAGGCCCGGCGTTTGCGCTGATTCGCCAGGAATTTGCTCTGGGTCGTGCCAACGCCCTGGGTCGCCGGGCAGCCATTCGGTCCGTTGATCGCATCCTCATTTCCTTTGGCCTGACCGACGCCAGGAACATGACCCTGACCGCATTGGAGGCTGTTCGGTACTCTGGGCTTGACCTCATTGTCGACGTGGTTCTGGGTGAGGAAGCTCCCCACTTGAACGAAGTATCCCGGTTCGCCGACACCACGGGAAGCCGCGTCATCGTTCATCGCAATCCCAAAAATCTTGCTGACCTGATTAACGGAGCAGATCTCGCAATTGGCGCACCCGGGGTCTCATCTCTTGAAAGATGCTGCCTTGGGTTGCCAACGATAACCGTGCCGGTGGCGGACAATCAGAATCACAACGGGCGTGCCCTGGCCGATATCGGAGCCATTGAGCTGCTCGATGCGGACATCAGTGCATCCGATCTCTCATTCGCCCTGAACCAAGTGGCGGGCGACATCGATGCCGTAAGAAGAATGTCGGCCGCCGCGTTCGGCGTATGTGACGGAAGAGGCGCGGCGCGGACGTTTCTGTCCGTGTCACCCGAGGCCACGAAGGCAGGCGGGGGGATTTCTTGCAGGCCCGTGACCACATCGGACACCGACACGATATTTCGTTGGCAGTGCGCACCGGGAAGCCGCAACTACAGCCGCAATCCGAACCCACCTACCTACGCCGAACATCGTGCCTGGATGTTGCGGCGGTTGGCGCCCAATCCCGGATTATTCGAAATGATGCTCATGAACGGGACACCTGCCGGATTCGTGCGCCTTGATGCCGACCCGAGTGCGTCCGACGCCTATGAAATCTCGATTCTGATTTCGCCGGCCATGCGAGGCGAGGGCGTCGGAGCAGCGTCTCTCGCCGCAGTGCGGCGCCTCGTACCAGAAGGAACATTTCTCGCGTTTGTCCATCAAGAAAACCTTCCATCCCACAAGATATTTTCGGCTGCTGGATACGTTCTGGAAGGCGACCATTTTGTGAGCCACCCCGCATCATGACCTTGTCCGACCGGAAGCAACAGATTGAGATCGCCGGCCGCGCCATCGGCAACGGCCATCCGCCCTACGTGATCGCCGAGATGTCCGGCAACCACAACGGCGACATAGACCGTGCCCTGTCCCTGATTGACATGGCGGCGGACCATGGCGCCGACGCGCTCAAGCTGCAAACCTACACGGCCGATACGATCACCATCAACCATGACGGCCCCGGTTTCACGGTCCAAGGCGGGCTATGGGATGGGCGGACTCTCTACGATCTGTACCAAGAGGCACATACGCCCTGGGACTGGCACGCGGCCCTGTTCGCGCGCGGCCGGGAACGCGGCGTCACCGTGTTTTCATCGCCCTTCGACGAGACCGCCGTCGATTTTCTCGAAACCCTCGACTGCCCGGCCTACAAGATCGCCTCGTTCGAGGCGATGGATCTGCCACTCATCCGAAAGGCGGCGGCGACGGGCAAGCCGCTGATCGTCTCGACCGGCATGGTCACTCCCGACGAGATCGATGAGTTGATGGCCATGTTGTCCGATATCGGCGCCGATCAGGTTGCGCTTCTGCATTGCGTGAGCGCCTACCCCGCACCCATCGAGGCGTCGAACATCCGCTCGATCCCGGAACTCGCGGCCCGTTATGATGCGGTCATCGGACTATCGGACCACACCCCGGGCACGTCCGTCGCCGTCGCCGCCGTCGCTCTCGGCGCGGCCGTCATCGAAAAACATGTCTGCCTGGCCCGTGCCGACGGTGGCGTGGACAGCGCATTTTCCCTGGAACCATCCGAACTGGGCGCCCTCGTGACCGATTGCCGCAACGCCTGGGCGGCGCTGGGCGAAGCCCACATTGGAAAGCAGAGTGCGGCCGAGCCGAGCATCGTGTTTCGACGGTCGCTCTACGCGGTGGCCGATATCCTCGCCGGGGCGAAGCTGACGAAAGAGAACGTACGCTCCATCCGCCCGGGCCACGGCCTGGCACCGAAACATCTCGACACCGTCTTGGGCCGCCGGGCCGCCCGCGACATCCCGCGCGGAACGCCGATTTCCTGGGACCTGGTCTCGGGTCCCCGGGACTGAACTGAAGAAAGACCTCATGCGACAGATCATCAAGTGCATTCTCGTTGGGCTGACCCGGTTGCTGACCTGGCCACTCGGCACGGGCGGCCGCCGCCGCCTGCTGCGCATCCTTCGCCAGGGAATGAAGACCGTCGGGTTCGATGAGGTCATCGAGGAAATTCCGACTGCGCGTGGAACGGTACGGTTTTACTGCCTGGGGGATCTTCCTTTGTGGCGGGCCAAGACGCTGCTGACCAAGGAGCCGGAAACGATCGAGTGGATCGACACCATCGAAGACGGCGCCGTCCTCTATGACATCGGCGCCAATGTCGGCGTCTATACGATCTATGCCGCGATCAATCGCAAGGTCCGCGTTCTGGCGTTCGAGCCTCTGGCCGCCAACTATTTTCTTCTCAACCGCAACATCGAAGAGAACCGGCTGTCGGACACGGTGAGCGCCTATTGCCTTGCCCTCAACGACACCGACGGGCTGGACAAATTTCACGTGCGGGATACTGGTTTCGGATCGGCCCTGTCGAGTTTTGCGGAAGCCATCGATCACAATGGTCAGCCCTTTGCCGCAAGCTTCGAACAAGGCATGATCGGCATGACCCTGGACGGCTTCATAGAGACGTTCGCGCCCCCTTTCCCAGATCACATTAAGATCGACGTCGACGGCATCGAGGACAAGATCGTGACAGGCGCGCGGCGGACCCTTTCCGACCTGCGTGTGAAATCCCTGTCCATCGAACTGGACGCGGCGCGGCCCGACTATACGGATGCCGTCGTCCGCGATATCGAGGCCGCGGGCCTGACTTTGATCAGCAAACGCCGGTCGGCGGAACTGGACGGCACGCCGTTCGGTAATATCTACAACTATCTGTTTCGGCGCCCCGCCGCGAGCGGAGCCTCGCAGACATGACCGCGGACAACCAACCTCTTCGCGTCGCCATCGCCGGCTACGGCGTCGTCGGCAAACGCCGACGGGAATTCATCGACACACATCCGGGGCTGAAAACCGTCGCCGTTTGCGACAGGGCCTTCGACGGCAATGGGCGATTGGATGACGGCGTCGCTTACTTCCAAACTCCGGCCGAGTTGCTGCGCCAGGATTTCGACGCTCTGTTCGTCTGCATGACCAACGATATCGCCCCCGACGTGACGATCGCCGGCCTGGAAAAGGGCGTGCATGTGTTCTGCGAAAAGCCGCCGGGGCGGACGGTCGCCGACATCCGCCGCGTGATCGAGACCGAGGCAAAACATCCGAAGCAGATTCTGAAGTACGGATTCAATCACCGCTATCACGAATCCGTCCGCGAGGCCCTCGCCATCGCGCGCAGCGGCGACCTGGGCCGCATCATCAACCTGCGCGGCGTATACGGGAAATCGCAGTTCATCAGTTACGGCCAGCATTCCGACTGGCGCACGGAACGGGCCATCGCCGGCGGCGGTATTCTTCTGGATCAAGGCATCCACATGGTCGATCTGATGCGCCTGTTCGCCGGCGAATTCACCCAGGTCCACAGCTTCGTATCCAACGACTACTGGCGCCACGATGTGGAAGACAACGCCTATGCCCTGATGCGCACCGACGCCGGGGTCGTCGGCATGCTGCATTCCAGCGCCACCCAATGGCGCCACCGGTTCTCGCTCGACATCACGTTGGAGAAAGGGGCGCTGATCCTCAGCGGCATCCTGTCCGGATCGAAAAGCTATGGCGCCGAGACCCTGACCGTGGTTCATGCCGGCGACGACGACCTCGGCGATCCCAAGGAACAGGTGACGCGCTACAACACGGACCCTTCCTGGGCCGACGAGATCGCCGACTTCGCCGATGCAATCGAGACGGGCCGAAAAATTACCGAGGGATCGTCCGACGATGCCTTGCGCACCATGGATCTCGTCTACCGCATCTATGCCGCCGACCCCGAATGGCGGGAACGCTGGAACCTGGACTGACGCCGTTGACCAACATCCATTATCAAACGCCCCACTTGGCCGCATACTTTGCGGCCCACCGGCGCTGCTGGGACGAATTCTATCCGTCCGAACGCTGGGTATTCGAACGCATCGGCGCAGCGCCCGGCGGGTTCGGACGCCTGCTCGACGTCGGTTGCGCGGTCGGCGGCCTGGGCCGCGCCCTTGAAGAGAAATTTCCGATCACCTCCTATGCCGGACTCGACATCAATGCTGCCGCCATCGATGCGGCGAAAGAGTTGCCGGCGCTGACGGCACCCGCGCGCTTTGAGTGCGGCGACATCGTCACCGCCGAAGAGATCGCCGACAACGCATTCGACACCGTTGCCTCCCTGTCCGTCGCCGACTGGAACGTGGAGACCGACGCCATCATCGCCGCCTGCTGGCGCAAGGTCGCGCCGGGCGGACGGCTGGTGATTTCCCTGCGTCTGACCGATCGCGCCGGAACCCGTGATCCGAACATCAGTTTTCAGCCGATCGTCCCATCCGAGGACTTCGCTCTCCCGGACGGGAGCGCAGTCGAAACCGCGCCTTATGTCGTTCTCAACGGATCGGAAGCCCTCGGCATGTTTCTCGGCCTGGATCCCGCGCCGACCGACATCCTTGCCTACGGTTATTGGGGGGCGCCGTCAAAAACCGCGACGACGCCTTACAGCCGCCTGGCCTTCGCCGTGATGTCCATCACCCGTGGCAAGACCGACAGCCTCAACCAGGACACGCGGCTGGAATGCCATCTGCCAGCGGCGGTGTTCGCCGGGCCGCTGATGAAAGGTGATATGAACAGATGACCGCCTCTTTCCCCGCCCCCCGCGTCGGCGTGCGCGACGAAGCTTTGGTCCGACCCGACTGGTCGACGCAGAGCGCCCGGCCCGAGGGCACCCTGTGGCTCGACCGCAACGAAAACATCGACCCCGATCTGGCCGAGATCACCAAGGGAGTTCTGCGCGGCCTCGACGCCCGCGCTCTTTACACCTACCCCGATCTGGGTGGACTTTACGCCAAGCTGGCGCGCACGCTCGGCACCGGCGGTGTGGACCAGCATGTCCTCGCCGCGGGGTCGGATGGTGCCATCCGCGCAACCTTCGAAGCCTTCGTGTCACCCGGCGACGTCGTCATTCACACGGCCCCGACCTTCGCCATGTATTCCGTTTATGCGCGCATGTACGCCGCCGACGCGCGCCCCGCGTTGTATGAAACCTCATTCACCGGACCGGCGCTCGACACGGAACGCCTGATCCACGAGATCGAAACAGCGTCGCCGCGTCTCGTCTGCCTGCCCAACCCGGATAGCCCGACGGGCACCGTGCTGGACGCCGCCACCCTGACGCGCGTGATCCATGCCGCCGGCGCGGCCGGCGCGGTGATGCTGATCGACGAGGCCTATTTCCCCTTCCACCCGGAAACGGCCGTCCCCTGGGTGACCGAGCACCCGCACCTGATCGTTACCCGCTCCTTCGGCAAGGCGTGGGGCCTAGCCGGATGCCGGGTCGGCCTGGCGGTCGCTCATCCGGACATGGCGCGCATCCTGCACAAGGTTCGCCCCATGTATGAAATCGGCGCGCTGTCGGCCAACGTGCTGGAGAACATGCTCGACCACGCGGACGCCGTGCAGGCGAGCGTCGCCCGGATCCTCGACGGGAAGGATTGGTTCATTGGCGAATTGCGCGCCATGGGCTATGAGGTTCTGTCGGGACACGGCAATTTCATGCATGTCGCCTTCGGCGAGGACGGTCCGGCAATCCATGCCGCGTTGGCCGACCGGGTGCTCTACCGGCAGGATTTTCCCAATTCGGTGCTGGCCGGTTACAGCCGGTTTTCCACGGCACCCAAGGAAATCATGGAACAGGTGGCGGGACCGATCCGCGCCGCCGTCGAACAACGGGAACATAAGCAACGATGAGCGATCAGACCTACAATGTCGCCCTGGTCGGATGCGGCCGCATCGCCGGACACCATTGCCGGGCCATCCGGGCAACGCCGGGTCTGCGCCTGGCCGCCCTCTGCGACCTCAAGCCCGAAGCCGCCGAACAGTGGATCGAAGGCGACGACATTCCCGTGTTCACCAACTACCACGACATGCTGAACACCCTCCCGGAGATTGATATCGTCGCGGTTATCACGCCTTCGGGCATGCACGCGGAACACGGTGCGGAGATTATCGAGGGATATGGCAAGCACCTGATTTTGGAAAAACCGACGGTCCTGCGGTTTTCCGACCTGCACCGCCTGGACGAGATGGCGCGCGCAAAGGGACGCCGTGTGTTTCCGGTCTATCAGAACCGCTACAACAAGGCCGTCGTCCGCACACGCCAGGCGATCAAGGCGGGCGAGCTGGGCGATCCACGGGTCATCACCGTGCGCGTGCGCTGGTGCCGCCCGCAACGCTATTACGATCTGGCGCCGTGGCGGGGCACTTACGCGCTCGACGGTGGCGCGCTGACCAATCAGGGCATCCACCATATGGACCTGCTGCGCCACTTGGGCGGAGAGGTGAAACGGGTCAACGCGCAGATGCGCACATTGGGCGCCGACATCGAGGTCGAGGACACCGTGACCGCCGTCATCGAGTTCGAATCCGGCGCCGTCGGCACGGTCGAGGTCACGACCGCGGCGCGGCCGATCGACTACGAGGCGTCGATTTCCGTCCTGGGCAGCGAGGGCTGCGCCCAGATCGGCGGTATCGCCGTCAACGAACTGCAAATCTTCACGCCGGACCCCGACGCCTGCACCGAACACAGCGAAGACTTTTCCGACTGTGTCTACGGCAACGGACACTACCGACTGTACGAAGACATGGTGACCGATCTGAACGGCGGCGCGCCGTACCCCATGGGTGCGGAAGAGACGGCGAAAACGCTGGCGCTGCTGCACGCCTTTTACGTATCGGACGAAAAGGGTGACTGGGTGTCGCCGGGCGAGGAATCCATCCGCCTGGGCCGCACCGGCGACCCGGTCGCGGACCTGTATCGCACCCCCGCGCCGGGCGCGGCATGACGATTAAGAATTGACCAGAACGGAGACATTCATGCCAAAAATCATCGGCATCGTACCCGCGCGCATGAAGGCGTCGCGGTTTCCCGGAAAACCCTTGTTCAAGATTCTGGGCCGTCCCCTTGTTGAGCACGTTTATCAGCGCGCCAAGAAATTCGACAAGTTCGACGGCCTGTTCCTGGCCACCTGCGACCAGGAAATCGCCGATGCCGCCAAGGATTTCGGCGCGCCCGTCATCATGACCGCCGACACCCATACCCGCGCGCTCGACCGCGTGGCGGAGGCAGCCGCGAACTGCGGCATCGACCTGGCGCCCGACGACATCGTCATCAACGTCCAGGGCGACGAACCGATGATGCAGCCGGACATGATCGAAGCGTCCTACCGGCCGCTGCTGGATGACCCCAAGGCTGATTGTACCTTGCTGGCGATGGCGATTCGGGACGAAGAAACCTATCGCGATCCGAACGCCCTGAAGGTGGTGTGGAACCTGCGCGGCGACGTGCTCTACACCTCGCGCACGCCGATCCCCTATTGCAAGGAATTCTCGCCGGAACTGGGTGCTGTGCGCATCTACGGCATCTTCGCCTTCCGCTGGCACTTCCTGCAGACCTTCACGAACTTGCCGGAATCACCCCTGGAACTGGTCGAGGCCTGCGACAGCAATCGCATCATGGACAACGGCTACATCCAGAAGGTCGCTCATTATCCGTGGCGCAAATCCTATTCCGTCGACTCCCGCGAAGACGCCGCCCGCGTCGAAGCGGCGATGAAGGAAGATCCGCTATGGGGCACCTATTGATCCGCACGGAAGGAGCCTGAACGTGCCCCAACCTCTTACCGGACGTAAGGCCCTGGTCACCGGCGGCACGCGCGGCATCGGCCGCGCCATCGCCGAACGCCTTGCCGCCGACGGTGCGGATGTGACGGTGACCGGGACCAAATCCGGCGGCACGCCGCCGCCGGGCACGGCCTATCTCGCTTGCGATTTCCTGGATGCCGCGGCGACGGCCGCCTTCGCGGATACGGTCACGGCGCTGGACCTCGATATCCTGATCAACAACGCCGGCATCAACAAGATCGCCCCCTTCGCCGAGATCGATCCCGCCGACTTCGCCGCCATCCAGCAGGTCAATGTGACCGCGCCGATGATGTTGTGCCGGGCCGTCATTCCCGGCATGCGCGCGCGGGGCGGCGGCCGCATCGTCAACATCGCGTCAATCTGGGGCGCGATTTCGAAGGCGGAGCGCGCGTCCTATTCGGCAAGCAAGTTCGCGATCGACGGCATGACCAAGGCGCTGGCGGCGGAAGTCGCGGCCGACGGCATCCTCGCCAACTGCGTCGCTCCCGGCTTCATCGACACGGAGATGACGCGCACCGTTCTGGGTGAACAGGGGATGGCGGACCTCGCCGCCCAGGTGCCCATGAAGCGCGTCGGAAAGCCCGAGGAAATCGCCGCCCTGGTCGCCTGGCTGGCCGGGCCGGACAACACCTATATAAGTGGTCAATCCATCATCATCGACGGCGGCTTCACCAATGTCTGACACGCTCACGATCCAATCCCACAAGGGCCCTTACGACGTTCTGTTCGGGGATGATGCCCGCAGCGGATTGACCGCCCTTGCGGCCGGCGGCCGGCCGCTGCATGTGATCGTCGACGAACGGGTCGCGGCGCTGCACACAGACCGGCTGGCGCCGCTCCTGGCCGGGCCGTCGGTCCTGCGCCTGGAAGCCACCGAGACCAACAAGTCGCTGGAAAAATTTCCCGCCTACGTCGACCATCTGGTCGGCAAGGGCATCCGGCGCGACCATCTGCTGGTCGCCATCGGCGGCGGGATCATTCAGGACACCACCTGCTTTCTCGCCGCGACCATGCTGCGCGGCGTCGACTGGGCGTTCTGCCCGACGACACTGCTGGCCCAGGCGGACAGTTGCATCGGCTCGAAAAGCTCGATCAATTCGGCGTCGGCCAAGAACATCCTCGGCACATTCACCCCGCCTCGGACGATCTATCTCGACGTGGCGTTTCAGGACACGCTCGACCCGCGCGACGTGCGCTCCGGCATCGGCGAGATATTGAAGGTGCACGCCATCGACGGGCCCGACAGTTTCGCCGCCCTGGCCACCGATTACGACCGCCTGTTCAGCGAGCCGGACCTGATGTTGCGCTACGTCCGCCGGGCGTTGGAAATCAAGAAAGCCTACATCGAAGACGACGAATTCGACCGCGGTCCCCGCAACATCTTCAATTACGGCCACACCTTCGGTCACGCCATCGAGGCGGCGACGGATTTCGCCATCCCCCACGGCATCGCCGTGACCATCGGTATGGACATGGCGAATTTCGTGTCGTCGCGCATCGGCGACGGCACGGAAGATCACTTCCGCCGCCTGCACCCGACCCTGGCGGCGAATTACGACGGCTTCCAATCCCACCGGGTGCCCTTCGATCCGTTCCTCGACGCAATCTTGAAGGATAAGAAGAACACCGGATCGGGGTCCGTCACCATGATCCTGCCGGGCCCCGACGGCCGCGTCGCCAAGGTGACTCACGCGGCGGACGATGAATTCAAAACGGCCTGCCGGACATTTCTGGAAGACGTCCGCGCCGCATGACCCCCAACAGCATCCCCGTCGCCGTCACCTCCCGGTCGTTTTCCAAGCACCCGGAGCTGCGCCAGGCACTCCTGGCGCGCTATCCGAACACGACCTTCAACGACACGGGCGCGAGCCTGCGCGGCGACGCCCTGATCCGGTTCCTGAAGGGTCATGAAAAAGCGATCACCGCGCTGGAGCCGCTCGATGCCGCCGTGTTCGACGCCGTGCCGGAACTGCGCGTCATCGGCAAGTACGGCGTCGGGCTCGACATGATCGACCTTTCCGCCATGCAGGCGCACGGCGTGAAACTGGGCTGGACCGCCGGAGTCAACCGCCGCGCCGTCGCTGAACTGGCGCTCGGTTTCGCCCTTTCCCTGATCCGCCGCGTGCCGGAATCCCTCGCCCTGGTGACCGGCGGCGGATGGCGGCAGGTGTCCGGGCGCCAGCTGAGCGGGCGCACGGTCGGCATCATCGGGCTCGGCCATGTCGGCAAAGATCTGGCGACCCTACTGCGCGCGTTCGACTGCCGCGTCCTGGCCCACGACATCGTCACCGATAAGGGTTTCTGCGCGCAGGTCGGTGTCGAAATGACAAGCCTCGAAGATCTTTTGGAAAGAAGCGCCGTCGTCTCCATCCACCTGCCCCTCGATGACAGCACACGCGGCTTGATCGGCGCTGCCGAACTGGCCCGCATGCCGGCGGGTGCGATCCTGATCAACACCGCGCGCGGGTCCATCGTCGACGAAGCGGCGCTGGCGTCGGAGCTTCGGTCCGGCCGCCTGGGCGCCGGCGCCTTCGACGTGTTCGCCGCCGAACCGCCGACCGACAATCCGCTGATCGGCCTCGACAACTTCCTCGCCACGCCGCACATCGGCGGCAGCACGGAAGAAGCCATCCTGGCCATGGGCATGGCCGCCATCGACGGGCTGGACAACGCGGGCGATCCGATCGCCGTGGCCCGGGGACAAACGCCATAAGCGCAAAGATTATCATTGCCGACGCCCGACGGCTTGCCGACAACCCGTCCGCGGCGGGCGATATCTCGGCGGCAACCGCGTGGTACTTCGGCGACGATCACGCACGCTACTGCGCACTGCGTGACCGGCTGCCCACGACGGTCGTCTGGGGAAACACCGGCCAGCGCCTGAACGAGATCGCCGAACGCAACACCGATGCCTTCGTCAATCTTGCCGACCAGTTCCGCATCGACGATTGGGAGTGGTGGGAAAGCCGCAACATGGCGGAACGGGGTCCCCTGTCATCTACCTTCACGGTCGAATGCTGCCGCATGGTGCTGTTCGGCGAATGCCTGGAAGACGGCGGCATTCATCTATTCATGGTCGAGGCATGCGACCTCGCCCGCCTGCTGGTTGACGAGGGTACGCGCCGGGGTGCGGCCGTTTCCTGGGTCGGCCCGAGGGCCCTGTCGCGCGGCATCGGGCATATCGGCCGCCAGGGCATCGCCGCCCTTCGGTTTGCCCGGACCGCCTTGCGCCGGGCCGGGCGGCTGCGTCGGCTGCAGGCCCTCAGGCGGCGTCATCCGCTCGACCTGAAAAGACTGGCCGCCTGCGACGTGCTGTTGGCCGCATGGACCGCGCCCGGCGATTTCCCGCGCCAGGGCACGCGCGACACCGCCCATTACATGGGCGCACTCCCCCGCCGGCTTCGCGACGCAGGCCTGAAGGTCGGCTATGTCGCCCTGCCGCTCGATTGGGTTTACGACGGGGACACGATTCAAAATGATGCGGCCGCCAACAACGAGGCCGTGATGCTGGCCGACGATGCCGTGACCTTGGGCGCGCTGTGGCGCGCCGCCGTGACGGGGATGCGGGGCCGCGCCCGCGCCAAACCGGACATGGCCGTCGCCGGACATCGGCTTGCCGCGGTCGCCGACATGGTGCTGAACCGCGAACGATTCGATTGGCGCGCCGTGAATGCGCGCCTGCTGGTCGAGGTCGGCCCCTTCCTCGCCCGACACGGCTGCCGCCCGAAAGCGGTCTGCCATGTATACGAGAATCAAACCTGGGAAAAAGGACTGCGGTCCGGATTGCGCCACGCCCTGCCGCAGACGCGGATCGCCGGGTTCCACCAATCGCCGTTTTCCAAGATGTATCTCAACATGCTGCCGTCGCGGACGGAAATTGCGGATGGCCGCTGGCCCGACGTCGTTTTCACCCATGGTGCGCGCAGCCGCCGACAACTGGCATCGACAGGTGCGCCACAGACGCGCGTCATCGATGCGGGACTGTGGCGCGAGGGCTCGTTCATCCTTCAGCGCGTGCCGGGCACGGGCACGCACGGCAGACTGATCGCCGCCACCGGCGTGGATTTTCAGGAATGCTGCGAACTGGTCGCCAAGGCGGCGGCCGCGGCGGCCGGCGGCGAATGGTCCTTGCTGGTCAACTTCCATCCTGCGACCCAACCGCCGTTCCGTGACGACATCCGCCGATTCCTCGACATGCGGGGCCTGGCCGGAGCGCATGTCACGTTCACGGAACAGTCCATCGCAGACCTTCTCAAGAGCGGGGCCGACGCGATCCTCTACACCGATACCAACGCAGCCTTCGAAGCGGTATCCAGCGGGGCACGGGCGATCAATGTCGAGCGCGACCATGCCTTGTCCTTCGACAAACTGCCCGATGGGCTGTCCCGGCGGCTCTATACCGTCACGGAAATTCGCGCCGCGCTGGACGACCTCGCGGACGAGGCCGCGTGGCCCTCGACGGATGCGATCGACGCCGCGTTGGCTGACTGCTTTAGCTCAGCCGACGTATCCGAGGTTCTGTCGGCTTTGGATCTGGGCGCCGCGCGCGGCTCTCTCGCACCTCCCGCAACAGACAAGGTGATGGAACGATGAAAGTGGTAGTTCTCTGCGGTGGCAAGGGTACGCGCATCCGCGGCGTGGCCGACGATCTGCCCAAACCCATGATCCCCATCGGTCCTTACCCGATTCTGTGGCATATCATGCGGGGGTACGCCGCCGCCGGGCACAAGGACTTCGTCCTCTGCCTCGGCCACAAAAGCGGTGCGATCAAGGATTTCTTCCTCAATTACCGGACCCGCGTCGCCGACTTCACCATCGACTTCGCGCGCGAGCGGGCCTTGGAATTTCATGGTGCCGAGAACGCCATCGATTGGCGCGTGACCATGGCGGAGACCGGCGAGGAAACCTTGACCGGATCACGGGTCAAGCGCATCGAGCGCTATATCGGCGACGACGAGACCTTCATGCTGACCTACGGCGACGGGGTCTCGGATGTCGACATCGCCGAATTGGCCGCCTTCCATAAATCCCATGGCAAGGTGATGACCGTATGCGGTGTGCGCCCGCCGGGCCGCTTCGGCGAGATGGAACACGACGAGACGGGCGCCGTCATCGAATTCAACGAAAAGCCGCAAGCCACGGGCGGGCGGATTTCCGGCGGGTTTTTCGTGTGCGACCGCCGCCTGTTCGATTATTTGGACGGCGGACGTGACGACGTGGTGCTGGAAACCGAGCCCATGCGCCGGCTCGCCGCCGCCGGAGAGATGATGATGTACCGGCATGACGGTTTCTGGCAGTGCATGGACACCTTCCGCGACTACGCGCTGCTCAATGAGCTGTATGAAACAGGAAAAGCGCCATGGCTGAGCGGTACCTGATCCGATGACAGATTTCTCCGTTTTCAAGAATCGCCGGATTCTGATCACCGGCTCGACCGGGTTCAAGGGTAGCTGGCTGTCCGCCTGGTTGGCCGACCTGGGCGCCAGCGTCACGGGCCTGGCCTTGCCGCCGGCACCGGATGCGCCGCTGTTCGACCAACTCCGCCTGGCCGAACGTATTGACCAGCATTTCATCGACATCCGGCATTTTGATCCCGTCGCCGAACTGTTGGATCAATCCAAGCCGGAGATCATCATCCATCTCGCGGCCCAGGCGCTGGTGCGGCGGAGCTATGCGGAACCGCTCGAGACGTTCCATACCAACGTCACGGGCGGCATCAACCTGCTGGAGGCCGTGCGCCACACACCTTCCGTGCGCTCTCTTGTCTTCATCACGTCCGACAAATGCTACCGCAACATGGAGTGGGAGCGCGGCTATCACGAGGACGACCTTCTGGGCGGCCCCGACCCTTACTCCGCCTCCAAGGGGGCGGTCGAACTGGTCTTCAGCGGTTATCAGGAATCATTCTTCCGCGCGCGGGCCGGTCTGGTCGCCGCAACGGCACGCGCCGGCAATGTGATCGGTGGCGGCGACATGTCGATGGACCGCATCGTTCCCGACTGCATCCGCGCCCTTCGCGCCGGCGATCCGGTGATCCTGCGCAATCCCATGGCGACCCGGCCATGGCAGCATGTGCTGGAGCCCCTTTCCGGATATCTCGCCCTCGCTGCCCGCCAGTTCACCGGCGACGATGCGGCGGCAGGAGCATGGAACTTCGGCCCCGACGCCGAGAACGTGCGTCCCGTCCAGGATCTCGCCGAGACCGCCGTCGATGTCTGGGGATCTGGTGACGTCCGCGTCGAGCAGGACCCGAACGCACCGCACGAAGCGACACTTCTGATGCTCGACAGCACCAAGGCAAAGGACGGGCTTGGCTGGTATCCGCGCTGGGATTTTGCGACCGGCATCACGCGCACGGTGGAATGGTACAAGGCCGTGGACGGCGGCGCCGACCCGATCGAGGTCACCCGGGCACAGACCGCCGAGTACGAAAAGGCCGACGGATGAGCGGCGGCGTCATCGTGACGCCGCTGAGGATCATCGCCGATGCACGGGGCGCGGTGATGCACATGCTGCGCGCCGACGCGCCTCAGTTTGCCGGTTTCGGCGAGATCTATTTTTCCATCGTCAATCCGGGCGCCGTGAAAGCCTGGAAGCGGCACCGCGAGATGACCTTGAGCTTGTGCTGCGTGTCGGGGGCGATCCGATTGGTCGTCGCGGACGTGGATGCCGGGATGATCCGCGAGATCACGATCGGCCCCGATCGGCCCGAAACCTATGCCCTGGTCACCGTGCCGCCGGGATTGTGGACCGGGTTCACCTGCATGGGCGCGGCGCCGGCGATCCTGGCCAACTGCGCCAGCATCCCGCACGACCCGGCGGAAGCCGACACCCTGCCCGCCGACACGGACCGCATTCCCTATTCCTGGGCCCTGCCCGCGCAATGACCCAAACCGCCATCATCACCGGCACGTCCAGCTTCGTCGGCGCGCATCTGGCGCGCGCCTTCGCCGACGCGGGTTACGCCGTGACGGCAACCCATAGCAGGCCGCGCGACGCCTACGACGGCATCCGCGCCCAACGCCTGGATTTCGCCGCGCAAAGTGCCGGCCTGGCGCAACTTGACGTGACCGACGGAACCGCCGTCAGGGCGCTCACGGGCCGGGTGCGTCCGACGGTCTGGGTCCACCATGCGGGGCATGCCGCCGATTACGCCTCACCCGATTATGATGCGGCGATGGGCCGGACCGTGAACGTGCAGCCGCTGGAGGCGATCTTCGCCGCAATGGCGGAAACAGGCGGCGGCGTGATCATCACCGGGTCATCGGCCGAGTACCCGCCCAGCGGCGACGCCAACCACGAGGACGACAGCGGCGAACCGGAAACACCTTATGGCCTGTCCAAACGGGCCGAGACGGAACGGGCCCGCACCCTTGCCGCACGGACCGGCGTGCCGACACGAATCGGCCGGCTCTACATCCCTTTCGGTATGCTCGATCACCCGGCCAAGCTATTGGCCCAGGTGATCGCCGGGCTTCGGGCCGGCACGCCGGTCGACCTTTCGCCCTGCACCCAACGCCGTGACTTCATCGGCGTGGCGGACGTTTGTGACGGCTGGCTCGCAATGGCCCATGATCTTGGACGCGGCGGCTTTGACATCTTCAACATATGTTCTGGCGAGGCGACCGAACTGCGCGCCCTGCTGCTTGCCGTCGCCGATGCCCTGAGGGCGGACGATCGCTTGCTCCGGTTCGGGGCGCGGCCCATGCGGCCGGGCGAACCCCCGATCTCGTTCGGCGACAACACGAAGGCGCGGCGCATGCTCAGCTGGACGCCGCGCGCCCTCGACAGGGCGCTCCGTGAAGACCTTATCCAGCCCTCGATGAGCGGCGCTCCGTCATGACCCAGCCAAAAGTGACCGTTCTGATGTCGGTCCTCAACGGAGAGGATTATCTCCGCGAGGCTATCGACAGCATCCTCGCGCAGACCTTCACGGACTTCGAGTTTCTGATCATCGACAACGCCTCGACCGACGGCACCACGGCCATCATCGCGTCCTATGACGACGCGCGAATCCGCTGCATCCGAAACGACAGCGTCCTGACGTTGACGCAATCCCTCAACAAGGGATTGGAGATCGCGCAAGGTACGTACGTCGCCCGCCTGGACGCCGATGACGTCGCCTTTGCGGATCGCCTGGACAAGCAGGTGCGGCACCTCGACGGCCATCCCGATGTCGCCCTGGTCGCCAGTGCGGCCACCGATTTCGGCAACGGCACGCCGCTGCCGGGCGTCCCGAGCCCCATTCCGCCCAAGGACCACGACCAACTGATGACCGAGTTGGCGCGCACCAGCGTTCTCGCCCATTCATCGATCATGTTCCGACGCCGCGAGGCGCAGGATATCGGTGGCTATCCGGCGGACTACACCTATTGCATGGACTATCTTCTGTATTTTCGGCTTGCGCGCCGTCATCGGCTTGCGGCGCTGCCCGAACCGTTGGTCGCGATCCGCGCCCACCCAGCGCAGATCACATCATTACCGGCTTGGCGTCTGCGCCGCGAGCAGGAGGCCGCGGCGGCGTTCCAGGAAATCCTGTCCTATCCCGAGCTTTCCGATCCCGCCCGCCGTAACCTGCGCCGCTATTTGGCGCTGACGGCATTGCGGCTGACCGTACTGTCAATCCGCCAATTCCATCCCATCGATGCCCTTGTGTGGCTGGGGCTAGCCATGATTAAAACGCCCGATCAGTTGTTTCCCGTCTGTGGACTGGCTCTGCGAAACATGCTGTTTCGCACCCGCTAAAAAATTTGCCCCCCATTACCGAGTGAGCATATGCGCCCTGAGCATCTAAAACACCTTCGCTGCCCAAGCACCTACGCCCCTCTTGATTTGAAAATTGAAGAGATGGTCGATGGCCGGGTGCGCACAGGACGCCTGTATTCCAAAGCGGACGGAGCGATCACCGAGTATCCCATCATCGAATTCATTCCCCGTTTCGTATCGTCGGAAAACTACGCCACGAATTTCGGGTTTGAATGGAACCTGCACGCGCGGACCCAGTACGACCACGTGTCCGGCCACACCATGACCGAGGATCGATTCTTCGAATTTACAGGCTGGCCACGGAACCTCGAAGGCGAGGTGATTCTCGAGGCTGGATCGGGATCAGGCCGGTTTACCGAACAGATGCTGGGCACCGGAGCGACCGTCATCTCGTTCGACTTCTCGGATGCCGTCGACGCCAATTACAAATCCAACGGCGAGCATCCGAATCTGCTGCTTGTCCAGGGCGATGCCTATCACATGCCGTTCAACCGCGCTGCGTTCGACCGCATCCTGTGCTTCGGCGTGCTCCAGCACACACCCGATCCGGAAAAGACATTTCTCTCTCTGGTGCCGGCGCTCAAACCCGGCGGCCATCTGGCGACCGACATCTATCTGAAGTCGATCAAATTCTGGCTTCTGAATACCCGCTACCTTGTGCGCCCGTTCACGCGCAACATGGATCCGGAACGCCTTTATCGCTGGTGCAAGGCCTACATCGATTTCATGTGGCCACTGGTCCGCCTGTTGCGCCGCATCCCCTTCGGCCAAGCCATCATCTGGCGCCTTCTGATCGCCGACTATTCAGGCAAAATGCCCAATGCCACCGACCAGACGCTGCGCGAATGGGCCTATCTCGATACCTTCGATATGCTCTCTCCGCGGTTCGACGCACCGCAAACGCCGTCGACTTTCCGGCGCTGGCATCAGAAAGCCGGGTTGGAGGACATCGTCATCCGCCTGGGCTCAAACGGTGTCGCCGGAACCGCCCGGCGCCCCCTCTCCAAGGCCCCCTAGCCGCAACATGTGCGGACTGACCGGCATTCTCGACCCGCGCGGCCGCGTTCCGATGGCGAGCGCGGTGCAGGCGATGACCGACCGCCTCGTCCATCGCGGTCCCGACGCGGACGGCGTGTGGACCGATGACGACACCGGCATCGCCCTCGGCCATCGCCGCCTGTCGATCATCGACCTGAGCCCCGCCGGCGCGCAACCGATGAATTCGGCCTGCGGGCGCTACGTCATCGTCTACAACGGCGAGGTCTATAACGCCGAGGATCTGCGCCGCGATTTGGCCGCGGCGGGGGCCACGCCGGACTACCGCGGGCATTCGGACACGGAAGTGATGCTCGCCGCCTTCACCCATTGGGGCGTGCGCGCCACCATGGACAAGCTGATCGGCATGTTCGCCTTCGCGCTGTGGGACCGCCGGGAACGATGCCTGGTGCTGGCCCGCGACCGCCTGGGCATCAAGCCGCTGTATTGGGGCGAGGCCGACGGCCTGTTCCTGTTCGCGTCGGAGCTGAAATCGTTCCACGCCCACCCAAGGTTCCGGCCCGAGATCGACCGGGCCGCCCTCGCCGCCTACATGCGCTACAACTACGTGCCGGCGCCCGCGTCCATATACAAAGACGTCTTCAAGCTGGAGCCGGGCTGCCTGCTGTTCAAGCGCGCCGACGAGCCCGCCCGCGTCGAGCGTTATTGGGACCTGCGGCGCATCGCCCACGACGGCCAGTCCGCGCCCCGCGACCTGAGCGACCGTGATGCCATCGACGAAGCCGACGCCCTGATCGGCGACGCGGTCAAACGGCGCATGGTGGCGGATGTGCCGTTGGGCGCGTTCCTGTCGGGCGGCATCGATTCCTCGACCGTCGCGGCTCTGATGCAGGCGCAAAGCGACGTGCCCGTGAAGACCTTTTCCATCGGTTTCGACGCGGATGGATATGACGAAGCACCGCACGCCGCCGCCGTCGCCAAGCACTTGGGCACCGACCATACGGAACTTTACGTCGACCCCGGCCAGGCGCTCGACGTCATTCCGCGACTGCCTGAATTCTATGACGAACCCTTCGCCGACTCGTCCCAGATTCCGACCTACCTCGTAGCGGCCCTGACCCGCCGACACGTCACCGTCGCGCTTTCCGGCGACGGCGGCGACGAGGTGTTCGCGGGATATACCCGCTATGCCTGGGGCGACCTGCTGCGCCGTCGCACGGGCCGCATTCCCCGCCCCCTGCGCGCGGGTGCGGCGCGGATGCTGCATTGCCTGAGCGAAGACAGTTGGGACCGGCTGCTGAAACACCTGCCCGTCGCCAAGCACCTCAGCCATCCCGGACAGAAGGCGCACAAGCTGGCCGACGTTCTGGCCCTGCCGGACGACATGGCGCTTTTCCGCCGCCTGATCACGGCCTGGCGCGATCCGGCGGCCGTGGTCCCGGGGGCCACTGAAACACCGACCGTCGCCTGGGACGACGGCGTGCGGGAAGACGTGCCCCGGTTCATGGAACGCATGCAGTTGCTGGACAGCCTGATGTATTTGCCCGACGACATCCTGACCAAGGTCGACCGCGCCTCCATGGCCGTCAGCCTGGAAGCCCGCGTGCCGCTGCTCGATCACCGGGTCGTCGAATTCGCCTGGTCCCTGCCGCGCCGCCTGCGCGTGCGCGACGGCCAGGGAAAATGGATATTGCGCCGGGTGCTCGACCGCTACGTTCCGCCGGCGCTCACCGAGCGGCCGAAGATGGGGTTCGGCATTCCCGTCGACCGTTGGATCAAGGGCCCGCTGCGCGACTGGGCCGAGGATCTGTTGTCGCCGGCGGCGTTGGCCGAGGGCGGCCTGCTTGACCCGGCGCCGGTCCGCCATGCCTGGGACGAACACCTGGCCGGCACGCGCAACCGGACGACCGAACTGTGGAGCGTGCTAATGTTTCAGGCCTGGCGACGAACCTGGCAGCCTCGGGCGTGACAACGCAAACAAAAACGATCTGCGTGCTCGGCGCCGCAAGTAGCCCCCACGTCCTGACCCGCGCGGAGGCCTTCGCGGCGCGCGGATATGACGTGCGCCTGCTCAGCCCCGTTTCGGGGCATTCCGACGTTATTCCTGTCGACTTTCCCCGATCCGGCACCCGCGGGCTTCTCGGCAAGCTGCGCCTGCTGTGGTGGACGGCGACCAGCCTGCTGCGACAGCGGGCCGATGTTTTTCACGCCCATTATGCCGCCGAGGTTGGAACCTGGTTAGCCTGGCTGCTCGGCCGCCGGCCGCTGGTGATCTCGGTGATGGGCGGTGACGTGTTGTTCGACGAGCAGGGATCGTTGGGTCCGCTGGGCCGCTGGTTGACCCGGCGCGCCCTTCTCGGTGCCGACCTGATCACGGTCAAGACGCCGGACCTAGCCGACGTCGTTGCCGGTTTCGGGGTGCCTCGCGCGAACATCGAGATCGTGATCTGGGGGGTCGACCTCGACATCCATCGGTTCGACGAAACCGCGGGACAAGCTTTCCGGCGGGAGATCGGCATCGGCCCTGATCGGGCGATCGTGTTCAGCCCGCGCATCATGCATCCGTTCTACAACATCGATCTGCTCGTCGATGCCTGGCCCGAGGTCCTTTGCCTGGTCCCGCAGGCGGTTTTGGTGATCAGCACGTTCGGCGGCGCCACGGCCTACCGGGAGCACTTGCAACGGCGCGCCGAGGCTCTGGGCGTGGCACATGCCGTCGTCTTTGCCTCCGCGCGCCCGACGGCGGCCATGGCCGGCGCGTACTCGGGGTCCGAGCTGATCGTCAGCATTCCGCCGTCGGACGGCTTTCCGCAAGCGGTTCTCGAAGCCGCCGCCTGTGGCCGGCCGATGGTTCTGTCCAATCTTGCGCGCCTGCATTCGTTCTTCGCACCGGACGTGGACGTTCTCTACACCGAGCTCAGCATTTCTGCGATCGCCCGGACCATCGTCGCGGCCCTGTCCGATCCCACCACATCCGCACGCCGCGCCGAAGCAGCGCACCGCAAGGTCACCACCGGCGCGAACTTTCGCGAGAACGTCGACCGCGTCGAAGGCCGTTTCATGCAATTGATGAAGGCCGACTGAGCCATGTGCGGGATTGCGGGCATCCTTGCCGGACCTGGGCGCAGCGTCGACCCTCAGGAGCTTGCGCGCGTCAGTCAGGCCATCGCCCATCGCGGTCCCGACGACCAGGGTGCGGCCGGCTGGTCGCCGGACCGCGGCCTGACCGTGACGGCGGAATGCGCCAGCCTGCCGAAAGGGGCGCGGGTCGGCTTCGCCCACCGTCGCCTGTCGATCATCGACACGGGGCCGGGCGGCCATCAGCCGATGGTCGCGCCCGATGGCCGTCATGCCCTGATCACCAACGGCGAAATCTACAACTACCTTGAACTTCGCCGCGAACTGGAATCCGAAGGCGCCGTCTTCACAAGTCAATCGGATACCGAAGTCCTTCTGAGCGCGATCATCCGATGGGGGGTCGAGCGGACTCTGCCCCGACTGGTCGGGATGTTCGCCTTCGCCTTCTTGGACATCGACAACCGCCGGGTCACGCTGGCCCGCGACCCCTTCGGCATCAAGCCGCTGTTGTGGACCATGCGCGGCGGCGACCTGGCCTTCGCGTCGGAGCCCGGAGCCCTTCTTGAACTCGACGGCCTGAACCGCGCCGTCGATCCGCAGGCGCTGTTCGACTACCTTCGCTTCGGCCTGACCGATCGCGGCGACCGCACCCTGTTCCGTGACATACACCACCTGCCGCCGGCGACCTTTGCCGTAGTCGATTTGACTCGGCCCGCCGCACCCGAACCGATCACTTACTGGCGGGCGAAAACAATCGGCTCCTGCGATCTTTCATTCGATGAAGCGGCAAGCGAGCTCGGTCGACTGTTCAAAAAGTCCGTGGCCCTTCACCTGCGCGCCGACGTTCCGGTCGGCGCGGCGCTGTCCGGCGGCATCGATTCATCCGCCGTCGTCTGCGCCATGCGAAAGCAGGCGGGCGATGCGCTTGACCTTCACACCTTTTCCTTCACGGCACCCGGCAGCCGCCACGACGAGGAACATTGGGCCGATATCGCCGGACAGGCGACCCGTGCGACAATGCACAAGACGGCATCGACCGGCTCCGCCCTGGCCGCGGAGCTCGACAATCTCATCCGCCTCCAGGGCGAGCCCTTTGGATCGACCAGCATTTTCGCTCAGAACCAAGTCTACGCCCTGGTTCGCGACGCCGGGATTAAGGTCACGCTCGACGGCCAGGGCGCGGACGAAATTCTGGGGGGGTATGTTCCCTTTCTCGCCGCCCGACTGGCGGGCATGTTGCGGCAAGGCGAATTTGCATCGGCCGCGCGGTTTCTCTGTCGCGCCCGGGATCAGGCCGGCCCCGCCGGCATGTTGGCCCGCGCCGCCCGGTTCATACTGCCGACGAGCCTTCAAGGCCTCACCCGCAAACTGGTCGGCGAAGATCTCGTCCCCGGCTGGATGAACGCACGCTGGCTTGCCGACAATAATGTTATTCCGGATGCCCCCCAACAGCCGCGCCAAGGCCGCGTGCTCATGGATGAATTGGCGGAAAGTCTGGAAAGTCGAGTCCTGCCCGCCCTGTTGCGCTATCAGGATCGCAATTCCATGTCCTACGCCGTCGAAAGCCGCGTACCTTTTCTGATCCCCGAGATTGTCGATTTCGCCTTTTCCCTGCCCGAACGTTTTCTGATCTCCGACCGGGGCGAAACCAAATCCGTATTCCGCGCGGCCATGCGCGGCCTTGTCCCCAACGCGATCCTGGACAGGCGTGACAAGATCGGCTTCATCACGCCGCAAGATGATTGGTTGAGAGAAGC
This sequence comes from Thalassospiraceae bacterium LMO-SO8, assembly GCA_031655335.1. Taxonomy (NCBI): domain Bacteria; kingdom Pseudomonadati; phylum Pseudomonadota; class Alphaproteobacteria; order Rhodospirillales; family Thalassospiraceae; species Thalassospiraceae bacterium LMO-SO8. The sequence continues at coordinate 1,604,874 of CP134226.1, read as the reverse complement.
AGAAGGGAGGCTGTCGTCCCTCGTCAACAAGGACGCCGCCCGATCCATCCCGGCCCTTAACCACGCCGTCCTGTCACGCAGTGTGGCGGACCTGGTTGACGGCGACGGCCCCATGCCCCAGCACATATGGCGGGTGGCGAACCTCACCCGGTGGAGTGAGATTTTCGACGTCTCTTTCGACGGTGGATAATTATCTTCACCCCGCGATTGTAATAAGTATATCAGGTAGGCAGAGAGTATTTTCCTGCGGTCATTCGTTCGCTCCACAGATTGTTCCTGCGACATCATCAAAAAGTTGCAACTCTCCCAGTAAACAGGATCCCGCATCGAACGGGACATGAAGAAGATGATCAATCTAGAAGAATTTCTGAACAACCGGCAGACCCTTCGCCTTGGAGAAGGCGGCAGCGTCGCATGGCGCAACATCACCGAAGCCTCGCTTGAAGAATACCGGGTTCATCATCTCTTCGATGGTTACCCCGATTCAACCAAGGCGATCATGGCCATGTTCGGGGGCTTCATCGCCAAATGGTCCCTGATCTGGGATGCGAAAAACCTGATCGACCTTGGATGCGGGATCGGCGATCACGTACCGCCTTATGCCCGTATTCTGGAAAGCCGTCTTCACTATGCCGGGCTCGACCCCATCGCGGAAAATCTGGACCGTGACTACGCCTTCGTGTGCGGTCGCCTGGAAGACCTGAAAGAAGCGAACCTTGACCGCAAGTTCGATATGGCCGTATTCGCGACATCTCTCGACCATTTCGAGGACGCCAAGAAAGCGATCGAGCTGGCCGGTCAGATCACCAGGGGCGGGCATGTCCTGATTTGGTCAGGCCTGCACGATTCGCCCCTGATCGCGCGTATCGGCGTCGCCGATATGACCGACCGTCTGTGCCGCGAGAATCACAACGCGATTTCGCGAACCTTATCGTTTCTGTTCTATTCCCTGTTCACTTGGCCTCGAGTATCCCGCGATCTTGCGATCCGGGAACGTAATCTGGAAAAGGGCGTTTCGCTAGACAAGCTGCACTTCAACTATTTCACCGAAACGGATCTCAAGGATTTATTGTTGAGCACTGGTCAAATCAACGAGTTTTCCATTTGTCCCGGCACCAATAGCGTCTTTATTTCCCTTACCGTCGGGGCTTCCGAAGATGGCGACGAAAATAAGTCCGTTTGACCCCTTATCAGCCAACGAACCGATTTAAATGATCACAAAAACACCTTCCGTCGCCGTCATCGGCTGCGGCCATTGGGGCAAGAACCACGTACGCAACTTCCATGCGCTGGGGGCGCTGGCCGCCGTGGCCGACGCCAATCCGGATTTGGCCGCCGCGATGTCGGAAACCTACGATGTTCCGGCCCGCGATTATGCCGCCATCCTGGCCGACCCCGGCATCGCGGGCGTCGTCATCGCCGCCCCGGCCGAGGCCCATGCGGCGCTCGCCATCCAGGCCCTGGAAGCCGGCAAGCACGTGTTCGTCGAGAAACCCCTGGCGCTGACCGTCGCCGAGGCCGAGGGCGTACTGGCCGCCGCCGAGACGGCCGGTCGCATCCTCATGGTCGGCCACCTGCTGCAATACCATCCGGCGTTCATGAAATTGACCGAGATGGTCCGCGCGGGCGATCTGGGCAATCTGCAATACCTCTATTCCAACCGCCTGAACCTGGGAAAGATTCGGCGCGAGGAAAACGCCCTGTGGTCCTTCGCGCCGCACGACATTTCCATGATCCTGGCCCTGGTCGGCGATGAGCCGACGGCCGTGCGCGCCGAAGGCGGCAGCTACCTGCATGATGTCATCGCCGACGTGACGACCACGCATCTGACCTTCCCCGGCGGCGTGCAGGCTCATGTCTTCGTGTCCTGGCTGCATCCCTTCAAGGAACAGAAGCTTGTCGTCGTCAGCGACAAGGCCATGGCCGTGTTCAACGACGGCGAGCCGTGGGAACGCAAGCTGCTGCTCTACCCCCACCGCATCGACTGGCGCGACGGCGTGCCGACGCCGGAAAAGGCCGAGGCCATGCCCGTCGCCCTGGACGAGGGCGAACCCTTGGCGATGGAGTGCGGCCATTTCCTGGAATGCATCGCCACGGGCGAAACACCCCGCACGGACGGCGCCGAAGGCATGCGGGTATTGAGCATATTGGAACGGGCGGAGACGGACATGAGCGCGACACGCGACGCAATCGGCACGGGCCGGTTTCCCGGCGCCAAGATTCACCAGACGGCGGTCGTCGACGACGGCGTGGCCATCGGCAGCGGCACCAAGATCTGGCATTTCTCGCATGTGCTGCCGGGAACGAAGATCGGCACCGGCGTGGTGGTCGGACAGAACGCCTCGATCGGGCCCGACGTGACCATCGGCGACAACTGCAAGATCCAGAACAACGTCAGCGTCTACAAGGGCGTGACCCTGGGGCGGGGCGTGTTCTGCGGGCCGAGCTGCGTGTTCACCAACGTCCTGACGCCGCGCGCCGAGGTCGACCGCAAGGACGACTTCCGGGAAACCCCGGTCGGCGAGGGGGCGACCATCGGCGCCAACGCGACCATCGTCTGCGGCCATGCGCTCGGCGATTACTGCATGATCGCGGCGGGCGCCGTCGTGACCTCCGACGTGCCCGCCCACGCCCTGATGGCCGGCGTGCCGGCCCGGCGTATCGGCTGGGTCAGCCACGCGGGCGAGCGTTTGGGCGACGACCTGACCTGTCCGCGCGAAGGCCGTAAATATAAAGTCACCGATACCGGCACATTGAAAGAAATCACCTCATGAGCGCCTCTCCCATCGCCTTCATCGACCTTCAGGCCCAGCGCGCCCGTCTGGGCGATACCGTCGACCGGGCCATCGCCAAGGTTCTCGACCACGGCCGTTTCATCATGGGGCCCGAGGTCGCCGAACTGGAAACCCGCCTGGCCGAGATGGGCGGCGCCAAGCATTGCGTAAGCTGTTCGAGCGGCACGGATTCGCTGCTGCTGGTCCTCATGGCCTGGGACATCGGGCCGGGCGACGCGGTCATCGTGCCGGCCATGACCTTCGCCTCGACCGCCGAAGTGGTGGCGCTGACCGGCGCCACGCCCGTGTTCTGCGACGTCCTGCCCGACACCTTCAACATGGACCCGGCGAGCGTCGAAGGCGCCATCGCCGTCGCCAAGGACAACGGCCTGACCCTGAAGGCGATCATCCCGGTCGATTTGTTCGGCCAGCCCGCCGACTATCCGGCGATTCAGAAGATCGCCGACGCCCACGGCCTGAAGGTGATGGCGGATTCGGCGCAAAGCTACGGCGGGGCGCTCGGCGGCAAGCCGGTCGGGTCCTGGGGCGACGCGACCTCGGTCAGCTTCTTCCCGGCCAAGCCCTTGGGCTGTTACGGTGACGGCGGGGCCGTGCTGACCGACGACGGCGATCTGGCGGCGCGCATGCGGAGCCTGCGCGTGCACGGCCAGGGCACCAACAAGTACGACAACGTGGCGGTCGGCCTGAACGCGCGGCTCGACACCCTCCAGGCCGCAATTCTGCTCGCCAAGCTCGACATCTTCGAAGACGAAATCAATCTGCGCCAGGACGTGGCCGCCCGCTACGCCGAAGGCCTTGCCGGCATCGCCACGCCGCCCGCGGTGGTGGACGGCGCGATCAGCGCCTGGGCCCAGTACACGATCCGCGTGGCCGACCGCGACGCCGTCGCGGCGGCGCTGAAGGAGAAGGGCGTGCCGACGGCGGTCTATTACCCCGTCGCCCTGTCGGATCAGCCCGCCTATGCCCATTATCCCCGCGCCGGCAACGGCACGCCGGTATCGCAGGCCCTGGCCCATGACGTCCTGAGCCTGCCCATGCATCCCTATCTCGACGCCGCAACCCAGGACCGCATCCTGGCCGCGTTGAAGGAAGCGGTCGCGGCGTGACCCGCATCGCAACCGTCGTCGGCGCGCGCCCCCAGTTCATCAAGGCCGGGCCCGTCAGCCGCGCGTTCAGGGACGCGGGCATCGACGAGGTGCTGATCCACACGGGCCAGCATTTCGACGACGGCATGTCGGACGTGTTCTTCCGCGAACTGGGTCTCGCCGCGCCCGATCACAACCTGGGCATCAGCGGCGGCGGTCATGGCGACATGACCGGGCGCATGCTGATCGCGCTGGAGCCGGTGCTGCTTCAGGACCGGCCCGACGGGCTGCTGATCTACGGCGACACCAATTCGACCCTGGCGGCCGCCCTTGTCGCGGCCAAGCTCGACATTCCCGTGTTCCATGTCGAGGCCGGGCTGCGCTCGTTCCGCCGCGCCCAGCCGGAGGAGATCAACCGCCGCGTCGCGGATCACCTGTCGGCGCTGCTGTTCTGCCCGACGCCGCAGGCGGTCTCGCATCTGGCCAAGGAAGGCATCTCCGCCGGCGTCATGCTGGTCGGCGACGTGATGTTCGATGCGGCGCTCGCCGCCGCCGAACGGCCCGAGGGATCGGACGTCGTTGCGCGCCTGGACCTGACCCCCGGCCAATACGAGGTCGCGACCGTGCATCGGGCCGAGAACACGGACGACGACGCCCAGTTGGCCAAGGTCGTCGATTTCCTGAAGGCGCGGCCGGGCGCGGTCGTCCTGCCGTTGCATCCCCGGACCAAGGCGGCGTTGGCGCGGGCCGGGCTCACGCTTGACGGCCTCACCGTGACGGACCCGCTCGGCTATCTGGAGATGACCCATCTGGTGAAGGCGAGCGCCGGGGTGCTGACCGATTCCGGCGGCCTGCAGAAGGAAGCCTATTTCCACCGCGTGCCCTGCATCACGCTGCGCGACGAGACGGAATGGACCGAGACGGTCGACGCCGGATGGAACCGCCTGTGGCAGTCGCCGGAGACCGCGGCCCCGCGCCGCGACATCGACGCCTATGGCGACGGCAACGCGGCCGGGCGCATCGCCCAGGCGGTCGCGGCCTACCTCACCCAGGACGGCGGCGCGGCGTGAGTGCGCGCAGGCACCTTCTCTATCTCGCGCTGGAAGCGCCCCGCGAGGGGCAGGCGTCCTATGCCCATATCCACGAGATCGTGGGCGGGCTGCAACGTCGAGGCTGGACCGTCGATCTGTTCGTGCCGTCCTATTCGGGCAACTGGAAGCGGCCCGGCCTTGCTCGTCGAATGATGGAATACCTGTGCCTGCAATGGCGGGTGATGCGGGCGTTCGAGGACGGCCAGGCGGTTTACGTGCGCTCCCACTTCCTGGCCTTTCCGGCATCGCTCTGGGCGCGGCTCAGGGGGGCGCCCATCGTGCACGAAATCAACGGCCCTTATGAAGACGTCGCCATCGCCTATGCCTGGGCGCGGCCGCTCGCCGGCATCATCAAATGGATGTGGCGCAAACAGTTCCAATGGGCCGGACGGCTGATCACCGTGACGCCGCAGCTCGCCGACTGGGTGCGCGGCCAGGGCGTGGCCACGCCGGTCGACGTGGTGCCCAACGGCGCCAATACGGAGCTGTTCCATCCGAACGCGACCTGCGACGTCGACCTGCCGGCACGCTACGCCGTGTTCTTCGGCGGGCTGGCCCGCTGGCAGGGCATCCCGACGCTGCTGGCCGCCAAGGCATCGACGGACTGGCCGCGCGGCGTCGATCTGGTGATCGTCGGCGACGGGCCCGAACGCCCGGCGGTCGAGGCGGCGGCCGCCGCCGACCCCGGCATCATCGATCTGGGCCGCCAGCCCTATCGCGTGCTGCCGGGCATCGTCGCCAAAAGCATCTGCGGCCTGGTGCCGAAGAACAACCTGGGCGACCGCACGGGCACCGGGCTTTATCCGCTCAAGGTGTTCGAAACGCTCGCCTGCGGCGTGCCCGCCGTGGTGTCCGACTTTCCAGGCCAGGCCGATCTGGTGCGCGACAACGATTGCGGCCTGGCCGTGCCGGCCGAAGATCCCGAGGCACTGGCCCGCGCCGTCGCCGAACTGGCCGTCGACCCGGCGCGCGTCAAGGCCATGGGGGCGCGAGGCCGCGACGCCATCGCCGCCGCCCATTCCTGGGACATCCGCGCGGGCGCCACCCAGGACGTTTTGATGCGCCTGACCGACCGGACATCCGGAATCTAATGCGTCTGGCCTCGGCAATCCGCGCCGTGACGAACGACCTTCTGTTCATCGACGGCGCGAAAATCCTCGCCGTCAATGTGGCCGGCGCCGGCTTGGCCTTTGTGTCGCACGTGCTGTTCGCCCGTTGGCTCGGCGTCGCATCCTACGGCACCTACGTCTTCGCCCTGTCCTGGCTGAGCATCCTGTTCATCGTCATGCAGGCCGGATTGAACCTGTCCATGGTCCGCTTCATCGCCGAATACCGCGCCCAAGGCAATCGCGCGGCCATGATGGCGGTCGTCGGATTCTCCAACCGGGTCGTCCTCATTTTAGGGGCATTCATCGTGGTCGTCGGATGGGCCGCCGTTACCTGGACGCTGCCGCAATCGGCCGAAGAAATGCGCGGCACCCTATACGGCGCCCTGGCGTTGACCGTGGTGATGGCCTTGATCCAGCAACGGGCGGCCGTGTTGCAGGGGCTTGAGCGCGTGGTTCAATCGACACTGGTGTTCGAGATTGCCCGTCCTCTCGCTTTACTGGCCGCCGTTTTTGCCTTTGCACAGATCACCGCGCTCGACGCGGCCGTAGTGATGATCGTGAACCTGGGCGTCAGTCTGGGTGTGCTGATCGTGCTCATGGCCTATGCGCGGTCCAGCATATTGGCCGAGCCGGCAGCCGATGACCGCCCCGTGCCATCTTGGCGGAACTGGTTAAGGATCAGCCTTCCATATGTCGCGATCACCGGCCTGACCATCCTGCTGACGCAAATGGACATCCTGATGATCGGCCATATCCTGGGCACGGAACAGGCGGGACTGTATGCCCCCGCCGCCAAGGTCGCACTGCTCGCGATCTTTCCGGTGGTCGCCGTGCGCGCCCGGTTCGGCCCTATGGCCGCCAAACTGTTCGCCGAGGGCAAGACCGCCGAACTTCAAAACCGCATGAACGTGGCGACGTTGCTGTCGATCGCGGCCTGTACCGCGATGCTGGCGGCGATCCTGCCCGGACGCTCTCTGATTCTTGGCCTGTTCGGTCCGGATTTCCTACCAGGCGGCGACGTCGTTGCCATCCTCGCCTTGGCATACCTTGCCTATTCCCTGATGGGCGCCGTCGAGATGTTCTTTCTGGTCGGTCCTTTCGAGCGCATGAACGCCGTTGTGTCCGCGCTGACATTGGGGGTCAATCTGATCCTCAACCTGATCCTGATCCCGCGCTTCGGGATTGAGGGCGCCGCGGCGGCGACCGGCGTCGCGATGGTCATCCGCGCGGGCATATCGAGCGCCATTATTTACCGGCGCACGGGGCTGCTTCCCTGGGCACGCGCCGCCGACATGGATGCAGCACGACAATGACACCGATCCTGATCTTGAGCGGGGGCCTGATCGTCCTGATAACGGTTGTCGAGGGCCTGAATTTTCGGCGGACGCGGCGCATCACTTTCCTGACCGCAGTGCATGCGCTGATCGCGGTCGGCTATTGCCTGCCGCCGTTCCTGATTGCGCTTCTGCCCGACACCTCCTGGGCGACGGGTCCGCGCGGCGCGGTGGACCCCAACCCATGGGGTATCCGCCTGTACCTTCTTGATCTTGCCGATCACCTGGGACTCCCCGAAGGCGCCTATATCACCACGGGGATTATCCTGATTGGCGCTTACGGAGCCCTTCTTGCCGGCTACAGCGCGACGCGCGCCCTGCCGGTTCGGGCCTTTTCCAGCGAGGGCATACCAACCGGCCTTTTGGCGTTCTCCGGCGCCGCACTGGGGGCAATCGCCCTTGTGGCCATGACGGTTTATACGTCCCAGTACACTGGAATTCGTGAACTCATCGACATGGGCATTCACGTGCGGACGGGCAATTTTCCCGCGAAATGGGGATACCTGCAGGTCCTGTCGCAGGTTGCCTTTCCTGCATTCCTAATTTTGATCGGCGCGGCCATTCGGATGCCGGGCCGCATGCGTCTTGTCGTTCTGTTGCTGGCCGCCGCCGTTTGGTATGCGGGCTTTCTCCGCGTGATCCATGTCGGGGGGCGGCTTGAACTCTGCGCTTTTCTGATCACGCCGTTGCTCGCGGCGGTGTTCCTCATGCGCTCGAAGACCGCTGCGATCCTGATCATGCTATGCGTCGCGGTGGTCGGCGTTTTCATCGCCAACCTGCCCCACACCTTCTCGCGCGACCCCTTTGGCATCGGCGCGGCGATGATCCATCAGATGGGCACGGATCTCATCAACCATATCCTGTTCATCATCGCGGATTTCGGTTTTCCCCATATCGCCGCCGCCCATACCCTGACCGTGGTGCCCGACCCCATCGCCTTCCGCCATTTCATCGACGTTCCCCTGGGCCTGGCCTACATGCTGCCCAACTTCTCAGGCGTCGAAACCCTGCCGCCGATGATCCTGAGCCTGCATGTGAAGCTGCTGCCGTGGATTCCGGTCGATCTCTTTTCATTCGGGTATTACAGCCTGGGAACCCTGGGGGTCCTGATTACCTTCGCCGCCTTCGGCGCGCTGCTGGCGCTGTTCGACGGATGGTTGACGGAGAGCACCGGATGGCTGGGTCAGGCCCTGCGGGCGGCTTGGCTGTTCTATCTGCCGTTCCGGCTGCTCTACGCGGACCCTTATGCCGTCCTGCAATCAGGCTTCGGGCTGATTACCGGGACGACCCTTGTCGCCACGCTGGTCTTGTGGACCGCCTGGCGGCGGCGGGGAGTCTAACCGGCCGGTGCGATCAGCGGCGCGGCGTCCGAATACTTCAGGCCCGTGGAAACGGTCCCACCACCCAGCTTGGCGATCTCGAACGTCCGATTCTGCACGCCATCGCCCGCCAGATGAACAATGCCGAGCGGCTGGTGCGGCGCGTGCGGTTCCACGAACAGGCGGCGGACGGGATCGAACTTCAGCGCGCCATGGCCGCACAGCCAGTTGCAGTAGGCCGGCAGGAAGGTCGCCGGCGCCTTGTCGCCGAATACCACGTAGTTGAGCGCCGTCTGCTCGGAAATCCGGCCATAGAGATCGCGGATACCGGGCCGCAGACGCCAGCGGCACAGGGCGGCCTTCAGCGCCGTCTGCCACAACCGCCAATGGGGCGCGTCGCCGCGCAGCGCGAAGGCCCCGGAATTAAGGATCGGATTGCGGCCCAGACGGTCGGCCACCGCCCAGCCATAGGCCCAGCGGTACATGCGGTGGCTGGGCCGCCGCCAATAGGGCCGGGGCCGCTTGTAATGGGCGACATATCCGCGGTCGATTTCCGGCACGATGGCGAGTGAACCATCGGCGGCGGCATCCAGAAACAGCGATATGACCGACGCATCCTGCACCCAGGCGTCGGAATCGATCCACATATAGGTATCGTAGCCGGGGAAATGGGCCGGCAGATAAGGCCTGGACACCATCGCCTTGAAATATCCCGGCGTGCGGTCGCGGCCGGGAAAATCGAAATCCCAGCCGACGGTCACCACCGAGGCCGCCACGTCCTTCAGAGCCGCGACCTGATCCGCCGCCAGCCCGACGTCGAGAATGCACAGATCGGCATCCAATTCCGGCGCCCGGTCGCACAGGGAACGCACCGTTCCCATGAGCAGATCGAAGTAATTGGCGTCCGAAGAAATGACAATCGCGGTCTTGGAACCGTTGGGCATATTCAAGGTCCGGTCGTTCGTGGTGGGCGGTCGGCGGTGCGCGGCGATCTTATGCGCTAGCCGCGCAATGCGGAACCTAGTTGTTATAACCGCCCGGATTAGGCTAAGAGCCAAGATATGACAGTTCAACGCAGCATTTCCGTGATCGGCCTGGGCTACGTCGGCCTGCCCGTCGCCGTCGCCTTCGGGCGCGCCGGCTTTTCCGTCGTCGCCTTCGACATCTCGGCCCCGCGGCTGGATGAGCTCCGCGCCGGCCACGACCGCACCCACGAGGTCGAGGCCGCGGACCTGGCCGCCGCCAACCTGACTTTCACCGACAATCCGGCGGATCTGGCCAAGGCGGATTTTCACATCGTCACCGTGCCGACGCCGATCGACGGCCTTCGGCGGCCGGACCTGGGGCCGCTGACGGCCGCGACGGAAACGCTCGGCGCCGTGCTTAAAAAAGGCGACATCGTCGTCTATGAATCGACCGTCTACCCCGGGGCGACGGAAGAGGAATGCGTGCCGATCCTGGCGGACCGTTCGGGCCTTGCCTACGGCCGCGATTTCTTCGTCGGCTATTCTCCGGAACGCATCAACCCGGGTGACCGCGAACACCGGTTCGAGACCATCAAGAAGGTGGTGTCCGGGTGCGACGCCCAGACCGCCCGCATCGTCGCCGACACCTACGGCGCCGTCGTCACGGCGGGCGTCCATATGGCGCCAACCATCAAGACCGCCGAGGCCGCCAAGGTGATCGAGAACACCCAGCGCGACCTGAACATCGCGCTGATGAACGAGCTGGCCCTGATCTTCGACCGCCTGGGCATCGACACGTCCGATGTTCTTGCCGCCGCCGGCACGAAATGGAATTTCCTGCCGTTCACGCCGGGCCTGGTCGGCGGGCATTGCATCGGGGTCGACCCCTACTACCTGACCCACCGCGCCGAAATGGCCGGCTACCGGCCCGAGGTCATCCTGGCCGGGCGCCGCATCAACGACGAGATGGGCCCCTTCATCGCCCGCGAAACCATGCGCCGCCTGTCCAAGAGGGGCGGCATCAAGTCGTTTCGCGTGACCATCCTGGGCCTGACGTTCAAAGAGAACGTGCCCGACGTGCGCAACACCAAGGTGATCGACATCGCGCACGAATTGGAACGCTTCGGCGCCGAGGTGACGCTGCACGATCCGATGGCCGACCGGGCCGAAGTCAAACACGAGTTCGGCGTGGAATTGGCGGCGGATGATGCCCTTGGCCGGGCCGACGCGGTGATTCTGGCCGTCCCGCATGAGGCCTACCTGGCGCGGGGCTGGGATTGGATCGCCGGACTTCTCGCCGACGATGACGGTCTGGTCGTCGATGTCCGCGCACGGCTGGCGCGGGACGGCGGTCCGTCCACGATCGAACTGTGGCGGCTGTGACGGCGGGCGGGGCCGGCTGATCGCCATGCCGGACATGCGGCCCCAGCGCCCGCGGCTGCTGTTCATCGTGACCGAGGACTGGGCGTTTCTGCGCCACCGCCTGCCCATGGCGCGGGCCGCGATGGACATGGGTTTCGAGGTCGCCGTGGCGACGCGGGTTTCCGGCCATGCGGACGCCATCCGCGCCCTCGGGATCACGGTGTTCCACACGCCGGTCGAGCGCGCCGGCCTGTCGCCCATCGGCGATCTGCGCTACCTCGCCGCGCTGATCTGCACCTTGCGCCGCTTCCGCCCCCACCTGATTCACAACGTCGCCGCCAAGCCGATCCTGTACGGCACCTTGGCGGCCCGCATCGCCGCCCGGGGAGCCGCTGTCCTCAATGCCTTTACCGGGCTCGGCATCCTGTTCACCGACGGCGACGGCGGGCGGTCCTTGAAAAGCCGCGTCCTGGGCGGGGTGCTGATGGCAATGCTTCGCCGCCTGTGCGGGCACACACAGGTTCACATGCTGGTGCAGAACGCGGACGACCGCGATTTCCTGACGGCGCGGGGCATCGGCCGGGACGGCCATATGCACCTTATTCCGGGTTCCGGGGTCGACCTGGCCCAGTTTCCGGTGACGCCCGAACCCCGATCAACGCCCCTGCGCGCCGTCCTGGTGGGCCGGCTGCTGAAAACCAAGGGGGTCGAGGACTTCGTCCAGGCCGCCAGGATATTGAAGGATCGCGGACGCGACATCCGCATGGTCCTGATCGGCGCCCCCGACCCCGGCAACCCGACGACCGTGACCCGGGAACAAATCGACGCTTGGGTGGCGGAAGGTCTGGTCGAGTGGACCGGCGAGCGGGACGACATCGCCGCCGTCTGGGCCTCGGCCCATATCGCCGTGCTGCCGTCCTACCGCGAAGGCCTGCCGAAAAGCCTGCTGGAAGCCGCCGCCTGCGCCCGCCCCCTGGTCGCGGCCGACGTGCCGGGCTGCCGCGCCCTGGTCCGCGACGGCGAAAACGGCCTGCTGGTGCCGCCCCGGGACCCGGCCGCCCTGGCCGACGCCATCGACCGCCTGGCCGCCGACGGCGCCCTGCGCCGCGCCTTCGGGGCGGCGGCGCGGGCGGATGTCGAGGCGCGGCTGTCGCAGGAGCGGATCGCCGATGCGGTGCGGACGCTTTACCGGCGTCTCATGAACGACACGGGAGCATAAGGCCCGCCATGACCTGGACAACCGACACACTTTTGACGGCCGCCCTGGTGTTCGGCGGCGTCGCCTTGGGCACGGGGCCGCTGATCTCCCTGCTGCGCCGGTTTCAGCTGCTCGACCATCCCAACGAACGCAGCAGCCATCACCGGCCGACCCCCGTGGGCGGCGGCCTGTTGATCGTGGCCGCCCTGGTCCCGGCCTGGCTGTGGCTGGGCGGTGCTGCGCTGTTTCCCCTTGCCCTGGCGGGCCTGGGCCTGGCCGCGATTTCCCTGGTCGACGATTTCCGCCGCGTGCCGACGGGGCTGCGGTTCGCCGGCCATGTCGCCGCCGTCGCCTGGGTCCTGTCCCTGAACCCCGCCCTGGCAGGCTGGCTGCCGGACGCCGTTCCGGGACCCGTGGCGCTGATCGGCGTCGGCCTGGGCTGGGTCTGGTTCATCAATCTGTTCAATTTCATGGACGGCATCGACGGCATCACCGGCGTCGAATGCCTGGGGATCGGGCTCGGCGTCGTTGCGGTCACCGCCCTGGGCGGTGCCGCGACCGCCCTCGCGCCCTTCGGGCTTTGCCTGGCCGCCGCCGCCGGGGCATTTCTGATCTGGAACTGGCATCCGGCCAAGGTTTTCATGGGCGATGTCGGCAGCGTGCCGCTCGGCTTTCTCATCGGCTGGCTGTTGTTGGAAATGGCCGCCGCCGGCGCCTGGGCGGCGGCGGTCATCCTGCCGGCCTATTATCTGGCCGACGCGACGTTGACCCTGGCGCGGCGAATCTTGCGGGGCGAGGCGCCCTGGCGGGCCCATCGCGACCATTTCTACCAGCAGGCCACCAAGGGCGGGCGCAGCCATGCCCGGGTGTCGTTGCTGATTTTAGGCCTCAACGCCCTGCTGATCGCGGCGGCGGCCCTGGTTTCCTGGGCCGGCCCGTGGCCCGCCCTGGCCCTCGCCGCGGGGGCGACGGGCGGCCTGCTGGCCCTGTTCCGATATCCGGGTGGTGCCGCGAACCCTTGAGGTTCCGGGCAGTGATGGTAAAAGCAGGGGCGAAAGACGTCATGCCGGACCGCGCCCGGCGCCGGCATCACCACAGGCAACGGATTTAGCCTTGTTCAAATTGCCCAACCGCCGCATTCCGCCGAGAGGGTGGATCGTCTACGGCCATGACATCTTCATGGCCGGACTGTCCTTTCCGCTCGCCCTTTACCTGCGTCTGGGCGACGCCGTCTGGACATTGCCGGTGGACGTGATGATGATCGCCGGTGGCTTCTTCACCCTTGCGGCGGCCGTTGTTTTCTATGTCGCGGGCCTCTACCGCGGGGTCTGGCGCTATGCCTCCATCAACGACCTGTTGACGATCACCAAGGCGGTCAGCCTCGCGGTTCTGATCTTCCTGCTCGCCATGTTCATCTGGGTTCGGCTGGAAGATTTTCCCCGCTCGGTGTTCGCCATCCAATGGATTTTGCTGATCGGCATGCTGGGCGGTCCCCGCTTCGTCCACCGCATCCTCAAGGACAGGGCCGCGTCGGTTCCGTCCGAGGGCGCCAACGAAGGGCGGATCCCCGTGCTTCTGGCGGGCGCCGGCGACGAGGCCGAGTTGTTCATCCGCGCGCTGGCCGCGACGGATCATCCAGAATATCGGGTCGTCGGCCTGCTGTCCGAGCGGCCGGGCCGCGTCGGCCAATACATCCGGGGGATCGAGGTCGTCGGCACGGTGCATGATCTGGCCGCCGCCACGGCCCGCTTCGCCGGCACGCCGGACCAGCCGCGCCGGGTCGTGCTGACCCGGCCGTCCATGGACGGCTCGGTCGTGCGTGACCTGCTGTCCGAAGCCGACCGGCTGGGTTTGAGCCTCGCCCGCCTGCCCAAGATGACCGATTTCAAGGACGGCATTACCGACAAGCTGGACCTGCGCCCGGTCGCCATCGAAGACCTTTTGGGCCGGCCGCAGACGCCTTTGGACCGCGCCGCCATGGCCGCCCTGATCGGCGGCCGCGAGGTCCTGATCACCGGCGCCGGGGGCTCCATCGGGGCCGAACTGGCGCGCCAGATCTGCCAGTTTTCGCCACAAGGCATCGTGCTGTTGGATCTGTCTGAGTTCGCGCTGTACGAGATCGACATGGAGCTTGCGCGCAGCTTTCCCGCCATCCCGCGCCGCGCCGTGATGGCCGACGTGCGCAATACGGACCAGATGGCCCGCGTGTTCGCCGACGTCGCCCCGGAACTGGTGTTCCACGCGGCGGCGCGCAAGCACGTGCCCCTGGTCGAGGACAACATGGCCGAGGGCCTGGACACCAACGCCATCGGCACGTTCTGCGTCGCCCGCGCCGCGCGCGACGCCGGGGCGAAGGCCATGGTCATGATTTCCACGGACAAGGCCGTCAACCCGACCAGCGTCATGGGCGCCAGCAAGCGGCTGGCGGAAATCGTCTGTCAGGCCATGGATGTGGAAAGCCGCCAAAAGGCCTCGGGCCGCGGCACCCGCTTCGTCACCGTGCGGTTCGGCAACGTGCTGGGCTCCACCGGGTCGGTCGTGCCGCTGTTCCAGAAACAACTGGCCGAGGGCGGCCCCCTGACCGTCACCGACCCCGAGATGACGCGCTACTTCATGACCATCCGCGAGGCGGTGGAACTGGTCCTGTCCGCCTCGGCGCTGGGTGTCAAAAGCGACGCCGACGGCCGCATTTTCGTGCTCGACATGGGCAAGCCGGTGAAGATCGTCGATCTGGCGCGCCAGATGATCCGTCTGGCCGGGCTGATCCCCGACCAGGACGTGAAGATCGAATTCACCGGCATCCGCCCGGGCGAGAAACTGTACGAGGAAATCTTTCACGGCGACGAGGCGCCGGTGCCGACGATGCAGCCGGGTGTGCTGCTGGCGACCCCGCGCCTGGTCACCCTGGACGAGGTCGAGGCCGCCTTCCGCCGCCTCGCCGACGCCTGCCGCCGGGGCGACCTTGCCGCCGCCGCCGCGATCGTCGCCGCCCTGGTGCCCGAGTTCACCGGCACCATCGCCACCCCTCCCCCCCAGGAAAAGAAGGCCGAACAAGCATGACCGAGCCGATCCGCCGCGCCCTGATATCCGTTTCCGACAAAACCGGCCTAGCCGATCTGGGCGCCTTCCTGGCCGCCCAGGGAGTCGAAATTCTGTCCACGGGCGGCTCCGCCAAATTGTTGCAGGACGCCGGCGTGCCGGTCATCGAGGTGTCCGACTTCACCGGCTTTCCCGAAATCATGGACGGCCGGGTCAAGACCCTGCAACCCATGATCCACGGCGGCCTGCTGGCCGTGCGCGCCAATGCGGACCACCAGAAGGCCATGGCCGATCACGGCATCCAGCCCATCGACCTTCTGGTCGTGAACCTGTATCCGTTCGAGGCGACGGTGGCCAAGGGTGCTGAATTCGACGACTGCATCGAAAACATCGACATCGGCGGCCCGGCCCTGATCCGCGCCGCCGCCAAGAACCACGGCGACGTCACCGTGGTGGTCGACACCGCCGACTACGGCAAGCTGATGGACGAGATGACCGCCAACGCGGGCGCCACCACGCCCGGCTTCCGCAAGCACCTCGCGGCCACGGCCTACGCCCGCACGGCGGCCTATGACGCGGCCATTTCCAGCTGGTTCGCGGGCCAACTGGGCGACACCTTCCCGACCCGCCTGACCTTCGCCGGGGAACGGCGCCAGGTTCTGCGCTATGGCGAGAACCCGCACCAGACGGCGGCGTTCTATGCCGGCGGCCCGGCCCGGCCCGGCATCGCCACGGCGGAACAGCTGCAAGGCAAGGAGCTCAGCTTCAACAATCTGAACGACACGGACGCGGCGTTCGAGCTGGTCGCCGAATTTTCCGACAAACCCGCCTGCGTCATCGTCAAGCACGCCAACCCCTGCGGCGTGGCCTTGGGTGACGACCTGTTCGCCGCCTATCAGCGGGCCCTCGCCTGCGACACGGAAAGTGCCTTCGGCGGCATCATCGCCGTCAACCGCGCGCTCGACGCCAAAACCGCCGAGGCCGTGGCCGAACTGTTCGCCGAGGTCGTCATCGCGCCGGCCATCGACGACGCTGCCCGGGCCGTGCTGGCGGCCAAGAAGAACCTGCGCGTGCTGGTCACCGGCGCCCTGCCGGACCCGCAGGCCCCCGGCATGACCGTGCGCTCGCTGGCCGGCGGCTATCTGCTGCAAGGCCGCGACGCGGGATTGGTCGGCGATCTCAAGGTCGTCACCAAACGCGCGCCGACCACCGCCGAGATGGCCGATCTGACCTTCGCCTTCACCGTCGCCAAGCATGTGAAGTCCAACGCCATCGTCTACGCCAAGGGCGGGGCGACCGTGGGCGTCGGTGCGGGGCAGATGAGCCGCGTCAATTCATCGCGCATCGCCGCCTGGAAGGCCCAGGACGCGGCCCGGGTGGCGGGCGACGCCGACAGCTGGGCGATTGGCTCCGTCGTTGCGTCGGACGCCTTCTTCCCCTTCGCCGACGGCCTGATGGCGGCGGCGGACGCGGGGGCCACGGCGATCATCCAACCCGGCGGCAGCGTGCGCGACGACGAGGTCATCGCCGCCGCCGACGAACGCGGCCTGGCCATGGTGTTCACAGGCATGCGCCACTTCCGCCACTAATCCATCCAGGGACAGCCTGTCGCAAAACCAGAGCGGACCATGGGTCCGCGAAAGTTGTTTTGCGCAAAACAATTAGGGCCGCGAAAGCGGCCCTTTTCTTTTGCCCCAAGGGCTTGGGGTCAGAACTTGCGGTCTTTGATGAGGTCGGCTGTCATGTGGTCCTGGCGGATGAACTGGGCCAGGATATGCATGAGCGCCTGATGGGTGTCCTCGACGACGCCGTAGTTGTCGCCCGTCACATGCAAGTTGACGTCCGCCAGCCCTTGTGTGCGCCCGCCCGCGAAGCCGGTCATGGCGATCACCGCGAGGTCGTTGTCCTTGGCCCATGCGCAGGCCCGCACCACGTTTTCCGAATCGCCCGACGACGAGACCGAGATCAGCACGTCGCCCGGATCGGCCAGGGTGCGCAGCTGATAGACGAAGACTTCGTCATAGGAAATGTCGTTGGCGATGGCGGTGATGGTCTCAATGGTCGCCGCCAGGGACACAACCCGGGGGCGCAGGTCGGTGTCCGTCTGGATGCATTTCAGATGGTCGCAGACCAGATGGTTGGAGATCGCCGCCGAGCCGCCGTTGCCGCAGACATAGATGGTCTTGCGCGCCGCATAGGCGCCGGCCAGCAGGGCCCCGGCCTTGGCCAGCGCCACGCGATCGACGGAGGCCTGGGCAACCTGGGAGGCCTGGAAATAGGCCTCGGCGAAGGCGCCCATGTCGGTGAATTTTTCGTCGGGGAAAGTCATGCGGGACTGTCCCCTAATAAGGGCGGAATTTCAACGGCGAAAATGCCACGACGCGCCAGGGATATAAGATCAAGAAACACGTCTTGATCTGATTATCCCTTAAATCCCGGGCGTTTCTTCTACGCCTGGGCGTCCGCCAGGGCGCGCAGTTGCCGCGAGGCGACGGCGACCATGGACAGGTCGTTGACCTCGGTCGTCCACAGCTCGTTCAACAGCACCTCGGTCTGGTCGACGGCGGCCTGATTGCGCACGACCCAGGCGGCGATCGCCTTGTCCGTGTCCTTGCCGACCTTGCCGAGATGGTCGAGGGCGTTGGACGCCAGCGCCAGTTGGTGGGAGTAGACCTCCTCGACCAGGGCGGCGACGGCCAATTGCTGCCAGTGGTCCTCCGATTCCAGGTTGGAGGCGGCGGCGCGCAGACGGCCCAGGCGGAACCGGGTGCCCAGCGCGAAATAGACCTTGGCGACCTCGCGCACGTCCATCTTGCGCCGGTTGGCGAGGCCGACGATGTCCGGCG
Source organism: Thalassospiraceae bacterium LMO-SO8 (assembly GCA_031655335.1). Lineage (NCBI taxonomy): Bacteria > Pseudomonadati > Pseudomonadota > Alphaproteobacteria > Rhodospirillales > Thalassospiraceae > Thalassospiraceae bacterium LMO-SO8. Next base: position 1,586,731 of record CP134226.1, on the reverse strand, counting down.
CCGAATACAGGTTCACCAGATGCGCGACCTTGTGCGCCAGTGCCGGCGGCACGCCATCGTCCAGATAGGGCTTGGCGCGGTTTTTCATGTCCTCGATGTAATGCTTGGGCACCACGGCCGAGATATGGTCGGCCAGGTCCGCCATGCCGGCGGCGAATTCGCCGGCATGGGCGCCGATGTCGAGCCCCTTCTTGCCGTTTCTGAGGAACCACAGGGTCACCCATTCCAGAAGCCGGTTGAGATCGGCCAGCATGGAGGTCTGGGCGCGGGTCGGCACCTTGTTGTCGAGGGCCTCGATCTCGGCCCAGATCAGGCGCGCGCGCAGAACCTCGCGGGCGATGGTATAGGCGCGGGCGATTTCCGCCGGCTGGCGGCCGGTCTTTTCCATGAACTCGGTGACGAAGGTATCGCCGACCCGGTTGACCATGGAGTTGGTGACCCGGGTGGCGATGATTTCGCGCTTCAGGCGGTGGGTCTTCATTTCCGGCAGGTATTTCTGGCGCAGGTCCGAGGGGAAATACTGCACGATCTCGTCGAGCAGGAAGGGGTCGTCCGGCAGGTCGCTTTTCAACAGCTCGTCATAGAGCCAGTTCTTGGCATAGGCGATCAGCACCGAGAGTTCGGGGCGGAACAGGCCCTTGTGCTGGGCCGCGCGCTCAGACAACTGTTCGTCGTCAGGCAGGAATTCGACGGCGCGCTCCAACAGCCCGCGCTTTTCCAACAGGCGCATGAGGCGGATCTGGTTGTCCAGGGTATGCGCCCCCTTGGCCTGGATCGAGGAGATCGCCTGGGTCTGGTTGTAGTTGTGCCGCAGGACCAGGCTTCCGACCTCGTCGGTCATCTTGGCCAGCAGCTTGTTGCGCTGGGGCTCGGTCAGCCCACCCTTGGCCATCACGGCGCCCAAGAGGATCTTGATGTTGACCTCGTGGTCCGAACAGTCGACGCCGGCCGAGTTATCGATGGAATCCGTGTTCAGCCGCCCCCCCTTCATGGCGTATTCGATGCGGCCCTTTTGCGTCGCCCCCAGGTTGGCGCCCTCGCCGACGACCTTGGCCTGAATCTCCTGGCCGTTGATGCGGATGGCGTCGTTGGCGCGGTCGCCCACGTCGGCGCTGGATTCCGTCTGCGCCTTGATGTAGGTGCCGATGCCGCCGAACCACAGCAGATCGACGGGGGCCCGCAACATCGCCTGGATCAGTTCGTTGGGCGACACCGCGTCCTTGGTCAGGCCGAAACAGGCGCGCGCCTCCGGCGAGAGTTTGATGGCCTTGGCGCTGCGCTCGTAAATGCCGCCGCCCTTGGAGATCGTCTTGACGTCGTAGTCGGACCAGCTCGAGCGCCCCAGGTTGAACAGGCGCACGCGCTCGGCGAAGCTCTTGGCCGGGTCCGGGTTGGGGTCGACGAAGATGTGCATGTGGTTGAACGCACCCTGCAATTTGATGTGCTTGGACAGCATCATGCCGTTGCCGAACACGTCGCCCGACATGTCGCCGACGCCGACCACGGTGAAGTCCTCGTTCTGGATGTCCGTGCCCATTTCGCGGAAATGACGCTTGACCGATTCCCAGGCCCCCTTGGCGGTGATGCCCATGCCCTTGTGGTCGTAGCCGACCGAACCGCCGGAGGCGAAGGCGTCGCCCAGCCAATGGCCGTAATCCATCGACACGCCGTTGGCGATGTCGGAAAACGTCGCCGTGCCCTTGTCCGCCGCGACCACCAGGTAGGGGTCGTCGTCGTCCCAACGGAACACGCTTTTCGGCGGCACCACGCGGGGGCCCTTCAGGTTGTCGGTAATGTCCAACAGCCCCCGGATCAGCGTCTTGTAGCATTCGATGCCTTCGGCCATGAAGGCGTCGCGCCCCCCTTCGGTGGGCGGGCGCTTGACCACGAAGCCGCCCTTGGAGCCGACCGGCACGATGACCGCGTTCTTGACCTGCTGCGCCTTGACCAATCCCAGGATTTCCGTGCGGAAGTCCTCGGGCCGGTCGGACCAGCGCAGCCCACCCCGGGCGACGAAGCCGAACCGCAGGTGCACGCCCTCGACGCGCGGGCTGTAGACGAAAATTTCGCGCAGCGGCCGGGGCTTGGGCAGGTCGTCGATCAGCCGCGAATTGAACTTGAACGAGACATAAGCCTTGTGGCCGCCGTCGGCGGCGGGCTGGAAGAAATTGGTGCGCAGCGTCGCGTCGACCAGATTGATGAAGCGGGTCAGGATGCGGTCCTCGTCGGCGCTTGTCACGGCCTCGAGCGCGTCGCGCATCTTGGCGTGCAGGGCCGCGGCCTTCTTGTCCCGTTCCGCCGCCGTCTGTTTCGATATCGCCATGCGGACCATGAACAGCTGCACGATCATGTTGGCCAGGCCCAGGTGCTTGGCCATCGTCTGTTCCATGTAGGCCTGGGAATAGGGGATGCCCATCTGGCGCAGGCAGCGGCAGTAGGCGCGCAGGATCAGAACCTCGCGCCAGCCCAGGCCGCCGCGCGCAACCAGGGCGTTGAAGCCGTCGCTTTCGATCTCGCCGCGCCACACCCGGCCAAAGGCGTCTTCGAACTTTTCCTTGATGGCGGGGATGTCGACGTCGCCGCCGTCGCGGGTTTCCAGACCGAAGTCGTGGATCATCAGCATCTTGACGCCGCCGCCGTTGCCATCGTCGCAGGACACGTCGTGGGGGTTCTCGTCGATCACCCGGAAGCCCATGTGTTCGAACACGGGCAGGGCGTCCGACAGGGGCACGGCGGAATCGGGATGATAGACCTTGAAGCGCACCTGGTTGCCGGGCGCCCCTTCGGGCCGATAGAGGTGCAGGCCGATACGGTCGGCGGTCAGGGATTCCTCGATCACCTCGATGTCGTTGACCGCGTCCTCGGCCGAGTACTGGGCGGTGTAGCCGGGGCCGAAGGCGTTCTGGAAGCGGCGGGTCAGGCGCAGGCCTTCCTTCTCCCCATAGGCCTTGGCCAATGCCTCGGCGAGATCGTCGGCCCAGGTCCGGGCGGCGCGGGTCAGCTTGCTTTCCAGACCCTTGGCGTAATAGGCCGGAAGCTTGCCCGGCTCCGTCGCGATGATCAGATAGACCCGCGCCAAGGGCGCGTCGCCCAGGGCGGTCGAGAAGTTGGAGACCCGGCCATTGAGCGCCTCGCACAGGATGTCCTGCATGCGTTCGCGCATGTTCATGGTGTAGCGGTCGCGCGGCACGTAGATCATGCAGGACACGAAGCGCCCGAAATTGTCCTGGCGCATGAACAGGGCGACGCGCTGGCGGTCCTGCAAGTGCAGGATGCCCATGGCGGTGTCCAGCAATTGTTCCTCGGAAATCTGGAACAGCTCGTCGCGCGGATAGGTTTCCAGGATGTTGGTCATCGCCTTGCCGTCGTGGCTGCCGGGCTGCAGGCCGGCGCGGTCGAGCACCTGTTGCAGGCGGCGGCGCAGCAGCGGGATATCACGCGGGCTGCGGTTGTAGGCGGCGGAGGTGAACAGGCCGACGAAGATGCGCAGCCCCGTGACCTTGCCCGTCTTGTCGAAGCTTTTGATGCCGATGGCGTCCATGTGCACGGGCCGGTGCACGGTGGAGCGCTGGTTCGACTTGGTGACCACGATCAACCCGGGGTCGGAGATGAAGGCGCGCACTTCGGGCGGAATTTTGGACATGTCCGCCGCATAGGTCAGCACCGACATGTCGAAGTCGCGCAGGATGCCGAGCGCCGATTTCTTGTCGATGGTGACCGAGGTCTTGGGGCCAGAGCCGGAAATCTTGTAGTCGCGGGAACCCAGGAAGGTGAAGTTGTTGTCGTGGATCCAGCGCAGGAACTCGCGCACCTCGTTGGCTTCCTCCTGCGGCGCCGGGCCCGAGGTATGGCGGAAGTCGTCGATGATCCGCGCCATGCGTTCGCGCATGGGCCGCCAGTCCTGAACCGCCAGGCGCACGTCCTCGAGAACCTTGAGCACACCCTTTTCGATCTCACGCTGGCCGTCGGGCGTTTCCTCGTCGACCTCGATATGCATCCAGGATTCCAGGCGCGCGCCGTCCTCGGGCTCGCCGGGATCGAGCACGCGTTGCAGGCGGCCCTGGGTGTCGCGCTTGATCTTGAGGATCGGGTGCACCACCAGATGCACGGTCAGACCCCGCCGGTTCATTTCCGACGACACGGAATCGACCAGGAAGGGCATGTCCTCGGTGACGATCTCAACGACGGTGCGGTTGGCGGTCCAGCCGTCCTTCTTGGCGTCGGGCTTATAGGCGCGCACCGAAGGCTTGCCCGGCTTGTGCAGGGCGGCGGTCTTCCAATGGCTTTTGGCGATGCCGGCCAGGGTCGCCGCGTCGCGGGCGTGAATATCCATGGGCGGCATATGCGCGAAATACTGGTCGGCGTAATGGACCAGGGCCGTCGCCTTGGCGCCCTTGGCGCCCGCCCGCATCAGCTTCGACACCTGCTTCAGCAACGCGTCGGTCTTCAAATCCCGTTTGACTGGCATAGACCCCTCCCAGAAAGCACGGCCCCTCGGTTTTTATCAGGGGCGGCGCGGCGACCCGCCGTGGTGGCCGACCCGCCCGCGGCCACAATTCCGCCGGGCCCGTCGGGTCAACGGATAACAGCCTATAAACAAAGGCTTGTTATGAAAAGCTAAAGTTTGATGGCCGGTTTAGCGGACACCCGCCGTCGCTTGGCCTTTTCGGGTGGGCGAAAATCGCCCATAAGATCGCCAAGGCCGACGGACCGAGAGGGGGGCCAATGATCGCCGCAACGCAAACCAGGGCCCTATGGGCGACGCTTGCCGTGCTGGCCGCCGTAAAGGCGGGCCTCCTCGCCGTCCTGGGCCCGGTCTTCCTGCCCGACAGCGGCGACTACGTGTTGTTCGCCAACGCCATCCTGGACGGGGGCGGCTGGACCCGGTCGCTTGACCTGCATGCCGAGCTGTTTCCCCTGACGGCATTTCGGGTCATCGGTTATCCGGCCTTGATCGCCCTGTTCAAGGTGCTGTTCGGCGGCGCCTGGGATTGGCTGCTGATCGCCCTGCAGATGGTCCTGTCGCTCGGCGCGACGGCCATGATCTGGCGCCTGACACTGCGCCTGACGGGGCGAATATGGCCCGCCGCCGTGGCGGCGGCGGCCCAGGGCCTGGGCCTCGCCTTCGTGCTCGACCAATGCGTTCTCACCGACAGCCTGCACGCCGCCCTGCTGACCCTGCTGGCGGCGCATATGGCGCTCGGCCTGCTCGACAAGCGGGCGCCAGGTATGGTTGAGGCCTTGGGCCTCGGTCTGATTCTGCTTGCCGCCTTCCTGCTGCGTGAGGCGGGGGCGGTCATGCATCTGGCGCTTTGGCCGCTGATCCTGGCCTGGTGCCTGAAGACGGGTAGCGGCCTGCGCCGCGCGGGCATCGTGCTCGTCGTTTTCCTGTTGCCGCTAGCACTCGGCATCCAGGCCTACAAGTCATGGAACCAGATGCGCAGTGGGGAGCGATTCATCACCACGGTCGCCCAGACGGCCATGTACCATCCGGCACTCGACCTGGCCCGGCGCGGCCTGCCGGTGTTCGCCGAAGACCCCTTGCTGGCCGATGCCCATGGCCTGTTGCCGCTCCACCCGATCCCCGGGGTTACCTTCACGGCGATCAACCGGCACCTGAAGGCGGCGCACGGCATGAGCGCCCTGGCCGTCGCCCGCCATGCCGAAACCTTGTTCTACGACCATTGGCGGCGCCACCCCCTGGACCGCGCTTCCATCTACCTGGGACGCATGGATCCCCGTTACGCCTATCTCGCGTTCATGCCGCTGAGCGGCCCGGAGCGGCTCAGCCTATGGGCAGGCGGGACCACCCCCTTTCCCGGGCCGGGTGAAATCCGGCGTAACCTGCTTGAGCACGGTCGCATCGATCAGGCCTTGCTGCTTGCCACCAGAACCCTGGCGCGCCTGATTTCCACCGTGTTGACGGCGGCCTTCCTGATCGGCGTGCCGGTCGTGGTGATCCGCTCCCTTGCCCGCGGCGCCTGGCGGCCGTCGGCCCTGGACGCACGCCCGCTGGCGCTCGGCGCCCTCTGGCTGTTCGCGCTGGCCTGGCCCGCGGTCTATGCCCTGGTCTATCTCGAAGATCGCTATCTCGCCACGGCGACGCCCTTCGTCACGGTGATCGGTCTGGCCCTTATCACGCCCTGGGTCGAGCGCGCCGCAACATGGCTGCGCACACGTATTGCCGCGCGTGCGGAGTGAAAGCCCCGGAGGGGCCGATCAACATGGAGGAATGGGGAGAGAAATTGGAGCGGGCGATGAGATTCGAACTCACGACTTCAACCTTGGCAAGGTTGCGCTCTACCCCTGAGCTACGCCCGCGTCGCTGTAAGCGAGGGAGGGATATATACGGGAAGGCGGGGCGAATGCAAGGCCCTAAAATAAACTAATGTCCATTCGGGCCGCCCCTCGGCACCCCCCGGCGGCGGCGGCCCGGCGCGGGAAACCGCATCCGGCCGCCTAATCCACCCGCAAGCCTTGCAGCGGGCGGGACAAACAGCCATCTTTGGGGCAGATCGCGGCCCCGGCAGGCGGGCGGGCACCTTTAACGGAAACACGACGGAACACTGGCATGGCTTTCATTCTCAATCCCGACGGCACGACCACCCCGAAACCCGACGGCCAGGCCCCCGACGGCGGCGCCACGCCGCCCGCGGGCGCCGACGGCGCCCTGATCAAGGATTCGGACATCCGCACCTTCATGCAGGATGTGATCGAAGCCTCCAAAGACGTCCCCGTCCTGGTCGATTTCTGGGCCTCCTGGTGCGGACCCTGCAAGCAATTGACCCCCGTGCTGGAGAAACTGGTCCTGCAAGCCGGCGGCCTGGTCAAGCTGGTCAAGGTCAACGCCGACGAAAACCAGGACCTGTGCCAGCAACTGCGCGTGCAGTCCCTGCCCACGGTCTATGCCTTCAAGGGCGGCCAGCCCGTCGACGCCTTCATGGGGGCGCTGCCGGAAAGCCAGGTCAAGGCCTTCATCGAAAAGCTGACGGACGGCGCCAAGGCGCCGCTCGATCTGGCGCTGGAACAGGGCCAGGCGGCGCTGGCCGCCGGCGAAAACGACCTGGCGCTTGAGATCTTCAAGGAAATTCAGGCCCAGGATCCGGCCAACGAGGCCGCCCTGTCCGGCATTCTGCGCGCCCAGGTCGCCCTCGGCATGCTGACCGAGGCCGAGGAAATCCTGACCTCCCTGCCCGCCAATCTGCGCGTGAAGGCCGATATCGAGGCCGCCGCCTCGGCCCTGGAACTGGCCAAGGAGATCGGCCAGACCGGCGACCCGGCGGAGCTGCGCGCCCGCCTTGACGCCAATCCGAAGGACCATCAGGCGCGCTTCGACCTGGCGCTGGCGCTGTTCGCGCGCAACGACGCCGAAGGCGCCATCGACGAATTGCTGGAACTGGTGCGCCGCGACCGGGCGTGGAACGACGAGGCCGCGCGCAAGCAGCTGGTGAAGATCTTCGACACCCTGGGCGGGGCCCATGAACTGACGGTTTCAGGCCGCCGGCGCCTGTCGTCGGTTCTGTTTTCCTAACAACCCCGGAGATCGGGAATCGTCATGGCCTACGGCGCGCATTATCCGGACACGGACAAACTGCCGGACGTGCTGCCCATCTTCCCGCTGCCGGGGGCCCTGTTGCTGCCGGGCGGGCAGTTGCCGTTGAACATTTTCGAGCCGCGTTATCTGAACATGATCCTGGACGCCATGGCGGCCGGCCGCGTGATCGGCATGATCCAGCCGATCCCGGTTCAGGGCGAAGCCCCCCGCGACCCGGACCTGCGCGATGACGCCGCGATCTATCCCGTCGGCTGCCTGGGGCGCATCGTCAGCTTTTCCGAAACCGGCGACGGGCGGTTTCGGATCACCCTGTTGGGCCAAACCCGATTCCGCGTGGCCGAGGAACTGACGCCCCGCAACGGCTACCGCCGGGTGCGCCCGGACTTCGGCGACTTCACGGGCGATCTGGACGCGGACGCCGCCATCGCCTATGACCGGGACCGCCTGATCACGGCGGCGGCCGGGTTTTTCGACGCCCGCGGGCTCGATGCCGACTGGTCGTCCATCGAGGACGCGCCCGACACCCTGCTGGTGACGTCGCTGGCCATGGTCTGTCCGTTCGACCTGCGCGAAAAACAGGCGCTTTTGGAATGTGACGGCCTGACGGCGCGGGCGGCGCTGTTGATCGATTTGCTTGAGATGTCGGCCCGGGGCATGACGCCCGACCCGGGCGCCGCGTCCCACTGACGGAACGCCCGCCCGGGGGGAAAGCACCGGGACAACCCAAGGAGACGGCATTGATGAACAACGCCCAAGTGGATCCGAAACTGCTGGAGATTCTGGTCTGTCCCGTGACCAAGGGGCCGCTGGATTACGACCCGGCCAAGGGCGAATTGATCAGCCGCCAGGCGGGCCTGGCCTATCCCATCCGCGACGGCATCCCCATCATGCTGCCGGACGAGGCGCGTCAGATCAAAGCCGACGGCGGGAGCGCCCAACCATGACGACCGGAAAGACGTTTCAATCGCAGACCGCGACCGGCAACCACGGCAGCCGCCACACGCCCGTCGAACTGCGCGTCAAGAAGGACGACAAGGTCCTGGAGGTCGATTTCGATAACGGAACGAGTTTCCGAATCCCGGCGGAACTGCTGCGCGTGGAAAGCCCCTCGGCCGAGGTCCAGGGCCACGGCCCCGGGCAGAAGACCGTGATCGCCGGCCGCCGCCATGTGAACATCATCGGCGTCGAGCCCGTGGGCAATTACGCCGTGCGCCTGAAATTCGACGACCTGCACGACACCGGCATCTTTTCGTGGGAGTTCCTCTACGACATGGGCATGCGGCAGGATGAACTGTGGGCCCGCTATCTCGAGGCCCTCGAGGCCAAGGGCCTGAAGCGCGACCCCTGAGCCGCCGCCGGGCGGGTCACGCCTGGAACAAGTGGCGCAGATAATCCCGGTACAACAGGATCTGACGGGCCAGGACCGATGTGTCGCCGACCGCCTTCGACAGGATGATGCCGCCGTCGGCGACCACCGACAGCATGTCGGCCACGTCGTCCAGGTTAACGTCGGCGCGGGGCGGATAACGCGCGGCGATCCGGTCGAGCCGGGCGCGGAACCGCTTGCGCCAGCCGAGGATCGCCCGGGTGTTGAGGTCACGGACCTCGCGGTCGAACAGGCGGTCCTGATAGCAATAGGCCGCGATCAGGCAGCCGGGGTGCCCGCCGGGCAGGTCCGCCAACAGTTCCGACAGCATCTTGAGGCCGACCAGGAAGCCGTGAAGAGGGTCCTCGTTCAACTCGTCCGCGCGGCGGAACAGGTCATCGAACAGGGCGTCCTCCCGCGCGATGTAGCGTTCAAGCAACGCCTTGGCCAAGGCCCCCTTGTCCTTGAAATGATAGAAGAAGCCGCTTTTGGTGATGCCGACGGCGGCGATCAGCTCGTCGATCGACGTGCCGGCGAAGCCCTTCGCCAGAACCGCCGTTTCCGCGGCGTCGAGAATCTGATTCCGGGTCGCGGCGCCTTTGCGTGATGCGGGCGCGTTCATGCCTGAAACCATCCGCCGTGCCCTCCGAAGCTGCACCGTAGGTACAGTTTTTTCGCGAGGATTGCCAAGGCCTTCTCGCGGCCCCTCGAAAGCCTCTCTCAACCGATTGATATTAAATCAAAAAAGAAAATGCCCCGGCAGGACCACGGGTCGCCTGTCGCGGGCCGGGTCCAGCCGCTATCCATGCCGCCCTTCTTTAATCCGACCGCCCATCATTGAAAAGGAGACAAACCATGGCGACATACCGCACCCGACTGCCGCAACTGGACGGCGGACTTTTTCTCACCGACGGCGGAATGGAGACCTATCTCTGTTTTCAGCGGGGCATCGGCCTGCCGGAATTCGCATCGTTCCCCTTGCTCGACGACGCCACGGGTCGGGCCGAGATCACGGCCTATATGACGCCCTACATCCTGGCCGCGCTGGCCCAGGGGGCGGGCTTCGTCCTGGAGACCCCGACCTGGCGGGCCAATGCGGACTGGGGCGCCAAACTGGGCTACGGCCCCGCCGACCTGGCGCGCATCAACGTCGAGGCCGTGGCCCTGATGGCCGACATCCGCACGCGTCATGAAACCCCGCAAAACCCCATGGTCATCAGCGGCAACATCGGCCCGCGCGGCGACGGCTACAACCCGGCGGACCTGCTGACCCCCGATGCGGCCGAGGCCTATCACATGGCGCAGGTCGCGGTCTTTGCCGAAACCGATGCCGACCTGGTGACGGCCATGACCATCACCCATGTGGGCGAGGCCGTCGGCATCGCCCGCGCCGCCGCGAAGGCCGCCATGCCCGTGGTCATTGCCTTCACCACGGAAACCGACGGCCGCCTGCCCGAGGGGCGGCCCCTGGCCGACGCCATCGCGGCCGTCGATGACGCGACCGGCGGCGCCGTCGCCTATTACATGATCAACTGCGCCCATCCGACCCATTTCGAGGACGCCCTGGACGCGGGCGCGGACTGGGCCCGGCGGATCAGGGGCCTGCGCGCCAACGCCTCGACCAAAAGCCATGCGGAGCTTGACAACGCGGTGGACCTGGACGAAGGCAACCCCCAGGAACTGGGCGGCCAATACCGCGCCCTGCGGGCCGCGTTTCCGCATTTCACGGTGCTGGGCGGCTGCTGCGGCACGGACCATCGCCACGTCGCCTGCATCGGTCACGCCTGCCGCGACGCCGCCTGAGCGAGCGGGGGACAATCAGTCGGCGGGGGCCGTCTGGGCCGGCAGCCGGTCGCCGGCGGCGGCCAGCAGTTCGCCGACGACCCCGCCCTTGAGGTCGATGCCGACGCCGCATTTGCAGCCCTTGCAGCCGACGCAGGCGTCGAGGCCCAGATCGATCGCCGCATCCAGCGCCGCCCGGCGGCCGTCCTCGGTCACGCAGGGGTCAAGGCGCAGGCGTTGCAGCTTCAGCAGGGAAAAGGGATTGCCCCAACGGTATCCCGCCGCCGGGTCGGGCGCGGCCGCATCGTCGGCGCCGTCCGCGAAATTGCGGGCATGCATGGGACAGCCGTCCAGGCAGGCATAGCATTCGATGCAGGCGGTCAGGTCATGGTAGGCCTCGGGCGCCTCGGCGTTGATATCCGGGTCGCGGTGATCCGCCGCCGCGCGGCCCTGCAACTGGCGGGCGATGCCGTCGCGGCGCACCACCAGGTCGGCCAGCACGGGCAGGGTCGCCATGGGCTCGATGCGGTCGCCGTCGCGCACGCGCGCACGGCAGGCGATGCGCGGGCGGCCGTTGACGTCGACCGTGCAGACCCCGCAATTGCGTGCCCGGCAGCCGTAGCGGAAGGCGAGATCCGGCATTACCGTCGCCTGGGCCTGTAGCAAAACATCCAGGATCATCGGCCGCTCGCCTTCCTGGCGCGGGCGGTAGTCATAGGCGACGACCTTACGGACGCCGTTGCGGGTGGTGACGATATCAATCTTCATGGGCTGGGCTTTCTAGTCGGCGGCGTCGGCGACGGCGGCGCGGGGTCCGCCGGGTGAGACAGCGGGTGCGGCGTCCGCCGGGCCCAGGATGGCCCGATAGCGGCGGTCGAGAATGGGGTCGAGCAGGCCCGGCGGCAGCAGGCAGAGCGCCTTGGCCTGGGCCTTGCGCCAGGCATCCTTCAGCCGCATGACGAGAAGACGCCCCGCCGGCGTGCGCGGCCGGTGGGCGCGGACCGCATGAAAGCGCAACACGCCGCCGTTCCCGGCCCGGCCCCGCACCACGGTCGAATAGGGCTGGGCCAGGATCGACACCTGGGGCCGGTCCAGGCGCACGTGGCCGCCGACGCTGGCGTCCCGTTCGCGGGCGGCCGCCGTCACCGCGCGGGCGACGTCGAGCAGGTTGCGCAATTCCGCCCATTCGATGAAGGCCTGGTTCCACAGGCCGTAATCAGGGATCGCCGCGCGCCCGGCGCGGGCGGCCAGGTCGTCGATCACGGCGTCCATGCGGTCCAGGCTGTCGGCCGTGCGCGCCGGGCCGATGCAGTCCCAGGCCGCGCGCTGCAATTCGAGCTTGAGATGCGCCGGCGCCTGGTCGCCGCCGTACCCGAACCGGGCCACGGCGGCGGCGATCAACGGGCGGAAGGCCTCATCGCCGGCGGGGCGGGGGCCAGTCCGCGCATGACCCGCCGCCGCGCGCCCGGCGCGCAGGCCGAACACGGCGTTTTCCGTCAAGGCGGTGGAGCCCAGGCGGTTGGCGCCGAACACGCCGCCCATGGCCTGACCGGCGGCGAACAGCCCGGCCAACCCGGCGGCGGCGGTGCCGTCGCCGGGGCCGCCGGCGGACGCCCCCGTGGCGTCGACGCGGATGCCGCCCATGGTGTAATGGGCGGCGGGGCGCACTTCCCAGGGTTCCTCGCAGCGCACCGCCGGCTTGCTGAGGGCCTGACGGGCCGTGCGGTAGGCCGAGGGCATGGAGGTTTCCAGATAGCGCATGAAGCCCTTGCCCGAACGGGGCAGGCGGGCGTTCGCCGTGAGGTCCAGATAAGCCCCGCCGCCGTCCGTGCCGCGGCCGTCGGCGACGGCGCGCATGATGGCGGCGGAACATTCCGCGCGGGTGCGCAGATAGACGCCGTCCAGGATGACCGTGCCGTGGCGGTCGCGCAGCACGCCCAGGAAACTCGCCGTCGACGGCTCGCCCACCAGCAATCCTTCGTAGGACGCGGGTGCGGTCAGGCAGAACGGCAGGAACTGCACTTGTTCCATATCGACCAGATCCGCGCCGGCGCGGGCGGCGGCGGCGTAACCGTCGCCCGTGTTGCCGCGCATGGTGTCGGTCTTGGGAAAATAGAGCGTGTTGAGCCCGCCGGACGCCATCACCACGGCGGGGGCGCGCACGGCGACCAGGGTGCCCGCCGCGGCATGATAGACCAGACCGCCCACGACACGGCCGGCGGCGCCGTCTTCGGCCCCCGCGACGGCGAGGTCGAGGAACCAGGCGTCTTCCAGATAATCGATCCGCGCGCTGTCGATCACCGCGTCCCAGGCCGCGTGGCTGAAGGCGACGCCGGCGTTCTTATGCCCGACGGAACGCGCCACCGTATGCCCGCCCTTGGCCAGGGGCCGGGCAAAGGGACCCTGGCGCGTCGGGTTGATCTTGGGCCGCAGGCCGTGGGTCCGGTACCAGTCATAGGCGGGACGGCTATCCCTGGCATAGGCGTCGGTCAGGGCCGGCAGCGGCAGGTCCGCGCCCGATACGCGCAGGTTGTCGGACAATGCGCGCTCCGTATCCGCGTCGCTGACCGACCCGCGCACGGTCGCGTTGCCTTCGGAAATTTTGGTGTCGGAACAGGCGATGGGGTCCTTGGACACGACCAGCACACGGGCACCCTCGGCCGCCGCCGCGTCCGCCGCGGCACTGCCGGCGCCGCCCGAGCCGACCACGACCACGTCGTAGTCGCGCCATTCAACATCGATCGTCACGGGCTTTGCCTCCCAGCCGTCCGTCGCCCCCCGGATTCATTTCAACGCGATCGGGGGTGGTGATGGCAAGGAAATTCCCCGCGCGCGGCGCGGGGAATGGGCCGTTGGGCGTCGGCTGGATGCTCAGCCGCAGGTCAGGGCGGCGTCGACCGTTCGGCCGCGGAAATACCAGGACGGGTCGACGAACACGCCATAGCGTTCCGTCACGCCGGGCTGCCCCTTGACCTTGAAGGACGAGACCTGCCTGGCGCTAAGCTGCACGCGCCGGGTCTTCACGACCTGATTGTCCGCATCCAGGCGAAACACGGTGATGTTCCCGGGCGCCGGGAACGCCGCGCCCAGGTTGGCGACCTTGATCAGCGCCCCGGTCCCGTCGCAGGACGCCGTGATGATCAGATCGTGCGGCGGCGCCGGCGGATTGGCGACCAGGCTGCGAAGTTGCAGGCGGGCCTGCTGCGGCGCCGGCGGTGTTTCCGGGGCCTTGGGTGTGGGCGCGGCGGCGGGCGCGGTTTTCGGCACCACCGCGACCTGGGTCCCGCCGGCCGCCGTCGCGAAGTCGTTGAGATGCGCCGCCGAGGCTTCGATCACCGCATCGGACCGATGGCTGAGACAACGCAGCACCCGCAGGCGTTTGCGCGCCAGGGCGACGTAACGGTCCAGATCGCTTCCCGTGAGATCGACCCGGCCGCCACCGTGCCGCACCGGCAGCGCCTTGCCCGCCTGGGCCAGGGCGTCGATCCGGCGGATGCGTTCGGCCTGCAACTGGATGTAGAGCGACCAGTCCCCGGCGAATTGCCGGTCGACATAATTGATGACCCGTTCATGGCTGACGGCGCCGACGTAGGGGTCGCTGGGGAAGGGGTCGCACGCGGCCGCGGCGGCCGGTCCGGCCGCGGCGGCAAGCAGCGCCGCGCCAAGCCCCGCCGGGGCCAGCCGGGAACGCCACCGGCAACGGCGGGTCCGTGAAAATACAATGATATTCTTTCGGGCAGACAACAGACGAACACCCTTAATCCGAGTTCGCCTGTCTTATGGAGAATGAACCTGACGTCTGCCTGACGACGGCGAATTTAATCGGGGGAGGGGCGCCCGCCGGTCCCTAGACCGGCTGGCCCGGAAAGGCCAGTTCGTGGGTGTTGTTCCAGTCGTCGCCGACGAAATTGACGATCAGGGTCTGGCGCACGCCGGTGATCGGCTTGCGGCGGAAACCGTGCCAGGTATCCGATCCCGGCACGAACACCAGGGCGCGGTTCTGGCGATGCGGGGTCGGGCCGAAATAATCCTCTTCCTTGGGTCCGGAAAAGATGTCGGTGCCCCAGTCCTCGCCCTCGGGCGCTTGGGACAGATAGACCAGGAGGCTCAGCTTCTTGACCGAGATGTCCTTGTGCGGATGCAGCCAGAAGCCGTCGCGGTCCTGGGCGTATTCCAGGCGCAGGAAACTGCCGGCGAGGTCGATGCCGCACATCTTTTCGATGCGCTTGACCGTGGCCGGGTCCTGAAAACCCTGAGCGATGTCCTCGCAAACGGCGAATTCGGCGCGCCGGCCCGGATCGAAATAGCTGCGGCTGTCGTTGTTGGCGGCGCGCGCCCCCTTAGTGTACTCGACCCGGGGCGCGTCGAACGGCAGGGCGCGCAGGGCGTCGACCGCCTCATCCGTGAACACGTCGTCGAGCAGCCAATGGGCGAACGGCGTGGTCCGCGTCTCGCAATTGTCCAGGCTGGCCTGAAGCCGCGCCGTATTGGCGGAGGGAGTGGTCATGGTGCCGTCCATCATCGTCGTTGCCGGTCCCGCGTCGGGCCGGGCTCTCCTGTTAAATGCTTCCGCGGGGCCCGTCAAACGTTGCGTCCGGGCCCAAATCCACAGCCTTCATAGGCCATGCGCCGCCGGGGCGCGGTGATCTGGATCAAGAGGGCGGCGACAGGGTTCCGCCGCGCATCAGGCGGGGCAGCTCACCGACCTCGCCCATGGCGTGACGCATGAACAGCTTTTTCAGTTCGGGCAGGGCGTTGACCGCGCCCAGGCCCAGGTCCCGGGCCAGGCGCAGCGGCGGCACGGCGTTGGAGAACAGACGGTTGAGGGCGTCGGTCATGCCCAGCATCAGGGAATTGTCGAAGCGGCGGCCGCGTTCGTAATCTTCGAGCACGGCGGACGATCCCAGGTCGAGACCGAGCGCCTTGGCGTCGGCCAGGACCTCGGCCAGGACCGCGACGTCGCGCAGGCCCATGTTCAGGCCCTGGCCGGCAATCGGATGCATGCCGTGCAGCGCGTCGCCCGCCAGCACGAAGCGCGGCGCCGTCGCCCGTTCGGCGACCAGCAGGGAGAGCGGATAGCTCCAGCGCGGGCCGACCAGGGCGAGCGAGCCCAGAAAGTCGCCGAAACGCAGCGCCAGTTCGGCCAGGAAATCGTCGTCATCGAGCGCCATGAGGGCCGGGGCCAGGGCGTCCCGTTCCGTCCACACCAGGGACGACTGGTGCTGTTCGCGGTCCGGCCCCCCCTTGATCGGCAGGATCGCGAAAGGCCCGGCGGCAAGGAAATGCTCATGCGCGACGAAGCCGTGGGGCCGTTCGTGGTCGACCGTGCAGACGATGCCCGTCTGGCCGTAATTCCAGCCCGTGGCGCGGATGCCGGCCCAGGCGCGGGTGCGCGACGCGCGGCCGTCGGCGCCGACGATCAGGCCGGCCCCCAGGGTCCGCCCGTCGGCGAGGGTCAGCCGGGCGCCGGCGGAATCCAGGTCCATGCCGGTAATCCCGGCGGGGGCCAGGACGGTCAGGTTACGGGCCGCCCGCTGCGCGTCATGCAGCGCGCGGCGCAGATGGCGGTTTTCGATCATGTGGCCGAAGGGGGCGTCGCCGACCAGGCTGTGGTCGTAATGCAGGAACAGCAACGAGCCCGCGTCGGCGACCCGGATGTCCCGGATCGGCGACGACCGGGGCCCCAGATACTCCCACAGACCCGCCGCCGCCAGCACCCGGTGAGTCGCCAGCGCGATGGCCGAGGCGCGGCCGTCGAACCCGGCGTCGAGTCCGGCCGCCGGATCGGCGCGGTCGACCAGGATGACGGAAAACCCGGCGTTCGCCAGCAGCACGGCGAGGGTGCCGCCGACCAGGCCCCCGCCGACAACCGCCACATCGGCCGACAGGTCGGCCGTTCCGCCGTCCGTCGCCCCGCCGCCCGTTGCCTGCTCTTTTCGGATCATGAAATGCGCCTTTGCCGCTGCCGCTGAAAGCCGGAAAGCGTCCGCCTGCCTTGCGGCCAAGAATCACTCCGCCGGCGCGGAATGTCCAGACGCCATAATTGTTTAATAAATGAGCAAATTAGGTTTTTTGAACAAAAAATGCGCACCTAAATTTGTCCCGCCGGCCGGGCGCGATCCCTTAAGTCACTGATATAAAACACAAAAATAACTTGTATGGATTCCGGCACGGTTCTTGAAATTGTGCGCTGCGAAATCGGGCCATGGGGTCCGGCACATTACCATCGACGGGCGCTGGGGTTTTCGGTCGCCCGTCCGGGACGTGGCCAAAAAGCGGAAAGGATTACCGAAATGAAGCTGATCATGGCCGTTATCAAGCCGTTTAAGTTGGAGGAGGTTCGAGAGGCCCTGACGCCCTTAGGCGTCGAAGGTATGACCGTCAGCGAGGTCAAGGGCTTCGGACGCCAGAAGGGGCAGGCGGAAATCTACCGCGGCGCCGAGTACATGGTGAACTTCCTGCCGAAAGTGAAGCTCGAGATCGCCGTGAAGGACGACCTCGTCGCTTCCATCGTCGAAACCATTCAGAAAACCGCCCAAACCGGCAAGATCGGCGACGGCAAGGTTTTCGTCTACTCGCTTGAACAGGCCGTGCGCATCCGCACGGGCGAATCCGGCGCGGACGCCCTTTAGGAGGTTTTCCAAATGCTTATTGAAAATCTGAAACACACGCTTTCGAAAGGCGTCGCGCGGTTGGCCGGCGTGGTCGGAGCGGCGATGCTGCTGCTGGTTATGTCCGGCGCGGCCCATGCCGAAGTTCCCGGCGAATCCCAGTTTGTCTTCAACACCTTTTCGTTCCTGGTGCACGGTTTCCTGGTCATGTGGATGGCCGCGGGCTTCGCCATGCTCGAAGCAGGCCTGGTGCGGACCAAGAACACCGCCATGCAGTGCCTGAAGAACGTCGCCTTGTTCTCCATCGCCTCGGTCATGTACTACCTGATCGGCTACAACCTGATGTATTCGGGTGTGGACGGCGGCTTCATGGGCTCTTTCTCCCTGTGGGGCCAGGACGACAGCGCGGCGGCGGCCGGCAAGTTCGTCGGTGACGGCGCCGTCGGTTATTCCGCGGCCTCCGACTTCTTCTTCCAGTTGGTGTTCGTCGCGACCGCGGCCTCGATCGTTTCCGGGACCGTGGCCGAGCGCGTCAAGCTGTGGGCCTTCCTCATCTTCACGGTCATCCTGACGGGCATCATCTACCCGATCCAGGGGTCCTGGCAGTGGGGCGGCGGCTGGCTGTCCGAAATGGGCTTCGCCGATTTCGCCGGCTCCACCCTGGTCCACTCCGTGGGCGGCTGGGCGGCCTTGACCGGCGCCATCATCATCGGGGCCCGCAAGGGCAAGTACGGCGCCGACGGCACCGTGCGGCCGATGCCGGGCGCCAACCTGCCGCTCGCCACGCTGGGCACCTTCATCCTGTGGCTCGGCTGGTTCGGGTTCAACGGCGGCTCGCAGCTCGCCATGGGCTCGGCGGCTGACGCCATCGCGATCTCCAACATCTACATCAACACCAACATCGCCGCCGCCGGCGGGGTCCTGGCCGCCATCGTCCTGACCCAGCTGATCTACAAGAAGGTCGACCTGACCATGGCGCTGAACGGCGCCCTGGCCGGCCTGGTGTCGATCACCGCCGGTCCGGACACGCCCTCCCTGGGTCTGGCCGCGATCATCGGCGCCGTTGGTGGCGTGATCGTGGTGGTGGTCGTGCCGCTGCTCGACAAGCTGAAGATCGACGACGTGGTCGGCGCCATTCCGGTCCACCTCGTGGCCGGCATCTGGGGCACCATGGCGGTGCCGCTGTCCAACGCCGACGCGTCCTTCTACAAGCAGGCCGTGGGCGTCGGTTCCATCGGCATCTTCGTGATCGTCACCTCCGCCATCATCTGGTTCGTCCTGAAGATGGTCATGGGTGGGGTCCGGGTGTCGCCGGAAGAAGAGGAACAGGGTCTCGACATGGCCGAATGCGGCCTGGAGGCCTATCCCGAGTTCCGCGGATCGCAAACCATCTAACTCCTCCTCCACAACTCCCTATGGGGCCGGAAGACTCACGTCTTCCGGCCCTCTTTTTTTATCCGCTCCCGCATCACCGGCCTTTGTTCGCAGGGGGGCGGGATATAGACTCCGGCCATGCTGAACCCGCGATACGACACCCTGCCGGTCTATCCCTTCGACCGTCTGCGCAATCTCCTGGACCCCCACGCCCCGGCGGCGGGGCTGGATCCGATCTCTCTCGCCGTGGGCGATCCGACCTTCGAGCCGCCGGCCGCCATCGCCGAGACCATGGCCGACAGGGCCGGCCTTTGGGGCCGCTATCCGCAGACCGACGGCAACCCGGATTTCCGCAAGGCCGTCGCCGGGTTCCTGGAACGCCGCTACGGTCTGGGCCCCGACGTGCTCGACCCCGAACGCCATGTCCTGCCCGTGGTCGGCACCCGCGAGGGCCTGGCCCTGGTCGCCA
The DNA here is from genome assembly GCA_031655335.1 of Thalassospiraceae bacterium LMO-SO8. NCBI lineage: Bacteria > Pseudomonadati > Pseudomonadota > Alphaproteobacteria > Rhodospirillales > Thalassospiraceae > Thalassospiraceae bacterium LMO-SO8. Next base: position 1,567,574 of record CP134226.1, on the reverse strand, counting down.
ATCTGGTGGTGCCGCCGCAAAAGGCCGGCCAGACGCCGCTGGTGGTCATGCCCAACCCCTGTTTCCATACCTACATGGCGGCCGCCGTGTTTTCCGGCGCCGAGCCCCGCCACCTGCCCGCGACGGCGGAAACCGGCTTCATGCCCGACCTGACCCGGATGACCGAGGCCGATTGGGCGCGCACGGCGCTGTTCTATCTGTGCTCGCCGGGCAATCCCCAGGGCGGCGTCGCCTCCATGAGCCTGCTGATGGACGCCATCATCCTGGCCCGGCGTCATAACTTCGTGCTGGTCGTCGACGAATGCTACGCGGAAATCTATGACGCCTTCCCGCCGGCGGGGGCGCTGGAGGCCTCGGCCGGGCTCGACGGCAAATTCACCAACGTGCTGGTGTTCCATTCCCTGTCCAAACGCTCAAGCGCCCCCGGCATGCGGTCGGGCTTCGTCGCCGGCGACCCGGAGCTGATCAAGCGTTACCGCATGCTGCGCAATTATCTGGGCGCGCAGATGCCGCATCCCGCGCTCTATGCCTCGGCCCGGTTGTGGGCCGACGATTCGGACGCTTTTCGTTACCGCAGCGCCTATCAGGGCCTGATCAACACGGCCGAAGAGATCCTCGGCGGACGCTTCGGATTCCGCCGTCCGGCCGGGGGATTTTTCCTCTGGCTGGATGTGGGAAACGGTGAAGAAGCGGCGCTAACTCTTTGGAAAGACGCGGCAATAAGGGTCCTGCCCGGAGCCTATATGAGCACGCCGCTGCCCGGCGGCGGGACCCCCGGCGACGCCCATATCCGGGTCGCCCTGGTGCATGACGCGAAAACCATAGAGACTGCCTTAAGACGTCTTGTTAAGGTCTTGTAAACCTTAATAACCTAGAAGGCGCGTATGGCAGCGTCACAGCAAACCTCCGGCCTGGTCAACCTGTTCCCGCAAGGGACCGGGGCGTTCGTGCGCCGCCGCTTGGCCGAGGCCGCCGGCATGGCCCTGATCGCCGCCGGCGCGGCCGCGGGGGTTGCGCTGTTCACCTTTCACGCGGGCGATCCGTCGCTGAACACGGCCACGGCGGCCCCGGTCCAGAACATGTTGGGCCGCCCCGGCGCCGTCACCGCCGACCTGGGCTTGCAGATCTTCGGCGTGGTCGCCGTGCTGTTGCCGCTGGTCGCCCTGGCCTGGGGCTGGACCCTGCTGCGTCAGCGCGCGCTTTCGGGCCTGGCGCTGCGCCTGCTGTTTCTTCTCATCGCCCTGGTCACCCTGACCCTGGCCATGGCGCCGCTCGACCGGCCGGATACCTGGCCGCTCGCCACGGGGCTCGGCGGGATCGTCGGCGGCCTCGCCTTCGACGGCCTGGCCCGGCTGCTCGCCCAGGTGCCCGTGACCCTCCACAGCGAATGGCTGGGCAGCGCCGCCGCCGTCATCGGCACCCTCGCCTTCATCTGCGCCCTCGGGTTTTCCCGGCGCGACTGGCTGACCGGCCTCGGCGCTCTGGCCGGCGCCGTTACCGGCACCTTCACCGGACTGCGCGCCGGCGCGGCCTGGACCCTCGACACCGCCCGCCGCGTGCGCAGCGCCGACCCCCTCGACCTCGACGGTCCGATCGCCGCCGACGTCCTGGACGACGCCGAGACCGTCGCGCCGGCCGAAATGCCCGTCCGGCGCGAACGCGCCGCGGTCGATAGCACGGCCAAGGACGGCAAGAAGGGCCTGATCGCCCGCGCCCGCGACCGCAAGGCCGCGAAATCGAAAAAGGCGCTGATCGAACCGCCTGCCGCCAAACCCAAGGAATCCAAGACCGCCAACCGCCAGCGCTCGCTCGACCTGGGCGGCGACGGCACCTACCGGGCGCCGACCCTCGACCTGCTGGGCGGCCCCGACGTCATCCAGGGCCCGGCCCACGACCCCGACAAGCTGGCCCAGAACGCGCAGTATCTGGCCTCGGTGCTTGAGGATTTCGGCGTCAAGGGCGAGATCGTCAAGGTCCGCCCGGGCCCCGTGGTCACCCTGTACGAACTGGAACCGGCGCCGGGCACCAAGACGTCGCGCGTGGTCGGCCTGTCCGACGACATCGCGCGCTCCATGTCGGCGATCAGCGTGCGCATCGCCGTGGTCCCGGGGCGCAGCGTGATCGGGATCGAGCTGCCCAACGCCGACCGGGAATCGGTCTACCTGCGCGAACTGCTGGCCTCCCAGACCTTCGAGCGCACCAAGGCCAAACTGCCGCTGACGCTCGGCAAGGACATCGGCGGCGGGCCGATCATCGCCGACCTGGCGACCATGCCGCACCTTCTGATCGCGGGCACCACCGGATCGGGCAAGTCCGTCGGCATGAACGCCATGGTGCTGTCGCTGCTCTATCGCCTGTCGCCCGAACAATGCCGCTTCATCATGATCGACCCCAAGATGCTGGAACTGTCGGTCTACGAAGGCATTCCGCACCTGTTGACGCCGGTCGTTACGGACCCGAAAAAAGCGGTCGTGGCCCTGAAGTGGACCGTGCGCGAGATGGAAGAACGCTACCGCGCCATGTCGCAGTTGGGCGTGCGCAACATCGAGGGCTACAACGCCCGCATCGCCGAGGCCAAGAAAAAGGGCGAGGTGCTGTCGCGCCGGGTGCAGACCGGGTTCGACGCCGAGGGCCGGCCCGTGTTCGAGGATCAGGCGCTGGGCACCGATCCCCTGCCCTTCATCGTCGTCGTGGTCGACGAAATGGCCGACCTCATGCTGGTCGCCGGCAAGGACGTCGAGGCCTCGATCCAGCGTCTGGCGCAGATGGCGCGGGCCGCCGGCATCCATATCATGATGGCGACCCAGCGGCCGTCCGTCGACGTCATCACCGGCACCATCAAGGCCAACTTCCCGACCCGCATTTCCTTCCAGGTCACGTCGAAGATCGACAGCCGCACCATCCTGGGCGAACAGGGGGCGGAACAGCTTCTGGGCCGCGGCGACATGCTGTACATGGCCGGCGGCGGGCGCATCACCCGCGTGCACGGACCCTTCGTGTCCGACGAGGAAGTCGAGCAGGTCGTCAGCCACCTGAAATCCCAGGGCACCCCCGAATACATCGAGGACGTGACCCGCGACGACGAGACCGGCACCTTCGGCGACAGCGGCGGCAACGATTCCGGCGACGCGCTGTACGATCAGGCGGTCGCGCTGGTCGCCCGCGAAGGCAAGGCGTCGACCAGCTTCGTGCAGCGCCACCTACAGATCGGCTACAACCGCGCCGCGCGCCTGATCGAACGCATGGAAGAACAGGGCGTCGTCAGCCCCGCCGACCGCGTCGGCCGCCGCGAGGTTCTGGTCGGCAATCATTAAATCGTCGTCATGGCGCTTTACCCGGCCCGCCGGCACGCCTACATAACCCCCATGGTCATCCATTTCACCCGCGCCGCGCTGGCCGCCGCGTTTGCCCTGGTTCTGTGTTTTTCCGCCGGTCCCGCCACGGCCAAGGCCGAGGGCGACGCGCGCGAGATCACCCTGTCGGCCAAGCAGGACGCCCTGGTGCGCCGGGTCGAGACCTACCTCAACGGCATCACCACCCTGCAATCCACGTTCTTTCAGCAGGCCTCGACCAATGAATTCGCCGAGGGTCAGATCTTTCTCTCGCGGCCTGGCAAGATGCGCATCGAGTACAAGGCGCCCAACCCGATCCTCATCGTCGCCACCGGCGATTTCCTCAGCTACATCGACAAGGAGCTGAAGAACGTCACCCATATCCCGGTCGAGGACACGCCGGCGGCTTTCCTGTTGAACAAACACATCCGCTTCGATCCCAAGCGCGTCGCCTTTTACGAGGCGGTCGAGGAAGACGGCGCCGTGTTCCTGACCGTGGGCGAACGCGCCGACCCCTTCGCCGGGCGCCTGACCCTGATCTTCCGCACCAATCCGCTTTCCTTACGCAAATGGTCCGTGGTCGATGCCCAGGGCACGATCACCGACATCGTGTTGACCGACCCCTTCTACGGCGGCCAGATCGACCCCAAGCTGTTCACGGTGCCCACGTTCGAGCAGACCCGCAGCGGCGATTAGCAAGGGGTCCGCGCCAGATATGCGTAAAATGCATGTCTGATGGCAAAAATTGATCCTGGTACGGCCCGCGAATCGATCCCATATGGAATTACATAGCGCGGCCAATGATGCCGCGCCGCCGGGCGGCGCGCCCCCCTCGCCAGCCCGGCTGCTCCCTAAGATGGAGTTGAAGCGCCCGGCCCCTCCCCCGCCGGGCGCTTCTTTTTTTATCCGGTTTTTTTATCCGGGCCAATGAAAGGGAGGGGCCTTGTCGACGCAAATCGTCGTCGGTCCCCTTCGGGTCCCTCGGGATTTGCGATCCCCCGCCGGGCGCCTCTTTTTTGCGCAGGACGTTAACGCCGCTTGAGCCCCAGCGCCTTCCCCGTTAACAGGGTCCATGCCCCTCACCGTCGCCACCTGGAACGTGAATTCCGTGCGCAAGCGCCTGGACCAGATCGCGCGCCTGGCCGCCGACACGGCGATCGACGTGCTGTGCCTGCAGGAAACCAAGGTGGTCAACGACCTGTTTCCGGTCGAAGCGATCGCCGACATGGGCTTTCCCCATCAGGCCATCGCCGGCATGAAGGGCTATAACGGCGTCGCCATCCTGTCGCGCCGGCCCTTGAGCGACGTCGGCATCGAATCCTGGCTGGGCCGCGACGACTGCCGCCATATCCACGCCAAGGTCGAGACCGGCATCGGGCCGGTCGAGGTCCATAGCCTCTACGTGCCCGCCGGCGGCGACGACCCGGACCCGGAAGCCAACCCCAAATTCGCCCACAAGCTGGCGTTCCTCGACGCCCTCGCCCCCTTTCTCGCGGACCGGGCGGCGGACGGCCTGCCCGTGGTGCTGACCGGCGACCTCAACGTCGCCCCCCTGGAAACGGACGTGTGGTCCCACGAACGGCTGAAGCGGGTCATCACCCACACCCCGGTGGAGCGCGATAAACTGAAGGACATGTTGGCCGACGGCGGCTGGACCGACGCATTGCGCCGGTTCGTGCCGCCGGACGAAAAGGTCTTCACCTGGTGGAGCTACCGCGCCGCCGACTGGCGCGCCGCCGACCGGGGCCGCCGCCTCGACCATATCTGGGTCAACGCGGCCCTGGCGCCGGCGCTCAGCTTCGCCGCCGTCCACGACGCGGCCCGCGACTGGGATGAGCCGTCGGACCACGCCCCCCTGCGCGCGGTATTCGAAATTCCCTGACCGGCGCCGCCGCGGCACGACCATCACGAGATCATGGCACGAGACTATGGACAGGCGGTCCCGTCGTGCCTTTAATCATTCACGGATGGAAAACCGACCCGCCCCCAAAGGGGGGGGCGGCGGGGAATGGCCGTCGGGCCGGGCAGCGTCGCCAAGGGTCCGGTGGCCCTGTCTCTGGAGGCGACGCTGCTGACCCCTGCCCGCATAACCATCATCTACATCCTGTTCGGATCCTTGTGGATCCTGTTTTCCGACGCCACCCTGCACGCCCTGGTCAACGACCCGGAAGTGGAAAACCGCCTGCAGACGGTGAAGGGCTGGTTCTATGTCCTGGTGACCGGGGCGCTGGTGTTCTGGCTGACCCGCGTCCTGTCCGCGTCGCTGGACGCGGAAAACCGGGAACGCCGGCGGGCCGAGGCGGAATTACGGAAAGCCCTGGAGGGGGCCGAGCAGGCAAGCCAGGCGAAAACCGAGTTCCTGGCGACCATGAGCCACGAGTTCCGCACGCCCCTGAACGCCATCCTCGGGTTTTCCGATATTCTGCGGGCCCAGTATCTGGGCCCGCTGGGCGTGCCCAAGTACGCGGAATACATCGACGACATCCATCAAAGCGGCGCCATCATGCTCGCCCTGGTCAACGATATCCTCGACATCGCCGAGATCGAGGCCGGCAAGCGGCCGATCCACCGCGCCGAAATCGCCCTGAAACCATTGGTCGACGTCTGCCTGAAATCGTTCCGGCCGCAGGCGGAAGAAAAAAGCATCACGCTCGCCCTCGACATCGCCGACGACGCCTTGCCGCTTTACGCCGATCAGGTCTGCGCCATCCAGATCATGTCCAACCTGGTGGCCAACGCCATCAAGTACACGGGGCGGGGCGGAACGGTCGCGCTTGCCGCGGCACCGGCGCCCGGCGGCGGCACGGCCGTGACCGTGCGCGACAACGGCATCGGCATCCCCCCGGAAAAGCTGCCGACGATCGCCGAGCCGTTTTCCCAGGTCATCGCCAACCCCCATCTCGCGCGTGACGGCAAGGGCCTGGGCCTGGCCATCGTCAAGTCCCTGATCGACGCCCACGACGGCGATCTCGACATCGACAGCGTCCTGGGTGAAGGAACGGCCGTGACCGTGCGGTTCCCACCGCCCCCGGAGCCGCCGGAAAACTAGCCCTTGGTCGCCTTCCCGATCTCTGGGATGATCGCCGATGGTGGGGCCTGTTAACTGGCAAAGGCAGGGACATGGCTCAGGATTTTACAAGCCGCGAAGTGCCGATCAACGACGTGCAGGAGACAGGCTGCGGTCTGGTTCACCGTTACTGGGATGGCCGGCGCGGGGCCCGCTTCGCACCGGCCTGGGGCGACTTCCGCCTGATCGACCTGGCGGCCCATATCATTCCCTACATGCGCGTCGCCGACGTCATCGACGGCGGCCGCGACTTCAAATATCGGTTCTGGGGCACGGGTCTGGGCGCGGTGCATGCCCTCGACCGCACGGGCGTGCGTCTGTCCGAGATCGACAGCCCGCGCACCCTGACGGCGCTTGAAGAATTCCAGCGCGTCGTGTCGCAAAAGACCTGCCTTGCCCTCGTCTATCGGGCCCAGGGCGGCCTGGATCGGCGCAGCCTGCACGCGCCCAGCATCCGCCTGCCCCTGTCGTCGGACGGTGAAACCGTGGACAAGATCGTGTGTTACACGGATTTCGACATCGATGCCCACGAATGGCGCCGGTTCTTCGAGGAACGCACCGAGGCCGCCCAGGGCTGATAGGCTTCGGTTTTATTGCGGTTATGGAACGAGCCGGTAACCCCCCGGCTCGGTGACCAGAAGGCGGGCGTTCGACGGATCGCTTTCGATCTTCTGACGCAGGCGGTAGACGTGGGTTTCCAGGGTGTGGGTGGTGACCCCGGCGTTATAGCCCCAGACCTCGCCAAGCAGAATATCCCGGCCCACGACCTTGTCGCCGGCGCGATAGAGGTATTTGAGAATCGCCGTTTCCTTGTCGGTCAGACGCACCTTCTTGTCCGTGGCCGTCTCCACCAGCATTTTGTTCGCGGGCTGGAACGAATACTGTCCGATCACGAACACGGCGTCGTCCGACCGTTCGTGCTGGCGGATATGGGCGCGCAGCCGGGCCAGCAAAACCCCCAGCCGGAACGGCTTGGTAACATAATCGTTGGCGCCGGCGTCAAGGCCCAGGATGGTGTCGGCGTCCGTGTCGGCGCCGGTCAGCATGATGATCGGCGACGTCACGCCGTTGCGCCGCATCAGGCGGCAGACCTCGCGGCCGTCCATGTCGGGCAGCCCGACGTCCAGAATGATGACGTCGAAACGGTCTTCCTTGGCCGTTTTCAACGCCTCGGCTCCGCTGGTGCAGGTCACGCTTTTGAATTCCTCGTGAAGCTGCAATTGTTCGCACAGCGTTTCCAGGAACTCGCTGTCGTCATCGACGATCAGGATTTGTTTGCCGTTGGTCATGACGGTGATCGATCCCCCCTTGAAATTCGGGAATTTCCGGCGATTTTCCGTGCCTGCGTCATCCGGTCAATGACAAGGAACGGAAAATTCACCATATTGGGTCCACAATATTGTGCGCCTGAGTGCCCGGCAACCGCGGCGTAATTATGGCACGATCTCATGTAACGACGGCCGCTTATGACATGACCGAGCGAAATTCACCCTCCGCGCCTTCGCGCACCCTGGACCTGGACCGCCGCGCCGCCCCAGCGACGCGGGAGCCGCGCGCCCAGAAGGCCGTCGACCGGGCGGCCGGCGAACTGCGCCGGGGCCGCCCGGTGGTCACCGGCGACGGTGACGGCCGCCGGCTGGTCCTGCTGGGCGCGGAACATGCGGACGCCCGCCGTCTCGCCGAACTGAAAAGCCTGACCGGCGGCGATGCGGAACTGGCGGTCACCGCCCGGCGCGCCGCCGTGCTCGGCCTGCCGGCACCGCCAAGTAACGTCGTCGTGCTGTCCCGCCCCGGCGGCCTGGACCCGGACCTGGTGACGCGCCTGGCCGATCCCTTGTTCGACGGCGGCGCGGGCGGCCCCCTGCCCGATCTCGCCCCCCGCGCGGCGCAGCGCTTCGACGCCTGGTCGGCGGCGGTCACCCTGACCAAGATCGCCCGCCTGCTGCCGGCCGCCCTGACCGGGGTCATCCAGTTCGACGGCGACCTGGAAAACTGGGCCAAGCGCCATGATCTGATGTTCGTCGACGCCGGCGACGTGTTCCGTCAACGCCTGGACGAGGCCCGCACGCTGACCGAGGTCGGCGCCGCGCGCATCCCGCTTGCCGTCGCCCAGGAACCGGGCGTCGAGGCCAAGGTTCACGCCTTCCGCCCCGCCGACGGGGCGCTGGAACATCTCGCCATCGTCATCGGCGCGCCGAAACCCGGGGCCCCCGTGCTGACCCGGGTGCATTCCGAATGCTTCACCGGGGACCTGCTGGGCAGCCTGCGCTGCGATTGCGGCGACCAGCTGAAGGGCGCCATTGCCGAGATCGCCGCCGCCGGCGGCGGCATTCTGCTGTATCTGGCGCAGGAAGGCCGCGGCATCGGCCTGGTCAACAAGCTGCGCGCCTACGAGTTGCAGGACCGCGGATTCGACACCATCGACGCCAACGAACAGCTCGGCTTCGATGCGGACGAGCGGGTGTATCTGCCGGCGGCGCAGATGCTGCGCCTGCTGGGCTTCGACGCGGTGCGGCTGCTGACCAACAATCCGGAAAAGGTCGCGGCCCTGGAACGCGGCGGCATCACCGTGGCCGAGCGCGTCCCCCATGCGTTCCCGTCCAACGAACACAACGAAAGCTATCTGCGCACCAAGGCGAGCCGCGCCGGGCATCTTTTTTAAACTCCCCGCTGCGCCAAGCACCGTCCCTGTTAACCATTGAAACGCCCGCCCGCCGGAGTCCCGCGCCGCCCGGCAGCATTTGCCGCCCCGGGCATTTTGTACCCAGAGCAGACGAGTCAAAATCGTTTAAAAACAACGGCTTGATTCTGGCCCGAGTCTTGCGACACCCGTTCCATAAAATTAACGCCCGAAAACAGGGCGCGAAGAGAACGGGAAAAAATCGATGACACTGCCCTCCGAAGGGATCAATCCCTGGCGCGTGGCCCCCGCCCCTGGCGGGACCGGCGCCCTTCCAGCCAAACACACCCCCGCCAACTTGCCGGACCTCAAGCTCGGCAAGGGCGATGCCCTCGACGCGAGCGGGAAGACCGCCGACGGCGGCAAGGAATTCAAGGCTTTCGGCGACGACGGTCTCACCTTCTGGGACCTGGTCGACGTGGTCAATCCGTTGCAGCACATCCCCGTCGTCTCGACCCTCTACCGCGACCTGACCGACGACACCCTGGACCCGGCCCCGCGCGTCATGGGCGGCACCCTGTTCATGGGTCCGATCGGCCTGGTCGCCTCGGTCGCCAACGTGATGGTCGAGCACAACACGGGCAGGGACGTGGGCGGCCACGTGCTGGCCTATTTCCGCGATGACGCGCAGCCGCTGTCGACCACGACCGCCGCGGCGCCCCCCGCCGCCGCGGGCACGGACGGCACCGATCCGGTCACCCAATGGGCCGCCGAGCAGACGGCGTTCTACCAAAGCGGCGCGGACGCCGCCGATCCGGTCGGCCAATGGGCATCCGAACAGCATGCCTTCTACCGGAACGCCGCGCCGAGCGGCGACGCCCAGATGGCCGCGATGACCCCGGAGGCCGCCCCCGTGGCCGCCGGCACGGACGGCGTCGACGTCACCGCCTGGGCCGCCCAACAGACCGCTTATTATAAAGGCACGGCAGCCCCGGCCCCGGCCGCCGCCGCCGACGGCGCGGACGTGACCGCCTGGGCAGCCCGGCAGGTCGCCTATTATCAGGACGGCGGCGCCCAACCCACGGCCGCGACCGATCCCGTCGCCGCCTGGGCCCAGCGGCAAACCGCCTATTACCGCGCCGGCGCCGAAACGGGCCCCGCCCGCCCGGCCGCACCACGGGCACAGGCCGTCCAGACCGCGCAGGCGGCCCCCGCCGGGACCAATCGCGCCGGGACCAGTCGCGCCGGGATCGACCCCGCGGGCATCGACGGCGACGTTTCGACCTGGGCCCGCGACCAGCTGGCTTGGGTCATGGGCGACCGCGCCAAGGAGGTCGCCGCCCTGCCCGAGGCCGCGCCACGTGACCGCGCGGCCCCGCGCCGCGAGGACAACGGCCGCGACGATCAGGATCCGTCCGGCGCCATCGCCGAGGGCGGCGGCTGGTTCCGCGACAACATGGTCGACGGTTGGACCCGCTATCAGGCCGCCCAGCGCCTGGCCGAACCCGGCTTCCGCCCGGACCTGAACGTGGCGGCGGGCGGGCGCTGACCCCCATCGCCCGGCATGATCTAGCGCCACGAAAGGGTTAGACTGGCGGTCATGGAGATTCTGGTTGAGCCGACGGACGACCTTGCCCGCGGGCGTCTGAGCTGGAAGCGAACGCGCGTCCCCTGCGCGCTCGGCCGCGCGGGCATCGCCCCCGTCAAAAAGGAAGGCGACGGCGCCACGCCGATGGGCCGGTTCGCCCTGCGCCGCCTGTTCTACCGCGCCGACCGGCGGACCCGGCCGGAAACGGCCCTGCCGGCAACCCCCATCACGCCCAACCTGGGCTGGTGCGACGACCCCCTGAGCCCCGCCTACAACCGGCTGGTCCGCCTGCCCTGTCCCTGGCGCCACGAGGAACTGGCCCGCGCGGACGGCGTCTATGATCTGATCGTGGTTCTGGGCCATAACGACGCGCCGCCGCACCCGGGCGCCGGCAGCGCCATCTTCCTGCATCTGGCGACATCGGACTTCGCCCCGACCGAGGGCTGCGTCGCCCTGGCCGATGCGGATCTGGTCGACCTGCTGCGGGCCGCCTCGCCCGGCGACGTGATGACCGTCAGGGGTTGAGCCCCCAGCTTCAGGCGGGTTTCGGGCGCGTCCCGAAAATGGCCGACCCGACCCGCACGTGGGTCGCGCCGAACGCGACGGCGATCTCGTAATCGGCGCTCATCCCCATGCTCAGCTGGGCCAGGCCGTTCCGCCGGGCGATGTCCGCCAGCAGCTGGAAATGCAGGGACGGCTCCTCGTCCACGGGCGGGATGCACATCAGGCCCGTGACCGGCAGGGCGAAATCGTCGCGGCATTGGGCGATGAAGGCGTCGGCGTCTTGCGGCAAGACACCGGCCTTCTGATCCTCGGCCCCCGTGTTGACCTGGATGAAGCAGTCCGGGCGTTTCCCCGTTTCGGCCATGACGCCCGACAGCGCGCGGGCCAGCTTGGGCCGGTCGACGGTTTCGATGACGTCGAAGACCTCGACGGCCTTGCGCACCTTGTTCGATTGCAGCGGGCCGATCAGGTGCAGGCGGATGTCGGGGAAGCGGGCGCGCAAGGCGGGCCATTTTTCTTCCGCCTCCTGCACCCGGTTTTCCCCGAAGGCGCGTTGCCCGGCGGCGAGCGCCGGCAGCATGCGGCCGGCGGGAAAGGTCTTGCCGACGGCGACCAGGGTGACGGCGGCAGGGTCGCGGCCGGCGGCCCGGGCGGCCTCGGCAACCCTGGCCTGGACCTCGGCAAGGTTTGCGGCAATATCAGGGTCCGCGCTATGAGGGGCGGTGTCGGATGGCATCATGGGTGGATCGGGGCCAGGAATGAGGAAACGAGGGGGGGCAACCCTAGCATGGGGCGGGCGCGGGAAAAAGCCGCGCCGGCACGGCCCGCCGCTGTTTGCCTTCATGACCGATGCCGGCCGCACGCCCGATCCGGCCAGGGCCCTGGGCCTGCTGTCCCCCGGCACGATGGTGATTTTTCGCCATTACGACGCCCCCGACCGCGCGGTCCTGGGCCGCCGCCTGGCCGCCCTGGCCCGCCGGCTTGGGTTGATCTTCGTCGTGGCCGGAGACCGGCGGCTGGCCCATCGCCTGCGCGCCGACGGCCTGCACCTGCCGGACGGCATGGTGCGGCGGCGCGGCCGGTTCGCGCCGCAGGGCGACCCCTGGCCCGTCTCCGCCGCCGCCCATGACGGACCGGGCCTCAGGCGGGCCGTGCGGGCCGGCGTCGACCTGATCCTGCTGTCGCCCGTGTTTCCCACGGCCAGCCACCCCGGACGCCCGGCCCTGGGCGTGCGCCGGCTGGCGGCGCTGTGTCATGGGACCGGCGTCCCCGTCCTGGCGCTCGGCGGGGTTGCGCCGGCGACGCTCGGCCGGGTGCTGGCCGCGGGGGCCGCGGGGGTTGCGGGAATCGGCGCCCTGCCCCATCTTTCCCGGGACCCCTTCGGTCTGCGGGCGGCACGCCCGCGCACGGTGCGGTCACGGCGCTTGGCGCATGGCCGCGATATGGTTTAAGAAGGGGCGTCATTCACCGGCGACGGCGGAAAGAAGGAAGCGGCAGCAATGAGTCTTGGCAGCGGAAAACGGATACTGACGCTGATGGGCGCGGCGGTCCTGATCGCCGGCATGGCGGCCTGCGCCGATTTTTCGCCGGCCGATATCCAAGCGACAACGGCCGACCAGACGGATGACGGGGCCAACCGCGACACCATCTGGGGGGCCGGCGGCGTCAGCCTGTGGGGCGACAGCGACAACAGCGACAGCGGCGGCGGCGCGCTGGGCGTCAACAGCTTTCTGTGGCGCGCGACCCTGGACACCATCGCCTTCATGCCCGTGTCCACGGCGGACCCGTTCGGCGGCGTGATCCTGACCGACTGGCATTCGACCGAGGAAGCGCCCAACGAGCGCTTCAAGTTGAACGTCTACATCCTGGGCCGCACGCTGCGCGCCGACGGAATCCGGGTCGCCGTATTCAGCCAGACCAAGGACCAGGGCGGCCAGTGGCGCGACACGGCGGTGCCGGAACAGACCGGCACCAAGATCGAGGACGCGATCCTGACCCGCGCCCGCCAGCTCCGCCGGCAGACCATCAGCACCAAGTAGACGGCGCGGCGCAACAGACCGGAGCCTCATAGACCGCTTCGCCGCGCCGGGCCCCGCCCCGGCATCGGCATTCCATCCACCCTCGCCCGGCCCCCTTCGCCCGGCGACACCTTCCCGCCCGAACCTTCTGGGGACTTGAATGGCGCGCTACAACGTCAAGGAAAACGAACAGAAATGGCAGGCCGCCTGGGACGCCAAGGGTTGTTTCCAGGTCCGTGAGGACAGCGGCCGGCCGAAGTATTACGTGCTTGAGATGTTTCCCTATCCGTCAGGGCGCATCCACATGGGACACGTCCGCAACTACACCCTGGGCGACGTCGTCGCGCGCTACAAGAAGGCGCGCGGGTTCAACGTGTTGCATCCGATGGGTTGGGACGCCTTCGGCCTGCCGGCGGAAAACGCCGCGATCGAGAACAAGGTGCCGCCGGCACAATGGACCCGCGAAAACATCGCGACCATGCGCCGCCAGCTGAAAACCATGGGCCTGTCCTATGACTGGGACCGGGAACTGGCGACCTGCGAACCCGGCTACTATCGTCACGAACAAAAGATGTTTCTCGACTTTCTGGCGGCCGGCCTGGTCTATCGCAAGGAATCCTGGGTCAACTGGGATCCCGTGGAGAACACCGTGCTGGCCAACGAACAGGTCATCGACGGCTGCGGCTGGCGCTCCGGCGCCCTGGTCGAAAAGCGCCAGCTGAGCCAATGGTTCCTCAAGATCACCGACTACGCCGAGGAGCTTCTCAAAGGCCTCGAGACCCTGGACCGCTGGCCCGACCGGGTTCGCCTGATGCAGGAAAACTGGATCGGCCGGTCCGAAGGGGCGCATGTGCGTTTCCGGTTCGACGGCCGCGACGACCGGCTCGACATCTACACCACGCGCCCCGACACCCTGTTCGGCGCATCCTTCTGCGCCGTCGCCGCCAACCACCCCTTGGCTCAGGAATTGGCCCAGGGCAACCCGAACCTGGCCGCCTTCATCGCCGAGTGCAACCGCATGGGCACCAGCGAAGCAGCCATCGAAACGGCCGAGAAGATGGGCTTCGACACGGGCGTTAAAGTGCTGCATCCGTTCATCGAAGGCCATACCCTGCCCGTTTATGTCGCCAATTTCGTGCTCATGGATTACGGCACGGGGGCGATCTTCGGCTGCCCCGCGCATGACCAGCGCGATTTGGATTTCGCCCGCAAGTACGGCCTGCCGGTGCTGCCCGTGGTGGCGCCCAAGGGTGCGGACGCCGCGACGTTCACGATCGGCGACGAGGCCTTCACGGACGACGGCCTGCTGATCAATTCCGATTTCCTCGACGGCCTTGCCGTGCCCGACGCCAAATCCAAGGTCATCGACCGCCTGGAAAACATGGGCATCGGCACCCGGGCCGTGAACTACCGGCTGCGTGACTGGGGCGTGTCGCGCCAGCGCTACTGGGGCTGCCCGATCCCGATCATCCATTGCGGTGATTGCGGTGCCGTTCCGGTCCCGGAACGGGACCTGCCGGTCGAACTACCCGCCGAAGTCGACTTTACCGGCACCGGCAATCCCCTGGCCCGCCACCCCACGTGGAAGCAGGTCGCCTGCCCGACCTGCGGCAAGCCGGCGGAGCGCGAGACGGACACCTTCGACACGTTCTTCGAATCGTCCTGGTATTTCGCCCGGTTCTGCAATCCGGCGTCCGACGCCCCCCTCGACCGCGCCGCCGTGGATTACTGGCTGCCCGTGGATCAGTATATCGGCGGCATCGAGCATGCCGTCCTTCACCTGCTGTACAGCCGCTTCTTCACGCGGGCCTTGAAGAAATGCGGTTATCTGTCTGTCGAGGAACCTTTCGCCGGGCTGCTGACCCAGGGCATGGTATGTCATCAGACCTTCAAGGACGCGGCCGGCAAATGGCTGCTGCCGTCCCAGGTGGTGTTTGACGGCGACGCCGCCAAACATGCCGAGACGGGCCAGCCGGTGACCCTTGGACGGTCCGAGAAGATGAGCAAGTCCAAGAAAAACGTGGTCGACCCGGAAGCCATCATCGGCGCCTACGGTGCCGATACGGCGCGGCTGTTCATGCTGTCGGACAGCCCGCCCGACCGCGACCTGGAATGGACCGACGCCGGCGTCGACGGGGCCTGGCGCTACCTCAACCGGCTGTGGCGCCTGGTCACGGAAAATCCCGCCCCCCTCGCCGCCGCCGATGCCGCCCGGCCCGCAACAATGGGACCGGCCGCGGAAGAGGTTCTGAAGGCCACGCACAAGACCATCGACGGCGTGTCCGCGGACCTGGAAAAGTTCCACTTCAACAAGGCCGTGGCGCGCATCCGCGAACTGACCAACGCCGTCGAGAGCCTGAAGGACACGGCACCGGACGCGGATTGGGTGCGCCGCTTCGCGCTGGAAACCTTGAGCCTTCTCATCGCCCCCATGACACCCCACCTCGCCGAAGCCCTGTGGCTTGAACTGGGCCATGGCGATACCCTGGTCGCCGATACGCCCTGGCCCGTGGCCGACCCCGCCTATCTGGTCGACGACCTGGTGACCATCGCGGTGCAGGTCAACGGCAAGCTGCGCGGCACCATCGAACTGCCCAAGGATTGCGCGAAGGATGCCGCGGAGGATGCGGCCCTGGCCCTGGATAAGGTACAATCCGTGCTGGAAGGCAAACCGCCCCGGAAGGTCATCGTCGTGCCGAACAGGATCGTCAATGTGGTCGCGTAGGAATATCCTAGCCGGGATCGCCGGCGCGTTGGCGGTTGGCGGCCTCGGCGGCTGCGGTTTCCGCCCACTCTACGGCCGGTCGGGGGCCGGCGCCGACCTAAGCGAGACCTTGTCCCTGGTCGAGATCGGCCCGGTTCGCAACACGACCACGGACGGACGCGACGTTGCCCGCGTCGGCCAGCAACTGCACAACGCGCTGCTGGATGGACTGTCCCCCCGGGGGCCGCGCGGCGAACAGATCTATCGTCTGGACGTTACGTTGAATGAAGGCATTTCCTCGCTGGCCGTGCAGAAAAGCGCCGATGCCACCCGCGCCGATCTGTCCCTGACCAGTTCGTTCGTCCTGTTGGATCTGCGCACCGGGCAGCATCTTTACTCGGGCAACAGCCGGGCCGTGTCGAGCTTCAACATCCTCAATTCGGAATTCGCCACGCTGATGGCCGAAAAAGGCGCCCGTGACCGGGCCGTCCGCCAGTTGGGCGACGATATTCGGCTCAAGATCGCGATTTTCCTGAAAACCAACCCCGACAAGCCGTGAGCCCGGCGCCGGCACGACCCCGGACATCCAAGGTCCCGTCATGAAACTCTCCGGCCGCCAGATCGACAGCTTCCTCGACGATCCCGGGAATGCGGTCGCGGCGGTGCTGATCTATGGTCCCGACCAGGGCTTGGTGCGTGAGCGCGCCGACCGCGTCATGCGCGCCGTCGCCGGATCGACCGACGACCCCTTCCGAACCGCCTCCGTCACCGAACAGGACGTGGCCGACGACACCGAGCGGCTGGCCGCCGAACGGTCCGCCATGGCCTTCGGCGGCGGCCGGCGCGCGGTCCGCGCCGATGGCGGCGACCGTCTGGCGCCGGCGGTCGAGCGCGCCCTCACGGCTGAAGGCGACGGGCTGGTCATCATCGTCGCCGGCGACCTCACCCCCCGGGCGAAGCTGCGCAAAATCTGCGAGACCGCGCCTAATGCCGCCGCCATCCCCTGCTATGCCGACGACGCCCGCGCCATGGAACAGGTCATCCGCGACACCCTGTCTGCCGCCGGTCTGACCATCGGACGGGAGGCCCAGGCCCATCTGGCCGCCAATCTGGGCAACGATCGGCTGATTTCCCGGCGTGAGTTGGAAAAGCTGGTGCTCTACATGCAGGGCGCCGGACCCGAGGTAACCCTGGCCGACGCCCAGGCCTGCGTCGGCGACAACGCCGGGCGCGGCACCGAGGCCGTGACCCAGGCCCTGGCCGGCGGCGACGTCGCGGGCCTGCTCAGCGCCTATGCCAGCGCCCAGGACCTGGGCGAGACCGCCGTCGGCATGCTGCGCGCGGCGCAAAGGATGTTCCAGCGCCTGCATCTGGCGGCCGGCGACGTGGCCCGCGGCACGCGCCCCGAGCAGGCCGTCGACAACCTGCGCCCGCCTGTCTTTTTCAAAGAAAAACCCTTATTTATCAGCGCATTACGGTCATGGACGCCGAGCCGCCTGGGAACCGCCCTGGACGTCCTGACCGAGGCCGAGCGGGCCTGCAAAAGCGGCCTGGGGCCCGACGAGGTGATTTGCGAGCGGGCCTTCATCCGCTTGGCCCGCCTCGCGCGCTAGGCCCAAACCCTACGAACGACTCGCCGGGTTCATTCTCAACCGATATTTAGGCTCATCAGGCTGACCCAAGAACCGGGCCGTTATTCGCCCGCGGCTTGGCCGCTCAGGCGTTGCAGCAGGCCGTCGAGCTGGTCGAGGGATTTGTAATAGAGCGTGACCGAGCCCTCCCGGCCCTTGGCCGCGATGGCGACACGCAGGCCGAGCAGATCGGACAGGTCCGTTTCCAGGGCGCGGGTATCCGCATCCTTTTCCTTGGGCCCGCGTCTGGTGCCGCTGCTTTTCGCCGTCGCGGCGCGCTGCACGAGCTGTTCCGTCTGGCGCACGCTGAGCCCCTGGTCGACGACCTGACGGGCCAGGGCTTCCGGCGCCGCCGCCGACAACAGCGCCCGGGCGTGCCCGGCGCTCAAGTCGCCCTTGTCGACCATGGCCTTGACCGCGTCGGGCAGGCCCAACAGGCGCAGCATGTTGGCGACGTGGGAGCGGCTTTTGCCGACAGCCTTGGCGAGCGCCTCTTGGGTATGGCCGAATTCGTCCATCAGGCGTTGCAGACCGACGGCCTCTTCCAGGGGCGACAGGTCTTCCCGTTGCAGGTTTTCGACCAACGCAACTTCGAGCGTTTCCTTGTTCGACAGCACCTTGACCAGCACGGGCACTTCATGGAGCTGGGCCAATTGCGCGGCCCGCCAACGCCGTTCGCCGGCGATGATCTCGTAATTGCCGGGACGGTCGGGATCCTCACGCACCAGGATCGGCTGCAACACGCCCAGTTCGCGGATCGACTGGGCCAGGTCCTGCAATTCCGCCTCGCCCATGGTGCGGCGCGGCTGATAGCGGCCGGGATGGAGCTTTTCGATGGCGATCTGGCGCGCCCCGCCGGCCTGCGCCGGCGACGTGTCCTCACCCAGAAGAGCCGACAGGCCGCGCCCCAGGTTTCTGCGTTTTTCCGCCATCATGATGCCCCCATCGGCTGGCCGCCGCCCTGGCGCGCCAGGGCCTGGCGATGTTGCGTCTGGCGTTCGCGGCTGATGACCTCGCTGGCCAGGTTGAGATAAGCCCGCGACCCGGCGCAGGCGGTGTCGTAGATCAGCACCGGGCGGCCGTGGGACGGCGCCTCGGAAATCCGCACGTTGCGGGGAATCACGGTCTCGTAGACCTTGTCGCCGAAATGGTCGCGGACATCCGTTTCGACCATGCCCGACAGATTGTTGCGCTGATCGAACATGGTCAGGACGATGCCCTGGATTTCCAGGCCCGCGTTGAAGGCGGCGCGCACGCGCTCGATGGTCTGCATCAACTGGCTGACGCCCTCGAGGGCGAAGAATTCGCACTGCAAAGGCACCAGAACCGCCTGGGCCGCGACCAGGGAGTTGACGGTCAGCAGGCCGAGCGCCGGCGGGCAGTCGATGAGCACGAAATCGTAGGCCGGGCCGGCCGCGGAGATCGCCGCCTCCAGGCTTTGCTTCAGGAAATATTCGCGGCCGTCCTCGTCAACCAGCTCGACCTCGATCCCCGACAGGTCGATGCCCGAGGGCACGATGTCCAGATTGGGGATTTCCGTCGCCTGGGCCGCCGCCGCCAGGGGCTCGGCATGGATCAGCAGATGATAGGAATTCACCGCCCGCTGCGCCCGGGGAATGCCGAGACCCGTCGAGGCGTTGCCCTGAGGATCGAGATCGATGATCAGCACCCGGTTGCCGACGGCGGCCAGCGCCGTGCCCAGGTTGATGGCGGTCGTCGTCTTGCCGACCCCGCCCTTTTGATTGGCGACGGCGATGATGCGCGGCGGGGCCGGGATATCCGGCACCACGGGGCCGTTCAGGCCGTCGTAAAGGGGCTCAGCCATGGCGTCGTTCAAGGTCCTCGATCAGGAGAATAACGCCCTCGGAATCACTCGCGCTGGGCATTTTCGTGACGCGCATCTTCCAGGCTTTTTCCGATTCGGTCAATTCCGCATCCGTGGCTTTGCCTTTTAAAAACAAAAGTTTTCCACTGGTTTTCAACAGGTTGTTCGACATTTCCAACAATTTGGGCAAAGGGGCCAGGGCCCGCGCGGTGACGATGTCGTAGCCGGCGGCCCCGGTTTCCGCCATTTCTTCGATGCGCCGGTTCTCGATCCGCGCGTGGGTGCCCATCAGCCGGTTGGCCTCGCGCAGGAAGGCGGCCTTGCGGCTGTCGCTCTCGACCAGGTCGAGACACGCCCCCTCCCCGGCGCCGATCCCGAGCGCCGCGAGCACCAGGCCCGGCAGGCCCGCCCCCGAGCCGAGATCGCAGACCCGCTGCGGTCCCGCCGGGATCAGGGCCGCGAGCTGGCCGCAATCGAGGATATGGCGGCGCCACAGATCGGCCACCGTGGCCGGGCCGATCAGGTTGATGCGGCGCTGCCATTTGACCAAGGCCGCGACATAGGTTTCCAGGCGCGCTCGCGGCACGGCCCCGTCCGCGCCGTCGAGCCCGAGGGCACGGGCGACGTCCACGGGCATCTGAGGCGTGGGGTCGGGGCTCGATTGTTTCACGTGAAACAGTCTCTGTTCGGTTGGGGGCCTGTTTGGCCCATTGGACGGTTGGGTCAGGCGCTGAGACGGGCGTCCCGGCGCTTGACATGGGCGAGCAGGATGGTCAGCGCCGCCGGGGTCACGCCGGGCAGGCGGGCCGCCGCGCCCAGGGTCGCCGGACGGGCCTGCTTGAGTTTTTCCCGGACCTCGTTGGACAGACCGGACACGGCGTCGTAATCGAGCGCGCCCGGCAGGGTCAGGCCCTCGTCCCGGCGGAAGGCGCGGATGTCGGCGTCCTGACGCACCAGATACTGGCTGTACCCCGCCTCGATGGTCAGTTGGCCGAGAATCTCCGGCCGCAGCTCGGCAATCTCCGGCCAATGGGCCGCGATGACCTCCGCCGTCACTCCCGGATAGGACAACAGGGTCCAGGCGCTGCGCCGCGCCCCATCCTGGTTCACGGCGAAGCCGGCCTTGGCCAGCGTGTTGGGGCTGGCCTCCAGGCGCTCCAGCAGGCGGCGGCCCAGGGTCAGAGCCGTCTGCTTGCGGGCGAAGGCGCGGGCCCGGTCGGCGCCGACGCAGCCGACACCCATGCCGAGCGGCGTCAACCGCTGGTCCGCGTTGTCGGCGCGCAGCTTGAGGCGGTATTCGGCGCGCGAGGTGAACATGCGGTAAGGCTCGCGGGTGCCGAGGGTCACTAGATCGTCGATCATCACGCCGATGTAGGCGTCGGCACGGTCGAGCACGAAATCCCGGACGGCCCCTGCCCCACCACCGGCACCCGCGCGGATCGCCGCGTTGATCCCGGCGATCAGGCCCTGGGCGCCCGCCTCCTCGTATCCGGTGGTGCCATTGATCTGCCCGGCCAGAAACAGGCCCGGCACCCGGTGGGTCTCCAGGGTCGGCGTCAATTGGCGGGGGTCGACGAAATCGTATTCGATGGCATAACCGGGGCGGATCATCACGGCCTTTTCCAGACCCGGGATGGTTTTCAGCATCGCCAGCTGCACGTCCTTCGGCAGCGAGGTCGAGATGCCGTTGGGATAGACCGTGGGGTCGTCCAGGCCCTCTGGCTCGAGGAAGATCTGATGGCGCTCGCGCTCGGCGAAGCGCACCACCTT
This sequence comes from Thalassospiraceae bacterium LMO-SO8, assembly GCA_031655335.1. Taxonomy (NCBI): domain Bacteria; kingdom Pseudomonadati; phylum Pseudomonadota; class Alphaproteobacteria; order Rhodospirillales; family Thalassospiraceae; species Thalassospiraceae bacterium LMO-SO8. Next base: position 1,546,515 of record CP134226.1, on the reverse strand, counting down.
GTCCTCGATGGACGGACAATAACGCGGGCCCTTGCTTTCGATCTGCCCGGAATACATGGGCGAGCGGTGGATGTTGGCGCGAATCAGATCATGAGTCGCCGGGGTGGTTTCGGTGATGCCGCAGGCGATCTGCCGCGTGGTGATGCTGTCCGTCAGATAGGAAAAGGGCACCGGCGGCGTATCGCCCAGCTGTTCGTCGAGCCCGGCCCAGTCGATGGTGCGGCCGTCCAGGCGGGCGGGCGTGCCGGTCTTGAGGCGGCCCAGGTCGAAGCCCAGGCGCCGGAAGGTATAGCTGAGGCCGATCGCCGGCTTGTCCCCCACCCGCCCGGCGGGAATCCGGGTTTCGCCGATATGGATCAGCCCGCGCAGGAAGGTGCCCGTGGTGATGACCACGGCGGCGGCCCGGAATTCCCGGCCATCCATGGCCCGCACCCCGGTCAGACGACCGTCGGCGCCGAACATCAGGTCATCGGCCCCGGCCTCGATAATGGTCAAATTCTCGGTTTCGGTCAGGATGTCCTGCACCGCCTGGCGGTACAGCTTGCGGTCGGCCTGGGCCCGCGGCCCCCAGACCGCCGGCCCCTTGGACCTGTTGAGCATGCGGAATTGAATACCGCCGCGGTCGATGGCCCGGCCCATGACACCGTCAAGGGCGTCGATCTCGCGCACCAGCTGACCCTTGGCCAGGCCGCCGATGGCCGGATTGCAGGACATCTCGCCGATGGTCGCGGCCTTATGGGTCAGCAGCAGCGTCGCGGCCCCCTGGCGCGCCGCCGCCGCGGCCGCCTCGGTTCCGGCGTGCCCGCCGCCCACCACAATGACGTCGAAAGTCCGGTCCATGGACCGCCCACCTGATTCTGCCTCGGGAATCCCGCCTCCGCCCCGCCGATGGCGCGGAAACACAGGCCGGAATGTAGGAACCCCGCCGATCCGAGTCAAATGCCTTCGCAGATCGCCGTTCGCGCGGCCCGCCGCCGCCCGGGCCGGAATTTGCACCCTCGCGGCCCCGCCGGGAGCTTTCGCCGCCACCCCTGAAAAACACTCAGGGAGAGAAATGTTTCACGTGAAACATTCTGTCCCGCCACGACCCCGTCCGTTAGCCCACCAACCCGTGATCGCCGCCTGAAAGAAAATTCAGAAATCATTTAACAGATTTAAAAATCACCAATCAGCATTGAAGGTATGCCTAATCAAAATAAACCCACTACATGTTGTATGGATTTAAATAGGCTGGAAAGAATGATCACTTACCGATGCAGAAGTCGGCGAAGATGACATCGAGCAAATCCTCCACATCGACCCGCCCGGTGATGCGCCCGATGGCCCGCGCGGCGAGGCGCAGGTCCTCGGCGACCAGTTCCGGCCCCCGGGTCGACCAGCCGTCGAGGGCCTGGGCCAGAGCCGCCCGTGCTTCTTCCAGCGCGTGGCGATGCCGCGCCCGCGTCGGGCCCGGCGCCGCCCCCGCCCCGGCCAGGGCGAGGCCCCGGACCCTCTCCGTCAACCGGGCAAGGAACCCATCCACCCCCGCCCCGGTCCGGGCCGAGAGCGCCAATACGGGCACGCCGTGCAAATCCAACTCCCCGGGGCCGTCGACGGCGCCCAGGTCCGACTTGTTCACCAACACCAAGGCCCGGCCGTCCGCCGCCAGGGCGCGCAGGTCATCCGGCACGTCCGGCCAGTCGGCGCGGTCGAGCACGATCAGTTTCAGGTCCGCCCAATCGGCCCGCGCCGCGGCCCGGCGCACGCCCTCCTGTTCGACCGCGTCCATGCTGTCGCGCAGGCCCGCCGTGTCGGCGACGATGACCGGCACGCCGCCCAGGTCCAGATGCACCTCGATCACGTCCCGGGTCGTGCCGGCCGTCTCCGACACGATGGCCGCGTCACGCCCGGCCAGCAGGTTCAGCAGCGTCGATTTGCCCGCGTTGGGCCGCCCCAGCAGGGCCAGATGCACCCCGGCGCGAAGCCGCTCGCCCCGCCGGCCGTCGTCGAGATGAGCCACGATCTCGTCCGCCAGCGCGGCCAGGGCATCCCGGGCCGCGCGGTCGATGTCCGCCGGCAGGTCCTCGTCCGCGAAATCGATGCCCGCCTCGACATGGGCGATGGCCGCGATCAGCCGCGCCCGCCAGCCTTCGTAGATTTGTCCGAGCGCCCCCGCCGCCTGGTCCAGGGCCTGGCGCCGCTGTTCGGACGTTTCCGCCGCGACCAGGTCGGCGACGGCTTCCGCCTGGGTCAGGTCCAATTTGCCGTTGAGGAAGGCGCGGCGGGTGAACTCCCCCGCCTCCGCCGGGCGCAGGCCGGGCAGACGGCCGAGCGCGCCCAGCACCCCCTCGACCACGGCCGGGCCGCCGTGCAGGTGCAATTCCACGACATCCTCGCCGGTGAAACTGCCGGGGCCGGGAAACAACAGAACCAGGGCCCGGTCGAGGATTTCGCCGCCCGCCGGGTCGTGAAGGTCGCGCAGCGCCGCCCGCCGCGCCGCGGGCACCGCCTTGCCCGGCGTCAGCGCCGCCAGGGCATCCGCCACCCCAGGGCCGGACAGGCGCACGACCGCGACGCCCGCCCGGGCGCCGCCGCTTGCCAATGCGAAAATGCTGTGGTCGCTCACCGGCCCCCCTCGGCGGCTTCGCCGGGGCCCCCTACTTGGCTTTTTCCGGATCGTCGCCGGGCCGCAGCATCAGATCAGGCACCCGGCCACCGTCCCGCACATGGGCTTCCAAGACCCGGTCAACGTCTTCCCGCGTGGCGCAGCGGTACCACACGCCTTCCGGATAGATGACCAGGGTCGGGCCCAATTCGCAGCGGTCGAGGCAGCCCGCCGAATTCACCCGCACCCCCTTGATGCCCAGTTCCTTGGCCCGCGCCTTCATATAATCGCGCAGCTTCACCGACCCCTTGGCGGCGCAGCTTCCCCGGGGGTGACCCGCCGGGCGTTCGTTGGTGCAGAAAAAAACGTGGCGGTCATAGAACAGGGGCGGATCCCCCGCCTGGTCGTGTTGGGCGTCGCTCACTTGGTATCGTCCTTCTTGGTGGTCTTGGCCTGGCCCTCGTCGCCGGACATGGCCGACATCTGGTTCCAGAACATCTTCTGAAGCTGTTCGAACCCCTGAACCCCGGCGGGGAACCAGGTGTTGAACATGGTTTCCGGATCGAGCGCGGACAGGTTCGCCCTCATCCGCTCCTCCAGGTCCTTCATCAAGGCATCCTGCATGGGTTTCACGTCGGGCAGGCCGAGGAACTTGCGGGCCTCTTCCGGGGTGCAGTCGATGTTCACGGTGATCTTCATGGGTCTCGCCCCTTCCTCGCCCGCGGGCCGCCCGGGGGCGATCCTTTGCAATGGCGAATAACAGCTTGTATGCAGGACACGGCACCCCAACCTAGCCAGGAGACGCGCCCGTGGCAATCGGCCATCACCACGCGGGCGAAGCGGAGCATTCATGAGCGACAACCAACTCGGCCAAGAGACCAGCCCCTACCTCCTGCAACACAAGAACAACCCGGTGCATTGGCGGCCCTGGGGGCCCGAGGCCCTGGCCGAGGCCCGCGACGGCAACAAGCCGATCCTGCTGTCGGTCGGTTACGCCGCCTGCCACTGGTGCCACGTCATGGCCCATGAAAGCTTCGAAAACCCCGACATCGCCGGCCTGATGAACACCCACTTCGTGAACATCAAGGTCGACCGCGAGGAACGCCCCGACCTGGACAACATCTATCAAAGCGCCCTGGCCATGATGGGCGAGCACGGCGGCTGGCCGCTGACCATGTTCCTGACCCCGGACCTGGAACCGTTCTGGGGCGGCACCTATTTCCCGCCGGCCCCCCGCTACGGCCGGCCCGGATTTCCCCAGGTACTGGAAAGCCTCGCCGCGACCTATCGGGACGAGCCCGCCAAGATCGCCGACAACGCCAAGCGCATGCGCGACGCCCTGTCCTCCCTCGCCACGCCCAAGGGCGGCGGCACCGTCTCTCTGGACGCGCTCGACGAGGTCGCCCGGCAGATGCTGCGCTTCGTCGACCCCGTCAACGGCGGCACCCACGGCGCGCCGAAGTTTCCCCAACCCAATTTCTTCCAGGCCCTGTGGCGGGCATATATCCGCACCAACGGCCCCATGTACCGCGAGGCCGTGACCGCGACCCTGGCCAACATCTGCCAGGGCGGGATCTACGATCACCTGGGCGGCGGCTTCGCCCGCTATTCCGTGGACGCGGAATGGCTGGTCCCGCATTTCGAGAAAATGCTCTACGACAACGCCCTTTTGGTCGAGCTGATGGCAGAGGTCTGGCCCCGGCTGGAGGCCGGCCCCAAGGCCGATCTGTTCCGCCTGCGCACGGCGGAAACCATCGACTGGATGCTGGCCGACATGCGCGCCGCCGATGATCCCGCCGCCCCCTTCGCCTTCGTCTCCGCCTATGACGCGGATTCGGAAGGGGTCGAAGGCAAATACTACGTCTGGAGCGAGGCCGAGATCGACGCGCTTCTGGGCGCCGACGCGCCCGTGTTCAAGGCTGCCTATGACGTGACGCCCCATGGCAACTGGGAAGGGCACACCATCCTCAACCGCACCGCCGATGCGGATTTCGGCAACCCCGACCGGGAAGCCGTGCTTGCCCGCTGCCGCGCCGTGCTGCTGCCGGAGCGCGCCAAGCGGGTGCCGCCGATGCGCGACGACAAGGTCTTGGCCGACTGGAACGGTCTGGCCGTCGCCGCCCTGGCCAAGGCCGCCGCCGTGTTCGGCCGGCCTGATTGGCTGGCCACCGCCGAAGGGGTGTTCGCCTTCGTCATGGAGAATCTGAAGAACGGCGACCGCCTGTTGCATTCCTGGTGCGCCGGCAAGGCCGCCCATCCCGGCGTGCTGGAAGACTACGCCAACCTGGCCCGCGCCGCCCTGGCCCTGCACCAGGGCACCGGCGACGCCGCCTATCTGGCCCAGGCGCAATCCCTGGCCGCCGTGCTCGACCGCCATTTCTGGGACGCCGGCAACGGCGGCTACTTCATGGCCGCCGATGACACGGCCGATCTTCTGACCCGCTCCAAGCCCGTGCACGACAACGCCGTGCCCTGTGGCAACGGCACCATGGTCGAGGTCCTGGCCCGCCTTTACCATCTGACCGGCGACGCCGCCTACCGCGACCGCGCCGACGCCCTGATCGCGGCCCTGGCGCCGGAGGAGACCATCAACCTCGCCCATCAGACCACCTTCCAGACCGGGTTCGAGATTCTGGAAAACGCCGTGCAGGTCACCGTCGCCGGATCGGGGGCCGCCGCCGAGGCCCTCGCCGCCACCGCCCTGGCGTCGGGCCATCCGCGCCTGATCCTGCAACGCACGGCCGACGGCCGGGACCTGCCCCCGTCCCACCCCGCCGCCGGCAAGGGCCCGGTCGATGGCGCGCCCGCCGCCTATCTCTGCGCCGGGCCGGCCTGCTCCCTGCCGATGACCGGGGCGGCCGCCCTCGCCCAGGCCCTCGCCGCCCAGGCATGAGCGATTTCTACACCTCCATGAACTCCCCCGTCGGGCCCCTGACCCTGTTCGAGGACCAGGGGGCGCTCACGGCCCTGGAATGGGGCCGCGCCCCCGCCTCGCGGTCGACCCCCCTGCTGAACGAGGCGACGCGCCAGCTCACCGCCTATTTCGACGGCGGGCTCCGGGATTTCGACCTGCCCCTCGCCCCCGTGGGCGGCACGGAATTTCAACGCCGCGTGTGGCAGGCCATGTGCGACATCCCTTACGGCCAAACGGAAACCTACGGTGAACTGGCGGCCCGCATCGGCGGCGTGGCGCGCGCCGTCGGCGGGGCCTGCGGCGCCAATCCCCTGCCCATCCTGATTCCCTGCCACCGGGTCACCGGCGCCGGCGGGCGCATGACCGGCTATTCCGCCGGCGAGGGCGTCGAGACCAAGCAGGCGTTGCTGCGGCTTGAGGGTGCGACCCTGATTTAACGCCCCCGCACCCCGTCAACGGGCTTGCCCCCGCCGCCGCGCGTGACCAAGATACCGCCACATCCCGAAAAAGCGCCCAGGGCGACCAATCGCCCGGGACCACCACCAAGGAGGAATTTTCCCATGACCAAGGCCATCCGCATCCACGAGACCGGCGGACCCGAAGTCCTCAAGTACGAGGACGTGGACGTCGGCGATCCCGGCAAGGGCGAGATCCGCATCCGCCAGACCGCCTGCGGCCTCAACTTCATCGACATCTACCTTCGCACGGGCCTGTACCCGTTGACCGACTTCCCGGAAATCATCGGCATGGAAGCCGCCGGCGTGGTCGAAGCCGTGGGCGAGGGCGTGACCGACAAAAAGGTCGGCGACCGCGTCGCCTACCCGATGCTGAAGGGCGGCTACACCCAGGCGCGATGCATCCCGGCCTGGAAGGCCGTGCACCTGCCCGACGCGATCGACGACCAGACCGCCGCCGCCATGATGCTGAAGGGCATGACCGCCCATTACCTGCTGCACCGCACCTATCCGGTGAAGCCGGGCGATCCCGTGCTGGTTTACGCCGCCGCCGGCGGGGTCGGCCAGATCCTGTGCCAATGGGGCAAGGCGCTGGGCGCCCTCGTCATCGGCTGCGTCGGGTCCGAGGAAAAGGCCGAGATCGCCAAGGCCGCGGGCGCCGCCCATACCATCAACTATTCGACGGAAAACATCGCCGAGAAAGCCAAGGAATACACCGGCGGCGAAGGCGTCGCCGCGGCCTACGACAGCATCGGCAAGGCGACCTTCATGGCGTCGCTGGATTCCCTGCGCCCGTTCGGCGTGCTCGCGACCTACGGCAACGCCTCCGGCCCGGTCGATCCCATCAGCCCGGCCATCCTCGGGCCCAAGGGATCGCTCTACCTGACCCGCCCGACCCTGGCGACCCATACCCGCAACCCGGAAATCCTGGCCGAGGGGGCGAACGCCCTGTTCGACGCCGTGACCTCCGGCAAGGTCAAGATCAACATCAACCAGACCTATCCGCTGGCCGACGTGGCCCAGGCCCATACGGACCTGGAAGCCCGCAAGACCACGGGCTCGAGCGTGCTGATCCCCTGATCGGGACCACCGCCTGAAAACAGAAACGCCGGCGAGGAAAACCCCGCCGGCGTTTTTGATTCGATCTGTTCGCCGAGATCAGCTGTTCATGGAATCGAAGAACTCGCTGTTGACCTTGGTTTCCTTCAGCTTACCCAACAGGAACTCCATGGCGTCCGTGACGCCCATGGGCATGAGAATCCGGCGCAGCACCCACATCTTGGCCAGGGTGCCCTTTTCGACCAGCAGTTCTTCCTTGCGCGTCCCCGACTTGGTGATGTCGATGGTCGGCCACACGCGCTTGTCGGACAGCTTGCGGTCGAGAATGATTTCCGAGTTACCGGTGCCCTTGAATTCCTCGAAGATGACCTCGTCCATGCGCGATCCGGTATCGATCAGCGCCGTCGAAATGATGGTCAGGGACCCGCCTTCCTCGATATTGCGCGCGGCGCCGAAGAACCGCTTGGGCCGCTGCAGGGCGTTGGCGTCGACGCCGCCGGTCAGCACCTTGCCGGAAGACGGCACCACGGTGTTGTAGGCGCGGGCCAGACGGGTGATGGAATCGAGCAGGATGACCACGTCCTTCTTGTGCTCGACCAGACGCTTGGCCTTTTCCAGCACCATTTCCGTGACCTGGACGTGGCGGGTCGCCGGCTCGTCGAAGGTAGAGGAGATGACCTCGCCCTTGACCGAACGGTCCATGTCCGTGACTTCCTCGGGCCGTTCGTCGATCAGCAGCACGATCAGATAGCACTCGGGATGGTTTTCGGCGATGGAATGGGCGATGTTCTGCAACATCACCGTCTTACCCGTGCGCGGCGGGGCGACGATCAGGGCGCGCTGCCCCTTGCCGATCGGGCAGATCAGGTCGAGCACGCGGGACGTCGGGTCCTTGTGCTCGGGATTTTCGATTTCCATCATCAGCCGTTCGTCCGGATACAGCGGCGTCAGGTTGTCGAAGTTGATCCGATGGCGCACCGCCTGGGGGTCGGTGAAGTTGATCTGGTTGACCTTCAGCAGGGCGAAATAACGCTCGCCGTCCTTGGGCGCCCTGATCTCGCCTTCCACCGTGTCGCCGGTGCGCAGGCCGAAGCGGCGCACCTGGCTGGGCGACACGTAGATGTCGTCCGGGCCCGGCAGATAGTTCGCTTCCGGGGAGCGCAGGAAGCCGAAGCCGTCCTGCAACACCTCAAGGACGCCGTCCCCGTAAATCGCAACGTCGTTGTCCGCAAGCTGCTTGAGGATCGCGAACATCATGTCCTGCTTGCGCAGAGAGCTGGCGTTTTCGATCTCCAACTCTTCGGCATAGGCCAGAAGGTCGGCGGGGGATTTCTGCTTCAGTTCCTTGAGATTCATGTGAGGCCTGATCGGTGGGGGGAAAACGGGAAGGGCTAGAGGCCGGAAGAGGCGTCGGCCGGACGGGCCGGGTTGGTCGCGGCGATGCGCGGGCCTGCGGGACGGCCCCGCCGTCCCATCCTGGGCCGGCTGAAACCGTTGCGAGACATCGGACGCGCCCGGGCCGGGTTGGTCGATGGAGAAAGGATTGGGCGGGACCTTTGGTAAACCGGGCCCGAAGGAGGCGGGATGCCGTCCGCGTCGGCACATGGGATGATTAACGAATGCGGAAAATCAAGTCAATTGAACTTTTTGTGCCAAGGCCTTCACATTCGCTGCCAAGGCATCCCGGATCTAGCCCGGCCGCACGATGACCATGATGACGATAACGACCATCAGCACCGCCGGCACCTCGTTCATGAAGCGGTAGAATCGCCCGGAATGCCGGTTGCGGTCCTCGGCGAAGGCGCGCCGCCATTTGCCGCAGTACACATGCATCACCATCATCGCCAAAACGCACCCGGCCTTTACCGGAAACCAGATCGTCTGCCAGATCGCCGTTCCCGACGCCGCCATGAGGATCAGGCCGAACAGCACGGAGGCCATCATCGCCGGATTCATGATGCCCCGCATCAGGCGCCGTTCCATGATCTTGAAGGTCTCGGATTTGTCGGACCCTGCCTCGGCGTCGACGTGATAGACGAACAGGCGCGGCAGATACAGCAACCCGGCCATCCAGGCGATCACGCTGATCACGTGCAGGGCCTTGATCCAGGCATAGGCCGTGGCGCTCAGTTCCATGGCAATCCCCTCAGGCCGCGCAGGGACAGGCCGACCAGGCGCCCGGGCACAGCCGCGCCGCCGACGGATGGCAGGTCCTGGCACCGGCCCCCGACGCCCCCTCGACGATCTCGGCCAAGGCCGCGATGAAGCCCGCCGCCGTGCCCACGGTGGGGATACGGTGATAGGCCGGCGCGCCGGCATGGTCCGCGACCTCGCGGTATTCGATGTCGAGCTCGACCAGGGTTTCCGAATGCTCGGACACGAAGGCGATGGGCACCACCACGAGCGGCACCTTGTCGGCGCCCGCGCGCTTGATCTCGTCCTCCGTCGCGGGGCCGATCCATTCCAGCGGCCCGACCCGGCTTTGGTAGCACACCACCGGATCGAAGCCCTCGATGCCGCGCCGGCGCAATTCGCCGATCACCGCCGCCGCCGTCTGCTCCACCTGCCACTGGTAGGGATCGCCCTTGGCGATCACCTTCTTCGGCAGGCCATGGGCAGAAAACAGCACGCGCGGCGTCCCCGTTTCCCTGGCTTTGGCGATCCCTTCGGCGACCAGATCCGCCTGCGCCGCGATGAGCCCCGCCGCCGTCGGATAGCAGCAGGCTGCCCGCGCCTCGCCCGTCACCCCGGCCGCCGCCGCCGCCCGCCGCCAATCCTTGAGGGACGAGCCCGAGGTCGTCGTCGAATACTGCGGATAAAGCGGCAGTTCGACCACCCGGTCCGGCGCGAAGGCCGCCACCGCCCGGGCCGTCTCCCCGCTCATGGGATGCCAATAGCGCATGCAGACGAACACCCTGGTTTCCGGTTTTCCCGGTCCGTTCAACGCCGCCTCCAGCGCCCGCGCCTGGGCCTGGGTTTCTTCCAGCAGCGGCGACTTGCCGCCGATGTTGCCGTAGATGTCGCGCGCGATGGGCGCGCGCCGGCGGCTGATCATCCTGGCGATGAACCAACGAAACGGATTGGGCAGGGAAATGATCGCCGGGTCGTTGAACAGGTTGAACAGGAACGGTTCGACCGCGTCGGGCCCGTCCGGGCCGCCCAGGTTGAACAGCACGACCGCGCGCTTGCCCGCCATGACGACTATTTCCCCACCTTGCCGCGCAGCACGTCCAACACCCGCCCGACATGTTCCGGCGGCGTCTGCGGTAAAATACCATGGCCCAGGTTGAACACGAAGGGATGGCCCTGCATGTCGCGGACGATGCGGTCGACCGCCCGGTCCATCTCCTCGCCGCCGGTAACCAGCAGCTGATTATCCAGATTGCCCTGCAAGACCAGATTGGCCGCAACGTTCTTGCGCGCCCAGGTCAGCGGCACCTGACTGTCCACGGACATCCCGTCGACGCCCGTTTCCGCCGCATAGGCCGCGACCATGGGCCCCGCCCCCCTGGGGAAGCCGATGATCGGCACCGTCGGATGGGCTTCCTTCACCCGTGCCACGATCCGCGCCGTGGGGCCGATGATCCAACGCTTGAACAGGGTCTCGTCGGCGATTCCGGACCAGCTGTCGAACAACTGCAACACCTCGGCCCCGGCCGCGACCTGACGGCACAGATAGGCGACCAGAGCCTCCTCCAACACCGTCATCAGGGCCTGGAAATCCTCCGGCTGGCCGTAGGCCATGCGCTTCAGCTTGCCGCCGTCGACCCCGCCCCGGCCCTCGATCATGTAGAACGCCAGGGTCCAGGGCGCGCCGGCGAACCCGATCAACGCGGTTTCATCCGGCAGCTCGCGGCGCAGGCGCGTCAGGGTTTCGAACACCGGCGCCAGATGATCGAGCACGCCATCCGTCTTCAAGGCCGAAATTCCCGCCCGGTCGGTAATGGGATCGAGCAGCGGGCCGACCCCTTCCTCGAACCGCACGTTCTGGCCCAGCGCGTCGGGGATCACCAGAATGTCGGAAAACAGGATCGCCGCGTCGAAGCCGTAGCGCCGGATCGGCTGCAGCGTCGCCTCCACCGTCAGATCGGGGGTGTAGCAGAAGCCGAGAAAATCCGGCGCCGTCTTGCGCAGCGCCCGGTATTCGGAAAGATAGCGCCCGGCCTGGCGCATGAACCAGACCGGCGGCCGGGCCGGGATATTGCCGTCAAAGGGTTCAAGGAAAGGACGCAAGGGATCGGGTCTCCAAAGGTTCGTTCAAGGGCCTCAAGACCCGTCCGGCACCATAGACGGGTGCCCCACCTATTCAAATAAACAAGTATTTATAAAGATTATTGATGTTGTAGTAGGAGGGTGGAATGACGGGGATCAAATGCGTCAACAGGTTATCCCGATTCCATAACGCGGGGATCGTTCCTGCCGCGTCAGGCTGTGTACAGTCATCGGTAAGGTCCGGGTATCCGGTTGAATCACGGAGATTTTCCAGATCCGCGAAAAACGGGAAAAGCCGGGATGAAACCGGGATGGCGACCGGGTTGTCACCGCTCCCCCGAAGGCTGAATTGTGTTTTACAGCCGCATTTTGCCTGTGTATCCATAAACGGTCAGCGCGTGGGAAACGGGGCTTTGTGAAAAACGCCTTAGTTGTCCACAACCCGTCCCGATTTCATACCGTCCTTGTGCCGGAGTTTTCCCGCCCGTGAAGGAATTCCATCTGCATCTCGTTTCGGACAGCACGGGGGAAACCGTGTCCATGGTCGCGCGCGCCTGCCTGGCGCAGTTCGACAGCGTCCAGGCGCAGGAGCATATGTGGAGCATGGTGCGCTCCCCGGAACAGATCGACCAGCTTCTCGGCGTCGTCCACGATCAGCCGGGCATGGTGCTTTATACCCTGGTGCATGAAGACCTGCGCAAACATCTGGAAGACGGCTGCCGCCGCCTGATGGTGCCGCACATCCATGTCCTCGATCCCGTGCTCAACGCCATGGGCGGTTATTTCAACGCCAAGGTGCGCGGCCGGGCCGGCCGCCAGCATGTCATGGATGCGGAATATTTCGACCGCATCGAAGCCATGCACTTCGCCCTCAGCCATGACGACGGCCAGTCGACCTGGGACCTGGACGATGCCGACGTGGTCCTGGTCGGCGTGTCGCGCACGTCCAAGACGCCGACCAGCGTGTATCTCGCCAACCGGGGCATCAAGACGGCCAACGTGCCGTTCGTGCCCGGCGTGCCCCTGCCCGACGACCTGTACAAGCTGACCCATCCCCTTGTCGTCGGCCTGACCAAGGATCCGCGCCGGCTGGTGGAAATCCGCCGCCAGCGTCTGCGCCTCTTGGATCAGGATGAAAACACCGACTACGTCGATCTCGACATGGTGTCGAAGGAAATCACCGAGGCCCGCCGCGTGTTCTCCAAATACGACTGGCCGGTCATCAACGTGACCCGCAAATCCATCGAGGAAACGGCCGCCAACGTGATCCAGCTGTTGAGCCGCCGCCGCGGGGAAGCCCCCGGCCCCCTGACGTGACGGCAGAACCCGGGACCCGGCTGGTCCTGGCCTCGGGCAGCCGCGTGCGCGCCGACATGCTGCGCGCGGCCGGCCTCGGCATTACCGTCGATCCGGCGGATGTAGATGAACCCGAAATCGAGGCGGATTGCCGCCAAAACGGCATGAGCACGCCCGATGTCGCCCTGGCCTTGGCCGCCGCCAAGGCGTCCCGGGTCGCCGGGCGCCATCCGGGCGCCCTGGTGATCGGCGCCGACCAGATGTTGGATCTGGACGGTGACAGCCTGCGCAAGCCCGATGATCTGGCCGCCGCCGCGCGAACCCTGGAACGCCTCGCGGGCCGCGATCATACCCTGGTGTCGGCCGTCGTCCTGGCGCGGGACGGTCAGGTGATCTGGCGTCATCATGCTTCCGCCCGCCTCACCATGCGGCCCCTCGATGGGGACGCCATCGCGGATTATCTGGACCGCGCCGGCGCGGCGGTTCTGACCTCGGTCGGGGCTTATCAGCTGGAGGGCCTGGGTGCGCAGTTGTTCGAGGGCATCGAAGGCGACTATTTTACCATCCTGGGCCTGCCGCTGTTGGCCCTGCTCGGCGAACTGCGCCGGCGGGGCGAAACAGCGGCGGGGCTTCTCGGCTGACGACGGAACGGACCCAAGACGATGACCATGACCGGGCGGGCGAAACTGGCAGGCGTGATGGGATGGCCCGTAAGCCATTCCCTGTCGCCGGTGCTGCACGGCCATTGGTTGGACGGCCTGGGGATCGACGGCGCCTATGTGCCGCTGGCGGTGGCGCCCGAGAATTTCGCCGAGGTTCTGAGAGCCCTGGCCAAGATGGGTTTTCGCGGCGTCAACGTGACGGTGCCTCATAAGGAAGCCGCCCTCGCCGCCGTCGATGACGCCGACGCCCTGGCGCGGCGCATCGGTGCCGTGAACACGGTGATCGTCGGCGCCGACGGCAAATTGACCGGCACCAACACGGACGGCTTCGGATTCCTGGAAAATCTGAAAGAAGGCGCGCCCGGCTGGAATCCGGCCGCGGGTCCCGCCGTGGTGCTGGGCGCCGGCGGCGCGGCCCGCGCCGTGGTGGTCGCCTTGACCGACGCCGGCGTGCCCGAGATCAAACTGATCAACCGCACCCGCGCGCGCGCCGACCGCATGGCCCAAGACCTGGGCGGCCCGGTCACGGTTCATGACTGGAACGACCGCGCGGCGGTGCTCGCGGCGGCGAACCTTCTGGTCAACACGACGACCCTGGGCATGACGGGCAAGGATCCGCTGGAGATTTCCCTGGACGCCCTGCCGGTGGCGGCGCTGGTCAACGACATCGTCTATGCCCCCCTGGAAACGGGTCTGCTGGCCGCCGCCCGGGCACGCGGCAATCCGGTGGTCGACGGGCTCGGCATGCTGTTGCATCAGGCGCGGCCGGGGTTCGAGGCCTGGTTCGGTCAGGCCCCCCGGGTGACGGCGGACCTGCGCGCCCGCATCCTCGTCCACCTGGGCCAGGGCTGAGCGGGCGGGGGCCGATGTTCATTCTCGGCCTCACCGGCTCCATCGGCATGGGCAAGTCCACGGCGGCGGCGCAGTTGCGGCGTCTGGGCCTGCCGGTCCACGACGCGGACGCCGCGGTGCATGCCCTGATGGGCCCCGGGGGGGCTGCGGTCGCGGCGGTCGGCGCGGCTTTTCCGGGGGTGGTGAAAAACGGCGCCGTGGATCGTCAGGCCCTGGGGGCCAGGGTGCTCGGCGACGACGTGGCGCTCAAACGCCTGGAAGGCATTCTCCACCCCCTGGTCCGGCGCTCGGAAAAACAATTTCTTGCGGCCCGTGCCCGGCGTCGGGTTCCGCTCGTCGTGCTCGACATTCCCCTGCTGTTCGAAACCGGCGGCGACGCGCGCTGCGACGCCGTGCTGGTCGTGCATTGCCGCGACGCCCTGCAGCGCCGCCGCGTGCTGGCCCGCCCCGGCATGACGAAAAAAAAATTCGAGGCGATCCTGGCCCGCCAGGTCCCGGCCCGGGAAAAGGTCTGGCTCGCCGATTTCGCCGTCAACACGGGGATCGGCCGACATGCGGCCTTGATGGATCTCAAACGGATCGTCAAACTGCTGCGCACATGCAAGGGACGGGTCTGGGCTCCCTCCTCTTATTGGTGACCTGAGTTCAAGGAGGCGACCCATGCGGGAAGTGGTGCTGGATACGGAAACGACGGGGCTGGACCCGCTGAACGGTCACCGCATCGTTGAAATCGGCTGCGTCGAGCTGATCAACCACGTCGCCAGCGGGCGGACTTACCATCAATACGTCAATCCCGAACGGGACATGCCGATCGAGGCCTTCAACGTGCATGGCCTGTCGGTGGAATTCCTTGCCGAACATCCCGTGTTCGCCGATATCGCCGACGCCTTTATCGACTTTGTCGGCACGGCGCCCCTGGTGATTCACAACGCGTCCTTCGACATGGGGTTCATCAACGCGGAACTGGCGCGCCTCAAGCGGCCGTCGATTCCCTTGAATCAGGCCGTCGACACGGTCGCCATGGCGCGCAAGAAATTTCCCGGTGCGGGTGCCAGCCTGGATGCGTTGTGCCGGCGGTTCCAGATCGACAACACGCACCGCGACCTGCACGGCGCCTTGTTGGACGCCCGCCTGCTGGCCGAGGTCTATCTGGAATTGATCGGCGGGCGGCAGCCGGATCTGGAACTTGCCGCCGAGGCGGGGACCCAGGGCGTTACCGTGGAACGGGTCGCCCGGCCGCCGCGCGCCCACGCGCCGCTTCCGGAAGAAGAAGCGGCGCATCGGGCCTTTCTGGAAAAGCTGAAAGACCCCGTCTGGGTTGCCTGAATGCGTTGGGCCCGCGGCGAATCAGCGCTTAGGCGCTGCCTTTGACCTGGCTCTGCAGATTGTCGATGTTCTGCTGATAAAGGGCGGCGAAATCGATCAGGCCGAGGACCAGCGGCTGGAATCCGCCGTCACGGCTGATGTCGGCCATGATCGCGCGGGCGAAGGGGAACATCAGACGCGGGCATTCGACGAACAACGCCGCCGCCCGGTGTTGTTCCGGCACGCGCAGGGTGAACAGGCCCGCGTATTTTAATTCCAGGATATAAGTGACCTGACCGGCGATCTTGCTTTCGGCCTTGATGTCGAGAATGACCTCGAACACGTCCTCGGAGATGCCCTCGACCTGCACGTCCAGGTTCAGATTAACCTCGGGCTGGCCCTTGGGTGCCTCGAGAAAAATCTGCGGCGCGCCGGGAATTTCGAAAGACAGGTCCTTAATGTACTGGCCATGGATTACCAGGGGGACCTGGTCGCCTTCTTTGAGGTTGTTGATTGCGGCCGCATCTGTCTCGGGCGTCGTGTCGTCGCTCATGATCGTCTCCGTATTTAAGGCGGATAGCTGGCTACCATGGATCAGGGCCGGGAACAACTACCAAGGCAGCCCGGGCGGAGGTTCCGGTTAGCGGTTTTCGGGTGGTTTGCCGGAGGCCTTTGGGGGGCTGTGGTCGTCAAGGGCCGATGTCTCCGGCGCGACTTCTTCGAAGTCGCCGTCGATGACCGGCCCGCTGCCCGGCCCCCGGCCTTGGCGCGGCCCTGGCCCCGGCGCGGCCCCGGGCCCCATGCTCATGGTCTGGACATGGACGCGGCCGTGGCTCAGGACATAGCGCCCGATGGCCTGGGCGGCGGCGGCGCGAAACGGCGGCACGAACAGCAGAAATCCGAAAAGATCGGTCATGAAGCCGGGCGTCAGCAGCAGCGCCCCGGCCATCAACAGGCAAAGCCCGTCGAACATCTCGGCCACGGGCAGCCGGTCCTGGGCCAGGCTGTCCTGCACCCGGCGCAGGGTGTCGAGCCCCTGATGGCGCAGCAACGCCGTGCCCAGAACCGCCGTCAGAATGACGATGGCCAGGGTCGGCCACAGGCCGATCGCGCCGCCGACCTGCACGAACAGGCCGATCTCGACGATCGGGACAGCGATGAACAGGATCAGGATGAATGGGGCCACGGGTTGTAGTTATCCTGTATTACGACTATCTCAAGGTCCTGGGGCAAAGACTTGGCACATAAGACCCATCGGCGGCTTGAGTTTAGCAGCCGGGGCCGGCGGGGTCGCCCCCCACATGCGGCGCCCGCCCGCCCGCAGCTTTGCTGGACCTGGGCACGGGCGTCCGCTAACCTTGGCGCGCAAAGGGCGCGTTCGAACTTAAACCACGGTGCCGGCGGCGCAGCCAGCCGCCTCGGCGCCAAAGCTCCCATCGTCGGGGGCGAAAACAAAAAGGTCCGAATTCACAAATGGGCGGCGGATTCCAGTTCATCGACATCATTCTCATCGCCATGGTCGCGGCCTTCTTCGTGCTGCGCCTGCGCAGCGTGCTGGGCCGTCGTGACGGCAACGACGGCAGCGGCCACCGCGATCCGTTCAAGCCGGTTCCGCCCGAGGAGGCCGCCGATGGTAAGGTCATCACCCTGCCCGAACGCAAGGTCGACGATTCGCCGCAATCCAAATCCGATCCCGGCGCCTTCGCCGCCGAAGGCACGGTCGACAACGGCCTGGTGCAGATCCGGGTCGCCGATCCCGATTTCGCGCCGGACGAATTCCTCGCCGGTGCGCGCGTCGCCTTCGAGATGATCCTGGACGCCTTCGCCGCCGGGGACGTGAAGACTCTGAAGACCCTGCTGGACCCCGGCGTATTCGCCGATTTCGAGGCGGCGATCCGCGACCGCGAGGAACACGGCCATACGGTCGAGGACACCCTGGTCGGCTTCAAGTCGGCGGACATCGTCGAGGCCTATATGGAAGGCCGCATCGCCAACATCACCATCAAGTTCGTGACCGAACAGGTCAACGTGACCCGCGACGCCGAAGGCCAGGTCGCCGAAGGCAACCCGAACGAGGTCATCACGGTCACCGATTTCTGGACCTTTGCCCGCGACACCAAGGCCCGCGACCCCAACTGGGCTCTGGTCGCGACCCATAGCGCCGACTAGGCAGGCGATGGGGGGCTCACGCGTCCATCGCCGCTCGTCCGTCTGGGCGCTCGCCCTGGCTGTCTTCGCTTCCGGCCTCGTCGCGGGCTGCGGCGCCATTCAGAAGATCGTGCCCGCCAGCGATTATCAGGCCCCGGCCGAAGTCCCGCCGCAACTGATTTTGGAGCCCGCCGAGTTCAAGACCCTGCCCGGCTGGCGCGCGGACGTGTTGTCCGACGCGCTGGCGGCGTTCCTGGCGTCCTGCCCGGCGGTCGCCGCCAAGCCCGCCGATCAGCCGCTCGGATATCTTCCCGAACACGGCACGATGGGCGATCTCGCGAAAATCTGCGCCGAGGCCCGCGGCCTCAACACCAAAAGCACGGCGCAACTGCAATTCTTCATCGAACGCAGCTTCCGTCCCTTCCATGTGCGCGACGGCCAGAAACGGGACGGCAAGTTCACGGGCTACTATGAGCCCCTGCTGCGCGGCAGTTTCCAGCCCACGGCCCGCTATCGCTATCCGGTCTATGCCCGCCCGCGCGACATCGTGGTGGTCGAGCTCGGCATGTTCGACCCGGACCGCAAGGGCGAACAGCTGGCCGGGCGTTTGGCCGACGATCGCCTGCTGCCCTATTTCGACCGCCGCGAAATTCTCGAGGGTGCTTTGCGCGGCCGGCAGCTGGAACTGCTCTGGGTCGACAGCGCGGTCGATCTGTTCTTCCTGCACGTCCAGGGCTCGGGCCGCATCCTTCTGCCTGACGGCAGCCATGTCCGGCTCGCCTTCTCGGGCCGCAACGGCCACCGCTATTCCTCCATCGGCCGCGAACTGGTGGCCCAGGGCGTGATGAAGGTGGAAGACGTGACCATGCCCAGTCTGCGGGCCTGGATGACCGCCAATCCGCTGGCCGCCGAACAATTGATGTTGAAAAACCGCTCCTTCATCTTTTTCCGCGTGGAAAAGGACGAGGTCGTGAAGGGCGCGATGGGCGTGCCGTTGACCGCCGGCCGCTCGCTCGCCGTCGATCCCAAATACGTGCCGCTGGGCCTGCCGCTCTGGCTGGTGACCACGGACCCGCTCGATCCCAAGAACGAAAAACCCCTGACCCGCATGGTCGTCGCCCAGGATACGGGCTCGGCGATCAAGGGTATCGTACGGGGCGATCTGTTCTGGGGCTTCGGGGCCGAGGCCGAGGCCCGGGCCGGGCTGATGAACGAAGGCGGCGTGTACTACCTGCTGCTGCCGCGCAAGTAACCGCCGTTCGGCCTTGTCAATCGGCGGCCAAGCCCGCATTCTGCGGCCATCATGACCGAACATTCCCCCATTCCGGCAAATCCGCCCGCTTCCCCGCATGTCGGCCTGTTCGCGACCTGCCTGGTTGACCTGATGCGGCCCAGCGTCGGCTTCGCCACGGTGAAGCTGCTGGAGGACGCGGGCTGCCGCGTGTCCGTGCCCGAGGCTCAGACCTGCTGCGGCCAGCCGGCCTATAATTCCGGCGACAGCCCGGACGCCCGCGACATCGCGAAGAACGTGATCGCCGTGTTCGAGGGCTTCGATTACGTGGTCGCCCCCTCCGGCTCCTGCGCCGGGATGATTTCCCACCACTATCCCAATCTGTTCAAGGACGACGCGGGATGGAAGGCGCGGGCCGAGGCGCTCGCCGCCAAGACGTTCGAGCTGGTCGCCTTCCTCGCCGACGTCATGCGGGCCGACGTCCGCCCGCCGGACCTGACCGCGACGGCGACCTATCACGACAGCTGCTCGGGCCTGCGCGAACTCGGCATCAAGACGCAGCCGCGCGCCCTGCTGGGCAAGGTCGGCGGCCTGACCCTGGTCGAGGGCGACATCCCGGAAACCTGCTGCGGTTTCGGCGGGCTGTTCTGCGTCAAGTATCCGGACATTTCCGAAAAGATGGTCGACGCCAAGGCCGATGACATCCTGGCCACGGGGGCGGACCTGCTGCTGGCCGGCGACCTGGGCTGCCTGATGAACATGGCCGGGCGGCTGAAGCGCCGGGGGGCGTCCGTTCAGGCCCGCCACATCGCCGAGGTCCTGGCCGGGATGACGGACCGGCCCGCCATCGGCGAAGCGGACGAGGACACGGCCTGATGGAAAGCCAGACCCGCCGCTTCAAGGAAAACGCCCGCGAGGCCATGGCCGACGGCCAGCTGGCCCAGGCCCTGACCCGTCTGGGCGAAGGGTTTCCGCTGCGCCGGGCCGAGGCCGTCGACCGCCTGCCCGAATTCGATCAATTGCGCGACGCCGCCAAGGCGATCAAGGACCATACCCTGGCGCATCTCGATCTTTACCTGGAACAGTACGAATCCCGGGTCAAGGAAGCGGGCGGCCATGTTCATTGGTGCCGCACGGGCCAGGACGCGCGGGAAAAGATTCTCGAGATCTGCCGCAGCGTCGGCGCCAAGACGGTGACCAAATCGAAATCCATGATCGGCGAGGAAATCGCCATCAACGATTTCCTGGAAGAAAACGGCGTGGCGCCGATCGAAACAGACCTCGGCGAATACATCATCCAGCTGCGCAAGGAGCCGCCGTCGCACATCATCGCGCCCGCCGTGCACCTGAACAAAAACCAGGTCGAGGATACCTTCCGCAAGGCGCACACCAACCTGGACCCGGCGCGCAACCTGGACGACCCGAAATCCCTTCTGGAAGAAGCGCGCAACGAGCTGCGCGAAAAATTCCTGGGCGCCGACGTCGGCCTGACCGGGGCCAACTTCCTGATCGCCGAAACGGGGACCAACGTGCTGGTCACCAACGAAGGCAACGCGGACCTGACCTATTCCCTGCCCCGCGTGCACATCGTCATCGCCAGCCTGGAAAAGGTCATCCCGACGTTGGAGGACACGGCGACGGTGCTGCGCGTGCTGGCGCGCTCCGGCACGGGCCAGGACATCACCGTCTACACCACCTTCTGCACGGGGCCGAAGCGGCCGGCCGATCTCGACGGGCCCGACGAATACCACGTCATCCTTTTGGACAACGGGCGGACCGAGCTGGTCGGCACGGAGTTCCAGGAAATGCTCCGCTGCATCCGCTGCGGATCCTGCCTCAACCACTGCCCCGTCTATCACGCCATCGGCGGCCATGCCTACGGCTGGGTCTATTCCGGGCCCATGGGCGCGGTGCTGATTCCGGGCCTGATCGGCATCCACGAAGCGGGCGACCTGCCCAATGCCTCGACCCTGTGCGGCAAGTGCGAGACCGTCTGTCCCATGCGCATCCCCCTGCCCCGGATGCTGCGCGCCTGGCGCGAACGGCAGTTCAAGCGCAAGGGCAATTCGGCGGCGGCGCGCTGGTCGCTCGGGCTCTGGGCGGCGCTCGCCAAGCGGCCGACGCTCTACCGCGCCGTGACCGGGCCGGTGATGACGGCGCTGGCGATCCTGGGCCGCAAGCGCGGGCGCTTCACATGGCTGCCGCTGGCCGGCGGCTGGACCGGGCCCCGCGACCTGCCCGCCCCCCAGGGCGACAGCTTCATCGCGCAATATCACAAGGGCCCGGTCGGGGCCGTGGTCGGCGCCGCCGCGGCGCGGAGCAAGCCATGAGCGGGCGCGAACAGATCCTGGGCGACCTGCGGGCGGCCCTCACCCAATCCAACGACGGGGCGCGCCGCGCCGCCGTCGCCCAGCGCCTGATGGCCAAGGCCCGCCATGTCATCCCGGCCCGGGGCCAGGATTCCGGCCCCGCCGCCACCGACCGCTTCCAGGCCGAGGCCGAACGGGTTCAGGCCACGGTCGCCCGCGTGACGTCCCTCGACGACCTGCCCGCCGCCGTCGCCGATTACCTGGCGGCGCAGAACCTGCCCGCTTCCGTGCGCATGACGCCGGACCCGCGCCTCCGGGCCGCCCCCTGGGACAAGACCGCGATCACCATCGCCGAAGGTCCGGCCCAGGGCGAGGACACGGCCGGCGTCAGCCACGCCTTCGGCGCCGTCGCGGAAACGGGATCGCTGGTGTTTCTCTCAGGCCCCGAAAGCCCGACCACGGTCAACTTCCTGCCGCCGGTGCATATCGCCGTGCTGCGCGCGTCCGACATTTCCGGCTGTTTCGAGGACATCTGGTCGCGCCTTCGCGCCGACCGCCAGAACGCCGAGGGGGCGGGCCGATTCATGCCGCGCACGGTCAACTGGATCACCGGCCCGTCGCGCACGGCGGATATCGAGCTCACCCTGTTCCTCGGTATCCATGGGCCCAAGCATCTGCACATCGTGATTGTGGACGATGGGGACGATGGCGGACAAACGGGCTAAGGGCACGGACGCCGCCTCGGAAGACGACGCCCTGTGGGCGCGGGTCACCCGCGACGTCAAACCCCTTCCCGTCCGCGAAGCCCGCATCGATCATCCGGTCCCCGCCCCGGGCGAGGCCCCGCCGCCGAAGGCCCGGCCCGCGCCGCGCAGCTACCGCACGACCGCCCTTCCCGAACCGCCGCCGCTCACCCCCGCCGCCGCCCGCGAACTCCGCCATGGCGCCGCCCCCGGGCTCGACCGCCGCACCCAGACCAACATGCGGCGCGGCAAGATGGCGGTCGAGGCGCGCCTCGACCTGCACGGCATGACGCAATCGGTCGCCCATGTTGAGCTGATCGGTTTCATCACCCGCGCCTATGGTCAGGGCAAGCGCTGCGTGCTGGTCATCACCGGCAAGGGGACGCGCGACACGGGCGAAATCGGCGTCCTGCGCCAGGCCGTGCCCGGCTGGCTCAACGCGCCGCCGCTGAAAGGGCTGATCCACGCCTTTGATCACGCCGCCCGCCCGCACGGGGGCCAGGGCGCGCTTTACATTCTGCTCAAACGCAACAAGGGGGCCCAATGACACCCTTCGGCCAGAAGGTGCGCCGCCTGCGCAAGGTGCACAAGATCACGCTGAAGCAGTTCGCCCAGGAAATGGGCGTGTCCTCGGCCTATTTCTCGGCGCTTGAACACGGCTACCGCGGCCGCCCCGGCCCGGGCCTGGTGCAGCAGATCGCGGGTTACTTCAATCTGGGCATGGAGGAAACGGACGAGCTCAAGCGCATGGCGGCGCTCTCCCATCCCCGCATCACCGTCGACACGGCGGGCCTCAACCCCAAGGCGACGGAACTGGCCAACCTGCTGGCCGAACTGATCCACGAACTGGACGAAGACACCATCGACTGGATCATCGCCGAAATCCGCGGCCGCCGCGCCGCGCGCACGCGGGGCGGGCCGACGCATTGATTTAGCCCCTCAAGCGCCGGGCGGGCGCGTCCGCGCCCTTGGCTCGCTGCGCTTACGCTCCGCGGGGCCTCAACGGCCCAGTTGAAGAAAATTGATTACAGGATGAACTTCGACAGATCCGCGTTCTTCGCCAGCGGGGCGACCTGCTCGTTCACATAGGCGGCGTCGATGGTCACCGTTTCGCCGGAGCGGTCGGAGGCCGTGTAGCTGATCTCCTCGACCAGCTTTTCCAGGACCGTGTGCAGGCGCCGGGCGCCGATGTTCTCGACGCCCTCGTTGATGTCCACGGCGAGGCCGGCGACGGCGTCGACGGCGTCGTCGGTGAACACCAGGTCCAGGTCTTCCGTCTTCATCAGGGCGACGTACTGTTTCAGCAAGGACGCCTCCGTCTCCGTCAGGATGCGTTTGAAGTCGTCCTTGGTGAGGGCGCGCAGGTTGACGCGGATGGGCAGGCGGCCTTGCAGTTCCGGCAGCATGTCCGACGGCTTGGACACGTGGAACGCGCCCGAGGCGATGAACAGGATGTGGTCCGTGTTGACGGGGCCGTGCTTGGTCGCGACGGTGGTGCCCTCGATCAGCGGCAAGAGGTCGCGCTGCACGCCCTCGCGGCTGACGTCGCCGCCCTTCACGTCGGATCGTTGGGAGATCTTGTCGATTTCATCCAGGAACACGATGCCGTTGTTTTCCACCGCATGAATGGCGTCCTTCACCACCCGGTCGCTGTCGAGCAGCTTGTCGCCTTCCTCGGCCAACAGCACGACGTAGCTGTCTTCGACCGTCATGCGCCGGGGCTTCTGCTGCTGGCCGAAGGCCTTGCCCAGCATGTCGTTCAGGTTGAGCATGCCCATCTGCGCCCCCGGCATGCCGGGGATGTCGAAGGTCGGCATGCCCATGCCGGCACCATCGGATACGGTGATCTCGATCTCGCGGTCGTTGAGTTCGTTGTTGCGCAGTTTGCGGCGGAAGGTTTCGCGGGTTTCCTTGGAGGCGTTGTCGCCGACCAGGGCGTCGAGCACCCGTTCCTCCGCCCGCGCCTCGGCCTTTGATTGAACCTGCTTGCGCAGGCGCTCGCGGGTCATGTGGATGGCGGTCTCGACCAGGTCGCGGATGATCTGCTCCACATCGCGGCCGACATAGCCGACTTCCGTGAACTTGGTCGCCTCGACCTTGATGAAGGGCGCCTGGGCCAGCTTGGCCAGCCTGCGCGCGATCTCGGTCTTGCCGACGCCGGTCGGCCCGATCATCAGGATGTTCTTGGGCAGGACCTCTTCGCGCAGGTCGTCGTCCAACTGCTGCCGCCGCCAGCGGTTGCGCAGCGCGATGGCGACCGCGCGCTTGGCGTCCTTCTGGCCGATGATGTGGCGGTCCAGTTCGGAGACGATTTCGCGCGGGGTGAAGCTCGAGGTGCCGGCGCCCAGGGTGTCGTCCAGGCTGCGGGGGGCGGTTTTCTGTTCGGCGGGCTCGGTCATAGGGCCTCGATGGTCAGGTTGGAATTGGTGTAGACGCAGATGCCGGCGGCGACGCCCATGGCCTTTTCGGCGATGGCGCGGGCGTCCAGGCCGTCCTGGTCGATCAGCGCCCGGGCGGCGGCGAGCGCGTAATTGCCGCCCGAGCCGATGCCGATCAGGCCGTCCTCGGGCTCGAGCACGTCGCCGGTGCCGGTCAGGACCAGCGAGACCTCCTTGTCGGCCACGGCCATCATGGCCTCCAGCCGCCTGAGGTAGCGGTCCGTGCGCCAGTCCTTGGCGAGCTCGACGCAGGCCCGGGTCAGCTGCGTGGGGTATTGCTCGAGCTTGGCTTCCAGGCGCTCGAACAGGGTGAAGGCATCGGCCGTGGCGCCGGCGAAGCCGCCGATCACGTTGCCGTCGCCCAACCGGCGGACCTTGCGCGCGTTGGCCTTGATGACCGTGTCGCCGAGCGACACCTGGCCGTCGCCGGCCAGAACCACGTCGTCCCCCTTGCGCACGCAAAGGATGGTGGTGCCGTGCCAAAGAGGGGTGTCGCTTGCCATGGGGTCGTTCCTTGGGATGCCGTTGTGCCGGGGACGGGAAAGCCCGGATGATAGGGAACCATGTGGTCCGGTCAACGGTGCATATCAAGGCGAGGGCCGGGGGTGTTCCCCGCGCCGCCCATCGCCGCCGGGCCCGGGCGTACTATTTTTTTGGTAAAAAAGGGTCCGCCTGATAAAAGACCGCATCCGAATTCATAAAAGGGTCAAGGCCATGCGCACGGCCAGCGTCGAACGCAACACCAAGGAAACGCGGATCAAGGTCAGCGTCAACCTGGACGGCACGGGGGAATATTCCGTGGCGACCGGGATCGGCTTCCTCGACCACATGCTGGAACAGCTGTCGCGCCATTCGCTCATGGACCTGACGGTCGAGGCCCAGGGCGACACCCATATCGATTTCCACCACACCACCGAGGACACGGGCATCGCCATCGGCGAAGCCGTGAACAAGGCGCTGGGCGACCGCCGCGGCATCACGCGCTACGGCTCGGCGCTGGTGCCCATGGACGAAACCCTGTCGCGCATCGCGATCGATCTTTCGAACCGGCCCTACCTGATCTGGCGGGTGGACTTTTCCAAGCCCAAGCTGGGCGACATGGACACGGAGCTGTTCAAGGAATGGTTCCAGGCCTTCGCGCAGGCGGCGGGGGCGACCCTGCACGTGGAAAACCTGTACGGCGAGAACAACCACCATATCGTCGAGTCCTGCTACAAGGGCCTGGCGCGGAGCCTGCGCGACGCCGCCACCATCGACCCGCGCAAGGCCGACGCCGTGCCCTCGACCAAGGGAACCCTGGGCGGCTCGCTCTAGGCCGCCGCGTCTCCGCCCGCCCCGGGCGACCGACTTCTAACGAGCACCTGTACCCATGCGCGTCTTCACCGTTCACCTTCGCCGCCACGGCCTGGACCCGGACCGGGACGTCCGTCTGGTCAAGGAGGGCTTCAACTGGCCGGCCTTCCTGTTCTCGTTCCTCTGGGCGTTGTGGCACCGCATGTGGTGGACGGCGCTCGGCCTGTTCGTGATCATCACGGGCGCCGGCCTGACGGTCGAGGTTCTGCT
Source organism: Thalassospiraceae bacterium LMO-SO8 (assembly GCA_031655335.1). Classification (NCBI taxonomy): domain Bacteria; kingdom Pseudomonadati; phylum Pseudomonadota; class Alphaproteobacteria; order Rhodospirillales; family Thalassospiraceae; species Thalassospiraceae bacterium LMO-SO8. The sequence goes on along the minus strand of CP134226.1, from coordinate 1,520,744 downwards.
GCCTGATCCCATGGCCGGCACGGCGGTGATGCTGGCGCTATATGCCGCCGTCGGCTTCGTCGCCAACGACCTGCGCCGCCGCCATCTGGCGGCCCAGGGCTTCGCCGAAAGCGGCCCCGTCTGCGGCCGGGACCGGGACGACGCCCTCTACCGTTTCCTCGACGCCGATCCGGCGCTGGCCCGCGATCTCGCGGCGGCGCGGGCTTAAGGGCGGGAGCGGCCGGTCATGACCATCGCCCTCATCGATTACGGTTCCGGCAACCTGCGTTCCGCCGCCAAGGCGGTCGAGCGGGTGGTGCGCGAACTCGGCCGGTCGGACGCCGTCGTCGTGACCGCCGATCCGGACGCGGTCGCCCGGGCCGACCGCGTGGTGCTGCCCGGCGTCGGCGCCTTCGCCGACTGCCGCGCCGGCATCGCCGCCATCGACGGCATGATGGACGCCCTGAACGAGGCGGTGATCACCCGCGCCCAGCCCTTTCTCGGCATCTGCGTCGGCATGCAGCTGATGGCGACCACGGGATATGAATTCGGCGAAACCCCCGGGTTCGGCTGGATTCCCGGGGCCGTGCGGGCGCTCGATCCCGCCGACAAGACCCTGAAAATTCCGCACATGGGCTGGAACGAGCTGTTCTGGGTCGGCTACCGGGAGCACCCCGTGCTCAAGGACCTGGCCAACGGTCAGCACGCCTATTTCGTCCATTCCTATCAAATGCTGCCGGAAATCTCGGAACATCTGCTCGCCGTGACCGATTACGGCGGTCCGGTGACCGCCGCCGTGGGCCGCGACAATCTGGTCGGCACCCAGTTTCACCCTGAGAAAAGCCAGGCTGTGGGACTCAAGCTTATCGAAAACTTCTTAAAGTGGGCGCCATGATCTTCTTCCCCGCCATTGACCTCAAGGACGGCAACTGCGTGCGCCTGTATCAGGGCGACATGGACCGGGCGACGGTGTTTTCCGACGATCCGGCGGCCCAGGCCCGCGCGTTCCAGGACGCCGGATGTGAATGGGTTCATTTGGTTGATCTTAATGGCGCATTCGAAGGCAGGCCGGTGAACGGTGGCGCGGTGAACGGCATTCTTGACGCCCTGGACATCCCCGTGCAGCTGGGCGGCGGCATCCGCACCATGGCGACGATCGACGATTGGCTGGCCCGCGGCGTGAAACGCGTGATCCTCGGCACCGTGGCGCTGACCGACCCGGATTTGGTCAAGGCCGCCTGCAAGGCCCATCCGGGCCGCGTCGCCGTCGGCATCGACGCGCGGGACGGTCTGGTCGCCGTCGAAGGCTGGGCGGAAGTCTCCGAACTGACGGCGCTGGACCTCGCCAAGCGGTTCGAGGACGCGGGCGTGGCCGCCATCATCTTCACCGACATCGGCCGCGACGGCGTCATGCAGGGCCCCAACCTGCGGGCGACGCTCGACCTTGCCCGCGCCGTCTCGATCCCGGTCATCGCGTCGGGCGGCGTGTCGTCCATGGCCGATCTGGAAGACCTGAAGGCCCAGGGCGGCGGCCTGCTGGAGGGCGTGATCTCGGGCCGCGCCGTCTACGACGGCAAGATCGACCTGCCCGCCGCCGTGAAACTTCTGAAGGACGCGGCCTGATGCTCAAAGCCCGGGTCATTCCCTGTCTCGACGTCAACGAAGGCCGCGTCGTCAAGGGCGTCAACTTCGTCGACCTGGTCGACGCCGGCGACCCCGTGGAACAGGCCCGCATCTACGACGCCGCCGGGGCCGACGAACTCTGCTTTCTCGACATCACCGCCAGCCACGAAAACCGCGACACCATCTTCGACGTGGTGGCGCGCACCGCGGAACAATGCTTCATGCCGCTGACCGTGGGCGGCGGCGTGCGCACCACGGAGGATATCCGCAAGCTTTTGCTGGCCGGGGCCGACAAGGTCTCGATCAACACCGCCGCCGTGCACAACCCGGACTTCGTGCGCGAGGCCTCGGAAAAGTTCGGCGCGCAATGCATCGTCGTCGCCGTCGACGCCAAGCGGGTCGACGCCGTGACGCGGGAGCCCGCACCCGACGGCACCCGGTTCGAGATCTTCACCCACGGCGGGCGCAAGGCCACGGGCATCGAATGCATTTCCTGGGCGGAAAAGATGGCGGACTTCGGCGCGGGCGAAATCCTGCTGACCTCCATGGACCGGGACGGCACCAAGAACGGCTTCGACCTGGCCCTCACCCGGGCCGTCGCCGACGCGGTGCCCGTGCCGGTGATCGCGTCGGGCGGGGTCGGCACCCTCGACCATCTGGTCGACGGCATCACCCAGGGCCATGCCTCGGCCGTGCTCGCCGCCTCGATCTTTCACTTCGGCACCTATTCCATTCAACAGGCCAAGGCGCATATGCTGGCGGCCGGTGCCCCGGTGCGCATGGACGAAACCGCCGCCTGATATTTTTTGAGTTAGGACCCTGGCCATGACCCATATCCTGGACGCCCTGTTCGCGACCATCGAAAGCCGGAAGGGCGGCGACCCGGCGTCGAGCTATACGGCCAAGCTGTTCGCCGGCGGCACGCCGCTGATCGCGCGTAAGATCGGCGAGGAAGCGGTCGAGACCGCCGTCGCCGCCCTGACCGAGGACAAGGCATCGGTGGCCAAGGAAAGTGCCGACGTGCTCTATCATCTGCTCGCCCTTTGGGCGCAGCTGGGTCTCGACCCCGCCGACGTCTGGGCCGAGTTGGAACGCCGAACGGGGCAGTCGGGGATCGCGGAAAAAGCAAGCCGCCCGAAGTAAGGGCAGGAGAATTCAGATGGCTTACGACGAGAACAACATCTTCGCGCGCATCATCCGGGGTGAAATCCCCTGTTCGACCGTCTACGAGGACGACCATGTCCTGGCCTTCAAGGACATCCAGCCGCAGCGCCGGGTCCATGTCCTGATCATTCCCAAGGGCCATTACGTGGACATGACGGATTTTTCCGAGAACGCCAGCGACGCGGAAATCCTCGCCTATGCCCGGGCCATCAAGAAGGTCGCCGACAAGCTGGGCGTGACCGAAGACGGCTACCGGCTGATCGCCAACACCGGCGCGAACGGCCATCAGGATGTGCCCCACCTGCATCTCCACATCGTCGGCGGCGAACCCGTCGGCCCGATGCTCAAGCGCCCCTGACCGCGCCCCGGCCGGATCGCATAATGGTATGAACCACATACCGTTTTCCTGTTCTCTTCGCGAAATCCCAATGACATACTTCTGTATGAATTCAGCGACCATGAATAACCGGGGGATTATGCATGGACACGGATTTCGACTTCGATATGCGGCTGGACGACAACGGCGTGCTGATTTTCCGGTTCAGCGGCGTCTTTGATGTCGACAAATGGGCCGAGCGGCACCGCGCCGCCACGGCGCGCCTCTTTCCGCATGGCCGCGATCCCATGGTGCCGGCCGTCGCGGATCTGCGTCGTTTCATTCCGCCGCAGGGTGAATGGAACAAGATCGCCAAGCTTGTGTTCAGCCGAATGGAAACCCTGGGCGAAACGCGGCAGCGCTGCGCCTTGATCACCGGCGGCAATCCCGGCGTGGAAATCGCCTGCCGCTTCTACATCATGTCCAGGAACATCGTGTTTCGCCGCAAGGGCGAAACCCGCAACTTCTGGGATTTCGACGAAGGCTACGCCTGGGCCGCCGCCTGCCTGACCGGCCCCGTCCCCACCATGATCCATTGACGGCCCCGGCCCTGGCCGCATCCCGGGTCAGCGGCCGCCGCCCCGCCCCGGTATCAGGCGGCGGAACGACAACGCCTCGGCCACGTGCAGCCGGGTCACGCCGCCGGCCTGGTCCATGTCGGCCAGGGTGCGTGCCACGCGCAGCACCCGGTGATAGCCCCGGGCGCTGAGACCCAGGCGCGCCGCCGCGTCCACCAGCAGTTTGCGTCCCGCGTCGTCCGGTTTGGCGACCTTGTCCAGCAACTCCCCATCGGCCTGGGCGTTGGTGCGCACGCCCTGGTCGCGGACGTCCCTGTAGCGGTCGGCCTGGATTTGCCGCGCGGCGGCGACCCGGGCGGCGACCTCGGCGGTGCCCTCGGCCGGCGGCGGCAGGTCGAGGTCCAGGGGGCTGACGGCGGGCACGTCCAGATGAATGTCGATACGGTCGAACAGGGGGCCGGATATGCGGCCCTGGTAATCCTCGGCGCAGCGCGGCGCCTTGGAACAGGCCTGCGCCGGGTCGCCCAGATAACCGCAACGGCAGGGGTTCATGGCGGCGACCATCTGGAACCGCGCCGGATAGGTCACATGCGCGTTGGCCCTGGCCACGGCGGCGCGCCCGGTTTCGAGCGGCTGGCGCAGGCTTTCCAGGGCGGCGCGCTGGAATTCCGGCAGTTCGTCCAAAAACAGCACACCCTGATGGGCGAGGGAGACCTCGCCCGGCCGCGCCCGCAGGCCGCCGCCGACCAGGGCCGGCAGCGACGCCGAATGATGCGGGTCACGGAACGGTCTTTGTCTGGAGAGCCCGCCGCCGGTCAACGCCCCGGCCAGGCTCTGGACCATGGAAACTTCGAGGATCTCTTCCGGCTCAAGCGGCGGCAACAGGCCGGGCAGGCGCTGCGCCAACATGGATTTCCCGGCCCCCGGCGGGCCGACCATCAACAGGTTATGGCCGCCGCTGGCGGCGATCTCCAACCCCCGCTTGGCCGTTTCCTGGCCCTTGATGTCGGCCAGATCAGGATAGCGGGCATCGCCGCCGGCCTCGGGCCGGGCGGGCGGGGACAACACCTGCGTGCCCTTGAAGTGGTTGACGAGGGCCAAAAGGCTGGGGGCCGCGAGAATGTCAGAGCCCCCAGCCCAGGCCGCCTCGCCGCCCTGCCGGGCCGGGCAGATCAAGCCCAGGTCCCGGGCGTTGGCATGCACGGCGGCGGGCAGCACGCCGGCGACCGGGGCCAGCGCGCCGTCGAGCGCCAATTCCCCCAGCGCCAGATAGCGCGCCATGTCGTCCGCCGGCAGCACGTCCATGGCGGTCAAGAGGGCAAGCGCGATAGGCAGGTCGAAGTGGCTGCCTTCCTTGGCCAGATCGGCGGGGGCCAGATTGACGGTGATGCGCTTGGGCGGCAGGGCTAGGCCCATGGCGTGGAGGGCGGCGCGCACCCGTTCCCGGCTTTCCGCCACGGCCTTGTCCGCCAGGCCGACCACGGAAAACGCGGGCAAGCCGCCGGTCATCTGAACCTGGACGTCTACGTCCAGCACGTCGATGCCTTGAAAGGCGGCGGTGGCGATGCGTGCGACCACCGTATTCTCCTTTCCGGCGGCTGATCCTAATACGCGCAATTGTAGGGCCGATAATATCCTTTGCCTAGTATTCCGGCGTGGCGTGGGCCACCGCCGACCGGGATTGCGTTCGGCCTCCGTCCGCGGTCGATCGGCGGATGATCTGGATCAATTCATTTGTCCGGGACGTCGCCTAGTTTATCCCCACAGTTCTTGGGGACATTGCAACCGCACCAAACGATAGACGAGGATTTCCCATATCATGCGATCCCTCACCACGGGCGTTCTGACGCTCGCCCTTGCGGCGGCGAGCGCCGCGCCGGCTCTTGCCGCGGAACCCGGCGACATCCTCATGCGCCTGCGCGGCATCGGCTTCATGACCGACACCAGCGGCACCACCGACGCTTTCGGCGGTCAGGCCAGCACCTCCAACGACTACGTGCCGGAACTGGATTTCTCCTATTTCTTCACCAAGCACATTTCGGCCGAATTGATCCTGGCGACCACGAAGCACCGGGTGAAGGTCAAGGATTCGACCGCGGGCGACCTTAACCTGGGAACGGTCCGCGCCCTGCCGCCGGTGCTCACGCTGCAATATCACTTCAATCCGGACGGCCGGTGGAATCCCTATGTCGGCGCGGGCATCAACTACACGATCACCTTCGCGGACAAGAAGGGGCCCAGCGTCAACAAGGTCTCGTACAGCGACGAATTCGGCTACGCCTTTCAGGCCGGTATCGATTACAAACTGAACGACAAATGGTCGCTGAACTTCGATCTCAAGAAGGTCTTCGTATCGACCGACATCGTCGCCAACAGCGGCGGGGTCAACGCCAAGGGCACGGACCTCGACCCCTGGGTCGTGGGCATCGGCTTCGGCTACACCTTCTGACCGGGGCGTCGGCCCCTGACCGCGGCGTTCCCGGGGCCGGACGGTTTGTCCAGGTCCCGGGGCCGCACGAAGCGGTCCAGCGTGCCGGTCCCTTCGCCGACCTGGGTCCAGCTGTCCCGCGCGAAGCGGATTTCGGCGAGAGCACCTGTCGGATACTTTTCCGCCAGACGCGCCAGCGCCTTGGCCTTGCCGGTCCCGGCCAGACGATGGGCCAGGTCCTCGATCTCCGGGTTATGGCCGATCAGCAGCAGGCGGGCACAGTCGTCGGGCACGCGGCGGACGGCCGCCAACAGCGCCGCCGACGAGACGGCGTAAAGTCCCTTGCTGAAGCGCACGGGAACCTCGCGGCCCAGTTCCGCCGCGACCAGATCCCAGGTTTCCTGGGCGCGCCGTGCGGTGGAGCACAGCACCAGATCGGGGATCAGATCCTCATCCTTGAGGTAACGGCCCATGCGGGGCGCGGCATCGCGTCCGCGGGGGGCCAGCGGCCGGTCGATGTCGTCACGTCCCGGCTCGGCCCAGTCGGATTTGGTGTGGCGCAGCAGAAGAAGTGTTTTCACGATGCTATTTGCGCTTCGCCGGGGCGGCTTTCTTCAGGTTGCGGTCCCACAGGGCGAACAGCTTGTCCCAGGCGGCCTCCGCCGGCACCGGCGCATAGACCAGGCGTTCGGCGAACTGAAAGCCGTGCTGGGTGCCCTTGGGCTGCACCACCGCCGCCTTCGCGCCGGTCTTCTTGATCGCCTTCTTCACCGCCTCGACCGTGGCCTGCGGCACGTGGGCGTCGGTCTCGGCGAAGATGAACAGCAATTCGCCCTGGACCCGATCCAGCAGCAGATGGGGCGAATCCTCGGCGGCGGTGACGATGCCGACCCCGTACATGCTGGCCGCCGCCTTGATGCGCGTCGGGAAGCGCCCGGCGACGGTCACCACATAACGCCCGCTCATGCAATACCCGACGCAGCCGACCGGCCCGGCGGCGACGTCGGCCTGGGCGTCGAGGAAGGCCAGGATGCCCGCGGTGTCGTCGGTCACGTCGGCGTTGGTCAGGGAATTCATGGCCTCCCGCCAGACGTTCGTCATGGCCTCCGTGCGCCGGGTGTTGTCGAGGCGCAGCGTGCCGAGCCGGTAGTACATGTCCGGCAGGATGCAGTAATAGCCCGCTTTCGCGATGCGGCGCGCCATGTTGCAGAGTTCCTCGCGAAAGCCCGGCGCGTCCATGTAGAAGATGATCGCCGGAAACGGCCCGCCCGCGTCGGGCCGGGCGACGAAGGACGGCATGCGCCCGTACTTGGTCGGCACCTCGACCATTCCTTCAATCAGCGCCATGTCGATTCTCCCTTTGCGTTTCTTGTCGCGGTCTAAAGCCGCGCCTCGATGGCGTCCCAGATGTCGCTTTCCAGGCTGACCCCGTCGAAGCGGTTGATTTCCTGCAATCCCGTCGGCGAGGTCACGTTGATTTCCGTGAGGTAGCCGCCGATCACGTCGATGCCGACGAAGATCAGGCCGCGGGCCTTCAGCTCGGGCCCCAGCGCCGCGCAGATCTCGCGTTCGCGCGCCGTCAGTTCCGACTTCACCGGCTTGCCGCCGACATGCATGTTGGACCGGCTTTCCCCCGCCGCCGGCACGCGGTTGACCGCGCCCGCGACCTCGCCGTCGATCAGGATGATGCGCTTGTCGCCCTGGCGCACGTCCTTCAGATAGGCCTGCACGATGACCGGCTCGCGGAACATCTCGGTGAACATTTCCAACAGCGAATTCAGGTTCTCGTCGCCGGGCGCGATGTGGAACACGCCGGCCCCGCCGTTGCCGTAGAGCGGCTTGACGATGATGTCCTTGTGCTCTTCGCGGAACGCCAGGATGTCGCGGCGGTTGGTCGCGATCAGGGTCGGCGGCATGAACTGGGCGAAGCGGGTGACGAACAGTTTCTCGGGCGCGTTGCGCACCTCGGCCGGGTTGTTCACCACCAGGGTCTTGGGGTGGACCATCTCCAGAAGATGCGTCGCGGTGATATAGGCCATGTCGAAGGGCGGGTCCTGGCGCATCAGCACCACGTCCACGTCGGCCAGATCGACGCGGGATGTCTCGCCCAGGGTGAAGTGGTTGCCCGCCGCGCGCCGCACCTCCATGGGCTCGGCCCAGGCGGTCACGCGCCCATGGTGATAGGCGAGGTCCCCCGGCAGATAGTGCAGCAGCTTGTGGCCGCGGCGCTGGGCTTCCAGCGCCAGAACGAAGGTGCTGTCGCCGTTGATGTCGATGGACGACACATGGTCCATCTGAATGGCCACGGTAAGCGCCATGGGGGAAATCCTTATCCTTCGGCCGATGAGGGAAGCGTGGGGCAGGGGCCGGCCGGTTAATTTAACTTGGCCCGCAATTCCTGCAACAGCAAGGACGCCTCGTAGCCGTTTTCCTCGCCGGGGGCGCGCTTGAGGTATTCCTCCAGGGCCTCGACGGCGCGGGCGACGCGGTCGAGCCGCGCGTTGACGATCCCGGCCTCGCGCCACAGGTGCCCGGTATCGGGGGCGACCAGCAGCATCAGGGCAATCGTGTCGGCGGCGTCGGCCAGCTCGCCGCGCTGCATCTGGCGCACGCGGATGTTGTCCTCCAGGCGCAGCACGACCTGCCGCGCCGTCATTTCCGAAAGATAGCGCGGATGCAGTTCGGCATCGGCCCCGGCCATGGTCTTCAGCATGCCGCGCAGGTCCGGCGGCGTCAGTTCCCGCCCGCCTTCGAACAGGTCGAGGATCATGCGCCCGCCCCCATGCTCCAGGCGGACCAGGAAGCGGCCGGGGAAATCCAGGCCGACCAGGGACCAGCCCAGGCGGTTGCAGACTTCCATGTAGACGATGCCGAGGGCCACCGGCAGGCCGCGCCGGGTGTCGATGACCCGCGCCAGGTTGGCGGCGTCCAGATCCTCGAACACGCTTTCGTTGCCGCCGTATCCGTAGCGCCGGTCGATGACCTGGATCAGGGCGTCGTACTGGCCGGCCAGGTTCGGCGTGCCGGGACCGGCGTAATCGGCGACCTCCGCCGTCAGGCGCGCAAGGTGGCGCTCGTAAGGCCCCAGGTTGAGGCCCGGCAGGCGCGCCGCCGCCAGATGCAGCGCGGCGTCGGCGACGGGAAAGTCGGCGTCGTCCCGGCGGCCGATCTCGCCGAGGGCGCGCCGAAGGTCGTCGGCCAGGATGCCGGCACCAACCGTCATGGCTCAGGATGCCTTTTTCGGCTGATCGGCGGCGGGGGCTTCGGGGGCCTTGATGCGGACATGGCTGACCACGTCGCGGACCCGGGAAATGCCCCGGGCGTGGCCCAGCACGCGGTCAAGCTCGGCCTGGCTTTGCGCCGCGCCCAGCAGATAGACCACGGCGTTTTCCGTTTCGATGATGTAGTTGATGGCCTGGACGTCCTTGTCGAAGGTCAGCTTGGTCGTGAGCTGGGTGGATATCCAGCTGTCGACCGCCGAGTCGGAGATCGTGGTGTCGCCGACGGCCAGTTCGTTGATCACTTCCTCGATGCCCTCGACCTCCCAGGTCAGGCGCACAGCCTTGGCGCGGATGTCCTCGGTCTTCACCGTGCCGGTCAGCATGGCGCGGCGGTTATAGACCTTGATGCTGCCGTCGACGGCGAGGGTGTCGCCGGTTTCCAGATCGTGATTCAGCCATTTGCCGCGCACCTGCGTGGCCAGACCGGCGTCGCGGGCGACGCCCTGCACGCCCCGGTCGTCCATGGCGGCGACGCCCACGGTCGCCCCCGCGCCCACGGCGGCGCCGACGCAGCCGGTCAGGCCGGCCGCGGCGCCGAGCAACAGCAGCGCGGCGAACGCGCGGGGCAGGGCGGGGGCGGTTCGGGGTGTCGCTCGGGACGGTCGAATTGGTGCGGCCATGGTGCGTGAAATCTCCTGCATTGGACGGTCCCCGGTCGGCGGGCATTCTAGCGCCGGACCGGACCGGCGACAAATTCTCTGACGCCGTCTTCCGGGGACGGGGACACAGGATAAGGGATGGAATATGCGGTTTTCATGGCACTGGGGTCAGCCCAGGCCGGGCCGCCAGGCGTCCTTCAGGTGTTTCAGCCGCCAGCCGCCGACGGCCACGATCAGATCGAATCGCCAGTCCAGCCCGGCCAGATCGGGGCGCGTGCGCACGAAGGCCTCGGCGGCGCGGGCGATGCGGTCCTGCTGGCGGGGGGCCAGGGCTTCCGTGCCGGCATTCAGGCTGCTTCGCGCCTTGACCTCGGCGAACACCAGGATGCGGCCCCTGCGGGCGATCAGGTCGACCTCGCCCGCGGGCGTGCGCGCCCGGCGGGCCAGAATGCGGTGGCCTTTGAGAATCAGCAGCAGGGCGGCCAGGGCCTCGGCCCCGCGGCCTCGGCGTTCGGCGCGGCGTCGGCCGTGCGTGCCGGTCGCCGGCCGGGTCATCCTCGCTTCAGGTCCAGGGCCCGGGCATAAAGGGCCTTGCGCGGCTGGCCCGTGCGCGCCGCGACCTCGGCCGCCGCGTCCTTCACCGATCCCTTGGCCAAGGCCTCGGTCAGCAGGGCGTCGATGTCGGCTTCCGTCGCCTGGGCTTCCCCGCCGGGGGGGCCGGCGACAACGCAGATTTCACCTCGCGGCGGGCCGGCCTCGGCGTAATGGGCGGCCAGCTCGTCCAGGGCGCCGCGCCGGACCTCTTCGAATTTCTTGGTCAGCTCACGGGCCACGGCGGCCGGGCGGGGGCCCAGCACCTGGGCCATGTCGGCCAGGGAGGCGGCCAGGCGCGGCCCCGATTCCATGAAGATGAGGGTCGCCGGCACGGTGGATATTTCGGCCAGCGCCGTGCGCCGCGCCGCGCCCTTGGCGGGCAGGAAGCCCTGAAAGAAAAAACGGTCCGTCGGCAGGCCCGACAGGGTCAGCGCCATCAGCGGCGCCGACGGCCCCGGCACGGCGGTCACGCTCAACCCATCCTCGACGCAGGCGGCGACCAGCTTGTAGCCCGGGTCGGAGACCAGCGGCGTGCCCGCGTCCGACACCAACGCCACGCTGCCGCCGTTTTTGATGCGTTCCATGATCTGCGGCCGGCGGTGGGCCGCGTTGTGGTCGTGATAGGCAAGCAGGCGGCCGCCGTCGCCGCCGCGCTTGATGCCCAGGATCATCAGCAGCTTGCCGGTCACCCGGGTGTCCTCGCAGGCGATCAGATCGGCGCGGGCGAGAACGTCGCGCGCCCGGGCGCTGACGTCTCCGGCGTTGCCGATGGGTGTGGAGACCAGATACAGTGCGGCCTCCAACGGGGCGTCATCCGGCGCCCGCACGTCCTTGGCAGCAATTTCCGGCGGATCATCGGATGAACAGGTCATATTCGCAAAACGCCCTTTCGCGCCCGGCCCTGGCCGCGGTCGTCGCGGCGGTGCTGCTGCTGCCCTTGTTGGCCGCGTGCCAATCATCGTCATTCGGCGGGTTAATTCAAGGCGGCAAGTCCCAATCGGAAGCGCCGTCCCGGCCGATCGTCTCGGGTCCGCGCACGCCACCGCCGCCGACCTATGCGGTGACGCCGGTGCCGCGCCCGGCCCCGCCGCCCCTGACGCAAGCCGCTCCGGCGGAACCGGCCCAGGCCCAGACCACGACCATCACGGCGCCCGACGACGGCGCGGTCCGGGTCGCCCTGCTGCTGCCGCTGTCGGGGCAGAACGCGGGCGTCGGCCAGGCGCTGCTGAACGCGGCGCAGATGGCCCTGTTTTCCTTCGCCGACGACAAGTTCAAGCTTTTGACCCACGACACCCGGGGCACGCCCGAAGGGGCGGCCGAGGCGGCCCAGCTCGCGATCGGCGACGGGGCGCGGTTGATCCTGGGCCCGCTGCTGTCGGCCAACGTGCGGGGGGCCGCCTCCGTCGCGCGTCAGGCCGGGGTGCCGGTGGTGGCCTTTTCCTCGGACCGTTCGGTCGCCGGCGACGGGGTGTATACCCTGGGCTTTCTGCCCCGCGCCCAGGTCGAACGGGTGATCTCCTTCGCCCGTGAACGGGGGGTCGTGCGGTTCGCCGCCATGGCGCCGGACAACGCCTATGGCCGCACGGTGCTGGATGCCTTCAAGGCCGCCGTCGGCCGCGCCGGCGGCGAGATCGCGCGGCTTGAGGTCTATAACCCCGACGCCGACGATTTCTCCGCCGTGGTCCGCGACATGGCCGATTACGAATTCCGCCGCCAGACCCTGCTGAACCAGCAGAAGGAGCTGGAGGGCAAGGAGGACGAGGTGTCCAAGGCCGCCCTGGCGCGCCTGGAGAATCTGCAGACCATGGGCGACCTGCCCTATGATGCGCTTCTGGTCGCCGACGGCGGCAAGCGCCTGCAGGCGATCGCCGCCTTGCTGCCGTTCTACGACATCGACCCCAACAAGGTGCGCATGCTGGGCACCGGGCAATGGGACGAGCCGGGTATCGGCGCCGAGCCGGCCCTGGTCGGCGGCTGGTACGCGGCCCCGCCGCCGGGCCCGCGCGCCGGGTTCGAAAAGGAATATCAGGACGTCTACGGCGAGGCGCCGCCCCGCCTCGCGACCATCGCCTATGACGCGGCGGCGCTCGCCGCCGTGCTGGCCCAATTGCCCGGGCCCGACCGCTTCACGGCCAAACTGATCGCCAATCCCAACGGCTTCGCCGGACGCGACGGTATCTTCCGCTTCCTGCCCGACGGCACGTCGGAACGCGGCCTTGCCATCCTTCAGGTCCGCCAGCGCGGCGCGGTGGTCATCGACAAGGCGCCGGCGACCTTCCAGGCGGTCACGAACTAGCGAATTAACAGGTTCGGTTACGCCGCCAGCAACGACGCGAGCAGGCTGTTGAGCCGCAATCGCCCCTCGGCGGTGGCGGCGATGCGGGTTTTGTCCAGTTCCACGTAACCGGCACCTACCGCATAGGCGAGCTTCGACGGGTTGATCAGGGTCAGCACGTCGCGCCCGGCCTGGGCCTGGAAACGGGCGCGGTCGATGCCCTCGGTCAGGCGCAGGCCCATGATCACCCTTTCCTCGGCGCGGTCGCCGTCGTCGAGCAGGCGCCTTTTGGCGGTGCCGTGGCCCTTGGATTCGACAAGGTTCAGCCAGCGTTCGGGATTGTGGATCTGATGGGTGCCCCAATCCTGCATCCCGTCCTTTCCGGCCAGGGCGAGGCGGCCATGCGCCCCCGGCCCGACGCCGACATAATCCCAGCCGCGCCAGATGTTCAGGTTGTGGCGGCATTCATGGCCCGGCCGGGCATGGTTGGAAATCTCATAGGCGGGCAGGCCCGCCTCGCCCAGAACCTCTTGCGTGACGTCGAACAGGGCCGCGCCCAATTCGCCCTCGGCGGCCTTCACGCCGTCCTTATGAAAAGGCGTGCCGGGTTCGATCGTCAATTGATAGAACGACAGGTGCGGCCCGGCGAAGGTCAAGGCTTCCTTCAGCTCCTGGCGCCAGTTGTCCTTTGTTTGCCCAGGCCTTGCGTAAATAAGATCAAACGAAAACTCTTCAAAATGATTGCGCGCCCCGGCCAGGGCCCGGCGCGCCGCCTGGGCGTCGTGACGGCGGCCGAGCGCGGAAAGCGCCGCGTCGTCGAACGACTGCACCCCGACCGAGAGCCGTGTCACCCCGGCGGCCTTGAGGTCGGGAAAGGCGGCGATTTCCGCGCTCGACGGATTGGCTTCCAGGCTGACTTCCAGGTCGTCGGCGCAGGGCCACAAATCGCGGATGCCCTGGATCACGGCGGCCACAGTCTCCGCTTTCATCAGAGACGGCGTGCCGCCGCCGAAAAACACGGTGGTCACGGTGCGCCCCTGGGTATCCGCCGCGTAATGGGCCAGGTCGGCGATCAGGGCCTTGGCCCAGCGCGCCTGGTCAACCGCATCCTGAACGTGGCTGTTGAAGTCGCAATAGGGGCATTTGGATTCGCAGAACGGCCAATGCACGTAAACGCCGAAGGGGGTCATCGCGGCGGGGTCAGCCCCGGCCCTTGAAACAGGCCGCGACCAGCTGTTCGAAGGCATGGGCGCGGTGGCTGATGTGGTGCTTGGCGGCGGGTTCCATCTCGGCGAAGGTGATGAAATAGCCCTCGGGCTGGAAGATCGGATCGTAGCCAAAGCCCTTGTCGCCCGTGGGCGGCCAGACGATGTCGCCGTCGACCCGGCCTTCGAATACTTCCGACGTCCCGTCGGGCCAGGCCAGGGCCAGGGCGCAGACGAAGTGCGCCCGCCGGTCTTCGGATTCCAGGACCAGTTCCCAAACCCGCGCCATGGCCTCGCCGAAATCCTTTTCGGGTCCGGCCCAGCGCGCCGAATGGATGCCGGGGGCCCCGCCCAGCGCGTCCACGGCAAGGCCCGAATCATCGGCCAGGGCCGGCAGGCCGGAAGCATCGGCGGCGGCCCGCGCCTTGATCAGGGCGTTGGCCTTGAAACTGTCGCCGTCCTCGACGGGCTCGGCCAGGCCCAATTCCCCGGCCGAGGTCACGGCGACCCCGAAGGGCGCCAGCAGGGCACCGATTTCGCGCAGCTTGCCCGGGTTGTGCGTGGCGATGACCAGCCGGTCTTCCGTGAACGCCCGGGCCATGCCGCTATTCCAATCCGATGGCCCGGCGTTGCGCCTGGCACAGCTCATCGACGCCCTTGCGGGCCAGGGCCATCAGGTCGTCGAACTGGGCCGGGGAAAACGGCGCGTCCTCGGCCGTGCCCTGGATTTCCACGATCCCGCCGCGCCCGGTGAACACGAAGTTGGCGTCGGCCTGGGCCGAGGAATCCTCGGCGTAATCGAGATCGAGAACCTGAGTGTCCTTGAAGATGCCGCAGGACACGGCGGCGATCTGATCGGTCAGCGGAATGGCCTTCATGAGGCCGAGATCGACGCAGCGCTGAAACGCCAGGTGCAGCGCCACGTAGGACCCGGTGATGGCCGCCGTGCGGGTGCCGCCGTCGGCCTGGATCACGTCGCAGTCCAGACGCACCTGAATTTCGCCCATGGCCTTGAGATCGGTGACCGCACGCAGGGAGCGGCCGATCAGGCGCTGAATTTCCTGGGTGCGGCCCGATTGCTGGCCGCGCGCGGCCTCGCGGTTGGTGCGGCTGTGGGTCGAACGCGGCAGCATGCCGTACTCCGCCGTGACCCAGCCCTTGCCGGAATCGCGCATCCAGCCGGGCACCCGTTCCTCCACCGTGGCGGCGCAGAGCACATGGGTTTCGCCGAACCGCGCCATGCACGATCCTTCGGCATACTTGGCGTATCCCGGCTCCAGCACGATATCGCGCAACTGATCGGCGGCGCGGCCCGATGGTCTCATATATAAATTCCCCCCGTAGATGGTCTCCTCGGCCAGACCCTAGCCCCGGCGGGCGGCCCGGTAAACCCGGCAATTGGTCGAGGGTCCCCGGCCGGGGCCGGAAACAGGCGCGGCCCGGCAGCCATTGCGCTCCGGCGGTCCGGCGACTAAATTCCGCGCAAGCCCGAATTTCATCGAAACCTCATGTCCGCGACCCTGATCCGACCGCAGACCGAAACTTGGCCATGATCGAAGAACTGAACGACCGTTCACGTCAGATTTTCCGGGAAATCGTCGAAAGCTTCGTCGAGACCGGCGAGCCCGTGGGCTCGCGCACCCTGGCCCGGCGCCTGCCGGTCAGCCTGTCGCCGGCGACGGTGCGCAACGTCATGGCGGACCTGGAGGACATGGGCCTGCTGTTCTCGCCCCATACCTCGGCCGGGCGCCTGCCGACGGAAACGGGGTTGCGGCTTTACGTCGACGGCCTGCTCGAGGTCGGCAATCTGACCGAGACCGAGCGCGCCTCCATCAAAAGCCAATGCGCCGGCACGGCCAATTCCGTCGAGGGTCTGCTGGCGCAGGCGACGCAGACGCTTTCGGGTTTGGCCCATTGCGCGTCCCTGGTGCTGGCGCCGAAGACGGAAAGCCCCTTGAAGCACATCGAATTCGTGCATCTCAGCCCGGGCCGCGCCCTCGTCATCCTGGTCACGGAATCGGGCGTGGTCGAAAACCGGATCATGGAAATCCCCCTGGACCTGCCGGCCTCGGCCCTGGTCCAGGCGACCAATTATCTCTCGGCCAAGCTGGTCGGGCGCAGCATTTCCGACGCCTACGACGGCATCATGTCCGAACTGGAAAACCAGCGCGCCCAGCTTGACGAGCTGACCGCCAAGCTGGTCGAGGGCGGGCTCGCGACCTGGGCCGGCGGCGACACCGGGCCCGGCGGCTCGCTCATCGTGCGCGGCCAGGCGCATCTGCTGGAAGACGTCAATCTGGTCACCGACCTGGAACGCATCCGCGGCCTGTTCTCGGCGCTCGAGACCAAGGAGCAGATGTTGAAGATTCTCTCCATGGCCGACCGCGCCGACGGGGTGCAGATCTTCATCGGCGCCGACAACACCCTGTTCAACGTGTCGGGCTGCGCCATGGTCGTGCGCAGCTACCGCAACGAACAGCAGCAGATCATCGGCGCCGTCGGCGTCATCGGCCCGACGCGCATGAACTATTCCCGCATCATTCCCATGGTCGATTACACCGCCGATCTGATCGGCGGCTATATCGGCGCCGGCCGCCGCGGCTGATCCCCGGCCGGCCAGACCCCAACCGCAAGGAACACCCTGAAGGAACAAAGATGTCCGAGACCACACCCGAGCAAACCCCAGACAGCGCGCCCGAGGATACGGCCGCCGATGCCGCCGCCGATTCCGGCCAGCCGGAAGCGGCGCCGGAAGGCGAGCCGCCGATCCCGTCGATGACGGCGGACGCGGGCGAGGCCGACCCGGCCCAGCGCATCGCCGCGCTGGAAGCCCAGCTCTCCGAAGCCAACGACCGCACCCTGCGTGCCCTGGCCGAGGCCGAAAACGTGCGCCGCCGCGCCGAGCGCGACAAGCAGGACGCGTCCAGATACGCCATCGCGACCTTCGCCCGCGAAATTCTGACCGTGGGCGACAACCTGCGCCGCGCGCTGGACAGCATCGACGCCGAGGCGCGCAAGTCGTCGGAAGTCGTCGAAACCCTGATGACCGGGGTCGAGATGACGGAGCGGGCGTTGCTGTCCGTGCTGGAACGCAGCGGCATCAAGCGCCTCGACCCGTTGGGGCAGCGCTTCGATTCCAACGCCCACGAGGCGCTGTTCGAAATTCCCGACCCGACCCAGCCCCAGGGCACGGTGGCCCAGGTGATCGAGGCCGGTTACACGCTGAACGACCGTTTGCTGCGCCCGGCCAAGGTCGGCGTGACCAAGGGCGGACCGAAACCCGAACCCGCGGCCCCGGCCGCCGAGGACGCGGCCCCGGCCGGCAATGAGGGCAAGGACGGCAGCAAGGCTTACGAAAAGGATGCCGGCGGCGCCGGCGGCAGGGTCGACGAAAAGCTGTAGAAAACCCCGGAAAGCCGGGTTGCGGGGCCGTCCGCACCCGCCTATATAACCCTCGAACCGCAACGGTCTTTGATGCGGTTTTGGCAGGAGCCTGTTAACCCTGGGCCGTGTAAACTGGGCGATGACATCTTTTCATCCCAAGGGGCATGGGTTAAGCAGCACCTGAAACAACGATGGAAGCCGCAGACGGGCGCCGCAATCGGGCCCTGGGACGGTTGGCCTTAAGGAAAGGACTGAACACATGAGTAAGGTTATCGGTATCGACTTGGGCACCACGAACTCCTGCGTCGCCGTGATGGACGGCAAGGATGTCAAGGTGATCGAGAACTCGGAAGGCGTCCGCACCACGCCTTCCATGGTTGCCTTCACGGACGCGGGCGAACGCCTGACGGGCCTGCCGGCCAAGCGCCAGGCGGTGACCAATCCGGAACACACCCTGTTCGCCATCAAGCGCCTGATCGGGCGCCGTTACGACGACAAGATGGTGGCCAAGGACAAGAAGCTGGTCCCCTACAAGATCGTCAAGGGCGACAACGGCGACGCTTGGGTCGAAATTGACGACTCGAAATACAGCCCCAGCCAGATTTCCGCCTTCATCCTGCAAAAGATGAAGGAAACGGCGGAAAGTTACCTGGGTGAGCCGGTTTCCCAGGCCGTCATCACCGTGCCCGCCTACTTCAACGATTCCCAGCGTCAGGCCACCAAGGACGCCGGCAAGATCGCCGGGCTCGAGGTGCTGCGCATCATCAACGAACCGACGGCGGCCGCCCTCGCCTACGGGCTCGAGAAAAAGGAAAACGGCGTCATCGCGGTCTATGACCTCGGCGGCGGCACCTTCGACGTCTCGGTCCTGGAAATCGGCGACGGCGTGTTCGAGGTCAAGTCGACCAACGGCGATACCTTCCTGGGCGGCGAGGATTTCGACCACCGCATCGTCGATTACCTTGCCGACGAGTTCAAAAAGGAAAACGGCATCGACCTGCGCGAGGACCGTCTCGCCTTGCAGCGCCTGAAGGAAGCCGGCGAAAAGGCCAAGATCGAACTGTCGTCGACGACCCAGACGGAAATCAACCTGCCGTTCATCACCGCCGACGCGTCGGGGCCCAAGCACCTCAACATCAAGCTGTCCCGCGCCAAGCTGGAAACCCTGGTCGAGGACCTGGTGGAACGCACCGTCGAGCCCTGCAAGAAGGCGCTCAAGGATGCGGGCCTCAAGGCGTCTGAAATCGACGAGGTCATCCTGGTCGGCGGCATGACGCGCATGCCGCTGGTCAACAAGATCGTCAAGGAATTCTTCGGCCGCGAGCCCCACAAGGGCGTCAACCCGGACGAAGTCGTGGCCATCGGCGCCGCCATCCAGGGCGGCGTGCTGAAGGGCGACGTGAAGGACGTGCTGCTGCTCGACGTGACGCCGCTGTCGCTCGGCATCGAAACGCTGGGTGGGGTGTTCACGCGCCTGATCGACCGCAACACGACGATCCCGACCCGCAAGAGCCAGACCTTCTCGACCGCCGAGGACAACCAGGGGGCGGTGACCATCCGGGTGTTCCAGGGCGAACGCGAAATGGCCGCCGACAACAAGCTGCTCGGCCAGTTCGACCTGATGGGCATCCCGCCGGCCCCGCGCGGCCTGCCGCAGATCGAGGTCACCTTCGACATCGACGCCAACGGCATCGTCAACGTGTCGGCCAAGGACAAGGCGACCAACAAGGAACAGCAGATCCGCATCCAGGCCAGTGGCGGTCTGTCCGACGACGACATCGAACGCATGGTTCAGGAAGCCGAGGCCCACGCCGACGACGACAAGCAGCGCCGGGCCCTGGTCGAAGCCAAGAACACGGCCGACACCCTGATCCATTCGGCGGAAAAGAACCTCAAGGAATACGGCGACAAGATCGGCGCGGACGACAAGTCGGCGATCGAAGCCGCCGTCGAGGACCTGAAGGAAGCCAAGGAAGGCGACGACGCCGAGGCCATCAACGCCAAGTGCGAAGCGCTCAGCCAGGCCTCCATGAAACTGGGTGAAGCCATGTACAAGGCGGCCCAGGAAGAAAGCCCGGATGACGCCCCCGCGTCCGGCGCCGACGACGCCAAGTCCGAGGACGCCACCGTGGTCGACGCCGACTTCGAGGAAGTCAATCCGGACGCCGACGACGCCCCCAAGGGCAAGAAGGGCGGCAAGGACGACTGATCCGGCGCGCCGGGGGCTTCGGCCCCCGGCGCCATTTCGGATCGCCGTCTGTAACGTCCTGATGTCCGGGAGGGCTCTCGATCATGGCTGACAAGCGCGATTACTATGACATTCTCGGCGTCAAGAAGGGCGCCGACGACGGTGAGCTGAAATCGGCCTACCGCAAGCTCGCCATGCAGTTTCATCCCGACCGCAACCCCGACGACAAGGAAGCGGAAAAGAAGTTCAAGGAACTGAACGAGGCCTACGAGGTTCTGAAGGACCCGGAAAAACGCGCCGCCTACGACCGCTTCGGTCATGCCGCCTTCGAGGCGGGCGGCGGCGGTGGCGGCGGCTTCGATGCCGGCGGCCAGGGCTTTTCCGGCTTCGGCGACATCTTCGAGGAAATGTTCGGCGAATTCATGGGCGGCCAGCGCGGCGGGCGCGGCGGCCATGCCGGCGGCCACGGCGCCGACCTGCGCTACAACATGGAACTGTCGCTGGAAGACGCCTTCAACGGCAAGAAAGCGGAAATCCGCGTGCCGACCTCCGTCGCCTGCGAGCCCTGCAAGGGCACCGGCGCCGAGGACGCGGCGGCCCCCATCACCTGCACGACCTGCGGGGGGGCGGGGCGCGTGCGCTCGCAATCGGGTTTCTTCACGGTGGAACGCACCTGCCCGGCCTGTCAGGGCCGGGGCACGGTGATCAAGGACCCCTGCCGGACCTGCGGCGGGGCCGGGCGCGTGCACAAGGAAAAGACGCTCAGCGTCACCATTCCCGCCGGGGTCGAGGACGGCACCCGCATCCGCCTGGCGGGCGAGGGCGAGGCCGGCCTGCGGGGCGCTCCCCCGGGCGATCTGTATCTGTTTCTGGGCATCCGCCCGCACCGTTTCTTCCACCGCGACGGCGCCGACATCCATTGCCGGGTGCCCATCCCCATGACCACGGCGGCCCTGGGCGGCCAGGTCGAGGTCCCGACCATCGAAGGCAAGCGCGCGCGGGTGACCATCCCCGCGGGCACGCCGACGGGCCACCAGCTGCGCCTCGCGGGCAAGGGCATGTCGGTCATGCGCTCCAAGTCGCGCGGCGACATGTTCGTCCAGGTCACGGTGGAAACGCCGCAGAATCTGACGGACAGGCAGAAAGAGCTTCTCAAGGAATTCGACGCCGCCGGCGATAAGAAGACCCAAAGCCCGCAATCCACGGGCTTCTTCGACAAGGTCAAGGAAATCTGGGAAGACCTGAAAGATTAAGCCGGTCGGTCTTCGGCGGTTCAGGCAGTCTCCGCCCGCTCTGTGTCCTCTGAGGTCCTCCGTGTCCTCCCCAGCCATTCTTTCATTGTCGCGCCCGGGCCCCCGACCGAGGCCCGGGAGCGGCTGATTAATGGGACACAGAGATCACAGAGACGGCACAGAGGACACGGAGAAGAAAGTTTTTTGCTTTCACTTCAAGGACCCGGCCCATAGATTCCTCGCCAACGAAGATTGCGAGGATTGAGTTCATGAACATCGGAATTGTCGGCTGCGGCGGGCGCATGGGGCGCATGCTGATCCAGGCCGTGATGGCGACGGACGGTGCGGCGCTTGCCGGCGGCACGGAACAGGCGGGCAGCCCCTTCATCGGCCAGGACTTAGGGTTGTTGGTCGGAACAAAGACCGTGGGCGCCGTGGTCATGGACGACGCGCGGGCGTTGTTCACGGCGTCGGACGTGGTCATCGACTTCACCGTGCCGGCGGCGACGGCGGCCCATGCGGCGCTCGCCTTCGACACCGCGACGGCCATGGTCATCGGCACCACGGGGCTGACGGCGGAGCAGCAGTCCACCGTTCAGGGAGCGGCCGAAAAGGCCGCCATCGTGCAGGCGGGCAACATGTCGCTCGGCGTCAACCTGCTGGTCGGTCTGGCCCGTCAGGCGGCCGAACTGCTGGGCCCCGATTACGACATCGAAGTCGTGGAAATGCATCACAAGCACAAGATCGACGCGCCCTCGGGCACGGCGTTGATGCTCGGCCGCGCCGCCGCCGAAGGGCGCGGCATCGACCATGACGCCAACGCGGTGATGTCGCGCGAAGGCCATACGGGTGCGCGCCCCGACCGGGCCATCGGCTACGCCACCCTGCGCGGCGGCGACGTGGTCGGCGACCATACGGTGATCTTCGCCGGTCCGTCGGAGCGGGTCGAGCTGACCCACCGCGCGGCCAGCCGCGAGATTTTCGCGCGCGGCGCCGTGCGCGCCGCCATGTGGTGCGAAGGCAAGGCGCCGGGCCTGTATTCCATGCGCGACGTGCTGGGCCTGGCCTAAGCCCGGGCTAAGCCATCAACGCCGCCGAGACGGCGACCATCCAGGCGGGCGCCAGCACCGGATTGCGCAGCTCGGCCAGCACCTGCTTCAGGCGGTTGGCGACGCCGGTCTTTTCCTCCAGCGTGAGAAACCGGCCGATGGCGAGCGAGCGCCCGTGCGAGCGCAGCAGCAGCCGCGCCCCCCGGCCTCGGGTTTCGTCGACCAGCACCTGCAGCCATTGCGGCTGGAAGGTCCAGCGGTGATGGCGGCCCCAATGGGTGACGCGGTCGACGCTCAACTCCCGCGCCGTCACGGCGATGGTCTCGACCTCGGTCCCGCGCCTGAGGTTCAGGCGCAGCAGGCCGTAGAGTAAGATCATCTCCACCCCCATGAAGGGAAACACCGGCCAGGCGCCGATCATGATGAACAGCACCGACAGCGGCACCCAGAACACGGCCAGCACCCACATGAACACGTGCACGCCCTTCAGCGTGCTCGAACGGTGGGGCCTCAGTT